>NZ_QAIK01000176.1 GCF_003061005.1 Pseudomonas sp. HMWF021 | reverse complement strand
CAGGTGTTCGGTGCTGGCAGAAAAATTTCCGCCATAAAAAAGGGCAGTCCCGCCAGGGACTGCCCTTTTTCATTGTGCACGCGGATTACAGATCGTCTTTATCGAACCGGCGAGCTTCACGTTGCAGCTGATAAACGAAGCGCTCGACGTTGCGCGCCGCCTGGCCACTGATGTTGTGGAAGCGCAGGCCGGCAAACGTGATGTTGAGCTTTTCTTCGAAATGCAGATAACGCAGTTCGACCGAGATGGGTTGATTGCCGAACAGCGGGGTGGCGATCATGCGGTCATAGACCTGGCCCAGTTGCAGGCGGTCGGTGATGTCGCCTTCAAAGCGCAGCTTGCAGCCGGTGGCGGATATATCCAGCAGCTTGCCGTTGATCGGCGCCTTGAGCTTTTCGCCGCCAAGTTCGACGCTGACCAGGTCAGTCAGCTTCAGGGCTGCGCGAAAGGCGTTGCGGCGCTGGTGGTAAATCACTTCGCTCGGCAGCTCGCCGGTGTAGAAACGGTCGCCATCCGATTCTTGAATGTCCAGCGTGCCAGTGCATTCCCAGGCGATGCGCACACCTTCGTGGAAGCCTTCGACCTTGAACGGTTCGCCAGCCAGCAGGAAGCGTTCACCGTCGCGCGGGATCATTTCATCCAGGGCGATGGTGGCGGTTTCGCGGTCGACCTTGATCAGGTAGCTCTGAAAGCGCTGACTGCGTTCATGGAAAGTGATGATCAGCGGATCGTGGCTTTCTTGCAGCTGGCGCAGGTTGCTGGAGATTTCCAGGGGCGTGGTCAGCACCTTTGGTGGCTGCGGAGTATCATCCGCGCTTAGGGCGTTTGGCACGTTTTCTCAATCTCCAGACAAAATTTGACTACGACTAGCCAGCATTTTGCCAGCATGTTTCGCGTGTTGATAGTGCAGGCACATCGAATGGCTCACGCCTGGCTGAGCGTACGCGGCTTGGCGGGTTTGGCGAAAGTGCCCGTGGCGTCATACAACGCTGGCGGCTCGCCCCCGGTGAGGATTTTCAGTTGATTGGCCGTAGCGGCCTGCTGGATCTGGATCGACTGGCCATTCTTGACGTTTGTTGCCTGGCACTGGGCAATCAGGTCGGTCAGCACATCGCTCTGGGACAGCAACTGGTCGCCAATACTGGAGTGGCTGGCCAGTTGCTCCAGGCCCTGACGGTCGAGCGGCAGGTTGAGGCTGGCAAGGATTTCGCTGCGCTTGCGGCCATGCTGTTCAAGCAGAATGATCAATGCCTGTTTGCGCGCCAGAATATCTTCGAGCAAGGGCATGTCGCGACCGTGCAAGGCGAGGGACTCGGTTTGCAGTAACTCCAGCAATTGTTGAGCTGGAGCAAAGTCGTCGGTGATCAGTTGCAATAAATTAGTGTCGTGCATGGCTGGCCTTGGGTTCTAAGCGTCCAAAAGCCTGGCGCAGGCAAAAAGCCTAGCGCTGGGCTTCGAAGTTGAGCAGTTTGCTGGCTACACGGTTGCTGTCGACTTTATAGCTGCCATCGGCAATCGCTGCTTTCAACTCGGCCACGCGGGCTTTGTCGACGGCAGGCTGATCGCGCAGCTTGTCAGTGACCTTCTGCAACTGTTGAGCCTCATTGCTGAGGTGTACCGATTCCCCGCTTTTTGCGGTACTGGCCGTTTCGGCCGGGGTATTCAGCGGCGCGGAGGTGCCGGTTTCGGCGGTTTCCTTGGCGTTGCTGGTACGTGTACTGCCCGTAAGTGACGAGGAGCTGTTCAAACGGCTGAAATCGATGACCATGTTAAAAACCTCTGGGAATTTGGACGCTTGCCATGTTCTCGGCCATTCCCTGGAAAACTTTAGGCTCACTTTGCAATGAGCTGCATGCGCCGAAGCGTGTCTCGCCTGGGCACAGTTTAGGGAAGCGTCGGGGTCGGCGCCAGTTTTCTCCTTGAGCGTTTTACATGGCCACTTCCACCTGGCCCGGCGCGATGACCTGCGCCTTGATCACCCGGTTGGAATTGAGGTTCTTTACACGGATCTGTTCTTTCAGACCGCCATTGGCCAGGGCTTCACCGGGCATGCGCACGGCAAGCGTACCGCTGCGGGCGGTGATGACGACCTGATCACCCTTGCGCACCACTTCGGCCTGTTCCATGTGCACGAGGGTAATCACCTGATCGGCGACCGTTGGTCGGGTTAATTTCTGTCCGATCGCTTCGTCTACCGACGTCAAAAAACCTTGATTGATCTGACTGACGTCGCGTTCACGCAAGGTCACGTCCTGCGGCCCGATAATCCCGGCGCGTTTGAGTGGACGGGTGGTGGTGACAATCTCGCGAAACAGGCGGACTTGAGCGGGCACGAACACCGTCCAGGGCGAGCTTCCCTCGCAGCGGACCTTGACCGTTACCCGCCCCAGCGGACGTGCCGGACTCTCCAGTGACGCTGTCAATTCCTTGTCGCACATAGGCATGCGCATACGCGGGTCGAGCTGGTTGACCTCGATTTCGTAACGGCCTTCCGTTTGACTGGTAGCCAGATAGTCTTCTACGGTGAACTCAAGAAAGCCCTGAGTGACGCCGATAAGCATGTCAGGCAAGGTAACCGTATCAGCACCGGCAGGGCTGCCAGCGAAAAACAAGCAGACGGCAGACACCGCGCACAGCGCTTTGCGGGTGCGGGAGGTCAGGCGTCGAAAAAATGTCGTTTGAGCGTTCATACGAGTTAAAAAGCAAGCGCCGTGCCGTTTAGCAATGAATGTGCGTCGCAACAACACTTGGCGTTGATGTAGGAGTCTGGGCATGGCTGGTGTAATGGATTCGGTGAACCAGCGCACGCAACTGGTAGGGCAGAATCGCCTGGAGCTGCTGTTGTTCCGTCTCGACGGTCAGCAGCTCTACGGCATCAACGTGTTCAAGGTGCGGGAAGTGCTGCAATGCCCGTCGCTGACGTTGATGCCCAAGTCCAGTCCTGTGGTGTGCGGGGTGGCGAATATCCGGGGGGCGACCATTCCGATCCTTGATCTGGCAATGGCGACCGGTTCCGGAGCGTTGAAAGACAAGAACAGTCCGTTCGTGATCATCACGGAGTACAACACCAAGACCCAGGGGTTCCTGGTCCGCTCGGTGGAGCGCATCGTCAACATGAACTGGGAAGAGATCCATCCGCCGCCCAAGGGCACGGGGCGCGATCACTACCTGACCGCTGTGACTCGGGTCGACAATCAGTTAGTCGAAATCATCGATGTCGAGAAGGTGCTGGCGGAAGTCGCGCCGACGCCGGAAGCGATTTCGGTCGGCGTGGTCGATGTCGAAACCCAAAGCAAGGCGTTGTCGCTGCGGGTGCTGACGGTCGATGACTCGTCGGTGGCGCGCAAGCAGGTCACGCGTTGCCTGCAGACGGTCGGTGTCGAAGTGGTGGCGCTGAACGACGGCAAGCAGGCGCTGGATTACCTGCGCAAGCTGGTCGATGAGGGAAAGAAGCCGGAAGAAGAGTTCCTGATGATGATTTCCGACATCGAGATGCCGGAGATGGACGGGTACACCCTGACGGCGGAAATCCGCAACGACCCGCGCATGCAAAAGCTTCATATCATCCTGCATACTTCGTTGTCGGGGGTATTCAATCAGGCGATGGTCAAGAAAGTCGGTGCCGATGACTTTTTGGCCAAGTTCCGTCCTGATGACCTGGCATCCCGGGTAGTCGACCGGATCAAAGCAGCAGATATCAGCTAGGGGCCTTCTGCCCCTGGCGGTCAACACGATTTAAGAGGCGGCATCATTGTCTACGGGTAATTTGGATTTCGAACAGTTCCGGGTCTTCCTGGAAAAAGCCTGTGGCATTTTGCTCGGTGAAAACAAGCAGTACCTGGTCTCGAGCCGTCTCAACAAACTGATGGAGCAGCAAGGCATCAAGTCCCTGGGTGAGCTGGTACAGCGCATCCAGACCCAGCCGCGCAGCGGTTTGCGCGAGCAGGTGGTCGATGCCATGACGACCAACGAAACCCTGTGGTTTCGTGACACCTATCCGTTTGAAGTCTTGAAGAACAAGGTACTGCCCGAGGCGATCAAGGCCAGTCCCAACCAGCGTCTGCGGATCTGGTCGGCGGCGTGCTCGTCGGGTCAGGAACCGTATTCGCTGTCGATGTCGATCGACGAGTTCGAGCGCAGCAACCTCGGCCAGCTGAAGATGGGCGTGCAGATCGTTGCCACGGACCTGTCCGGCAGCATGCTGACCAACTGCAAGACCGGCGAGTACGACAGCCTGGCGATCGGCCGCGGTTTGTCCGCCGATCGTCTGCAGCGCTACTTCGACCCGAAAGGGCCGGGGCGCTGGGTGATCAAGGCGCCGATCAAGAACCGGGTGGAATTCCGTTCGTTCAACCTGCTCGACAGCTACGCGAGCCTGGGCAAGTTCGACATCGTGTTCTGCCGCAACGTGCTGATCTACTTCTCCGCCGAGGTGAAGAAAGACATCCTGTTGCGCATTCACAGCACGCTGAAACCGGGCGGGTACCTGTTCCTTGGCGCTTCCGAAGCGCTGAACGGTTTGCCGGATCATTACCAGATGGTTCAGTGCAGCCCGGGGATCATTTACCAGGCCAAATGATTGCATCGGCAACAGCAAAAAACGGCAGGCCCGCAAAGGCCTGCCTTTTTTTATGCCTCTCACATCCCCTCTGTAGGAGCTGCCGAAGGCTGCGATCTTTTGATCTTAAAAAACAAGATCAAAAGATCGCAGCCTTCGGCAGCTCCTACAGGCGGAGGCAAGCGGCAGAAAAGCGGCATTCAGCGGAAGCCGTTTGCCGCTTTTCTGGCATTGCCGCATTGCCGATGCCGCGCAAAGCCCCGGTTTTCGGGGGTTTTTCGCATTGGCACGCGGCTTGCTAAAGCTCAGGTACGAAAAACCGGTCACCCGAAGGTTCCCGACATGAGCATCAGCTTCGATAAAGCGCTCGGCATTCACGAAAAGGCATTGGGCTTCCGCGCCCAGCGTGCCGAAGTGTTGGCCAACAACATCGCCAACGCCGATACCCCGAACTACAAGGCTCGGGATCTGGACTTCTCCAAAGTGCTCGAAGCACAGACCCAGAAGAACGCCAACGGCACCATCGCCCTGAACATGACCAACAGTCGTCACATCGAAGCTGAAGGCGTGGGCAATGGCGACGAGTCGCTGATGTATCGCACGCCGATGCAGCCTTCGATCGACCAGAACACCGTTGATGCTCAGCTTGAGCAGTCGAATTACGCGGAAAACGCAGTCGGCTTCCAGGCCAGCTTCACCCTGCTCAACAGCAAATTCAAAGGGCTGGTCTCAGCCCTGCGCGGAGAGTAATCCATGTCCCTGTCCAGCGTTTTCAACATTGCCGGCAGCGGCATGAGCGCACAAACCACGCGTCTGAACACCGTGGCTTCGAACATCGCCAACGCCGAAACCGTCTCTTCCAGCATCGACCAGACCTACCGTGCCCGTCACCCGGTATTCGCCACCATGTTCCAGGGCGGCCAGAACAGCGGCAGCAACTCGCTGTTCCAGAGCCAGGACGCAGCAGGGCAGGGCGTGCAGGTGCTCGGCGTGGTCGAAGACCAGAGCAACCTCGAAGCGCGCTACGAGCCGAACCATCCGGCCGCTGATGCCAAGGGCTACGTCTACTACCCGAACGTCAACGTGGTGGAAGAAATGGCTGACATGATTTCCGCGAGCCGGTCGTTCCAGACCAACGCCGAAATGATGAACACCGCCAAAACCATGATGCAGAAGGTACTGACCCTCGGTCAGTAATAAGGGGCGACTGCCATGAGCGTTACCGATACCACCAGCAGCCTGAGCATGAAGGACATCCTGGCGAACTCGTCGAAGAAGACCGGTTCGACCACCGATGGCATTGCTTCGGCCACGAACAGCTCCACCGGCGGCCAGGCCCTGGGCAAGGACGCGTTCCTGCAACTGCTGGTTACCCAGTTGAAGAACCAGAACCCGCTCGACCCGCAGGACAACAGCGCCTTCGTTGCGCAGTTGGCGCAGTTCAGCAGCCTTGAGGGCATCACCACCCTCAACAGCACCGTCAGTTCGCTGGCCGGCAACTACAACTCCTCGCAAGCCTTGCAGGCGTCGTCGCTGGTCGGTCGCAACGTGATCGTACAGACCAACAGTGTGCAGATGGACGACCCGAGCAAGGGCATGACCGGTTCGGTCACCGTTCCGTCATCGATTGCCGGCGGCACGGTCACCATCACCGACAGCAGCGGTACTGCGATTCGCACCATCGATCTGGGCAGTCGCGCTGCAGGCAACGCGAGCTTCACCTGGGACGGCAAGGACAAGGACGGCAATCTGGTCAAGGCCGGTACTTATACCGTCAAGGCCAACGCATCGATCAATGGCACCTCCACCGACCTGGCGACCTACCTGCCAGCGACGGTCACCAGTGTCACGATCAGCCAGACCGGCGGCGAGCTGATGCTCAACCTGTCCGGCAAGGGCACCGTTGCCCTGTCCAAAGTACAAACCATTGGTATATAGAGCCGACTAACCGGCACAAAGGAGTGGAATATGTCTTTCAATATCGGCCTTAGCGGTCTCTATGCAGCCAACAAACAACTGGACGTGACCGGCAACAACATCGCCAACGTCGCGACCGCCGGTTTCAAATCGTCCCGTGCAGAATTCGAAGACGTCTACTCGGCCACTCGCCTGGGCAGCGGCAGCAAGGTCATCGGCAACGGTGTGCGCCTGGCCAACGTCTCCCAGCAGTTCACTCAGGGTGACATCAACAACACCGGTAACGTGCTGGACATGGGCATCAACGGTTCCGGTTTCTTCACCATGAGCAACAACGGCTCGATCACCTACACGCGGGCTGGTACGTTCAAGGTCGACAACAACGGTTTCATCACCAACACCGACTACACCTCGCGCCTGCAAGGTTACGGTGTGGACGCCAATGGCAAGATCATCAACGGCGTATTGACCGACCTGAAGATCGACACATCGAACCTCGCGCCGAAGTCGACTTCGCTGGTGACCTCGACCATCAACCTGAACTCGTCGGCAACAAAAATCGTCGATACGGGCGCCAACGCTGTCGTGTTCGATCCGACCAAGCTTGCGACGTACACCAAGTCGTTCAGTACCCCGATCTATGACACTCAGGGCAATTCGCACGTCATGGATCAGTACTTTGTGAAGACTGATGACAATACCTGGAAGGTTTACACCCTGGTGGATGGGCGCAATCCGGACGCTACCGGTAGCGATCCAAGCGATCCTGCCACTCCTCCGGTTGCTTCGACACTGACCTTCGACAGCTCTGGCAATCTCACTCAGGTCAGCACGCCTAACCCGGCAGATTCGACCAAGCCGATCATCAGCAGTGACTTGAAGCTGACCGGCTGGGTGCCGGGTACCGTGACTAACGGCAAATTCACGCCTAACGGCGCGGCTGCCAACTCGAATGGCGTGACCATTTCCATGGCCAAGACCACTCAGTTCAACGCTGATACCGCGCGTTCAATTCCGACTCAGGATGGTTATGCCACTGGCCAGATCACCAACCTGACCATCGACGGTACCGGTACGCTGTTCGCCAACTTCAGCAACAACCAGAGCAAGGCCATCGGCCAGGTTGCGCTGGCCAGTTTCACCAACGAACAAGGTCTGCAGGCAGTCGGCGGTACCAGCTGGAAAGAGACTTTCGCCTCGGGTATCCCGGGTTACGATGCGCCGGAAACCGGAACGCTGGGTTCGATCGCGTCCAACTCGCTGGAAGAGTCGAACGTTAACCTGACCAACGAGCTGGTGGACCTGATCAAGGGCCAGAGCAACTATCAGGCGAATGCCAAGACCATCTCGACTCAGAGCACCATCATGCAGACCATCATTCAGATGACCTGATTGCGGGAGCTGGCTCTACTAAAAACCGACGCCCTGGTGCGTCGGTTTTTTTTTTGCGTAAACGGCATTTGATTTTTCAATTCTCTACCGTTCGTCGACTCGTCTGGTGTGGAACTTGCTGAGGCCACGAGTAACAAGCGGTGCTCGTCAAATTTTCGTACGGTCTGCCTCACATTGCAGCGACAGGCTGCTCGGAAACGGATGTCATAAAAAACACTGCCTCGCCTGCTCAACCTCACAAATAATCAAACCCAGTACACCTTCAGAGAGGGTCAACCCCGGAGCGTCTGGCGTTTCTGCGTAGTTTCGACACACAACACAAGGAAGATGTAATGGCAGTTATAAATGGCACCAACGCGGCAGATACCCTGGTGGGTACCGCGGGTGATGATCAGATACGTGGCTTTGCCGGTGATGACATTTTGAATGGTGGCGCCGGCAATGATGTGTTGATGGGCGGGGAGGGGGCCGACCAGATCAATGGAGGCGCGGGGATCGACATCGCCAGTTATGAGGATGTGACCAACGTCATCCCGGTGACGCTGAACCTCAAGACGGGTGTACACACCGGTGCCGCCAAGGGTGATACGTTCACTGACATCGAAGTTTTCAGGGGTACGAATTGGGGGGATACCTTCGTCAGTGGCGCCGCCGCCGATAGCTTCGATGGCCTGCAGGGTGGCGATGTCCTTGATTACTCAACGTCGGCTCAGGCCATCAGTATCGTCTCGGCCGTTGCTGGAGCGGGCACTGGCACGGGTGGAGACGCTCAGGGCGATACGTTCACCAACGTGGAAACTGTCATCGGTTCGGCCTTCAACGATACATTCACCCTCACCGGTGGTGGATTGACCCTCAATGGCGGCGCGGGCAATGACGTCTACATCATCAATGGCAATACCAACGCCAGCATCATCGAAGCCTTCGGCGGTGGTGACGACGAAGTTCGCACGACACAGAACACCTCGTACCTGGCGGCCAACGTCGAGCGCCTGACCTTCACGGGTACGGGTAACTTCAAGGGTGTCGGTAACGCAGGTGACAACATCATCACCGGCGGTGCGGGTGACGACGTATTGACGGGTGGTGCAGGGGCTGACCAGTTGATTGGCGGTGCCGGTTTCGATATCGCCAGCTATGAAGAAGTCGTGAATGGCATCGGCGTGACCCTGAACCTCAAAACCGGTGTAAACACAGGTATCGCCTTGGGCGACAGCTACTCCGGTATCGAACTCTACAAGGGCACCAACTACGGTGACACCTTCGTCAGCGGTGCAGCAGTCGATAGTTTTGATGGCCTGCAGGGCGGCGATGTCCTCGATTACTCAACCTCGGCGCAGGCCATCAGTATTACTTCGGCCGTTGCTGGAGCGGGCACTGGCACGGGTGGTGACGCTCAGGGCGATACGTTCACCAACGTGGAAACTGTCATCGGTTCGGCCTTCAACGATACATTCACCCTCACCGGTGGTGGACTGACCCTCAATGGCGGCGCGGGCAATGACGTCTACATCATCAATGGCAATACCAACGCCGGCATCATCGAAGCCTTCGGCGGTGGTGACGACGAAGTTCGCACGACACAGAACACCTCGTATCTGGCGGCCAACGTCGAGCGCCTGACCTTCACGGGTACGGGTAACTTCAAGGGTGTCGGTAACGCAGGTGACAACATCATCACCGGCGGTGCGGGTGACGACGTATTGACGGGTGGTGCAGGGGCTGACCAGTTGATTGGCGGTGCCGGTTTCGATATCGCCAGCTATGAAGAAGTCGTGAATGGCATCGGCGTGACCCTGAACCTCAAAACCGGTGTAAACACAGGTATTGCCTTGGGCGACAGCTACTCCGGTATCGAGCTCTACAAGGGCACCAACTACGGCGATACTTTTGTCAGCGGCGCTGCTGCTGATAGCTTCGACGGTCTTCAGGGTGGCGATATTCTCGACTATTCGACCTCTGCCCAAGCCATCAGCATTCTGTCTTCCGCGGTGAATGCGGGCACAGGCACTGGTGGTGACGCTCAAGGGGATTCGTTCATCAACGTGGAAACCGTGATCGGCTCCGCGTTCAACGATACCTTCACCCTCAATGGCGGTGGGCTGTCGTTGAATGGCGCGGCGGGTAATGACGTCTACATCATCAATGGCTATTTCAACGGCGCCATTATCGAGGCTGCTGGCGGCGGTATTGACGAGCTTTTTACCAACCAGGCTGACATGACCCTGGCAGCCAACGTCGAACGCCTGACCTACACGGGCACGGGCAACTTCACCGGTCGTGGTAACGCGGGCGAAAACATCATTTCTGGTGGCGCCGGCAATGATGTGCTCATCGGCGGCGCAGGTGCTGACCAGCTCATTGGCGGCGCCGGTATGGACACCGCGAGTTATGAAGATGAAAGGACGGGTGCCGGTGTCACCATCAATCTGAAGACAGGTGTGCATACCGGTCTGGCTCAGGGCGATACCTTCTACAGCATCGAGGCCATTCGTGGTTCAGCCTATGGCGATACCTTCTTCGCCGGAACGGGCGCCGACATTCTGGATGGTGCGGGTGGTCTGGACAAACTAGACTATTCCCTCTCCGATCAGGCAG
Source organism: Pseudomonas sp. HMWF021 (assembly GCF_003061005.1). Taxonomy (GTDB): domain Bacteria; phylum Pseudomonadota; class Gammaproteobacteria; order Pseudomonadales; family Pseudomonadaceae; genus Aquipseudomonas. The sequence goes on along the minus strand of NZ_QAIK01000176.1, from coordinate 9,266 downwards.
TCAACATCACCGTCGCCAATGGCGCCGGTACAGGCTTGGGAGGCGACGCTCAGGGTGATCAGTTCAGTAACATGGAGTGGGTTATCGGTTCGGCATACGGCGATCGGTTCACTGTCAATGCAGGCCTCACGGTGGCTGTTGGTGGCGCTGGCAACGATGTCTACGTCGTCGACGGCACGGGCGGATTCAATATCGTTGAAGTGGCAGGCGGCGGCGATGACGAGGTGCGTACCAGTCAGATCAGTGCCGGGTTACACGCAGAGGTCGAGCGTCTGACCTATACCGGTAGCGGCAATTTTACCGGGCGCGGTAATGCCAGCGACAACATCATCACCGGTGGTGCAGGCAATGATGTGCTGTCGGGTGGCGCAGGTGCTGACCAGCTCATCGGTGGTGCTGGTATCGATACCGTGAGTTATGAGGATGATGCCAGTGGTGCAGGGGTAACGCTCAATCTGAAAACGGGTGTGCACACTGGAATAGCGGCCGGGGATACCTTCTCCGGTATTGAAGCCTTCCGTGGTTCAGCCAATGGCGATACGTTCGTTGCCAGTTCTGCTGTTGATACCCTCGATGGTGCCGGCGGCGTCGACAAGCTGGATTATTCCGGTTCTGCGCAAGCCATCGTCATGTCTGTCGCCAATGGCGGTGGCGTTGGGAGTGGCGGTGATGCGCAGGGCGATGTGTTCAGCAACTTCGAGAACATCATCGGGACCGCCCAGGATGATCAGTTCACCCTTACCGCGGGCTCGATGACGTTCACCGGTGGTGCGGGCAACGATGTCTACATTGTCAACGGTAACTACACCCTGAATGTCATTGAGGGCGTCGACGGCGGGTATGACGAAGTACGTACCAGTCAGGCCGACGTGACACTGGCAAACAATGTCGAGCGCCTGACCTATACCGGTGTTGGCAATGGCACTTTTACCGGCCGGGGCAATGCGAGCGACAACGTCATCACTGGCGGCAGCGGCAATGATTTGCTTATGGGGGGTGGCGGTGCGGACCAGTTGATCGGCGGGGCCGGCACGGACACTGTCAGCTATCAGGACGATTACAGCGGTGCTGGCGTGACGCTGAACCTCAAGACCGGCGTACACACCGGGATTGCGGCCGGGGACACTTTTTCCGGAATCGAAACGTTCCGTGGCTCATCCTTCAACGATATCTTCGTTGCAAGTGCCCAGGCCGATGTCCTTGATGGTGCTGCTGGAACCGCCGACAAGCTGGATTACTCCAGTTCTGCCCAGGCTGTCGTCATGACGGTCGCCAATAACGCCGGCACGGGCGTCGGTGGCGATGCGCAGGGCGATGTGTTCAGCAATTTCGAGAACATTATCGGGACAGTCTTCGACGATCAGTTCACGGTTACGGCCGGAACCATGACATTCAGTGGTGGCCTGGGTAATGACGTCTACTTTGCCACCGGCACAGGTTCGGTACTGGTCAACGAACTGACGGGTGAGGGGGACGATGAGGTCCGTACCAATCAGGTCAACTACACCCTGAACGCAGAAGTGGAGCGTCTGACTTATACCGGCACCGGTAACTTCATCGGTTTCGGTAACGCCGGCGACAACATCATCACCGGCGGTGCAGGCAATGACACTCTGTATGGTGGTGCGGGTGCGGATCAACTGATTGGCGGGGCAGGTTTTGATATCGCCAGTTATGCCGACAGCGGTTCGGTGGTTATCAGCACCAAAACCGGCGTTGCCAATGGCGGATCGGCTGCCGGGGATACTTACAGCGGTATCGAGCAAATCAACGGTTCCAATAATGGCGATATCTTTATTGGCGGTGCTGGATCGGATCGGTTTGATGGTGGCCTCGGTGTCGATTTCCTGAGTTTTGCTTATGAAACCGAGGGCGTTACCTTCAATCTCAGTGCTCCTCTTGTGACGGGGGCTGGTGCGGGAGATGTGTACACCTCCATTGAAGCCTTTCAGGGCTCCAGTTATGCGGACACCTTCACTGGTAGTGCCGGCGCGGTTGAGAGTTTTGTTGGCGGCGGCGGTGCGGATGTGCTGACGGGCGTGGGGCGCGGTGATGCCGCGTGGTACGTCAACAGCGCTGCCGCGGTTCAGGTGAGCCTGCTGACCGGTGCTGGCACCGGGGGCGATGCCGAAGGCGATGTGTTGAGCAACATCGATAACCTGGTCGGTTCCGCGTTCAACGACACGCTGACGGGTAACGCATTGGCCAACATGATTGAGGGCGGAGACGGTAACGATATCATCGACGGAGGTGACGGCAATGACATCCTCTACGGCAATAGCTTTACCATTACCGGTGCATTGACGGGCGTGTCCTCGACCGACAATCAAGCAGATATCATTCACGGCGGCAATGGTAACGACTACATTTCTGGCTACGTGCGCGACGTTGGTTCGATCTATTACGGGGATGCCGGCAATGACAAGATCACCGTCGTTTCCGGTATCGCCGATGGTGGCGATGGCGATGACGAGCTGATAGCTATCGGTAATGGCTACGAGCTGCGTGGCGGAGCGGGTAACGACAAGTTGTACCTGAGCGCGTCGGGTGATGGCTATGGTGGTGAAGGAAGCGATCAGTACTTCGTGTCCTCAAAAACCATGGTGGCGATTTTTGATGAGGGCAGCTCGGGCAACGACACGGTTACCCTGAAGAATATTCAGACGTTCAGTGACGTCGTACTCAAGTCCAATGACCTGGGAGTCTATATCTTCAATAAAGCGGATTTCCAGAGCGGCAATCTGAATTCCGGTGTATTCCTGAAGGACTGGAATGCGGGCGCCAATACCATCGAGAAGTTCTACACCAACAACGGTGAATCCTTCACCATTCCGGTTGTTGGACAGGCAATGTCTGAAGCATTCACGGTGTGATGATTAACTAGCGACAACAGAAAAACGGCGAAGCCTGCTTTCAGGTTTCGCCGTTTTTTTGCTTCGATTTTTATTCCAGACAAAAGAAAACCCCCGACAAACCGGAAGTCTGTCGGGGGTTTCTTTTGCCTGGAGGAATCAGGCGTCTCGCAACGCCTGATTCAGCTCAGCTTATTGGCAAGCTTCGCAATCCGGCTCGTCGATCGCGCAAGCCTTTGGCACTGGAGCTGGACCTGCCGGAGCGGCCAGAACCGAATCGTCGCCGTGGTTGCCGCCGCTGGAAACAGCGTTCAGCTTGCCGGTGTTGATGGTCGACTTCTCGGTGCTGGTTGCGGCCAGGGCACGGAGGTAGTAAGTGGTTTTCAGGCCACGGTACCAGGCCATGCGGTAGGTCACGTCGAGCTTCTTGCCCGATGCACCGGCGATGTACAGGTTCAGCGACTGGGCCTGGTCGATCCACTTCTGACGACGGCTGGCGGCGTCAACGATCCACTTGGTGTCCACTTCGAACGCGGTCGCGTAGAGCTCTTTGAGTTCTTGCGGGATGCGCTCGATCTGCTGAACCGAACCGTCGTAGTACTTCAGGTCGTTGATCATGACCGAGTCCCACAGACCGCGAGCCTTCAGGTCGCGAACCAGGTACGGGTTGATCACGGTGAATTCGCCCGACAGGTTCGATTTCACATACAGGTTCTGGTAGGTCGGTTCGATCGACTGCGATACGCCGGTGATGTTGGCGATGGTGGCGGTCGGTGCGATGGCCATGATGTTGGAGTTACGAATGCCTTTCTGTACACGGGCGCGAACCGGTGCCCAGTCCAGGGTCTCGTTCAGGTCAACGTCGATGTACTTCTGGCCGCGCTGTTCGATCAGGATCTGTTGCGAATCCAGCGGCAGGATGCCTTTGGACCACAGCGAACCGTTGAACGTCTCGTACGCGCCACGCTCGTCAGCCAGGTCGCAGGATGCCTGGATCGCGTAGTAGCTGACCGCTTCCATCGACTTGTCGGCGAACTCGACGGCGGCGTCGGAACCGTAGGCGATGTGCTGCAGGTACAGAGCGTCCTGGAAGCCCATGATGCCCAGACCGACCGGACGGTGCTTGAAGTTGGAGTTCTTCGCTTGCGGCACCGAGTAGTAGTTGATGTCGATCACGTTATCGAGCATGCGCACGGCCGTGTTCACGGTGCGTTGCAGCTTGGCGGTGTCCAGCTTGCCGTCGACGATGTGGTTCGGCAGGTTGATCGAGCCCAGGTTGCAAACGGCGATCTCGTCCTTGTTGGTGTTCAAGGTGATCTCGGTGCACAGGTTCGAGCTGTGAACCACGCCGACGTGCTGCTGCGGGCTACGCAGGTTGCACGGGTCTTTGAAAGTCAGCCACGGGTGGCCGGTTTCGAACAGCATGGAGAGCATTTTGCGCCACAGGTCTTTGGCCTGGATGGTCTTGAACAGCTTGACCTTGCCCGGGTACTCGGTCAGGGCTTCGTAGTACTCGTAACGCTCTTCGAAGGCTTTACCGGTCAGGTCGTGCAGGTCCGGCACTTCGGAAGGCGAGAACAGGGTCCACTTGCCGTCATCGAAGACACGCTTCATGAACAGGTCAGGGATCCAGTTGGCGGTGTTCATGTCGTGGGTACGACGACGATCATCACCGGTGTTCTTGCGCAGTTCGATGAACTCTTCGATGTCCATGTGCCAGGTTTCCAGGTAGGCACACACAGCGCCTTTGCGCTTGCCGCCCTGGTTAACGGCTACGGCGGTGTCGTTCACTACTTTCAGGAACGGAACCACGCCTTGCGATTTGCCGTTGGTGCCCTTGATGTACGAACCCAGAGCACGAACCGGCGTCCAGTCGTTGCCCAGGCCGCCAGCGAATTTGGACAGCATGGCGTTGTCGTGAATCGCGTGGTAAATGCCCGACAGATCGTCCGGAACGGTGGTCAGGTAGCAGCTCGACAGCTGTGGACGCAGGGTACCGGCGTTGAACAGGGTCGGAGTCGAAGCCATGTAGTCGAAGGACGACAGCAGGTTGTAGAACTCGATCGCACGGTCTTCTTTCTGCTTCTCTTCGATCGCCAGGCCCATGGCCACGCGCATGAAGAAGATCTGCGGCAGTTCGAAACGCACGCCATCCTTGTGGATGAAGTAACGGTCGTACAGGGTCTGCAGGCCCAGGTAGGTGAATTGCTGATCGCGCTCGTGGTTGATCGCCTTGCCCAGTTTTTCCAGGTCGAAGGTGGCCAGCACAGGGTTCAGCAGTTCGAACTCGATACCTTTGGCAACATAGGCCGGCAGCGCCTTGGCGTACAGGTCGGCCATTTCGTGGTGAGTGGCGCTTTCGGCCACTTCGAGGAAGCCCAGGCCTTCGGCGCGCAGGGTGTCCATCAGCAGGCGGGCGGTAACGAACGAGTAGTTCGGCTCACGCTCAACCAGGGTGCGTGCGGTCATCACCAGTGCGGTGTTGACGTCGTTCAGGGCTACGCCGTCATACAGGTTTTTCAGGGTTTCGCGCTGGATCAGGTCGCCGTCGACTTCAGCCAGGCCTTCGCAGGCTTCGGTAACGATGGTGTTCAGGCGGCCCATGTCCAGCGGCGCGAGGCTGCCGTCGGCACGGGTGATACGGATCGACGGGTGCGCGTTGACCGCAGCTTCTACCGGAGCGTGGGCAGCGCGTTCTTTCGAACGGCCGTCACGGTAGATCACGTAGTCGCGAGCGACTTTCTGCTCGCCGGCACGCATCAGGGCCAGTTCGACCTGGTCCTGGATTTCTTCGATGTGAATGGTGCCGCCCGACGGCATGCGACGCTTGAAAGTCGCGGTGACCTGTTCGGTCAGGCGGGCAACGGTGTCGTGGATTCGCGACGAAGCGGCAGCGGTGCCGCCCTCAACTGCGAGAAACGCTTTGGTGATAGCGACGGTGATCTTGTCATCGGTGTAAGGAACGACAGTGCCATTACGCTTGATCACGCGCAGTTGACCAGGCGCGGTGGCGGCCAGATCCGAATTCGAATCGGCGGCCTGCGGCAAGGTGCCCTGCGGGTTCTCGCGAGTTGTGTCGGTTTGCATGGGTGTCTCCACGTTCTCTATGTTTGTTTGGGCACCATGAAGGTGCCCACCGTTCCGTCCTGAAGCACTACAACCGGCACGCGCCGGGCATAACGACTTCGGGACAGTTCAGGAAGGGGGCCTTGTGGGCGCCGCTTCCATGCCGAAGTCTTCGGTTCGCGCTTTACGCGTGAAACCGCATTCCTTTCGGGGAGCAGATTCGTCACTGCAACACCCGTACCGTTATCGTCGTGGTCGACCGAAAAACGGTAGCCATCCGCAGGCGCGGTTTGGGCTTCTGAAAATACGTTTGGTTCAACCCGACAATGGCAATAAAAAGCCTTGAATTCACTGTCCGGTTTGTGTTTGGTTTTTTAGCGCCAACCCCTACATGTAGGGTTTTTTTGCGCACGGGCTACAAGATAATGCGTTTCGGGGGCGTATTGCAACGTATAGCCTGTGGATAAACCTGTGCGTAAATTGTGTGCGAAAGGGCTGATTCGCGTGTAGGCCACGAACCTGCTGAGCTAGACCGTTTGTCACTGTTTTTCACTCGGGAAAAACGCTTCAGCGGATTTTTAAGGGCGCGAACCCTATCACAAAAAACCGCCGTGTCCGAACGCATTTGCCGACTTGTGTTCTGGCTGTACGCCGTTTATACAATCGGGCGGTGTTTACCCATTCTTATCCTCCCCAAAGATGACAAAAAGACCGGAGGATCCGAATCTGCGGGCAACCGCGCACCTGTGTAGGAGCTGCCGCAGGCTGCGATCTTTTGATCTTGCTTTTTAAAGTCAAAAGATCGCAGCCTGCGGCAGCTCCTACAGGGGGCAATGCGTTTCTGCCTTATTAATAACAACAGCAAGCAGAGGTCACTGGTGGAGCAAGAAGCCTGGCAGGTATTGATAGTCGAGGACGACCAGCGTCTGGCCGAACTTACTCGCGAATACCTGCAAGCCAATGGATTGCGCGTGGACATCGAGGGCAACGGTGCGCTGGCGGCGGCGCGAATCATCAAGGAGCAGCCGGACCTGGTGATCCTCGACCTGATGCTGCCCGGTGAAGATGGTCTGAGCATCTGCCGCAAGGTACGCGACCGTTATGACGGGCCGATCCTGATGCTCACCGCGCGCACCGACGATGCCGACCAGATCCAGGGGCTGGACCTGGGCGCCGACGATTATGTGTGTAAACCCGTGCGTCCACGGTTATTGCTGGCACGGATTCAAGCCTTGCTGCGCCGCAGTGACGCCGCCGAGCCGGTCGCGGAAAAAAGCCGTCGCCTGCAATTCGGCCCTCTCGTGGTGGATAACGCCTTGCGTGAAGCCTGGCTCAGTGACAACGGCATCGAACTGACCAGCGCCGAATTCGATCTGCTCTGGCTGCTGGTATCGAATGCCGGGCGGATCCTCTCCCGCGAAGAAATTTTTACCGCGCTGCGCGGCATCGGTTACGACGGCCAGGATCGCTCGATCGATGTGCGCATCTCGCGCATCCGCCCGAAAATCGGCGACGACCCCGATCATCCGCGCCTGATCAAGACCGTGCGCAGCAAAGGCTATCTGTTCGTTCCTGAAGCCTGCGTGGATCTGGCCCTGTGAACTCGATCTTCCTGCGCATCTATGGTGGCATGTGCGCAGCGCTGATTCTGGTGGCGGTGCTTGGGGTGCTGGCGCTGCATCTGCTCAATCAGGTGCGCAGTGAGCAGTACCGCGAGCGCCTGGCCCACGGCACGTTTTCACTGATGGCGGACAACCTGCAGCCGATGAACGAAACCGAGCGCCATCGGGCGTTGCTGGTGTGGGAGCGGCTGCTGGGGATTCCGCTGGCACTGAAGAAATTTTCCGAGACTGATCTGGATCTCTCTCAACGCGCCCGGGTGCAGCGCGGCCAAGCGTTGGTGGAGCAGACAGGCCCGCATGCGGCGCGAGTCTACAGACTGGTCAGCGATAAGGAACAACTGGTGCTCACCGGCGACGTGCAGCAGATCAGTGAGCAACTGGCCCGCGCGACTATTTATTTGCTGGCCGATGAACTGGTGCGTTTTCCAGTGGGCGAACAACCCAAGCGGCTGGCGCAATTAAAGGAAGAGAAGGGCTTCGGTTTTGATCTGCGACTGGTCACGGTGAACGAGGCCGACATGGATGAAGACCAGAGCCGCCGCGTGTCAGAAGGCGACACGGTGATGGCGCTGGGCAAGGGCGGCGACTCGATCCGGGTGTTTGCCGGCATGGTCGGCACGCCGTGGGTGCTGGAGATCGGCCCGCTGTATCAGATGAATCCGTACCCGCCGCAATGGCTGGTGCTGATCGCCGCCCTCGGTCTGACTTTGATCGGTCTGATCGTTTATCTGCTGGTGCGTCAGCTCGAACGGCGTTTGCGTGGCCTTGAGGCGGCAGCCACGCGCATTGCCAAGGGCAGCCTGGAAACCCGCGTGCCGGCACGAGGGGCGGACTCGGTGGGGCGTCTCGCATCGGCATTCAACGGCATGGCCGAGCACTTGCAGCAGTTGCTGGCGATCCAGCGCGAACTGGTGCGTGCGGTGTCCCATGAACTGCGTACACCGGTGGCGCGCCTGCGTTTCGGCCTGGAGATGATCGGCTCGGCGACCACCCCGCAGGCGCTGGAGAAGTACCGCGAGGGCATGGATCACGATATCGAGGACCTCGATAAGCTGGTGGACGAAATGCTCACCTACGCGCGGCTGGAGCAGGGTTCGCCAGCGCTGACCTTTCAACGCATCGACCTCGATGCGCTGGTCAATCAGGTGATCGAAGAGCTGGCGCCGTTGCGCGCCGAGGTCACGGTGCAGCGCGGGTTGTGCCTGTCGGCTGCGGACAACGATGGCGCCTGGGTCGAGGCCGAGCCGCGCTTCCTGCACCGGGCATTGCAGAACCTGGTGAGCAACGCGATGCGCCATGCGCGCTCGAAAGTCACGGTGAGTTATCAGGTCGGGCAGTTGCGCTGCCGGGTGGATGTCGAAGATGACGGGCCGGGTGTGCCGGAATCAGCGTGGGAGCGCATCTTCACGCCGTTTTTGCGTCTGGACGACAGCCGTACCCGGGCGTCGGGCGGGCATGGGCTGGGGTTGTCGATTGTGCGGCGGATCATCCACTGGCATGACGGTCGGGCGCTGATCAACAAGAGCAAGAGTCTGGGTGGTGCTTGTTTCAGTCTGAGCTGGCCGAGGAATCAGGAGCGCCGTTGAGTTTTGTGGTGGTTTTGCCGGCCCCAATCGCTGGCAAGCCAGCTCCCACAGTGTCCGTGGTGAGCACAGATTCTGGATACACCCCTGAAACCTGTGGGAGCTGGCTTGCCAGCGATGGGGGCCTCACCGGCGCTGAAAAA
>NZ_QAIK01000004.1 GCF_003061005.1 Pseudomonas sp. HMWF021 | reverse complement strand
GGGAATAAGGTGCGCCACGGCGGCGTTGATGAAGGCCCATTCTTCGGCGGTGAAATAGCTCGGCTGGTAGGCACTGGCTTCGGTTTTCGCCGGGGCTGCTGCGGGCGTCGCCGGGGAGGCTTGAGGCGCAGCTTGCAACACGCTGCTGCCCAGACCTGTACCGGCGAGGGTGACCACGGGAATCAGGGTCAGGGATTTGCGCAAGAACTCACGCCGTGGGTTGTCTCGATCTGCATCAGACATGGAAGTACACCTCATCAGGCATTGATGGTTGTCCGTTTCTGCGAACGGCTTGAGCATTTTTTCGTTGCGGCGAATGGCCCGTTTGACCGGGAAAAGGGGGACGCCTGCAACATCGTGTGACAAATGGTAGCAGCCTAATCATCGGGATGAACCGATTCAGCGGAAAAACCCCCGGTTTTTTTACGCAGCGTTCAATGAAATCGTGCGGATTCACGATTCTTTGACAAGTGCCTCACAGGGCTTTGACCCTCAGACGTAGAAGCTGCGGGATCTCTCATTGATGAATCCCGATACGGTCAACCCAGCATGTCCCGAATGCGCCTTTTCCCTGCTTTGTGTTTGTCGCTTGTCGCCCTGTTGCACTTGATGCCGGCACAGGCTGATGCCGCTGCACCCTCGCGTCCCCCAGAGTGGGCGCAACCGGTTGAGGCGCAATACAACCTGTTCCAGATGTCACCAACGCTTTACCGCAGCGCCTTGCCCGACGGCGGCGTGGTTCCGTTGCTGAAGAATCTCAAAGTGGCGACGGTGATCAACTTCCTCCCGGAAGCCGACAGCAGCTGGTTGTCCGAGCCGGGCATCAATCAAGTGCAACTGCCTTATCGCACCAACCATGTCGATGACGCCGATGTGCTCAAGACGTTGCGCGCGATTCAGACAGCCGAAGCCAACGGCCCGGTATTGATGCACTGCAAGCACGGTTCCGACCGCACCGGCCTGATGGCGGCGATGTACCGGATTGTGGTGCAGGGCTGGAGCAAGGAAGACGCGCTGAATGAAATGACGCAGGGTGGTTTCGGTGAGAGTGGCCATTTCAAGGATGGCGTGCGTTACGTGATGCAGGCTGATGTCGACAAACTGCGCACCGCGCTGGCCAACGGCGATTGCAGCACCAGCGCATTTGCCACCTGCTCGATGAAGAGCTGGTTCCAGTCGGTCAACCTCAAGTAGTCAATCTGTGCCGCCGCAGGGTGGTGTATTGCCTGCATCGACCGGATGCTTCAAAAACGCCTGCGCCGCGCTCAGTAACGATTGCGCATCGCCAGGTGAAAAGAAGGTTTCCCGAAACGCCCGGCCGGTTTCAGGATTGAACACCCATTGCTGCTCAAACTGTTTGAACACCTCGGTTGCCAGCACGCCGGACCAGAGATAGGCGTACACCATCGCCTGGTAACCGGTCACTATGTAGTCGAAACCGTTGGCGAGCAGGTAACTCTGGGGCAATTTCAATTGCGGGATTTGCCGTTGCACGTCTTCGAATACCTGAGCGACATCGCGACCATCGCCATGGCTTGTGTGCAATTCGAAGTCCAGCAAGGCGAGGGTGAGCTGGTTCGTGGTCTCTGCGGTCGCTTGCGTTTGCAGGGCTGCCAATGCCGCATCGACCTGCGCCTCGCCCAAGCGCTCGCCAGTGGAATGATGCGCCCCCAACCACATCAGAAACTCTCGGGACTGACACCAGCCCTCGAACAGTTGCCCTGCGAACTCCGCTGTCGGACGTGCCAATTGGCTGATGCCGGAGAGACCATGATGGGGCGAGCGCGTCAGGATGTGCTGCAGGCAATGACCGAATTCATGGAACAACACCCGCAAATCAAGGTGGCTGAGCAGGCACGGCTGGTCATCGGCCGGGGGTGTGAAATTGCAGGTCATCAGGGCGATGGGCAGTACTGGCCGTCCTTCGGCGGTGATCCGACGATTACGCAGCGTGAAGGTGCCGGCGAAATCCAGTTCGTCGTTGCGCTTGAACGGATCAAGGTAGAAATGACCGAGCGTTTGTCCATGTTCGCTGATTTCGAATAAAAGGACGTGATCGTGCCAGCGCTCGAAGTCGCGCAGCTGGACAATCTGCACGCCGAACATGCGCTCAGAGAACAGACATAGTCGGCGCAGTGTGTCCTCCAGCCGCAAGTAGTTGCGCAATTCATTCAGTGCGTCACCGAAACGCTGCTCACGCAATTGCTCGACGAGGTATTTCTGATCCCAACCCTGCACATCAGTAATGCCACGGTCGCGGGCGAATGTATTGAGTGCCTCGGTGTCCTTCAGGCGCGCCGGTTTGCTCAATGCAATTTGCCGCTCTATGAACGCCTTGATTTTCGAGGTTGAACCACCGGGCAACGAGGCCTGACGCAGTTGCGCGAAGTTATCGAAACCCAGTAGTCGGGCTTTCTGTCGACGCAACCTGAGCAACGCCTCCAGTACGGGGGCGTTGTCGTGATTACCGGAGTGCGGACCTTGATCGGAGGCGCGGGTGAACCAGGCGATGAAATACTCTTCGCGTAATGCACGGTTGTGCGCATACGTCATGATCTGTTGGTAAGTGTTGGAATTCAGCGGGATCAGCCAGCCGTCATACCCAGCCGTTTTGGCCAATCGTGCGAAATGCTGTTGCGCTGTTGAGGGAAGACCTTCAAGCAGCATGTTGTCATCAACGTGTTTGTGCCACTGGGCGCTGTCCTTTTCCAGGTTATCCAGGAATTGCTCTTGCAACTGATTGATCTTGCTATTCAGGCCGGCCAGTTCTTGTTGCCGCTCAGGGGGTAATCCGATTCCGGAGAGGCGAAACTCACGAAGAATTTTCGCCAATGCCGCTTGCCGAGCGGCATCGAAGTTGCGCGCGATCGAACTCTTCTCAAGGTTCTGATACGCAAGAAACAACCCCCGGTGCGCCTTCTTCCACGCTGTGTAATCCTCGACAACCGTATTGCAGGCGGTTACAGCGCTTTGCCAAACCGTGTCGCCGGTTTTGACCATCGATAGCACTTCAATCAGTGAAGTCGCCTCTTCCAGGCGCGCATCGGTTTCATCGACCGCCAGCACCAGATCATCCCAATTGGGCATGTCGGTCTGTGTGGAGACGATGTCGCTGATGGTCTGGCGGTTGGTGGCTGTGATGGCGGTGATAGCGGGCAGCAAATGTTCGGCGCGCACGCGGG
>NZ_QAIK01000034.1:15630-26674 GCF_003061005.1 Pseudomonas sp. HMWF021 | reverse complement strand
GCACGCGGGTGCGCGGCAGCACGTGAAATTCGGCCGGCACGCCGACCTGCGTCGCCAGGCTGAGCATGATGTCGTGGAGAATGCCCTGGGTCGGGTGACCGTGTTCGAGCTGCACCATCGGCATCGCCCAGCTGTCGGCCACGACGAAGCGCAGCGGCGGTTCGGCCGCGCTCACGCTCAGACTGATCCCCAGTAATGCTCCCAAGGCCCAACGCATAAATGCTCCGATGAGTCCCGATCCCGAGCGAAATTTCCCCGCCAACAGCAGCTTAGCCAGATTAGACGAGCGCACCGGATGCAATTTTGCCCTTGCTCCGCTAGCATTAGCCGCTTCAGCTTCCTTCGTTGCGACGGTTTTCGATGAGTTATCAGGTTCTTGCACGTAAATGGCGTCCGCGCTCGTTCCGCGAAATGGTCGGCCAGACCCATGTGCTCAAGGCTCTGATCAATGCCTTGGACAGCCAGCGGCTGCACCACGCGTACCTGTTCACCGGGACGCGCGGGGTCGGCAAGACCACCATTGCGCGGATCATTGCCAAATGCCTGAACTGTGAGACAGGTATCACTTCCAGCCCCTGCGGCGAGTGCTCGGTGTGCCGTGAAATCGATGAAGGGCGCTTCGTCGACCTGATCGAGATCGACGCCGCGAGCCGGACCAAGGTCGAGGACACCCGCGAGCTGCTCGACAACGTGCAGTACGCCCCGAGCCGTGGACGCTTCAAGGTCTACCTGATCGACGAAGTGCACATGCTCTCCAGCCATTCCTTCAATGCGCTGCTCAAAACCCTCGAAGAGCCACCGCCGTACGTCAAGTTCATCCTGGCGACCACAGACCCGCAGAAACTTCCGGCAACGATTTTGTCGCGTTGCCTGCAGTTCTCCCTGAAGAACATGACGCCCGAGCGCGTGGTCGAGCATCTGACCCACGTCCTCGGCGCCGAAAACGTGCCGTTCGAAGACGACGCGCTGTGGCTGTTGGGCCGCGCTGCGGACGGCTCGATGCGTGACGCCATGAGCCTGACCGATCAGGCCATCGCCTTCGGTGAAGGCAAGGTGCTGGCCGCCGATGTGCGGGCGATGCTCGGCACGCTGGATCACGGCCAGGTTTTCGACGTTCTGCACGCGCTTATCGAAGGCGATGCCAAGGCGTTGCTCGAAGCCGTGCGCCATCTGGCCGAGCAAGGCCCGGACTGGAACGGCGTACTCTCGGAAATTCTCAATGTGCTGCACCGTGTCGCCATCGCCCAGGCATTGCCTGAAGGTGTCGACAACGGCCATGGCGACCGTGACCGCGTGTTGGCGCTGGCCCAGGCGCTGCCGGCCGAAGACGTGCAGTTCTACTATCAGATGGGCCTGATTGGTCGCCGCGACTTGCCGTTGGCGCCGGATCCGCGCGGCGGTTTCGAGATGGTGCTGCTGCGGATGCTGGCCTTCCGGCCCGCGGACACCGCGGACGCCCCGAGGCAACCGCTAAAGCCAGTGGGGATCAGCCAGGCCACAGTTGATTCCGCAAACTCAGTGGCTGCCGCGCCGAAAGCTGCGCCGGTGGTCGCTGCGGCTGTTGCGCCGACGCCAGCACCGGCACCGGTGGCTGCGCATGCTCCGGAGCCTGCGCCTGCGCCTGCGCCTGTGGTGGCCGCTGCGTCAGAACCAGAACCAAAGCCAGAGCCGGTCGTCGCCGAAGAGGTCGTCGACCTGCCGTGGAACGACCCGGTCGAAGCCGAACCCGAGCCAGAACCCGCGCAGCAACCGGCCGTCGAGCCGGTACTGGAAACCGCTGGCGAGCAGCCCGAGTTGCCGCCGATGCCGCTGCCGACCCCGGACAGCGTGGTGCCGGATGCGCCGGAGTGGGCCGCTGCGCCGATTCCCGAGCCGTCGGTCGCCGACGTTGATGCCGCTACACCCGGCATGGATCTCGACGACGAGCCGCCGCTGGACGAAGACTACATTGAGCCGGACATGGATTCGGCCTACAGCTACCTCGACGATCTGGCCAGCGAACACACCGCCGAGCCGGCCCCGGAACCCGAGCCGGAGCCTGCCGCCGCGCCGGCCACCGGTCTGGCGTTGCAATGGCTGGAGCTGTTCCCGCAATTGCCGATCTCCGGCATGACCGGCAGTATCGCCGCCAACTGCACGCTGATCGCGGTTGATGGCGACCATTGGCTGATGCACCTGGACCCGGCGCACAGCGCGCTGTTCAACGCCACGCAACAGCGGCGTCTGAACGATGCGTTGAACCAGTTCCACGGCCGCACGCTGACCCTGACCATCGAACTGATCAAGCCCGAGCAGGAAACCCCGGCCCAGGCCGCGTCCCGTCGTCGGGCCAACCGTCAGCGCGAGGCGGAGGAATCGATCCACGGTGATCCGTTCATCCAGCAGATGGTTCAGCAGTTCGGTGCGGTGGTGCGACACGATACTATTGAACCTGTCGATGCCTTGGTCGCCCAAGGCTAATAACTGAGGGCGTTCGGCGTTATGCGCCGGGCGCTGTTTTGATCCAAGTACTTTTGAGGTGATTCCCATGATGAAAGGTGGCATGGCCGGCCTGATGAAGCAGGCGCAGCAGATGCAGGAAAAAATGGCCAAGATGCAGGAAGAACTGGCCAACGCCGAAGTCACCGGCAAGGCCGGTGGCGATATGGTCACCGTGGTGATGACCGGTCGTCATGACGTGAAAAGCGTCAGCATCGACCCAAGCCTGGTTGAAGGCCTGAGCGAAGACGACAAGGAAATGCTCGAAGCCGTGGTCGCCGCCGCCGTCAACGACGCCGTGCGCAAGATCGAAGCCAACAGCCAGGAAAAAATGGGCAGCATGACCGCCGGCATGAACCTGCCAGCGGGTATGAAACTGCCATTCTGATTCGCCAATGCGGGTTGGATGAGCTACACAAAATGCCAGGCATTGCGCCTGGCATTTTTGTTTCTGTTCTCAGGCACAACCCCCTGTAGGAGCTGTCGAGTGAAACGAGGCTGCGATCTTTTGATTCTGTTTTTTTACAAATAAAGATCAAAAGATCGCAGCGTGCCGCAGCTCCTACATGAATCGCGTGCAGTGTCGAAACATCGAACGCTGTGATGTCACCAAGGTCTGCTCCCTATACCCCCGAATTCATCATTCACAGGAGACGCTGACATGTCCGACCCTCTGACCCTCAACCAACGCTTCGTTCTCGCCTCGCGTCCGGTAGGCGCGCCGACCCCGGAAAACTTCCGTCTGGAGCGCGAAGCCTTGCCGGATCTCGAAGATGGCCAGGTGCTGCTCAAAACCCTGTACCTGTCGCTCGACCCGTACATGCGCGGGCGCATGAGTGACGCACCGTCCTACGCCGCACCGGTACAGATCGGCGAAGTGATGACCGGCGGGGCTGTCAGCCGAGTCGAAAATTCCCGTCATCCCAAATTCCACAAGGGCGATCTGGTGGTCGGCGCCACTGGCTGGCAAAGCCACAGCATCAGCGACGGGCGCAACATTATTCCCATCCCGTCCGGCCTGCCGAGCCCGTCGATGGCCCTCGGTGTGCTGGGCATGCCGGGGATGACCGCTTATATGGGCCTGATGGACATCGGTCAGCCGAAGGAGGGCGAAACCCTGGTGGTTGCCGCTGCATCCGGAGCGGTCGGCTCGGTGGTCGGTCAGGTCGCGAAGATCAAAGGCCTGCGCGCCGTCGGTGTGGCCGGTGGTGCCGACAAATGCAAATACGTGGTCGAAGAACTGGGTTTTGATGCCTGCATCGATCACAAGGCGCCGGACTTTGCCGAACAACTGGCCAAGGCTTGCCCGAACGGTATCGACATCTATTACGAGAACGTCGGCGGGCATGTGTTCGATGCCGTGGTGCCGTTGCTCAACCCCAAGGCGCGGATCCCGCTGTGCGGGTTGATTGCGGGCTACAACGCCTCTGAAGCGCCGAAAGGCCCGGATCGCCTGCCGATGCTGCAACGCACTTTGCTGACCAAACGTGTGCGGATTCAGGGCTTCATCGTCTTTGACGATTATGGTGACCGCCAACCGGAATTCATCAGCCACATGGTGCCGTGGGTGCGCGACGGCAAGGTCAAGTTCCGCGAAGATGTGGTCGAAGGCCTGGAGCAGGCGCCCGAAGCGTTTATCGGTCTGCTGGAAGGGCGCAACTTCGGCAAACTGGTGGTGAAGGTTGCCCAGGACTGAGCATTTGACGCTGGCCGGAGGCGCGGGTATAAACCGCGTCTCGTTGTTTTGTCGGACTTTTTACCCATGAGCTTCAGCCCTTTGATTCGCCAACTGATCGACGCCCTGCGCACCTTGCCGGGCGTGGGTCAGAAAACCGCCCAGCGCATGGCGTTGCAGTTGCTCGAGCGTGATCGCAGCGGCGGCACGCGCTTGGCCCAAGCTCTGAGCCAGGCCATGGAAGGGGTTGGTCACTGCCGTCAGTGCCGCACGCTGACCGAAGACGATCTATGCCCGCAATGCGCCGATCCGCGCCGCGACGACACGCTGCTGTGCGTGGTGGAAGGGCCGATGGACGTCTATGCAGTGGAGCAGACCGGTTTCCGTGGCCGCTACTTCGTGCTCAAGGGCCATCTGTCGCCGCTCGACGGCTTGGGGCCGGAAGCCATTGGTATTCCGCAGTTGATGGCGCGGATCGAAGAGGCGGGCAGCTTTACCGAGGTCATCCTCGCCACCAATCCGACGGTGGAGGGTGAAGCCACGGCGCATTACATCGCTCAGTTGTTGCAGAACAAAGGCCTGATCGCCTCGCGGATTGCTCACGGTGTGCCGCTGGGTGGGGAGCTGGAGCTGGTGGATGGCGGCACGCTGGCGCATTCGTTTGCCGGGCGTAAACCGATTTCCCTCTGAGTTACAGGGTGTCTGAACCGACGCCTTCGCGAGCAAGCCCGCTCCCACAGTGATTGCGGTCGTTCACAAAAATTGTGCACACCAAACAAACCTGTGGGAGCGGGCTTGCTCGCGAATGGGGCGCCTCGGTCTAACTGATTCACACAAACATATTGAAAACCAAGCAAGCGCTCGGTTAACGTCGGCCAACCCTTCGTTGGAGTTCGCCGATGCCTGCCTTCCAGGAATATTTCGATCCCAGCCACCAAATGGTCCGCGACAGCGTCAGACGTTTCGTCGAGCGCGAGATCCTGCCAGACATCGATGCGTGGGAAGAAGCCGAAAACTTCCCCCGTGAGCTGTACCTGAAGGCCGGGGCGGCGGGAATTCTCGGCATCGGCTACCCCGAAGCGCTGGGTGGCAGCCACGAGGGTGATCTGTTCGCCAAGGTCGCCGCCAGCGAAGAGCTGATGCGCTGCGGCTCCGGCGGCCTGGTCGCCGGGCTGGGTTCGCTGGATATCGGCCTGCCCCCGATCGTCAAATGGGCCCGGCCCGAAGTGCGCGAGCGCGTGGTGCCGCAAGTGCTCAGCGGCGAAAAGATCAGCGCGTTGGCGATTACCGAACCCGGCGGCGGTTCCGACGTTGCCAACCTGCAGACCCGCGCCGTGCGTGACGGCGACTTCTATCGTGTCAGCGGCAGCAAAACCTTCATCACCAGCGGCGTACGTGCCGATTACTACACTGTCGCAGTGCGCACCGGCGCGCCGGGTTTCGGCGGCATCAGCCTGCTGTTGATCGAGAAGGGCGCCCCAGGCTTCACCGTCGGCCGCCAGCTGAAGAAAATGGGCTGGTGGGCCTCGGACACCGCTGAACTGTTCTTCGACGATTGCAGGGTGCCTGTGGGCAATCTGATCGGCGGCGAGAACATGGGGTTTGCCTGCATCATGGGCAATTTCCAGAGCGAACGGCTGGCGCTGGCGCTGATGGCCAACATGACTTCACAGCTGGCCCTCGAAGAAGCCCTGAACTGGGCGCGGGAGCGTGAGGCGTTCGGCAAACCGATCGGCAAGTTTCAGGTGATCAAGCACCGGTTGGCGGAGATGGCCACGGTGCTGGAAGTGTCGCGGGAATTCACCTACCGGCAAGCAGCGAAAATGGCGGCGGGGCAGAGCGTGATCAAGGAGATTTCCATGGCCAAGAACGTTGCCACGGACACTTCGGACCGGATCACCAGTGAAGCGGTGCAGATTCTCGGCGGCCTGGGTTACATGCGCGAAAGTCTGGTGGAGCGGCTGTATCGCGATAACCGCATTCTGTCGATTGGCGGCGGGACGCGGGAGGTGATGAACGAGATCATCAGCAAGCAGATGGGGCTTTAAAAGCAAAAGATCGCAGCCTTCGGCAGCTCCTACAGGGAAACGCACATCCCCCTGTGGGAGCTGCCGAAGGCTGCGATCTTTTGATCTTTACTATTTATCAGTCAAAGCAAACTGCGTCAGACAGAAAGTAGGAATCCCCATGTCCTCAAGACGCTGCGACCCCCCCAACTCCGGCAGATCAATGATCGCCGCTGCTTCATGCACCCGCGCGCCCATGCGGCGGATCAGGTTGGCCGCGGCGATCAGCGTGCCGCCGGTAGCAATCAGGTCATCGAACATCACCACCGAATCGCCTTCACACAGGCTGTCGGCGTGCACTTCCAGGAACGCTTCGCCGTACTCGGTCGCGTAACCTTCGGCCAGTACGTCCGCCGGCAGTTTGCCCTGCTTGCGAAACAGCACCAGCGGCTTGTTCAACTGGTAAGCCAGCACCGAACCGATCAGGAAGCCGCGCGCATCCATCGCGCCGATGTGGGTGAAGTCGGCTTCCACATAGCGGTGGGCGAAGCTGTCCATCACCAGGCGCAGGGCCTTGGGCGACTGGAACAGCGGGGTGATGTCGCGAAAGATCACGCCCGGTTTTGGAAAGTCGATCACGGGGCGGATCAGGGATTTGATGTCGAAGGAGTCGAAGACCATCGTCGGGGTGTCCTGGCAGGGCTGCAAACGGCGCAGTATACCCGCGGCTGAAACGCTTCGCTCAACCGCGGATCGAGATCAGCCTTCCAGCGAGCCGCCGGCCAGCGCGCAGAGCTGGATCGGATCGAGGATATGGATTTCCTTGCCTTCGGCGGCGATCAATTCGTTCTGCTGGAAGCGGGTGAACACCCGGGACACGGTTTCCACCGCCAGGCCCAGGTAGTTGCCGATTTCGTTGCGCGACATGCTCAGGCGAAACTGGTTGGCCGAGAACCCGCGAGCGCGGAAGCGGGCCGACAGGTTGACCAGGAACGTGGCGATGCGCTCGTCGGCGGTTTTTTTCGACAACAGCAGCATCATTTGCTGATCGTCACGAATCTCGCGGCTCATCACCCGCATCAACTGACGGCGCAGCTGCGGCAGTTGCAGGGCCAGTTCATCGAGGCGTTCGAACGGAATTTCGCAGACCGAGGTGGTTTCCAGCGCCTGGGCCGACACCGGGTGTTTCTCGGTGTCCATGCCGGACAGGCCGACCAGTTCGCTCGGCAGGTGGAAACCAGTGAGCTGTTCTTCGCCGCTGTCGCTCAGGCTGAAGGTTTTCAGGGCGCCGGAGCGTACTGCATAAACGGAATCGAAAGTGTCGCCCTGACGAAACAGGAATTCGCCCTTTTTCAACGGGCGGCCACGTTTAACGATTTCGTCCAGCGCATCCATGTCTTCCAGATTCAGAGAAAGTGGCAGGCAGAGAGGGGCCAGGCTGCAATCCTTGCAATGGGCCTGGTTGTGAGCGCGCAGTTTGACTGGCTCGGACATTTCTTAAATCCTTGTGGGAAAACACACATAAGCCGTAAGGGTAACCCACGGGAGGACGTTCAGGCCAGCCTGTGGCGAGTTTGTCCCACGGGCGTAAAGCCGCAGGGCAAGTGGCCGATAAACAGGTATCAACACGCATGCAAGGAACCGCTCGATGGCCGCCATTGACACGCTGAACCCCGGTAACAGCGGCGTTGCGTCTATGTCGAACCCGGCCCGGACGAGCGCCGGCGATGAGCAAGGCGTCGACTCTGCGCCGTTGGCAACCCCGACCTTGGTCGAGGGCGTCAAAGTGTCGCTCTCCAATGCCTCCATTGAAAAAGCCTTCAGCGCCGGGGGCGAGAACAGCGACATCGAAGACAGTGGCTTGCCGGAGAACGTCCAGCAGTTGCTGAAGATGATCCGCAAGCTGCAAAAAGAGATCGCTGAAAAGAAAGCCCGGATGGCCGCCGTCATGACCGACAAACGGCTGACCAACGAAGAAAAGGTCAACATGCTCGCTGCCCTGCGCGGCGCCATCGCCGCATTGAACACGGGCCTGATCAGCGCCAATCTTGCTTTGTCCAAAGTCATGGACCAGTCGGGCCTCACCTCCGAGCAAAACCTCAAACTCGGCTCGTTGCTGACCAAAAACTAGATCACTCGC
Source organism: Pseudomonas sp. HMWF021 (assembly GCF_003061005.1). Classification (GTDB taxonomy): domain Bacteria; phylum Pseudomonadota; class Gammaproteobacteria; order Pseudomonadales; family Pseudomonadaceae; genus Aquipseudomonas. Next base: position 18,375 of record NZ_QAIK01000034.1, on the reverse strand, counting down.
GAAAAACGCTGACGGTTCTGCTGTTCCAGATACGCGTCGAATACCATGCACACCGAGCGCACCAGCAGGCGTCCGGCTGGCAGCACTTCGATGCGCTCGCGCTCCAGGCTGATCAGTCCATCGTTGGCCATGCCTTGCAGTTGCGGCCACAGCGCGCCGAAATAACCCTGAAAATCGATGTTGAACGCTTGCTCGATCTCGGCGAATTCCAGGCTGAAATTGCAGATCAGTTGCTGGATCACCGCGCGGCGCAGGCGATCGTCGGCGTTGCACACCAGGCCACGGCTGGTCGCCAGTTGCGCGGCGGCGAGGGTGTTCTGGTACTGGTTCAGGTCGCTGTTGTTCTGGCAGTACAGGTCACCGATCTGGCTGATCGCCGACACCCCGAGACCAATCAGGTCGCAATGCCCATGGGTGGTGTAACCCTGGAAGTTGCGCTGCAGGGTCTGCTCTTCCTGAGCGATCGCCAGCTCATCGTCGGGCAGGGCGAAGTGATCCATGCCGATGTAGCGGTAACCGGCGGCGGTCAGTTGCTCGATGGTGCGCTGCAGCATTTCCAGTTTCTGCGCCGGGCTCGGCAGCTCATGGCTGTTGATCCGCCGCTGCGGCATGAAGCGCTCGGGCAGGTGCGCATAATTGAACACCGAGAGCCGGTCCGGTTGCAGGCTGATGACTTCTTCGACGGTACGCGCGAAGTTTTCCGGGGTCTGCTTGGGCAGGCCGTAGATCAGATCGATGTTGATCGAGCGGAACTGCAGGGTGCGCGCCGCGTCGATCACCGCGCGGGTTTCTTCCAGGCTTTGCAGGCGATTGACCGCCCGTTGTACCGCCGGATCCAGATCCTGCAGGCCAATGCTGACCCGGTTGAAACCCAGTTCGCGCAGCAGGCCCATGGTCGACCAGTCGGCCTCGCGCGGGTCGATCTCGATGCCGTAGTCACCGGAATCGTCATCCAGCAGATTGAAGTGTTTGCGCAGGTGCGCCATCAGCTGCCGCAGTTCGTCGTGGCTGAGAAAGGTCGGGGTGCCACCGCCGAAGTGCAGCTGCTCGACTTTCTGCGTCGGCTCCAGATGGCAGGCGATCAACTGGATTTCCTGCTCCAGCCGTTGCAGATACGGCTGTGCACGCCCGCGATCCTTGGTGATGACCTTGTTGCAGGCGCAGTAGTAGCAAATGTTCGCACAGAACGGCACGTGCACATACAGCGACAACGGGCGCTGGGCCTTGCGGCTGTCGCGCAGGGCATGGAACAGGTCGAACGTGCCGACCTGACTGTTGAATTGCACGGCCGTCGGGTACGAGGTATAGCGCGGCCCCGCCAGGTCGTAGCGGCGGATCAGATCAGTGTCCCAACGAATGGCGTCGAGCATGCGGGCATTCCCCCGGATAGGCTGGCAGTGTGGCGAGTCTATCGGGGTGCGGCGACGGGGCTGTTGATTTGCATCAAGAGCATAAGAGCAAAAGATCGCAGCCTTCGGCAGCTCCTGCATTTTGGAATGAATATCCCTGTAGGAGCTGCCGCAGGCTGCGATCTTTTGCTGTTAATGGCCCATCAACCAATGCTGATGCGGCCCCGGCAAAGTCCATATCCCGAACACAATCACCAGCCCCCCCCCAGCCACGCGCACGCTGCGTTTGCGCAAGAGTGCGGTCACCCGCTCCGCCGCCAGCCCCGTCGCCAGCAGCACCGGCCACGTCCCCAACCCGAACGCCAGCATCAACAACGCACTGTCCAGCGCATTGCCCTGGCTCGCCGACCACAGCAGCGTGCTGTAAACCAGTCCGCACGGCAGCCAGCCCCACAGCGCGCCGAGCAATAACGCACGGGGCAGACTCGATACCGGCAGCAGCCGATTGGCCAGCGGCTGAATGTAACGCCACAGTCCGCGACCGAGACTTTCGATGCGGGTCAATCCGCTCCACCAACCGGCCAGATACAGGCCCATGGCGATCAGCAGCAACCCGGCGAGGATGCGCATGACCATCGCCGCCGGGCTGTTCGCTACCGCCCAGCCGGCGAGGCCGATCAGCAAACCGGCGGTCGCGTAACTGAGAATCCGACCGAGGTTGTACGCCAGCAACAGACGAAAGCGTCGGCTGCGCTGCTCCTTGGGAATCGCCAGGGTCAGCGCGCCCATCAGGCCGCCGCACATGCCCAGGCAATGCCCGCCGCCGAGCAGGCCGAGGATCAGCGCGGAAACCAGCAGCGGCGCCAGCTCAAGCATGGGGCGGCGCCTTGTCCTGCGGTTTGTCGGCTTTGACTTCGTCCACGGCGGCGGTGTGGTTCGGGTCCTGATCGTCGAACAGGATGCTGTGAGCCGGGCCGTCGAGGTCGTCGTACTGCCCGCTGTCCACCGCCCAGAAGAAAATGTACACGGCGATGGCCACGATCAGCAGGGCGGCCGGGATCATCACGTAGAGAGCTGGCATCGGTACTCCAGGCCCGAGCGGCTCAAGCCGGCAGCGGGCGGGTTTCTGAACGGGCGCCGGCAACCGGCGCGCTCGGCAGGCGAGTCAGGCGCAGGGCGTTGAGCACCACGGTCAACGAACTGATCGACATGCCGACCGCGGCCCACACCGGGGTGATCCAGCCGAGGGCGGCGAACGGCAACATGAGGCCATTGTACAGCGCCGCCCACAGCAGGTTCTCGATGATTACCCGACGGGTGCGCCGCGCCAGTGTGAACGCCTGCACCAGCGCGTCGAGGCGGTTAGACAGCAGCACCGCGTCGGCACTGGTTTTCG
>NZ_QAIK01000034.1:0-15620 GCF_003061005.1 Pseudomonas sp. HMWF021 | reverse complement strand
ACCCATGGCCACGCTGATGTCGGCAGCGGCCAGTACTGGCACGTCGTTCACACCGTCGCCGAGCATCAGCACCTTGCGACCTTGAGCGTGCAGCTGCTGCAGCACTTGCAGTTTGTCGTCCGGGCGCAGACCGCCACGGGCCTCGTCGATGCCCAGTTCGGCGGCGACGCTGGCGACCATCGGCGAGCTGTCGCCGGACAGCAGCAGGGTGCGCCAGCCACGGGCCTTGCACGCGGCGAGCAGGGCGGGCGCGTCGTCGCGCAGGCGGTCGTCGAGAACGAACCATGCCAGCGGCCCTTGATCGTCTCCAAGCAGCAGCCATTGGCCCGGTTCATCCGGCATCGCCGGCACAGGTGCGCCGCTGAGGTCGCAGACGAATTCGGCCTGACCGATGCGCAAGCGCTGTGCGTCGACCAATCCTTCTAGCCCAAGCCCCGGCGTGCTGTGCACTTCCTCGGCGGCCAGTGGTGCACGCCCGAAGGCGCGGGCAATCGGGTGTTCCGAACGGTTTTCCAGGGCGGCGGCGAGGCTCAGGCACTGGTCGCTGTTCAACGTGCCCAGTGGAAGGATCGAACGCAAAACCAGCCGCCCCTCGGTGAGGGTACCGGTCTTGTCGAAGATCACCGTATCGATCTGGTTCAGGCCTTCCAGCACATGGCCACGCGTCAGCAACAGACCGAGTTTGTGCAGGGTGCCAGTGGCGGCGGTCAACGCCGTCGGGGTTGCCAGCGACAGCGCGCAAGGGCAAGTCGCGACCAGCATCGCTAGCACGATCCAGAACGCCCGCGACGCATCCAGCTGCCACCACAACAGGCCGATGGCCGCCGCTGCAATCAGCGACAATAGCAAGAACCACTGCGCCGCGCGGTCGGCGATTTCCGCCAATCGCGGTTTCTCGGCCTGGGCGCGATCGAGCAGACGGACGATGGCCGACAGGCGCGTGTCCTGACCCAGCGCCAGTACCTCGACGGTGAGCGCGCCCTCGACATTCAGCGTGCCAGCAGTGACCGCATCGCCCAGCGTGCGCGGTTGCGGCAGGTATTCGCCGGTCAGCAGCGATTCGTCGATGCTCGACTGGCCATCGAGGATCTTGCCATCCGCCGGCAGGATCGAACCCGGTTGCACCAGCACCCGGTCGCCGAGGCGCAGTTCGTTTTGCAGAATGCGTTCGCTCTGGCCGTCGGCGTCGAGGCGCAGGCACGAGGCTGGCAACAGGTTCACAAGCTGCGCGGTAGCAGCGGCGGTGCGCTCGCGGGCCCGGCGTTCCAGATAGCGGCCGGCAAGGAGGAACAGCGCAAACATCCCGACCGCATCGAAATACAGCTCGCCGACCCCGGTGATCGAGGTCCAGATCCCGGCGATGTAGGCGCTGCCAATCGCCAGTGACACCGAGACGTCCATGGTCAGATGGCGGGTGCGCAAGTCGCGCATGGCGCCCTTGAAGAACGGCGCGCAGCTGTAGAACACGATGGGCGTGGTGAGGAACAGCGCAACCCAGCGCAGGATCGTGTGCAGCTCGGGGCTAAGGTCGATGTTGAATTCCGGCCAGGTGGCCATGGTCGCCATCATCGCCTGGAACCACAGCAGCCCGGCGACACCGAGTTGGCGCAGGGCGAGTCGATTCTCGCTGGCCAGTTGTTCGCTGGCGCGGTCGGCCTGATACGGGTGGGCGGCGTAGCCAATGTGCCGTAGTTCGGCGAGGATCTGGCTCAGCGGCAATTGCCCGTCGGCCCATTGCACATGCAGGCGATGGTTGGACAGGTTCAACCGTGCCTCGGCCACTGCCGGCAGAGTGCGCAGATGTTTCTCGATCAGCCAGCCGCAGGCGGCGCAACTGATGCCTTCCATCAGCAGGGTGGCTTCGGCGAGTTCGCCCTCGTGACGGACGAAGGGTTGTTGCACGTCGGCGCGGTCGTACAGCGCCAGTTCATCGGTCAATTGCACCGGCAGGGCTTCGGGGTTGGCCGAGGCTTCGCTGCGATGCTGGTAATAACTTTCCAGACCACCAGCCACGATGGCTTCGGCCACGGCCTGGCAGCCGGGGCAGCAGAACTCGCGGGACTCCCCGAGCACAACGGCGGTGAAGCGACTGCCCGACGGAACGGGCAGGGCGCAGTGGTAGCAGGGGAGTGGGGTGGTCATTAATTTTTCACTAGTACCGCTGAATCACTACAACCCCTGTAGGAGCTGCCGCAGGCTGCGATCTTTTGATCTTGCTTCTAAAAAAACAAAGTCAAAAGATCGCAGCCTGCGGCAGCTCCTACAGGGTTCGGTTTACTTCTTCAGGTCTTCGGCGCCCTGCAGCGGTTCATCACCGAGCAACAGATCCTTGTCATGGCTGACCAGTTCTTCTTCGAACATGCGCCACACGTGGTCGTCCTGGCTGCCGAGCAATTCGACAAAACGCCGGCCTTCAACCTTGTCGCCCAACTGGCCGATGTAGCGGCCGGTTTCGGTTTCGCTGCGGGTCAGGACGATCTTGCGGTCCTTCTCCGGCTGGGTCGGCGAGATCAGGTTCAGTTCCAGGGTTTTCGGCTGGCTGTTGCCGCTCAGACGCAGGTCAACTTCGCCGGTAACGTCATCCAGATGCACGTTGGCGCGCATCTTCAGTTCCTGTGCCAGCAGCTCGCGATCCAGTGAGCGGTTGATGCCCTTGCCGGCCTCGTAATAGTTGTCGTTGACCAGGTTGTCCGGGTTGTTCACCGCAATGGTCACCATGGACAGGGTCAGGGTCACCGAGCAGGCCAGAATCCCGATGATGATCCATGGCCAAAGGTGTTTGTACCAAGGGCTTGCGGCGTTTGCTGCGGGCATGTTCGGTTCTCTCAACGGTTTTGTGGGCCGATGAATCGGCTCTTGGCTTCAACGTGGACGCTGTTGTCATCGGCATCCCTGAGGATGAATTTCACCTCGTTGGTGCTCGACGGCAGTTGTTCCGGTGCGCTCGACAACTCCACCGGCATGCTGAAAATCTCCCCGGCCGGGACCTTGATCTCGCGTCTGCCCTGCAAGCGCAGATCCGGCAGGCCGGCGGCTTCCAGCACGTAGGTGTGGTCGCGCTGATCCTTGTTCATGATCTTCAGGCTGTAGACGTTTTCGATCCGGCCTTCGGCGTTTTCGCGGTACAGCACGCGGTCCTTGCTGACGTCGAAGCCGACCAGCGAGCGCATGAAGAACGCGGTCACCAACAGGCTGATCATCGCCAGCAGCACCACCGCATAGCCGATCAGGCGTGGCCGCAGTTTATGGGTTTTCTGGCCGGACAGGTTGTGTTCGGTGGTGTAGCTGATGAGGCCGCGCGGGTAATCCATTTTGTCCATGATCGCGTCGCAGGCGTCGATGCACGCGGCGCAGCCAATGCACTCGATCTGCAGGCCGTCGCGGATGTCGATGCCGGTCGGGCACACCTGAACGCACATGGTGCAATCAATGCAATCGCCCAGACCCATGGCCTTGTAGTCGACGCCTTTCTTGCGTGGGCCACGGGCTTCACCCCGGCGCGGGTCGTAGGAAACGATCAGGGTGTCCTTGTCGAACATCACACTCTGAAAGCGCGCATACGGGCACATGTAAATGCACACCTGCTCGCGCAACCAGCCGGCGTTGCCGTAGGTGGCGAGGGTGAAGAAACCGACCCAAAAGTACGACCAGCCATCGGCCTGGCCGGTGAAGAACTCGAACACCAGTTCGCGGATCGGCGAGAAGTAGCCGACGAAGGTCATGCCGGTGACGAAACCGATCAGCAGCCACAGTGAATGCTTGGCGAGTTTGCGCAGGAACTTGTTGGCGCTCATCGGCGCCTTGTCGAGCTTGATGCGCTGGTTGCGGTCGCCCTCGGTGACCTTTTCACACCACATGAAAATCCATGTCCACACGCTTTGCGGGCAGGTATAGCCGCACCAGACGCGGCCGGCGTAAACGGTGATGAAGAACAGGCCGAACGCGGCAATGATCAGCAGGCCGGACAGCAAAATGAAATCCTGCGGCCAGAACGTCGCACCGAAGATGAAGAACTTGCGTTCCGGCAGGTTCCACCACACCGCCTGATGGCCGCCCCAGTTGAGCCACACCGTACCGAAATACAACAGAAACAGCGCGGCGCCGCCCATCATCCGCAGATTGCGGAACAGGCCGGTGAAGGCACGGGTGTAGATTTTTTCTCGAGAGGCGTAAAGATCGACGCTGTTGTTCGCGTTTTTGCCAGGTGGTGTGACGTCGTGTACCGGAATCTGGTTGCTCATCATTGCATCCCACGGCAGTGGAAAAATGCCGCGGTCGATACGTGCCGACCGCGGTCAGAAAGGGGTGTTGCAGTGGCGCAATGATACGCCTGTGGCTCTGGCTCAAGGGTGCGACCTTTGGTCGCGTTGGGAGAAATCAATTGATGGTGTAGTGACTTGAGTCAATTGACTTTGAAGTATGGACGGTTTCTGCAATCAGGCGAGGCCGTTTGCCGTTGGCCTGTTTGCACCATGTAACCGAGCGCAGGTTCAGTGCCTGCCTGTCATTGGCTGCCAGTGTTCGATCTGGTAGTGCGCCGGCCTCAATGGCTACCGGGGTGCGCCATTGAGGCCGGATAAAGTCACCAGCGATCAGGGCAGTCTGCCTCCCCCCAGGCTATCGAGGCCACCAGTGCCCTTGCGCTTGCGATCGGCGCTTGCGGACCTTTTGGAGCGAGCGTTTTTTACTGGCTCCAAGCGGTTTGCAGGGGCCGGATCGTGATCTTCGGCTGGTGAGTCGTGGATAGCCTCGCCGGGAATAACCGTCGAATTGTTTTCTTGAATGTCTGACATGGGCAATGAACGTCCTTGATCTAGCCTCCGATAACGATATCGGAGCGCATGATTAATCTAGATGTCTCGTGGCTCAATATCAATTCGTTATATTTTAAAGTAATTAATATATGTTTCAGAAATAAATATAATTGATTGTCTGTTCATTTTGTTTGATTGAAGCTGATTAATAAAATAGCGTTTATCGGGTCACGCTGAGTGACTTTTAAAAGTTAAATAAATCATGGAAGCTTAAAAAGTGCATATCAAGGAAGTTACAAAGATAATCATGGGAGCCGGTATGTTCCTGTTGGCATCGATGACCTACGCTGATGAAGCAATGCCTCAGCATATGGTGTTTGCCTCGGATCCCCAGTATCCCTGGACCGACAAGACAGACAGTCGTGAGGAAGAATCAGATGCCGATTTTGAACAGCGTTCCAAATGGCTGGTAGAGAGCCAGTTTGCAAGTATTGCCGAATTCAGGAAATATGCGGGTGGACAGGCTCGAGTGCCGTTGATGATCAATGGCGACATGACTGCTTTCGGTCATGGCTGGCAGCGTACTTACATTCAAAGGGCGCTGTTCAAGCATTTTGGTGAGGACTTTCTGTATGGTCTGGGCAATCACGACTACGAAAATAACGTAAATGATTGCTTCAGCGAAAGTTGCGCTGCGGGCAGCATAGTCGACTACCGTGATCATCATGTTGATAAAGTTGACGAGTTTGATCTTGTTGTCAGTGGTGGGTTCTTGAGTACGCAGTACTCCGGTAGTCTGGCCTATTCAAAAAACATTGGTCAGGTGCATTTGGTGCAGCTCAATAACGAGCCGACTTACGAAACCAGGATTTCCCACCCTCTGAATCCGACTTCGTTTGATATTACCCAGTCGCTGGATTGGCTTGAGAATGACCTGCAGATCGCTCGGACGCAAGGTTATGCAATCATCATCAACATGCACAAACCTTTCGACTGGAAAGGAAGTTGGGATCAGGAAAAACGCTTCAGAAACATGATCGTTAAACACGAGGTCACGGCGATTTTCGCGGGTCATCTGCATGAAAACAGCGGGGAGACCTCAAGTATCGGGGGGGTGCCCATGTTTCTCAGTGGCGCGACCTCTCAGCAGACCTATCTGATTGCCAGTTTTACCGAGGATCGCAAGCAATTGCAGGTCAGTCTGGTAAAGAACAATCAGTGGCGCAGTCGTACGCCGATAGCAACCGTTCCGGTTACATCCATCTGGGCCGACCGTCCACGGCCATGAAAAAAGCCCCCGCCAGTGATCTGGCGGGGGCTTTTCTTGCCTCAGGCGTCGGCCTTACTGCGCCTCGGCTTCCGGCGCTTTTTCACCGTGGGACAGGCTGTACACGTACGCTGCCAGCAGGTGCACCTTGTCGTTGCCTTGCAGTTGTTCCTGCGCAGGCATCTGGCCCTGACGGCCGTAACGGATGGTCTGCTGCAGTTGCGCGAAGCTCGAACCGTAGATGAACGCGGCCGGGTGAGTCAGGTTCGGTGCGCCCATGGCCGGGGTGCCTTTGCCTTCCGGACCGTGGCAGGCCACGCAGTTGGCGGCGAACAGCTTCTGGCCGTTGGCCGGGTCAGCCTTGGTGCCTTCCGGCAGTTTGCGGCCATCGAGCTGGGTCACCACGAAGGCTGCGACATCGGCTACACCTTGTTCGCCGATGACATCGGCCCAGGCCGGCATCACCGCGTGACGACCGCCCATGATGGTGGTCTTGATGGTTTCCGGCTCGCCGCCCCAGCGCCAGTCGGCGTCGGTCAGGTTCGGGAAACCGTAGGCGCCCTTGGCGTCGGAACCGTGGCACACCGAGCAGTTGGAGGCGAACAGGCGGCCACCCATTTTCAGCGCTTGCGGATCCTTGGCGACTTCCTCGATAGGCATCGCCGCGAACTTGGCGAAGATCGGACCGAACTTGGCGTCCGAACGGGCCATTTCCTTTTCCCACTCGTGCACGCCGGTCCAGCCGGTCTGGCCGTTGGCGAACGCGGTCTGCTTGTCGTTATCGAGGTAGTTGTAGCCCGGCAGCAGGCCTTTCCAGTTGCCCAGGCCCGGGTACAGCACCAGATAACCCAAGGCGAACACGATGGTGCCCACGAACAGCATGAACCACCATTTCGGCAGCGGGTTGTCGTACTCCTCGATCCCGTCGAAGGAGTGGCCCACGGTCTCTTCCGTCTGTTCGCTGCGCTGGCCCTTGCGGGTCGACAGCAGCAGCCAGGTCAGTGAAAAGATCGTACCGAGACTGAGGACTGTGACGTACAGACTCCAGAATGTAGTCATTCTTTGTTACTCCTAGAAGCTTGCTCGACGTGCTTGATGGCTTCGGGATCATCCGCAAAAGGCAGCAATGTTGCGTCTTCAAACTCCGACTTGCGCTTGGGGCTGAATACCCACAACGCCAAACCGATGAAGGCCACCATCACGACGACGGTGCCCAGGCCGCGAATCATCCCGATATCCATGAAGAATCACCGTTTGCTTTTGATGATGGTGCCCAGGCCCTGAAGGTAGGCCACCAGCGCGTCCATTTCGGTTTTGCCCTTCACGGCATCTTTTGCACCGGCGATGTCTTCGTCGGTGTAAGGGACGCCGAGCGTGCGCAACACTTCCATTTTTTTGGCCGTGTCTTTGCCGTCGAGCTTGTTTTCCACGAGGAACGGGTAAGCCGGCATTTTCGACTCAGGCACCACGTTGCGCGGGTTGTACAGGTGCGCACGTTGCCAGTCATCGGAGTAACGACCGCCCACGCGAGCCAGGTCCGGGCCGGTACGTTTGGAACCCCACAGGAACGGGTGGTCCCAGACGCTTTCACCGGCAACCGAGTAGTGGCCGTAGCGTTCGGTTTCAGCGCGGAACGGCCGGATCATCTGCGAGTGGCAGCCGACACAACCGTTGGCGATATAGACGTCGCGGCCTTCCAGTTCCAGTGCCGAACGCGGCTTCATGCCTTCGACCGGCTTGTTGGTGACGTCCTGGAAAAACAGCGGAACGATCTGGGTCAGGCCGCCAATGCTGACGGCGATGACCATGAAGAAGGCCAGCAGCCCAATATTCTTCTCGACAGCTTCATGCTTCATCAGTGAGCTCCAACGACAGCGATCTGGGCGGCGGCTTCGGCTTCGGCCGGGTTCGAGGCGCGCACGGTGCGCCATACGTTGTAAGCCATCAGGAACATGCCGCTGGCGAAGAAAGCACCGCCCAGGGCACGGACGATGTAGCCCGGGTGACTGGCCTGCAGCGCTTCGACGAACGAGTAGGTGAGGGTGCCGTCATCGTTGATTGCACGCCACATCAGACCCTGAGTGATGCCGTTGACCCACATCGAGGCGATGTACAGCACGGTGCCGATGGTCGCGAGCCAAAAGTGCGCGTTGATCAGGCCGACGCTGTGCATCTGCGCACGACCGAACAGTTTCGGGATCATGTGGTAGATCGCGCCGATCGAAATCATCGCCACCCAGCCCAGCGCGCCGGCGTGAACGTGGCCGATGGTCCAGTCGGTGTAGTGCGAGAGCGAGTTGACGGTCTTGATCGCCATCATCGGCCCTTCGAAGGTCGACATGCCGTAGAACGCCAGCGATACCACCAGGAAGCGCAGGATCGGGTCGGTGCGCAGCTTATGCCAGGCGCCCGAGAGGGTCATCATGCCGTTGATCATGCCGCCCCAGCTTGGCGCCAGGAGGATGATCGACATCGCCATGCCCAGCGATTGTGCCCAATCCGGCAGAGCGGTGTAGTGCAGGTGGTGCGGGCCGGCCCAGATGTACAGGGTGATCAGTGCCCAGAAGTGCACGATCGACAGGCGATAGGAGTAGATCGGACGTTCGGCCTGTTTCGGCACGAAGTAGTACATCATCCCGAGGAAGCCGGTGGTCAGGAAGAAGCCCACGGCGTTGTGACCGTACCACCACTGGATCATCGCGTCAGTCGCGCCCGAGTAGGCCGAGTAGGACTTGAAGAAACTCACCGGCAGGGAGGCGTGGTTGACGATGTGCAGCATCGCGGTCACGACGATGAACGCGCCGTAGAACCAGTTACCGACGTAGATGTGCTTGGTCTTGCGCTTGGTGATGGTGCCGAAGAACACCAGCCCGTAGGAGACCCAGACAATGGCCAGCAGAATGGCAAGCGGCCATTCCAGTTCGGCGTATTCCTTGGTGGTGGTGTAACCCAGCGGCAAGGTAATGATTGCGCCGACGATAACGGCCTGCCAGCCCCAGAAGGTGAAGGCGGCGAGGCTGTCGGAGATCAGTCGCGTCTGGCAGGTTCGCTGCACGACATAGTAGGAAGTGGCAAACAGTGCACAACCACCGAAGGCGAAAATCACCAGGTTTGTGTGCAACGGGCGCAAGCGTCCAAAGCTCGTCCACGGCAGACCGAAGTTCAATTCCGGCCAGACCAGTTGCGAGGCGATGAAGACACCAAGCCCCATGCCAAGGATCCCCCAGACCACCGTCATGATGGCGAACTGGCGGACTACCTTATAGTTATAAGCAGTCGGACTGATTGCTGTGCTCATTCTAAGGTTCCACGGTTTGGGTGTTTTATTAGGATTAAAATCGGCCGCAAGTATGCAGAGAGCAGGGGGTCATTGCAACGCGCCATGACCTGGGTCAATGCTTTCCAACGCTGATTCTGCGGCCTTTCCATACGCCGCGTAAGGACAAAAATGGCCTCGGACAAAATGTCGCAGCGGACGAAAAAAGCGAGGGGTTCAGGTCAGTTGTAACGAGGTGTGTTCGAACGCAGTGATCGGGTGACGGACGGTCATTGGCGCGACAGCCGGTATCTACCGGGCTTTGCGCCCTGTCAGTCAGGCGATTTGTCGAACACATCGCTCAAGGTCGACCTGGAACCGGCACGGGCCAGTCCGCATCGAGCAAGCGTAGACCCGATTCGGAGGATTCGAAAGGAGAGGGTATTACGGGGTGCGACAATGCGTCGCAAAGGGGCGGGATGCTGCCGCACCGAGAATGGTGCGGCAGAGGTGTGCGCAATGCTTACTGCTTGTTGTCTTCAGTAATCGGTTTTTCTGTATTCAATCCGTGCGACAGGCTGTACACATAAGCGGCGAGCAATTGCACTTTATCGTTGCCCAACAGCTCGTTCTGTGCCGGCATGTGGCCCTGACGACCGTGGCGAATGGTCTGCTCGAGCTGCGTCAGACTCGTGCCATAAATAAATCCGGCCGGGTGCGTCAGATTCGGCGCACCCATGGCTTCAGTGCCGTGGCCGGTTGCCCCATGACAGGCTACGCACGTGGTGCTGAACGCTTGCTGTCCGGCTTGCAGGTCGGCCTTGCTGTCGGCCGGCAGTGGCAAGCCTGCCAGTTCGTGACGCACATACGCCGCGACGTTCTTCACCCCGGTCTCGCCCAGCACTTCACCCCAGGCCGGCATCGCCGCCATCCGCCCACCCATGATGGTGGTCTTGATGGTCTCGGCGTCACCGCCCCAGCGCCAGTCCTTGTCGGCCAGGTTAGGGAAGCCGAAAGCGCCCTTGGCGTCGGAGCCGTGGCACACCGAGCAGTTGGAGGCGAACAGTCGGCCACCCATTTTCAGCGCCTGCGGATCCTTCGCCACTTCCTCCACCGGCATGGCGGCGAATTTGGCGAAGATCGGCCCGAATTTGGCGTCGGCCTTGTTCATTTCCTTTTCCCACTCGTGGACGCCGGTCCAGCCGTCCTCGTAGCCGGGCAGGATGCCTTTCCAGTTGCCCAGGCCCGGATACAGGATCAGATAGCCCACGGAAAACACCAGCGTGCCGGCGAACAGCATGAACCACCACTGCGGCAGCGGGTTGTCGTATTCCTCGATGCCGTCGAAGCTGTGGCCCATGGTCTGGTCGACGCTGCCCTTGGTCTCGCCCCGGCGGGTGCCGATCAGCAGCCAGGTCAGGCCGATCAGGCTGCCGATGGTCAGTACGCAGATCCACGTACTCCAGAAGGTGGTCATGGCCGGGTACTCCTTGGTTCAGGTGCTTGGGTAATGTCGGGTTGCGGCTCGTCGGCGAACGGCAGCAGGCGAGCTTCGGCGAATTCCGGGGTGCGCTTGCGGTTGAACACCCAGATCGTCAGGCCGACGAAGGCGACGAACACCACGACGGTGCCGAGGCCGCGAATCAGCCCTGAGCTCATTTCAATGACCATCGTGCTTACCTCTTGCTCTTGATCGCAGTGCCGAGCACTTGCAGGTAGGAGACGAGGGCGTCCATTTCGGTCTTGCCCTTGAGGCTGGCGACCGCGCCGCTGATGTCGTCGTCGGTGTACGGCACGCCGAGGGTGCGCATGGTCTTGAGCTTGGTTTCGGTGTGGCTGCTGTCGACCGCTTGCGTGACCAGCCACGGGTAGGCCGGCATTTTCGACTCAGGCACCACATTGCGCGGGTTGTACAAGTGCGCGCGGTGCCAGTCGTCCGAGTAACGCGCGCCGACCCGTGCCAGATCCGGCCCGGTACGCTTGGAGCCCCAGAGGAACGGGTGATCCCACACGCTTTCACCGGCCACCGAGTAGTGCCCGTAGCGTTCGGTTTCGGCGCGGAACGGGCGGATCATCTGCGAGTGGCAACCGACGCACCCTTCGCGGATGTAGATGTCGCGGCCTTCCAATTGCAGCGCGGTGTAGGGCTTCATGCCTTCCACCGGTTTGTTGGTGACGTCCTGGAAGAACAGCGGGACGATCTGGGTCAGGCCGCCGATGCTCACGGCAAACACCATCAGCAGCATCAGCAGGCCGACGTTCTTTTCAATCGTTTCGTGTTTCATGGCGGACTCCTCAGGCCATCTGCGCGGCAGCAACGACGTCAGCAGGCTGCGAGGCCCGCACGGTGCGCCAGGTGTTGTAAGCCATCAGGAACATGCCGCTGAGGAAGATCGCCCCGCCGATCAGCCGCACGACGAAGCCTGGGTGGCTGGCCACCAGGGTTTCGACGAAGGAGTAGGTCAGCGTGCCGTCCTCGTTCACCGCACGCCACATCAGGCCCTGGGCGATGCCGTTGACCCACATCGAGGCGATGTACAGCACGGTGCCGATGGTGGCGAGCCAGAAGTGCGCGTTGATCAGGCCGATGCTGTGCATCTGCTCTTTTCCGAAGACTTTCGGGATCATGTGGTACAGCGCGCCGATCGAGATCATCGCCACCCAGCCGAGCGCGCCGGCGTGAACGTGGCCGATGGTCCAGTCGGTGTAGTGGGAGAGGGCGTTGACGGTCTTGATCGCCATCATCGGACCTTCGAAGGTCGACATGCCGTAGAACGCCAGCGAGACCACGAGGAAGCGCAGAATCGGGTCGCTGCGCAACTTATGCCAGGCGCCCGAGAGGGTCATCATGCCGTTGATCATGCCGCCCCAGCTCGGTGCCAGCAGAATCAGCGACATCACCATGCCCAGCGACTGTGCCCAGTCCGGCAGTGCGGTGTAGTGCAGGTGATGAGGGCCGGCCCAGATGTACAGGGTGATCAGCGCCCAGAAGTGCACGATCGACAGGCGATAGGAATACACCGGACGTTCGGCCTGTTTCGGCACGAAGTAGTACATCATCCCGAGGAAACCGGCAGTGAGGAAAAAGCCTACGGCGTTGTGGCCGTACCACCACTGCACCATCGCATCGGTTGCACCGGCATACACCGAGTAGGACTTGGTGAAACTCACCGGCAACTCAAGGTTGTTGACGATGTGCAGGATCGCCACGGTGATGATGAACGCGCCGAAGAACCAGTTGCCCACATAAATGTGCTTGGTCTTGCGCTGCATGATCGTGCCGAAGAACACGATGGCGTAGGCGACCCAGACGATGGTGATCAGGATGTCGATCGGCCATTCCAGCTCGGCGTATTCCTTGGAGCTGGTGTAACCCAGTGGCAGGCTGATCGCCGCCAACAGAATCACAAGCTGCCAGCCCCAGAAGCAGAACGCGGCGATTTTCGGCGCAAACAATTGCGTCTGGCAGGTGCGTTGCACCGAGTAGAACGAACTGGCGAACAACGCGCAGCCGCCGAAGGCGAAGATCACCGCGTTGGTGTGCAGCGGGCGCAGACGGCCGAAACTGGTCCAGGGCAAATTGAAGTTGAGTTCCGGCCAGACCAATTGGGCCGCGAGAAAAAACCCGAGCCCCATGCCGACGATGCCCCACACCACCGTCATAATGGCGAATTGGCGGACCACCTTGTAGTTGTAGGCGGTACTGATAGAAGTGTTCATGGTTCCCCATCCACGGTTCAGCCGAAGTGAGCGCGCGCAGAAAACGCCGCGAATCCTTCGCCTGGAGTTATAGGCAGACTAAAAGCGAGGCAAGCATGGACAAACAGCACAAGGCCAGTATTGACGGGGATCAATGGGCGCAGTGCGTGCGGGATCATGGGTGGCTTTGGGACGCCGCGTCGGGCGAGGCTTCGGCGACGCTCATCCTCGCCCATGGTGCCGGGGCGCCGATGGACAGTGAGTGGATGAACGATATGGCTGGGCGCCTTGCTGCACTTGGGGTGAATGTGTTGCGGTTTGAGTTTCCTTATATGGCGCAGCGGCGTATCGACGGTGGCAAGCGTCCGCCTAATCCGGCGCCGAAACTGCTTCAGTGTTGGCGTGAAGTGTTCGCTGAAGTGCGACGTCATGTCGCTGGGATTTTGGCCATCGGTGGTAAGTCCATGGGCGGGCGGATGGCGAGTTTGCTTGCCGACGAATTGGGCGCTGATGCGCTTGTCTGTCTTGGATATCCGTTTTATGCGGTGGGCAAACCTGAGAAACCGCGGGTTGAGCATTTGGCTTCTTTGCGGACTCGGACGTTGATTGTGCAGGGGGAGCGGGATGCTCTGGGTAATCGGGAGGCGGTTGAGGGGTATTCGTTATCCCCGAGTATTGAGGTGTTTTGGTTGGCCTCTGGGGATCATGATTTGAAGCCGCTCAAGGTTTCCGGGTTTACGCATTCGGATCATTTGGCTTCGGCTGCGGAGAAGGTTGCCGGGTTTCTTCGGTGAGGTTTGGTTGGGGGTGTATATCCGTTGCTGCGGTAACGGCGACTTAGGGTTCCGCCCTTACGGCGGGTCACTTTTTACAAACGCCTAAAAAGTAACCAAAAACGCTTGCTCCTGCGTTCGGCCCGCTCGCTGGGGCTCGGGGTTCCTTCGCTCCGGGATCCATCCGGGCGCAGCGCCTACGGTTTGCTTCGCTGCACCTCCTCTCGCTGTGTTTGGCTGCGCCAAACGGTCGCTGCGCTCCCACCCCCGGATGAATCCCGGAACGAAGCCTTCCGACGTCGCCCGTGGATCAAGATCAAAAGCTGCAGCCGAGCTAACGCTCATCCTGTGTAGGAGCTGCCGAAGGCTGCGATCTTTTGATCTTGATCTTGTGGGAGCTGGCCTGCCAGCGATGGCGGCCTACGACCCGACCATTTTCCTACTGATGCACCCAATCCAACTGTAGGAGTGAGCCTGCTCGCGATGGCGCCATGACATCCAACCAATCCCTAACTGAATGCACTCAACCCACTGTGGGAGCTGGCTTGCCAGCGATGGCGGCCTGACAGCCGACCATTCCCTTACTGATGCACCCAGTTCAAATGTGGGAGCGAGCCTGCTCGCGAAAGCGGCCTGCCAGGCATCCTCAATTTCAGACCGACAATAAAAAGCCCGGAAGCTTTCGCTTTCCGGGCTTTCAAGGTCAAAAGATCGCAGCCTTCGGCAGCTCCTACAGGTGATCGGTGTAGGAGCTGCCGAAGGCTGCGATCTTTTGATCTTGATCTTGTGGGACCTGGCCTGCTCGCGATGGCGGCCTACGACCCGACCATTCTCCTACTGATACACCCAATCCAACTGTAGGAGTGAGCCTGCTCGCGATGGCGCCATGACATCCAACCAATCCCTAACTGAATGCACTCAACCCACTGTGGGAGCTGGCTTGCCAGCGATGACGGTCTGACAGCCGACCATTCCCTTACTGACGCACCCAGTCCAAATGTGGGAGCGAGCCTGCTCGCGAAAGCGGCCTGCCAGACACCATCAAAACAACAGAAAAACCCCGACATTCCCTGCGCATAAACATAGCCACGCAATCGCGTTTAAAGTACACGAATCGTTACGCCATAACGGCTACAACACCTTGCGCCGTTACCTACGCGTACGCCAGAATCCGCCGGCTTACGCGGCTATGGGCCGGGCTATATCGTTTCCCTGTCACTAAAAAACAGTGATCGGGTTTGGTAGCCCGTCTGTAATAGCTATATGGCGACACCATATGCAGTGCCTTGTTGAGGCTCGGTTTTATGGTGGTCATGCGTGGGGCTCATTCGTGAGCGCCGGGTTCCTATTGCAGCCGGTCTACCAACCCGCGTATGGCCACCACCCACTCGTTTGGTAGCGAGAGTGATGGCTCCTTAAACTGCGATAGGAGTTTCATCCATGTTCAAAGTCACACCCAATCCCCCAAATGCCGACGCATCCGCTGACAACCCCGCGCTCGCGTCTCAAAAAACAAAAGAAGCAATCGACCGCGCCCTCGACTACTACCTCAAGCCCGAAGACCTGGCCCTCCCGCCAAGCCCGCCAAAAAACCGCCCGATCTATCTCGTCGATCCCACGCTGGATGATGAAACCCTGCTCGTCGAAGCCAGTGAGTCGCTGTCATCGGCCAAAGCCATGGCCGGCAACATCGCCAACTCAATCGGCGGCCCGGAGCGCAAACCGCTGCTGGCGCTGCAACAGCTGATCATGTTGAACGAGCTGCTGGTCAACCGACTGCTGGACAGGCTGCGCTTGCCGCAGTAATCGCTGGTAACCGCGTGCAACGCCAAATCAAAAAAAACCGGATAGCTCTCACTACCCGGTTTTTT
>NZ_QAIK01000033.1:14928-18002 GCF_003061005.1 Pseudomonas sp. HMWF021 | reverse complement strand
GAAAAAAACACCGGATATTGTGGGAGCGGGCTTGCTCGCGAATGCGGTGTATCAGTCAGCGTAGATGTCGACTGACACACCGCATTCGCGAGCAAGCCCGCTCCCACATTTGATATTGCCCGGTATCAAAATTGGGTTCGACGCCCGAATCCTCGGACGTCGAAGGGTCTATCAGGCTTGCGTCAGTGTTGCTGCAGCGCGTTCGAAGCGGTCCAGACCGGCGTCGATGTCGGCGTCTTCCACCACCAGGCTCGGGGCGAAACGGATCACGTCCGGGCCGGCCTGCAGAATCATCAGGCCTTCTTTTTCAGCGGCGTTGAAAATGTCCTTGGCCTTGCCTTTCCAGGCATCGCTCAGCACACAACCGATCAGCAGACCGAGGCCACGCACCTGAGTGAACAGGCCGTATTTCTCACCGATCTGCTGCAGGCGGGTCTTGAATTTGTCGTGCTTGGCGTTGACGCCGTTCAGCACCTCAGGGGTGTTGATCACGTCGATCACCGCTTCAGCCACGGCGCACGCCAGCGGGTTGCCGCCGTAAGTGGTGCCGTGGGTGCCGACGACCAGATGTTTGGCCAGCGCTTCGGTGGTCAGCATCGCCGCGATCGGGAAACCACCGCCCAGGCTCTTGGCACTGGTCAGGATGTCCGGGGTCACGCCGTAATGCTGGTAGGCGAACAGATGGCCGGTCCGGCCCATGCCGGTCTGCACTTCGTCGAACACCAGCAGCGCGTTGTTCGCGTCGCACAGTTCACGGGCACCTTGCAGGTAAGCCAGTTCCGCCGGCAGCACACCGCCCTCGCCCTGGATCGGTTCGAGCACGACCGCGCAAGTCTTGTCGGAAACCGCCGCTTTCAGCGCGGCCAGATCGTTGTAAGGGACGTGAGTGATGCCGGTGATTTTCGGACCGAAACCGTCGGAATACTTCGACTGACCACCAACGTTGACGGTGAACAGGGTACGGCCGTGGAAGCTGTTGAGCGCGGCGATGATTTCGTATTTTTCGCTGCCGAAGCGGTCGAACGCCACGCGACGGGCCAGCTTGAACGCGGCCTCGTTGGCTTCGGCGCCCGAGTTGCAGAAGAACACGCGCTCGGCGAACGTGGCGTCGATCAGCTTGTGCGCCAGACGCAGGGCCGGCTCGTTGGTGAACACGTTGGACACGTGCCACAGCTTGTTCGCTTGCTCGGTCAAGGCACCGACCAGCGCCGGATGCGCATGGCCCAATACGTTGACGGCGATACCGCCGGCGAAGTCGATCAGCTCGCGGCCGGCCTGATCCCAGACGCGGGAACCGGCGCCACGCACCGGAATGAAAGCGGCAGGCGCGTAGTTGGGAACCATTACCTGGTCGAAATCGGCGCGTTGTACCGCAGCGTGCTCAACGGACATCGGAGTCTCCTGATGAGGGCCACCCGCCTGAAACTGGCGAGCGATGGGGGGATTGTAAGGACAGTTTTCAGCCCGGCCTTGTCGCCAAGCGACAACTTCTTATAGCGCAAACCCCGGATTTTCCCGGGTTTACGGCAATGCGACATATACCGTCGCAAAGGCGCAGTTTAACTGGCGGCAGCCATAACCGGCAGATCCGATGCCCATTAGATTTCATTCCGGTTTTGCCTGTGCGGTAACTATGTACCGCACATCGCTACCGCCCGGATGTTTTGCTTGGGTGATCGTTCATCACGCAGATCGCATCATGCCCACAACTTCTCTCACTACACGGCCACCCACGGTCAATCCTTCGTACGACCCATTGCACGCTATCCATCAGAACACTCCGCACTGGCTGGCACACGCCTCGCCCGCCCGGCGCCAGGCCCTGCAACAGACCACTGCGGCCATTTTGCCCTGGTACGCCAACGCATCGCGCAGCCAGCACGACACGTTGAAATCCCTGATCGCCGAACACTGGCAGGCGCAAAACACCATCGATGAGAAACTCAAGGCCCTGCAGGATATCCAGGCCTTTGCCGAACCGCTGCTCAAACGGGCAGTGAAGGATCGCTTCGGCATCGAACCCGACGTCAACCAGACCTTCCTGCGCCTGTACGTCCCGCAAAGCCTGTCCTGGTTCGCCATCAAGCACGGCACACGCACCTGGACGGTGTCTTTGCTCGCCGCAGCGCTGCACAATTTCGAGCCAAGTGAAGCCGAGGACGATGCATTCGACGCCGGCTCGACCTTCATCACGCCTCCCACCGCCACCGGGCAATTCGAAACCTTACCGGCCATCCACGCGGCAATGACACCCCAGGACTTCATAAAGCTTTGCCGGGACCTGGATATCGGCGGGCGCTATCAGGCTCACCTCGAAGACAGCCTGGGCGTCGGCAATCCTATGGCGGTCGCCGCGATGCAAACCCAGGTCAACGCCAGCCAAAGCAGCGCACTGAAAGTCGCCCTGCAAATGGCCCTGATGAAAAACGACATTGGCAACGCCACGCATCGCCTGATCCTCGGCCTGCTGGACGGAGTGCGGGGCGTTCGGCTGCACGGCCAGGCCTGGCATTGTCACGATCTGCGCATGATGTCCGCAGACCTCACCGGCATTCTGCTGTTCGCGCCTGATCTTGAGCAGATACGCGAAACAGCCAGGATCGTGGTGTACATACCCGACGACCCCGCACATCCGATCCGGGAGTATGCCTCGACAGCCGCCTTCACCGCTCATTTGAACGAACGGCTGCGTAACGCCGATTACCAGAAATTCTTCAGCCGTCTCGTCGCCCACGGTCAGCGCGAAACTTTCTTCGCCCAGCTCAGTCAGCGCCAGAGCAGGATCACCTGGCACACGCATGAACGAGGTGACCCGCGACCTGTATGGCGAGAAACCGCTGTAGCCACGCCCAACCTGCAACTGTCGGCAAACCGCATTACGCAAAACCTGCAACAACACCTGTTCGAGCGGGCGCTGAACAAAATCCTCAACGATGCACAAACCATAGCGGTATCCACCGCCAGCGCCGACCGCAAAGCGCGCTGGGCCGCGTGGGACGCCTTCAGCAAGATCGGCATGACGCTGGTCGGCATTGCCGCAATGCTCGTCGCTCCGTTCGTGCCATTGGTGGGCG
>NZ_QAIK01000033.1:0-14918 GCF_003061005.1 Pseudomonas sp. HMWF021 | reverse complement strand
GTCACAAGGACAGACCCGGCAGGCCTTCACGCATCTGATCGGCGTGGTGCAATCGCTGGTCGAGCTGGGGCTGTTCGCCGCCGGTGCCGGCATCATCGGCAAACAGCTTGGCGAGTTGCTGCCCAAAGACATGGTGGCGTTTTTTGATGGTTTGAAACCCGTCGCCGGAGCCGATGGCAAAACCCGCTACTGGAAACCGGATCTTGCACCTTACGCGCAAAAAAAATCGTTACCCAAGGGCAAGAGCGCCGATGGCAAGGGACTGTATGCGCACGAAGGCAAATCATTGCTGCCTTTGGGCGACCAATTGTTTTCGGTGGCCAGAGCATCTGCCGACGAACCCTACAGGATCGAACATCCGACGCGTCCCGACGCCTATCGCCCACGGCTGGACTACATCGATGACGGCGTCTGGATGACGGAACTCGACAAGCCCCTGAACTGGGACCGAAACACCCTGCTCAAGCATGCCGGCCCCCATGCCGGCTCACTGTCCGCCAGCGAGCGCGAACTGGCCCTGAACATCAGCGGCCATCACGAGAATCACCTGCGCAAGGCCCGATTCGAACGCACGTCGTTGCCTCCCCTGTTACGCGATTCAATGGAGCGAATCGGCCTGGACAAGGACATTCACACCTTCATTGAACAAATGCGTAGCGAGGCACCCGGGGACTATCTGCGCGCAGACTGGAAAACCCAACTGCAATTGCTCACACAAAATATGCTCTGGCCGGAAAACAAGGGGCTGCGCCTGTTGAACAGCGAAGGCGAGACGCTTTGGGAAAGCGCCAACGCCTCCTCAGCGCCCCTGAACCTTTACCAGGCGCAGGAGCGCAATACCGACCTGCTTTTTACCCTGCTGCGCCAACTCGACGAAACGCAGATCAAAACCCTGCTGGAAGAAGATCGCGGCGCCCCTCCCAGTGCAATCACCGTGCGGACCCGCTTGTTGCGACGGAAACTGGCGAGTATTGCCGAGAATAAAAAAACCTCGATGTTTGATGAGCGCTACCGCGTACTGGATCGCATCGCCTCCCCTCAAGTCCAGGCAATCATCGATTCCGCGCCGGGGCTGCCGGTCAGCGTCGCCACGGAAATATTCGATACTGCGACGTTTGTGGAACGCAACCAATTGAAGCTTCGCTCAGTCCCCGAGCGCTTGACTCACATCGCGCGCTGGGCCAGACAGGAAGTTCGCCTGTCGCGGGCTTATGAAGGCCTGTACCTCGATGCTGCGCCAAACCTGGACAGCGATGTTCTGGCGCTGCACTCACTGGAAAAACTACGCGGCTGGCCTGGGGGCATTCGACTCGAAATCAGAGAGTTCAGTTACGCAGGGCGTCTGCGCGAGAGCATCGGTGATGCCCACGCCGCCGTTCGAAAAGTTCTGGTTCTGCGTGAAGACGGTCGGTACGAGTCCTACGACGAAAAAAATCTGGCGCTGTCCTCGCCGGATGACTTCATCGACAGCCTGCTCAGGGCGTTGCCCGACGAGGTGCGCAACGCTCTGAACATTCATGTCGGTGAAGCGCCAAAACTGCGCAAGGCGTTGCAGGAGCATGCACTCGATCGGGACACGCTGCGCACTCTGCTGTCACGCACGCCGCTACTCAAGCCGGCTTACGATCCCAGGGTCGTGCGCCTGCCCGGAGGTACGGATGGCTACGAACGCTCTCACCCTGGCAGCACGCCTTTGATGCAACTCGCGCGCAATCTCTATCCAACTCTTTACGAAAGTCAGTTGCGTGATCTTCTGAATCAGCTGCAAAGGCGTCCCGGCGGCGCGCGCAGCGAAATTTATCGCCTGCACGCCGAACATCACCAGCTGGCAACGGATCTTGAGGCCTGGGTTGCCCAGTCACCCCACTTTGACCCGTTGACAGGTGCCCGACTGACCTTGGAGGAATATGCGGAAGCAAAAAACAGTCGCGCCCAATTCGCCAAAGAGCTCGAGCGATGCTGGCGCAGGAAAATACCGGTGGAAAGCGTGGATCCCGAGACCGGCGCGCTGGGCTACAAGCTGCGCTATGCCAGACCGCTGCTCGGTGATTTACCGACGCTGACGGCTGACATGCCGCATGTCACCAGCCTGATCATCGAAGACAGCCCGGGGGCATCCGGGCTCAATGGATTACTGGCAATGCTGCCCAAGTTGCAGAACCTTGAAATCAGGCGATGCAATCTGAGTCAGTTTCCCGAAGCGCTGGTGCGCTTGCCCGATCTGAATCAACTGACACTGAGCGAATGCGCCATCACCCTGACCCCACACACACGACAAACCCTTGCCTCGCTGCACACCCTGACCAGCCTGGATCTCTATGGAAATCCATTGACACTGCCACCCGATATCACCGCTATGCCGGACCTGGAGTTCCTCGATGTTTCCAGCACCGGCATTGCGCAATTGCCCGCCGGCCTGATCGACCACCCAAAAATCGACGTTGCCACTTTTTCAGGTAATCAGCTCATCGACATTCCACAGGCGATCTTTGAGCGGCCCGGCAGAATGACCAAAGGGCTGGACTTCGGCAGCAATCCTTTGTCTGACGCCTGTCGCGAAAGGGTCAAGGCTTACTATCAGCTCAACGGGCATGATCTTGGCGTGCTGGCCGAAATGGCCGAGATTAATCGCGTAAGAGACCTGTATCCAAAGATGGACTACGAAGAGGCGAACGATTTCATCTATCGCCTGCCCGGCACACTTGAAAGCGGCCGACAAGAAGTCACCCGATTGCAGGCCAAGTACGCGACGCTCACCACCGAACTGGCAGCGTGGGCCGGCAATGTTCCGGCACTCAACCCCGCCACCCGCGCACCCTTCACTGCGGATGAGCTGAGCGAGGAAAATGCTGCCCGCAAAATTTTCAAGGCGCGAGTGAAAGCGTGCTGGAGGCGAGCAAGCCCGCTGAATAGTCTTGACCCGAACCCGCAGCCGTCTTTCGAACTGAAACTGCCGGCTCCCCCTTCCGGCGATTTGCCTGCCTTGAGCGCAGACTTCAGTCATGTTTCTTTATTGGCCCTGGAGGGTGACGCCGGTATCACCAGCGGTGCAGGACCATTTCTTGGCTGTTTTCCCAAGCTCCAGACATTGTTCATTCGCCAATACTCATTGACGAATATCCCGGAGCAGATTTTCAACATGGGCGAGCTCACCTCATTGACGCTGACGGAATGCGCGATCCAATTGACTGAGCCCACTGCCACTGCGCTGAGCGGAATGACGACGCTCGATACTCTGAATCTTAACCGTAACCCTTTGGGGTTGACCCCTGATGTCAGCCGAATGTCCGACCTGTCGATTCTGTCCCTGGCTCACACGGGCATCACTGAAATTCCCCGTGGTCTGTTTCAGCTCCCGGAACTGTATATGGCTGACCTGAGCCACAACGCGATCGTCAATATTCCGGCCGATGTGCTTGAACTCCCTCCGATAATTGCAAATGGAATCGACCTGGCCGCCAATCCACTGTCATCGGACAGTTTGCAAAGACTTACCGCCTATTTCGCTCAAACCGGCCGCTCCTTCAATGTCGTTCAAATACCAAGGCTGGGGCGAAGGGAAATGAGTGACTCGGAACCGTCAGACGTAGAAACCTGATCAGTCTGCAGCGCCTGAACGGTTTTCAACCGCGCTCCGGCGGCACCGACGACAGCTCGAACGGGCTGCTACTGCGCCGCTGGTTGCGATCTTCCCGCGGTGTGGCACCGAAGAAGTTGCGGTAGGCGCTGGAGAAATGCGGTCCCGAAGAGAAACCGCAGGACAGGCCGATCTGGATGATCGACTTGCTGGTTTGCATCAACATCTGCCGGGCCTTGTTCAGGCGCAGTTCCAGGTAGTACTGGCTCGGCACGCGGTTGAGGTATTGCTTGAAGATCCGCTCGAGCTGGCGACGGGACACGCACACGTGCTGAGCGATTTCGTCGGTGGTCAGCGGCTCTTCGATGTTGGCTTCCATCAGCAGCACCGCTTGGGTGAGCTTCGGATGGCTGGAGCCGAGGCGGTTCTGCAGCGGGATGCGCTGGCGTTCGCCGCCCTCGCGGATACGCTCGACCACCAGTTCTTCGGACACCGCACCGGCCAGTTCTGCCCCATGATCACGGGCCAGCACCGCCAGCAGCAGATCGAGGACCGACATGCCGCCACACGCAGTCAGGCGATCGCGATCCCAATCGAACAGATGGCTGGTGGCAATGACTTTCGGGAAGCGCTCAGCGAAATCGTCCTGCCAGCGCCAATGCACGGCCGCGCGGTAACCGTCGAGCAGACCGAGCTGCGCCAGCGGATACACACCGGCTGACAGGCCGCCGATCACGCATCCGGCACGCACCAGTTGCTTGAGCGCGCTGCTGAGGGCCGGGGCCAGGGTGGTCGGCGGCTCATCGGCGAGCAGAAACAGTTTCTGGAAGTTTTCCAGCTTGCCGGTCCAGGCTTCGCCGGGCAGTTGCCAGGCGCCTTCGGCCGCAGCTTCCGTATTGGCTTCGGCCTGCAGGAACGACAGTTCGTACACCACGTCCGGGTGCACACGCTGAGCAACCCGCAAGGCCTCCTCCGCCAGCGCCAGCGTCAGAGCTTTAGTGCTGGGCCAAATCAGGAAACCAATTCGATGGGCAGTCATGGGCGGGCAATCCGAAACGAAGAACGGTGATGAAGGCATGGGCCAATGCTAGCCCGTAAATGAACGCAAATCTCGAAACCTGCGCAGCTCCCACTGTAGGCGCTGTCGAGTGAAACGAGGCTGCGATCTTTTGATCTTGTTGTTGAAGATCAAAAGATCGCAGCCTTCGGCAGCTCCTACAGGGAATCGGAGCCAGCCTTCAGGCTGCGAAGCATGCACTATTCGGGTGCATATCGGCAGCTCTGATTACTTGAGGCTACCCGACAGGAATTGCTGCAAACGTTCCGATTGCGGATTGACCAGCACTTCGCGCGGGTTGCCGCTCTCTTCAACAACGCCTTTGTGCAGGAACACCAACTGGTTCGACACTTCACGGGCAAAGCCCATTTCGTGCGTGACCACAACCATGGTGCGGCCTTCCTGAGCAAGGGCCTGCATGACTTTCAGCACGTCGCCGACCAGCTCCGGGTCGAGGGCCGAAGTCGGCTCGTCGAACAGCATCACTTCCGGTTCCATCGCCAGCGCACGGGCAATTGCCACACGCTGCTGCTCACCACCGGACATGTGCCCCGGGAACGCGTCTTTACGATGGGCCACGCCAACCTTGTTCAGGTAGTGCTCGGCTTTCTCGCGGGCTTCGGCCTTGGACACGCCCAGCACGTGGACCGGCGCCTCCATGATGTTTTCCAGCGCGGTCATGTGCGACCACAGGTTGAAATGCTGGAACACCATCGACAGGCGCGAACGCATGCGCTGCAACTGTTTCGGATCAGCGGCTTTCAGCGCGCCGTCCTTGTTCGCCACCAGTTTCAGCTCTTCGTTATTGAGCAGGATCTTGCCCGCGTGCGGCTGCTCGAGCAGGTTGATGCAGCGCAGGAAAGTACTTTTGCCGGAGCCACTGGAGCCGATGATGCTGATCACATCGCCGGCTGCCGCTTTCAGGGACACGCCCTTGAGCACTTCGTGACTGCCATAGCGTTTATGCAGGTCTTGGACTTCAAGTTTGTACATGCGGTCGGTTCTCACAAAAACAGTCAGTCAGTCGTTGAGCAAGCGCCCGTGACGCAGCGCTTCGCGCCCCGCCACCTTGGCCAGCCAGAAACCGGGTTGGGCATAGCGCAGCCGTTCAATGGCAAACAGCACCCCGGACGTACCAGCACACACCGTGCTGACCCGATCGGACACAGGGTCGATCACTTCGAAAATCTCATCCCCGGCTTCAACCCACTCGCCGGGTTTACGCAGAAAACTCACCACACCGGGGTGCGGCGCCAACAGCAATTCAGTGCCTTCGAACGGCATGCCTTCGCACGGTTCGCTGGCCGGCTTCGGCCACTCGCCGGTGATCAGGCCTTGCTCGGCGAGGAACGCCAGAATGCCTTCGGCCCAGGCCTGCGCATCCGCGCGGTCGGTATTGGCCTGACCGCCCAGCTCGACGGTGGTCGCCAGGCACGCCAGTGGGATCTGCGCGTCCGGGAACTGCCGCGACAGACGCAACCACGGCAACGAGCACGCTTCATCGAAGGAGCTGCCGCCGGAATCTTCCGCCAGCAGACCGACCTTCACATTCAGGTGCGCCGCCAGCGAACGCCACTGGGGCCAGTGCTGCGGCAGCGCGTACATGTGCAGCGCGGCTTCGGCGTCGCAATGCAAGTCCAGCACCACGTCAGCGGTGCAGGCGTGGCTGAGCAACACGCGCTGCATGCCTTGCAACTGGCTGCTCGCCTCGGGCAGTGCCGCCAGATGATCAGCCATGGCCTGACGGATCAGGCGAATGTTGGCGTGCGGATCGTCACCGAGACGGTCGGCCAGTGCCGCCGCCACCGGCGCGCTCAGCTCAACGAAATCGCGGTTGAAATTCTTGCCGCTGCCCGCCTCGAAACGCCCCTGATGATTGCCTTGCAGCAATTGGCCGAGGCCCAGCGGGTTGGCGACCGGCACCAGCTCGATCACGCCGTTGAGCAGGCCCTGGGCTTCGAGTTCGCCGAGGCGCTTTTTCAGCTCCCAGGCGGTGCGCATGCCCGGCAGTTCGTCAGCGTGCAGGCTGGCCTGGATGTAAGCCTTGCGCTCGCCGCTGCCGAAGCGGAAGACCGAAATCTTGCGCTCGCTGCCCAGATGGCTCCACGGCAATACGTGGTCGATGCGTTCCATATCAGTGCTTCCGTGGGGCCAGGTAGCTCAGCCAGCGACGCTCGGCCAGCTTGAACAGCTTCACCAGAATGAAGGTCAGGCACAGGTAGAACACGCCGGCGGTGATGTACGCCTCGAACGGCAGGTAGTACTGCGCGTTGACGGTACGGGCCGCGCCGGTGATGTCGATCAGGGTCACGATGGACGCCAGACTGGTGGTCTGCAGCATCATGATCACTTCGTTGCTGTACTGCGGCAGTGCCCGGCGCAGGGCCGATGGCAGTAGGATGCGCTTGTACAGCTTGAAGCGCGACATGCCCATGGCCTTGGCGGCTTCGATCTCGCCGTTCGGCGTGGCCTTAAGGCTGCCGGCAATGATTTCGGCGGTGTAGGCGCTGGTGTTGATCGCGAAGGCCAGGCACGCACAGAACGTGGCGCTGGACAGCCACGGCCAGAAGAAGCTTTCACGCACCGCTTCGAACTGCGCCAGACCGTAGTAGATCAAAAACAGCTGCACCAGCATCGGCGTGCCGCGGATCACGTAGGTATAGAGCCACGCGGAGCCGTTGACGATCGGGTTCTTGGAGACGCGCATCAGCCCCAGCGGCAGTGCCGCGAGCAGACCGAACAACAGCGACAGCGCGAGCAGTTTGAGGGTGGTCAGCAGGCCGCCGAGGTACAGCGGCATGGCCTCCCAAATGACGTTGTAGTCGAAGATCATAGATCAGCCGCCCTTACGCCTACCGAGTAGCGCTTCTCAAGGTGACGCAGCGCCAGCAACGAAACACTGGTGATCACCAGGTACATCGCCGCCACTGCGAGGAAGAAGGTGAAAGGCTCGCGAGTGGCGTCTGCCGCCTGCTTGGCCTTGAACATCATGTCTTGCAGACCGACCACCGAAATCAGCGCGGTCGCCTTGGTCAGAACCAGCCAGTTGTTGGTGAAGCCAGGAATGGCCAGGCGAATCATCTGCGGCACCATCACCCGGAAAAACACCTGAAAACTGCTCATGCCGTACGCCATGCCCGCTTCGGCCTGGCCTTTGGGAATCGCCATGAACGCACCACGGAAGGTCTCGGACAGGTACGCACCGAAGATGAAACCGAGGGTGCCGATGCCGGCGGCCAGCGGGTTCAGGTCGATGTAGTCGTCATAGCCGAGCATCGGCGCGACGCGGTTGAGCAAATCCTGGCCGCCGTAGAAGATCAGCAGGATCAGCACCAGATCGGGAATCCCGCGGATCACCGTGGAATACAGATCGCCCAGCCACGCCAGCCAGCGAATCGGCGACAGGCGCAGCGCGACCCCGATCAGCCCGAGAACGATGGCCAGGGCCATGGACGACAAGGCGAGCTGAAGCGTCAGCCATGCGCCATCGAGGATGACAGCCCCGTAGCCTTTCAACATGATTCAGGTCCTCGAAAGTTGGGATGAAAAAATGGCGCAAACCGCAGAGATCCTGTTGCTTGCGCCATTTCTGACTTGTCGCAGAGACGTGTTACTTGCCGTAGATATCGAAGGCGAAGTACTTGTCCTGGATAGCTTTGTATTTACCGTTTTCACGGATGGCCGTGATGGCTGCGTTGATCTTGTCTTTCAGCGCGTCACCCTTGCGCACCGCGATGCCTACGCCGTCGCCGAAGTATTTGACGTCGGTGAACTGCGGGCCAACGAAGGCGAAGCCTTTGCCGGAATCCGTGTTCAGGAAGCCGTCCTGCAGCAGGGTGGCGTCCGCCACGGTGCCGTCGAGGCGACCGGCGGCCACGTCGAGGTAGATTTCGTTCTGCGAGCCGTACGGCTTGATCTCGGCACCCAGTGGGGCCAGGACTTCGCGAGCGAAACGCTCGTGGATCGAACCACGTTGCACACCGATGTTCTTGCCCTTGAGCTCAGACAGGTTGTCGCTGACAACGGTGCCTTGCTTCATGACCAGACGGGCCGGGGTGTTGTAGTACTTGTTGGTGAAGTCCACGGACTTCTTGCGGTCTTCAGTGATCGACATGGACGACAGGATCGCGTCGATCTTGCGCACTTTGAGCGCCGGGATCAGACCATCGAACTCTTGCTCGACCCACACGCACTTGACCTGCATCTGCTCGCACAGGGCGTTGCCGATGTCGTAGTCGAAACCGACGATGCTGCCGTCCGGCGCTTTGGAAGCGAACGGAGGGTAAGCCGCTTCGATACCGATTTTCAGAGGTTTTTCATCAGCGAAGGAATTCAGCGACAGCACGGACAGTGCCAGGGCGCCAAGCAGCACAAGTTTCTTCATCTTGGGACTCCATCGGTAAAGGGCAAAAACGGCAGAGTGAGCGACAGCCCAATATGCGAATGGGTGAATCGGGAAAGCGGTGCAGCATCGGTGGGAAATTTCCCGATGAAACCCCCAAGGGTTTCAACGTCAGCCACGATGAGCGAGTGATCGGCATTCTAACGACAGGCCCGAAGCCGATATTTCTTCAATGCGACAACTAATTACAGATGCACAGAGAAACCCGCTTGAGCACATTGACAGCCTTGCAAATTCATGCAAGAGCGAAAGATAGTGAACCGATCTATGCTGCAAATTGCGGGCCTATTATTCGCAAACCCTTCTAATCCGGCAAGCGCAGCGTTGTGTCTTATTTTTTACTGGCGGTTTTGAGGCTCTAAAACGGGGCATTGCGTTTCCCTTTGCCCCGCTGCGAGGCGGGCGGTTACACATTTGGTTACTCGGATGGGGGCGGGTAACAGCGGGAAATGGCTTGCGCAGGAAATCGATAATTATTGATTGGGTGGGTTTTGATTCTGACAGGGGACTACTCCGGCGTCTGACAGATTGCTATCGCTGGCAAGCCAGCTCCCACACGGATTTCGGTTGAGATTGAAATTTCGTTCACACCTGGGAAACCTGTGGGAGCTGGCTTGCCAGCGATGAGGCCAGTCCAGCCACCCCACAATTGCGCAGGAACTCAAACCTGCAACACACCACAAACCTGTGGGAACGAGCCTGCTCGCGATTAGGCAGGCACAGCCAGCACAACCCCTCCAGACACAAAAAAGCCCCGCCCGGCATCACCGGACAGGGCTTCTGTGAAGCTAACGCTTACGCCACATTCATCGTCTTGTGCGTATCAATCAAATGCTGCACCACACCCGGATCCGCCAAAGTCGAGATATCCCCCAACCCGTCATATTCCGCCGTAGCAATCTTGCGCAGAATCCGCCGCATGATCTTGCCCGAACGGGTCTTCGGCAGTCCCGGCGCCCACTGGATCACATCCGGCGAAGCAATCGGGCCGATCTCCTTGCGCACCCAGTTCTTCAGTTCCAGGCGCAGTTGCTCGCTCGGCTCCTCGCCATTCTTCAGGGTGACGTAGACATAGATGCCCTGCCCCTTGATGTCGTGCGGCACACCGACCACCGCCGCTTCGGCGACTTTCGGGTGGGCGACCATGGCGCTTTCGATCTCGGCGGTACCCATGCGGTGGCCGGAGACGTTGAGCACGTCGTCCACACGCCCGGTGATCCAGTAGTAACCATCGGCGTCACGCCGCGCACCGTCACCGGTGAAGTACATGCCACGGAAGGTTTTGAAGTAGGTGTCGACGAAGCGGTCATGGTCGCCATACAGCGTGCGCGCCTGACCCGGCCACGAATCGAGAATCACCAGATTGCCTTCAGCCTCGCCTTCGATGATGTTACCGAGGTTGTCGACCAGCGCCGGCACCACACCAAAGAACGGACGTGCCGCCGAACCCGGTTTCAGCGCATGCGCACCCGGCAGCGGGCTCATCATGTTGCCGCCGGTTTCGGTCTGCCACCAGGTATCGACGATCGGGCAACGGGACTTGCCGACATTCTTGTAGTACCAGTCCCAGGCTTCCGGGTTGATCGGCTCGCCCACCGAACCGAGCAGACGCAGGCTGCTGCCGTCAGCGCCTTCGACGGCGGCGGTGCCCGACGCCATCATCGCGCGGATCGCGGTCGGCGCGGTGTAGAGGATGTTGACCTTGTGCTTGTCGACGATCTTCGCCACCCGGGTGATGTCCGGGTAGTTCGGTACGCCTTCGAACAGCACGGTGGTCGCGCCATTGGCCAGCGGGCCGTAGACGATGTAGCTGTGGCCGGTGACCCAGCCGACGTCGGCGGTGCACCAGTAGATTTCGCCCGGACGGTAGTCGAACACGCGCTCGTGGGTCATTGCCGCGTATAGCAGATAACCGCCAGTGGTGTGCTGCACGCCCTTCGGCTTGCCAGTGGAGCCGGAGGTGTAAAGGATGAACAGCGCTTCTTCAGCGCCCATCTCTTTCGGCGCACACACGGTGCCCGCCACTTTCATCAGGTCTTCGTACCAGATGTCGCGATGCTGGTTCCACTTGATGTCGCCACCGGTGCGCTTGCACACGATGACTTTCTGGATGCTGCTGGTTTCCGGGTTGGTCAGCGCGTCGTCAACGTTGGCCTTCAGCGAGATTTTTTTGCCGGCACGGATGCCTTCGTCAGCAGTGATCACCACTTTCGAGCGGCAGTCGATGATCCGCCCCGCCAGCGCTTCCGGCGAGAAGCCGCCGAACACCACCGAGTGAATCGCGCCGATCCGGGTGCAGGCCAGCATGGCGACCACGGCTTCGGGGATCATCGGCATATAGATAGTCACCACGTCGCCACGGTGCACGTCCTGACCACGCAGGGCGTTGGCCAGTTTGCACACTTGTTCGTGCAGTTCGCGGTAGGTGATGTTGCGGCTTTCGGAAGGATCGTCGCCTTCCCAGATGATCGCGACCTGGTCGCCGCGCTCGGCCAGATGACGGTCGAGGCAGTTGTAGGAAACGTTCAGGGTGCCGTCGGCGAACCACTTGATGTCGACATGGTGATCGTCGAATGAAGTCTGCTTCACCGTGGTGAAAGGCTTGATCCAGTCAAGACGCTTGGCTTGCTCGCGCCAGAAGCCGTCAGGGTTGACGACCGACTGCTGGTACATGGCTTTGTAGGTCGCCTCGTCGGTCAGCGTATTGGCCAGAACCTCGGGACGAACGGGATACAGAGAAGCCGCACTCATCTTTCCTACCTCGGTGTAATAGTTGTTTTTGTATGACCCCGTTGTAGCCGGGCCGGCCCCATAGAACCATTCGACGATGGTTGTAGGAGCTGCCGCAGGCTGCGATCTTTTGATCTTGCCTTGCAAAATCAAAGACGAAAGATCGCAGCCTTCGGCAACGCCTACAAGGGTTGGCCGGTGTTTTGTGGGGATTGTTACCAAAACCGCGAAAAGTGTTTATCAAAACCCCACCTGTTTACCCCCACCCCACCTCCCTAAAATCCGCATCGCCGACAAGGCAAACGCGATTAACAACGTTACAGCCCCCACAAAGGCCGTTAATCCAGTTCTCAAGTAATAACTGCAAACGATGAAGTTCCACACGCAACCCTAAACAGGTTGCGTGACCCCACTCGACCTCAAAAAGGTAAATCTGAAATGAAAGCTTTATTGGTTCTGGCCCTCAGCAGTCTGTGCGCAACCGCCATGGCAGACGAGGTCCCGACTGATGTCGCACAGCAACAACCGGTGATCGAGGAATACACTTACTCCACTCACCTGGACATCGCCAACGTAGTGTCCATGAGCGAAGTTCCGAACGTCTGCGAAGTTGTCCCGATGAAAATGGAATACGACGACTCCAAAGGTCAGCGTCATATCCTGCGTTACAGCGTGATGGGTAACGGCTGTACCAATTGATGATCGAGACTGCACCGAATCGGATCGCTCAGCGCCTCATTTGAGGGTCGATTCCAGCCCGGCTTCGGTCGGGCTCAGTTGTGTCTGGAGTCGTCAAAAATGCTTGCAAAACACTAGATGTAGTGAAAACCCGGTTTTTTTGTTCGTTTTTTGAGCAATTCCACAATCGCGAGATTTGTACGAAAAAAAATCTATCCCCGGCAAAGCCCTGTAAACCCGCACTCTCATCGAAAAACCACCCTCCTCGACCGCTCCATGCGCGGATTCGCCTCAGCACAGCCGTGTTTTTTTCCCTATAATGCCGCCCTAATCGGGTCAGCAATATTCCCTTACAGGGATCAAAGCCATTCTGAAGCCCCGCAGCAGCCCAAACGCTGATCTGCGCCCGTCAGAGGCTCTCGGAAACCCGTACAAAATTCTGTTTTATTGCCTGCCTTGGCTGCCGCAAAAAACGATTCCTTAAGATCCAACGCGGTCTGTACGACCGTGTGAAAAACCAACCAATCAGGTTTCACACGGGGCGACAGGCCCTCACGCAGGAGACGACACGTCATGCTGAGCTGGGACGAATTCGACAAAGAAGACAGTGAAGTAGCAACCGTGAAAGGCGCCAACGCCGGCCACGCTACTGAAGCCAACATGGACCGCCTCGACAGCGCCGGCGGTGCCGCAGCGCTGGAAGCCCGCGCCGTGACCGCCGACGACTCGGCCGCCGTGGCCCGCGCCAAGGCAGCACTGGATTCCCTCGACGTCGCCGAAGGCCTCGCCGAACTCGAAGGCGCCTCCGCCCGTGTCGCCGTTGACGAAAAGCGCATGATCAACTGCCGCGCCGACCTCAACCAACTCGTACCTTTCAAGTACGACTGG
The DNA here is from genome assembly GCF_003061005.1 of Pseudomonas sp. HMWF021. Classification (GTDB taxonomy): domain Bacteria; phylum Pseudomonadota; class Gammaproteobacteria; order Pseudomonadales; family Pseudomonadaceae; genus Aquipseudomonas. Next base: position 1,586 of record NZ_QAIK01000033.1, on the reverse strand, counting down.
GCCTGGCAGAAGTACCTGGACGGCTGCGCAAACCACTGGATGCCGCAAGAAGTCAACATGACCGCCGACATCGCCCTCTGGAAAAACCCGGAAGGCCTGACCGACGACGAGCGCCGCATCGTGATGCGCAACCTCGGCTTCTTCTCCACCGCCGACTCCCTGGTTGCCAACAACCTGGTGCTGGCCGTGTACCGCCTGATCACCAACCCGGAATGCCGCCAGTACATCCTGCGCCAGGCCTTCGAAGAGGCGATCCACACCCACGCCTACCAGTACTGCATCGAATCGCTGGCCATGGATGAAGGCGAGATCTTCAACATGTACCACGAGATTCCATCGGTCGCCAAAAAGGCAGCCTGGGGCCTGAAATACACCCGCTCGATCTCCGATCCGAAGTTCGAAACCGGCACCCCGGACACCGACAAAGAACTGCTGCGCAACCTGATCGCCTACTACTGCGTTCTGGAAGGCATCTTCTTCTACTGCGGCTTCACCCAGATCCTCTCCATGGGCCGCCGCAACAAAATGACCGGCGTCGCCGAGCAGTTCCAATACATCCTGCGCGACGAATCCATGCACCTGAACTTCGGCATCGACGTGATCAACCAGATCAAAATCGAAAACCCACACCTGTGGGACGCCGAAATGAAGGAAGAAGCGACCCAGATGATCCTGCAGGGTACGCAGCTGGAAATCGAATACGCCCGCGACACCATGCCTCGCGGCGTACTGGGCATGAACGCGGCGATGATGGAGGACTACCTGAAGTTCATCGCTAACCGTCGTTTGTCGCAGATTGGTTTGAAAGAGGAATATCCAGGGACTACTAACCCGTTCCCTTGGATGAGCGAGATTATGGACTTGAAGAAAGAGAAGAATTTCTTTGAGACTCGGGTTATTGAGTATCAGACTGGTGGTGCGTTGAGCTGGGATTGATTGATATGGCTCTGCTGCTTCAATTGCAGCAGGGCCATAAAAATATCAAAAGAGCATTATTCAGAAGGCAGAAACAAGAAACCCGCAGCAATCGCGCCAACGACTGCTGCGGGTCTTGACCGCACCATTGAACAGAAGCCCGAGGGTGCGGGCCGTGACTGAAAGAACTCAAATCACGATGCATTGGGAAAATGCGCGACGTGATTATAGACATCTTTCAGACGGTTACAACGGCCTCACGTCGGAGAATTCGTCATGAACGATTATCCGGTGGCACCGCCAGGATACAGAGCTGTTTTCTGTATGAGCTTCAAGCACTGGCGCAGTGGAAAAGACGTCTTTCGCAAAGACGGGCGTCCTTTCTGTTTTTTTGTGAAGGCCTAACCCCACGGGACAGGCAACTGTCCCGTTCTATAATCACGTGCTGAGTAATTCCTATGAAACAGACAATTATTGACGCAATCAGTAACTATCAAGTTTTAACGTTCACATACAGCGGGATTCCACGGGTAGTTGAACCGCATGCCGTTGGCCTTTCTCGCACAGGGAAAGAAGTACTCCGTTGTTTTCAAACCCATGGCGGCCATGTAACTCCAGGCCACGAATGGGATCTGTGCGAGCTCAATAAAATATCTGACCTGAAAACATCT
>NZ_QAIK01000032.1:6917-14040 GCF_003061005.1 Pseudomonas sp. HMWF021 | reverse complement strand
TATAAATATTATTAATGCATAAGGCGCCTTGCTACGATCGCGCCACCGGATCACCGGACATTCAGCGACCCCTTACCCAGGAGCCCTTATGTCCGGCGCCGACACCGTTCACCGCAATCATCTCGACGCACTGTTCCGCACCCACTACCGCTGGCTGTGCACTTACCTGCGCCGCCAACTGCACGACGCCGAAAGCGCGGAAGACATCGCTGCCGAAACCTTCGCGCAGTTGCTTCAGTCACCCAGTGTCACGGCGATCCGTGAACCCCGCGCCATGCTCACCACAATTGCCCAACGCCTGCTCTATCAGCGCTGGCGCCGGGCGGATCTGGAGCGCCGGCATGCGCAGCAGATCGACGTCGATGTCGCCACTTCGCCTGAAGAACTCGCCCAACTGAGCCAGACCCTCAAACGCCTCGACCGCAGCCTGCAACGTCTGCCCGGCAAGGTCCGTTCGACCTTCCTGCTGGCGCGGATCGATGGCCTGACTTACCCGCAAATCGCCGCCGAACTGGGCATTTCCCAGCGTTCGGTCAGCGCTTACATGAGCCGTTCCCAGGCCCTGTGCGACCGCCACAGCGCCAACCAAATCCTGACAGACAAGAGGTCCGCATGAGATCGATCAAAACCCTGCTCGGCCGTTCGCTGCTGGCGCTGAGCCTGAGCGTCGGCGCTGTTTCGGCGGCGGAGAAAACAGCGCCAATCCACTTCGGTGACATCACTTGGGAAAGCGGCAGTTTCATCACCGAAGTGCTGCGCCTGATCGTCGAAAAAGGTTACGGCTATCCCACCGATACGCTGCCGGGCAGCACCGTCAGTCTGGAAGCGGCGCTGGCGAAAAACGACATTCAAGTGATCGGCGAGGAATGGGCCGGGCGCAGTCCGGCATGGGTCAAGGCCGCCAATGAAGGCAAGGTGTTCGGCCTGGGCGATACGGTCAAGGGCGCTACCGAGGGCTGGTGGGTGCCGGAATACGTGATCAAGGGCGACCCCGAGCGCGGCATCAAACCATTGGCCCCGGAACTGAAATCGGTGGCCGACCTGCCGCGCTACAAGGACGTATTCCGCGACCCGGAAGACCCGAGCCGTGGGCGTTTCCTCAACAGCCCGACCGGCTGGACCTCGGAGATCGTCAACAGCCAGAAGCTCAAGGCCTATGCGCTGACCGACAGCTACGTCAACTTCCGCACCGGCTCCGGCGCGGCGCTGGATGCCGAGGTGGCGTCGTCGATCAAACGCGGCAAACCGGTGCTGTTCTACTACTGGTCGCCGACACCGCTGCTCGGGCGCTTCAAACTGGTGAAGCTCGAAGAGCCGCCGTTCGATGCCGAAGCCTGGAAGACTCTGGCCGATGCCAATAATCCGAATCCCAAGGGCACCCGCTCGATGCCGGCCAGCCTGGCGATAGGCGTGTCGGCGCCGTTCAAGGCGCAATATCCAGAGCTGGTGACGTTCTTCGAGAAAGTCGATTTGCCGATTGATCTACTGAACCAGACGCTGGCCGGAATGAGCGAAAAACGCCAGCCACCACGGCAGGTTGCCGAAGCGTTTTTGCGCGATCAGCCGCAGGTGTGGAAGGCGTGGGTGCCGGGGGAGGTGGCGAGCAAGGTGACGGCGGGGCTTTGAGTTTCTGCCGGTTGATCTGTGTTGTTTGAACTGACGCCTTCGCGAGCAGGCTCGCTCCCACACTGGATTTTTGACGTGCACAAAACCCCTGTGGGAGCGAGCCTGCTCGCGAATGATCTGCAGACTTACGCCGCTTCCGCGGCCAATGCCGCCGCCACGGTCGGCCGCTGCTCTATTCGCGCCTGAAACCGCGCCAGCGCCGGCCACTGCGCCAAATCAATGTCAAACAACCCGGCCCAGCGCAACACCACAAACAGCAGCGCATCCGCCACGCTGAAACCACTCGGCAGCAAATAATCCTGCTGCTTCAGCGTCGTCACCAACACCGCAAAACGCCTGAACAACTTCTCCTTGATCACTTCGGCCGGCAGGCGCTCATCGAACAGCGCGCCGAGGCCACCGTGAATCTCGCTCGCAATGAAATTCAGCCACTCCTGCAAACGCAGGCGTTCGAAACTGCCGGGTGCCGGCGCCAATCCTGACTGTGGTTGCAGATCCGCCAGATATTGCAGGATCACCGGACCTTCGGTGAGCACCGCGCCGTTGTCCAGTTGCAGGGCCGCGACATAGCCCTTGGGGTTGATCGCCAGGAAGTCTTCACCGCTGGCGGTGCGCTTGCTGCGGTTGTCGACGCGGATCAGCACGAAGGGCAGCTTCAGTTCGCGCAGCACAATGTGCGGCGCCAGCGAACAGGCTTGCGGGGCGTAATACAGCTTCATCGGCAGCTCTCTGGTGAGGATTTGGCGCCAGTGTCATAGTGCGCCGCCCCCTCGGTAAAATTAATCTTTCAGAAAGCAGCCATAAGGACAGCTACTGCCATGATGAACCTGATGCATTGGCGGCTGGTGGTCGCCGTCGCCGATCACGGCAACATCACCCGCGCGGCCGAGCGGGTCGGCATGACCCAGTCCGGGGCGAGCCAGGCCCTGGCGCTGATGGAAGAAACCCTCGGCGTGCAACTGTTCAGCCGCGAGAGCCGCCAGACGCTGCCCACCGCCATCGGCTTGCCGGTGATCGAGCAGGCGCGGCTGATGCTCGGTGCGCTCGAGACCATTCGCCAGACGGTCGACAGCGTGCGCCCGATGCTGCGCGGGACGATTCGACTGGCGAGTTTTCCGATGGTGCTGGCGAGTTTTCTGCCGCCGCTGCTGCGCCAGTTCAATCGCTTGTATCCGGGCATCGAAGTCGTGGCGTTGGAGGTCAGCGACGACGAGGTGGAAACCCTGCTCGCGGCCGGTCTGGTGGATGTCGGCGTGGTACTTAACCCGAGCCCTGAGCGCAACGCCGGGCCGTTGGGCCGTGACGAGTGGGTGGCGGTCGTGCCGGCGGGGCATCCGCTGGCGCTGCGAGGCAGTGAGCAGGGTGTCAGCCTGCATGAACTGACGGCGCTGCCCTTTGTGCTGGCCACCGGCGGTTGCTCGACCAACGCCCGCAGCCTCGCCGCCGAAGCTGGATTGCAGTTGCAGGATGTGCGGGTCGAGGTGCGCGAATGGAGCAGCGCCTTCACATTGGTGCGAGAAAACCTCGGCGTCACGCTGGTGCCGGAAATGACCTTGCCGGCCGATCGCCAGGGATTGCGAATGCTGGCATTGACGCCACGAATCGAGCGGGTGTTTTCGCTGGTGCTGCCAGCGGGGCAGACGCCATCAGCGGCGGTGCAGGCCTTGCTGGATCTGCTGGCGGAAACGGCAGTCGCGAGCGCTCGCTGAACCGTTTCTTGTGCAAAAAGTGCCAGATACTGGCCGACTAGTGGCCTTGCGCAAGGCTTCGCGCTGGCTATGCTGAGCTGTAACTAACTATGTCGACCGTCATCCGTTAGCCGTGATTTCAACGCTGCCAGAGTGCGCATTCAAAGGCACCGGACACTGAACCAACAAGGAGCCTGTTTTACATGGAAGTTCTTCTGCACGTTAGGGCTGGCCCGCTCGCGGGCTATCAAGAGAAGGATGTCTTGATTAGAGCGTCGCTGCATGGACTCTTTGATTAAACGTCATTTATCACCTGACAACTTCCTCCTGTGGAGGAATGCGTGTGCCTGTTCTGTGGAACGTAGTGGTGGATTCTGAAAGACCTGAACTTTCATCAAATCAAAAGACCGCGCGGAAGGTGATACAACCATGTTCAACCTACATCACAAGGCTGACCTGCAGCAGATCGAGCGTTTCAGCTGCGCCTTGACCGAAGCCAACGCCAAGCTGGAGGCGATCAGCCGTTCGATGGCGATGATCGAATTCACGCCCGAAGGCATTGTTCTGGATGCCAACGAAAACTTCTGCAAGACCATGGGCTACAGCGCCGAGGAAGTGCGCGGCAAACATCACCGGGTGTTTTGCGAAGAAGCGTTCTACCGCAGCGAGGAATACGCCAGATTGTGGCGCGACCTGGCCCGGGGTGAACCGATCAGCGGCACGTTTCTGCGCTTGAACAAGTCCGGCAAGGAGATCTGGCTCGAAGCCAGCTACATGCCGGTTTATGGTCCGGACAAACAAGTCAAAAGTGTGATCAAAGTGGCGTCGGACATCACCGCCCGGGTCAACAAAGAGCACGAAGAAGAAAGCATGCTGGCGGCAATCAGCCGTTCGATGGCGGTGATCGAGTTCACGCCCGAAGGCAACGTGATTACCGCCAACGACAACTTTCTGAAGACCATGCAGTACTCGCTGAACGAAATCGTCGGTCATCACCACAGCATGTTCTGTCACCGTTCCGAATCCGAATCGGCGCAGTACAAGGCGTTCTGGGCGTCCCTCAATCGCGGCGAATATCACTCGCACCGTTTCGAGCGTAAGAACAAGTCCGGGCAGATGGTTTATCTCGAAGCCTCGTACAACCCGCTGTTCGACACCAAGGGTCGTTTGTACAAGGTGGTGAAGTTCGCCAGCGACATCACCAGCCAAATGACCACATTGCAAAACGCCGCGGAATCGGCCCACAGCACCTCGGTCCAAAACGACGCCTGTGCGCAAAAAGGCTCACAGGTCGTGCAGCAAACGGTGCAGATCATTCAGGACATTTCCCGCGACCTCAACGAAGCGGCGCTGAGCATCGATGCGGTCAGCAAGCAGTCGGACATCATCGGCACCATCGTCCAGACCATCCGCGGGATCGCCGACCAGACTAACCTGCTGGCGCTCAACGCCGCCATCGAAGCGGCCCGGGCCGGTGAGCACGGGCGCGGGTTTGCCGTGGTGGCGGACGAGGTGCGCAGTCTTGCGGCGCGTACCAGTCAGGCGACGCTTGAGATTGTCGAAGTGGTGCGCAAAAACCATGACCTGTCGCTGAGTGCGGTGTCGAGCATGCAGTCGAGTCTGAGCCGCACCGGGCTGGGTGTGGAGCTGGCGAACGAGGCGGGAGAGGTAATTCTGGAAATTCAGCAGGGATCGCGTCACGTGGTGGATGCGATCGGGCAGTTCAATGCGACGTTGCAACTGAACTAGCATCTACACCAAACCCCTGTAGGAGCTGCGGCACGCTGCGATCTTTTGATGTTGTTTTTTAAGATCAAAAGATCGCAGCGTTCCGCAGCTCCTACAGGGGTTTGCAGTCAAAGCGCTGCGAGAAACTTGTCCGCCAGTTTGTCGCTGTCCTTGACGTCATTGACGTTCTCTTTGTCCGCCTGCGCCAGTTTCATTTTGTCCTGCAAGCGCTCGGCGATCTCCTTGCCAATGGCCAGTTGTTTCTCCGGCGGCATGGCTTTGATGTCGTCTTCGGTGATGCCCATGCTCTGAAGGATACTGTCGCGCAGACGCTGTTCCGGCGACTTGCTCATGTAGTCCTTGAACGCGTCGGTGGCTGAGGTGCCGGTGGTGCTGCCGGCAGCCGTGGCATCAGTGGTTTGCAGACCGACGCGAGTCTTGGCGAAGGCCTCGTCGACGTTATCGCTGATGCGCGCAGCGGCGGCCACTTGCTGAGTGGCGATCTGCGTGGCCGAATCCTCTACCTTTGAGGTTGCATCGGTGGCTTGCGACTGAGCCTGATTTTGCAGCGATTGCAGCATGGCGCCGTGCAGGCCGCTTTGCAGACCGGCAGCGGCGGTCGTGGTCGCGTCATCCACTGGCCGCTTGGGCAAGTGAACGAGTTGCTGCTGTTTGGCACTGACCAACATCATGATGAAGACCTATGGATAATGGCTGACGGGCCTGACGCAGCAATTACCGTGCCTTTGCGAAGAACCACGAGATTTCAACGAGTTACGTGACTTGTGCGCCGAGCAAAGCGGTCATCCCTTGCCGTCAGGCGGCAGAGGATGACCGCGGGGCGGTCAGCGATGGGCAATGTTTTCCAGTGCCAGATTGCGCGTGCGCGGGCCGAACCAGCCGATGGTCAGCATCACGATCAGCATGCTGCTGACGATGAATGCCAGCACCCCGGGCGTGCCGAAGTGGTCGAGGAACAGCCCGATCAACAGGCTGCTGAACACCGTCGACAAACGGCTGAACGAATAGCAGAAACCCACCGCTCGGGCGCGGATGTTGGTCGGGAACAATTCGCTCTGGTACGAGTGATAACTGAAGCTCAGCCAGGCGTTGCAGAAGGTGATCATCACCCCGCAAAAGATCAGGCCGAAGGCGCTGGTCTGCAGCGCGAACAAGGTGCCGAACGTCATGGCGCCGAGGGCCGAGCCGACGATCTGCCATTTGTTCTCGAAACGGTTGGCAAACTTGACGAACAGCAGCGGCCCGAGCGGGTAGGCGAGGGTGATGATGAACGCGTACATCAGGCTGTGGGTGACGCTGACGCCCTGGCCGGAAAGCAGCGCCGGCAGCCAGTTGCCGAAACCGAAGAACCCGATCGCCTGGAACACGTGAAACACGATCAACATCAACGCCCGACGGCGATACGGTGGCTGCCAGATATCGGCGAAGCGGCCCTTGCCCTCGACATCCACAGGCACCGCTTCCGGGGCGTCCAGCTGTTGGCGGTGATCCTTCTCGCAGCGTGCCTCGATGTCGTCGAGAATCCGGTTCGCCTCATCGAACCGCCCATGCTGCGCCAGCCAGCGCGGCGACTCCGGCAGGCGCTTGCGCAGCCACCAGATGAACAGCGCAAACACCGCGCTCGCCAGCACCACCCAACGCCAGCCGGACACACCGAACGGCGCCTGCGGCACCAGCCACCACGACATCAGCGCCACCGCCGGCACCGACAGAAACTGCACGAAAAACGCGAAGGCAAACGCCGAACTGCGCATGCGTTTGGGCACCAGTTCCGAGAGGTAGGCGTCGATAGTTACCAGCTCGATGCCCAAGCCAATCCCCACCAGAAAACGCATGCAGATGATTCCCAGTGCCGAGCTTTGAATGCCCATCAGCACCGTGGCAACCGTGTACCAGACCAGCGCAAAGGTGAAGATCGCGCGACGGCCGAATCGATCGGCCAGCGGGCTGAGCAGGCTGGCGCCGAGGAACAGGCCGAGGAAGGTCGCCGAAGCGAACGCCGCCTGATCGGAGAAACCGAATACGCCCTGATTGCCGGTGGCGAAGATCCCGTCGCGGAT
>NZ_QAIK01000032.1:0-6889 GCF_003061005.1 Pseudomonas sp. HMWF021 | reverse complement strand
GCTATCAGAGTTGATGGATTGTGAATATCGGCGGTTTGCCCCGGAATACCGCCGATTTCTTGCAATAACTACTTACGAGTTAACGATTTATGCCGCTGCGGCGGAATCGGGCAGCGCCGACGCCGGCAAGCCGAAGATGCGATCGAACAGCCAGTTGAAGGCAAACGTGTAGCACGGGATGAAAATGATCAGCGCCAGGTCCAGCAGAAACGCCTGCACCAGACTGATGTTCATCCACCAGGCGATCAGCGGGATCAGAAACACGATCAGCGTCAGTTGAAAACCCACGGCGTGGGCGATGCGTCGTTTGACCGTGCGCGTGCGCGATTTCTGGCGGCTTTCCCAGTGCTCGAACAGCGAGGTGTAGATGAAATTCCAGGTCACCGCGATGGTGGTGATGATCACCGCCAATGGGCCGGTGCTGCCGGGCGAGGTGCCGGACAACAGCGCCAGACCTAGGGCGGAGAAGGTCATGCCGATCACTTCATAAAGCGACACGTAGACCAGTTTGCGTTTGACGCCTTGCATGAAAATTTGCCTCTGTCTTGAACTCGATGGCCAGCGGGACTGGCGGAGGCGGCGAAAGATAGCTTCAATAGCGGTGACAGAAAAAGTCAGTAGCTTTCAGTTTTGGTGATAGGTGATGGTTTGAATTTCAACAGCGACAGCATCGAATTGTTCCTCGCCGTGATCGAGCGCGGCTCCTTCTCCGCAGCCGCCCGCGCTTTGGGTCGGGTGCCTTCGGCAGTGAGCATGGGCATCGGCAATCTGGAAGCGGAACTCGGTTATCCGCTGTTCGACCGCAGCCATCGTGAACCGCAACCGACGGCGATGGCGCTGTCACTGGTGCCCCACGCGCGGCTGATTGCCGAACAGTTCAAGCAGTTGCAGGTGCACGCGGTGGAGTTGTCGCTGGGGCTGGAGAGCAAGCTGTCGATTGGCGTAGTTGCCGACATCGACCGGCGCCGCTTGCTCGCCGCGATCAAGGTGATTGCCGAGCGCCATCCGCTGCTCGACATCGAAGTGCTGACCGCGCCGCAGGACGATGTGCTGGCGATGCTGCACAGTGGCCGCGTCAGCGTGTGCCTGGCGTTTGCCGGGTTGAGCATGAACGTGCTGGAGCGTTTTCAGTTTGTCGGCAGCGAACGGATGATCGCCACGCTGGCGGCGGACAGTCCGTTGTTGCAGGGCCAGGATCTGTTTCTCGAAGACCTGGTGCATGTGCGGCAGATTTTCGTTGCCAGCCGCGACCTGCCGATCAGCGAAACCCGGCCACTGGTGGCTGAATCGCACTGGCGCACCGACACGCTGGAGACGGCGCTGGAGATGGTTGAGGCGGGGTTGGGCTGGGGCAACTTCCCGTTGTCGGTGGTGCAGCCGTGGCTGGACACTGGGCGCTTGAAACGCCTGAATTTCCGCAATATCGAAAACGGCCTGGTGCTGCCGGTGCATGCGGTGTGGCTCAAGAGCCAGCCGTTGCAGAAGGGCGCATTGGCCCTCGTCGAACTGCTCGGTCACTGACCCTGCACATATTTACTGTAGGAGTGAGCCTGCTCGCGATAGCGGTGTGTCAGTCGCTAAATCTGTCACTGCAAAACCGCAATCGCGAGCAGGCTCACTCCTACAGGATTTTGCAGCGTACAAACGACCCCTGTAGGAGCTGCCGAAGGCTGCGATCTTTTGATCTTGATCTTGAAAAGCAAAATCAAAAGATCGCAGCCTTCGGCAGCTCCTACATGGGAAGAGGGCGTCAGGTACTTTCGCGAATCTTCAGTTCAAAACCCATGTCTTCCACCGGCCGCACCACGCTGTTGCCGGCCATCAGCGTCAGCATCTGCTCCGCCGCGCGCCGGCCGATTGCCTCGCGCGGGGTGTTGATGCTGCTCAGGCGCGGGACCATGTGTTCGGACATCGGCAAGTCGTTGAAACCGAGGATCGCCACCTGCTCGGGGATCTTGATCCCGTTGCGCAACGCTTCGAGTAGGGCACCCTGCGCCAGGTCGTCGTTGCCAAAGAAGATCGCATCGACGTCCGGATGCGCCGCCAGCAATTGCAGGAACAGTTCACCGCCCAGGCCCACCGACGAGGCGCGCGGGGTCAGTACTTCCAGATCCGGGTCGTAACGACCGGCCTTCTGCAAGGCTTTGCGGAACCCTTCACCACGCAACAAGGTGCGCTGATCGAGTTGCGCGCCGATGTAGGCCAGGCGCTTGCGCCCGCGCGAGAGCAAATGTTCGGCCGCGGTTTCGCCGGCGCTGAGCTGCGAGAAGCCCACACAGTTCACCCCGGCGGCGCTGTCCAGCTCCATCATGTACACGCAGGGAATGTTGCTGGCCTCGATCATCCGTCGCGAACTTTCGGTGCGATCAAACCCGGTCAACAGCAGACCACGCGGCTGATAGGCCATGTAGTTGCGCAGCAGGTTTTCTTCTTCATCGCGCGAATAGTGGAAGTTGCCGATCAGCACTTCGAAGCCCTTGGGCGTGAGCACCCGATGAATGGCTTCCAGCGTATCGATGAACAACAGGTTCGACAGCGACGGCACCAGCACCACCACCGAATGGCTCTGCGCCGAGGCCAGGGCGCGGGCGGCAGGGTTGACCACGTAGTTGAGTTCGAGCGCGGCTTTCTGCACTTTTTCCACCAGCTCGGTGGCCACGGTGCTGACCCCACGCAGGGCGCGGGAGGCGGTAATCGGACTGACGCCGGCCAGACGGGCAACTTCATTAAGGGTGGGACGGCCGGTGGTGCGAGTGTTTTTATCGTTTTTAGGGGTGGTCATCGGGCGGCTTGCCAAACAAAAATCAAGGCACTAAGGTAGCGCTGTCCTGATGCAGCTGCAAATGCGTAAGCGAGGTCCTGCCTGATCCTCGCTTTTTGGCGTTGGGCAAAAACCTGCTGCAACCCAAAAAAACGACAAGAAGGCGTCGGCAACTTCTGCCTGTGCACTAGAGTCATAGCTAGCAAAGGTAGCGCTGTCTGCGCGCTGAGGTGTTATATGAGTCATCCCATCACCGCCCTGGTCATCATGGGCGTTGCCGGTTGCGGCAAGACGTGCGTCAGCCAGGCCCTGTGCCAATTGAGCGGCGCCACTGCCATTGAAGGCGATACTTTTCATCCGGCCGCCAACATCGAAAAGATGAGCGCGGGGATCCCCCTGAACGACGATGACCGTGCCGGCTGGCTCGACAGCCTGTGCGTTGAGTTGCGTCGTGTCGATGCACTCGGCGAGCGCCCGGTGCTGACCTGCTCGGCCCTCAAACACAGTTATCGCGAAGTGCTGCGCAGTGCCTTGCCGGGCCTGGGCTTCGTGTTCCTTGAGCTGACCCCTGAAGTCGCCGCCGACCGCGTGTCCCATCGCCCAGGCCACTTCATGCCGGCGACGCTGATCGAAAGCCAGTTCGCCACCCTCGAGTCGCCGGTTGGCGAGCCGCTGACCCTAGCGCTGAATGCTTCGATCCACAGCGTTGAAGAACTGGCGGCCCAGGCGCACGTCTGGTGGCAGGCCCACGGTCTGAAACAGGCGGTATGAGTGTGTTGAAAGAGCTAGCGCTGTCCTCACGAATTCTGTTTAACCCGCTTTAATAACAACAACAAGCCAGGAGACACCCCCAATGTTTGGCATGTCCCACGACGCCTACCTGCTGCTCGATGCAGTGGTCACGGTAATCGGCCTGATTATCCTGATCACCAAATTCAAGATTCACCCCTTTATCTCCCTGACCATCGCGGCCGCGTTCCTCGGCCTGACGTCGGGCATGCCGATCGGCACCATCATCAAGGCGTTCCAGGACGGCTTCGGTGGCGTGCTCGGTTTCGTCGGCATCATCCTCGCGCTGGGCACCATGCTCGGCAAAATGATGGCCGAATCCGGTGGTGCCGATCAGATCGCCCAGACCCTGATCCGCGCCTTCGGCAAGGACAAGGTGCAGTGGGCGATGATGTTCGCCGCGTTCCTCGTCGGTATTCCGCTGTTCTTCGAAATCGGCTTCGTGCTGCTGATTCCGCTGGTGTTCATCGTTGCCCGCCGCACTGGCGTGTCGATCATCAAGATCGGTATTCCACTGCTCGCCGGTCTGTCCGCGGTACACGGTCTGGTGCCGCCGCACCCGGGCCCGCTGCTGGCGATCGGCGTGTTCGGTGCCGACATCGGCAAGACCATTCTTTATGGTCTGATCGTTGCGCTGCCGACGGCCATCATTGCCGGCCCGATCTTCGGTACGTTCATCGCCAAGCACATTCCCGGTCATCCGAATCAGGAACTGGTCGATCAACTGGCCCGTGAAACCGATTCGCAGAATCTGCCGAGCTTCGGCATCACCCTGGTCACCGTGCTGCTGCCGGTGTTCCTGATGCTGCTGAAAACCTTCGCCGACGTGGCGCTGCCGGACGGTCACTTCTTCCGCACCTGGATGGACATGATCGGTCACCCGATCTCGGCACTGCTGTTGGCCTTGTTGCTGTCGCTGTACACCTTTGGTCACAAGCAGGGCATCGGCTCGCAACAGATGCTCAAGTGGCTGGACGCAAGCCTGGCGCCGACCGCCGCGATCATCCTGATCATCGGTGCCGGTGGCGGTTTCAAGCAGATGCTGGTGACCAGCGGCGTGGGCGACGTGATCGGCCACATGGCGGTCAGCGCACAGATCTCGCCGATCCTGCTGGCGTGGCTGGTAGCGGCGGTGATTCGTATCGCTACCGGTTCGGCCACCGTGGCGACCATCACGGGCGCGGGCATCGTGGTGCCGGTGGTGGGGATGATCCCGGGCGTCAACCGTGAGCTGCTGGTACTCGCTACCGGTGCCGGTTCGTTGATCCTGTCCCACGTCAACGACGCCGGTTTCTGGCTGGTGAAGCAGTACTTCAACATGACCGTCGCCGAAACCTTCAAAACCTGGACGGCGATGGAAACCATCCTGTCGGTGGTTGCGTTGGGCTTTATCCTGCTGTTGTCGCTGTTCGTTTAAGCGGCGTTTTGCAGGCACAAAAAAACCGCAGCGATGCGGTTTTTTTGTGGGTGATGACCCCTGTAGGAGCTGCCGCAGGCTGCGATCTTTTGATCTTGATCTTTAAAATCAAAAGATCGCAGCCTGCGGCAGCTCCTACAGGGGGGATGTGTCAGGCGGAGGTTTTCGGGGTCAGGCCATCGGCCCGGAACATCCCGCGAATCCCGCGCACGGCCTGCCGAATCCGGTCCTGGTTCTCGATCAGCGCAAAGCGCACGTGATCGTCGCCATACTCACCAAATCCCACCCCCGGCGAGACACAGACCTTGGCTTCGGCCAGCAGCTTCTTGGCGAACTCCAGCGAGCCGAGGTGCGCGTAAGCCTCGGGAATCTTCGCCCAGACGTACATCGAAGCCTTCGGGTTCTCGACCATCCAGCCCAGCTCATGCAGGCCTTTGACCAGCACGTTACGACGCTGGCGATACTGCTCGGCGATGTCGCGCACGCATTGCTGATCGCCTTCCAGCGCGGCAATCGCCGCCACTTGCAGCGGGGTGAAGGTGCCGTAGTCGTGGTAGCTCTTGATCCGCGCCAGGGCGTTGACCAGTTCCGGGTTGCCGACCATGAAGCCGATACGCCAGCCCGCCATGTTGTAGCTCTTGGACAGGGTGAAAAACTCCACCGCGATGTCCTTGGCGCCCGGCACCTGCATGATCGACGGGGCTTTCCAGCCGTCGTAGACGATGTCGGCGTAGGCCAGGTCGTGCACCACCAGTACGTCGTACTGCTTGGCGAGGGCGATCACCCGTTCGAAGAAATCCAGCTCCACGCACTGTGCGGTAGGGTTGGAGGGGAAGCCGAGGATCATCATTTTCGGTTTCGGAATCGAACCGCGAATCGCCCGCTCCAGTTCATCGAAGAAGTCCACGCCGGGCACCAGCGGCACCGAACGCACCTGCGCACCGGCAATCACCGCGCCGTAGATGTGAATCGGGTAGCTCGGGTTCGGCACCAGTACCGTGTCGCCCTGATCCAGGGTCGCCAGCATCAAATGCGCCAGGCCTTCCTTGGAACCGATGGTGACGATGGCTTCGCTTTCCGGGTCGATGTCGACCGCGTAGCGTTCCTTGTACCAGTTGGAAATCGCCCGGCGCAGACGCGGAATGCCCTTGGACGTGGAGTAACCGTGGGTGTCTTCGCGCTGGGCGACCTGGACGAGTTTTTCGACAATGTGCGGCGGCGTGGCCCCGTCGGGGTTGCCCATGCTCAGGTCGATGATGTCTTCACCACGGCGCCGCGCGGCCATCTTCAGCTCGGCGGTGATGTTGAAAACGTAAGGGGGGAGTCGATCAATGCGCGCAAAGCGGCGCGGCGAACCTTGTTCAGCCATTGTTGCCTCGGATAACGTAAGCGCCCGGAACCGTCCGAGCGACGCTGGTCACTGCGGTGACCTGTGGCGGAAGATAAGGGCTGTGATGGCAGGCTGTCCAGCCTGCGTGCAAACAAATTTTTCCCAAGGAAATCGGTAGATGGAATTCACCAGTGGCTTCTTGCTGAGCCTTTCGTTGTGCCTGGACATCGGCGTGGCCAACATCGCAATGATCACCCTGGCGATGCAGCGCGGTTACTTTCAGGGCTTCGCGCTGGGCCTGGGCACCTGCGTCGGTGACCTGATCTACGCGGTGCTGGCGCTGGCCGGAATGACCGTGCTGCTGCAATACGAAACCGTGCGCTGGGTGCTGTGGATCGGCGGGTCGGCGCTGCTGATCTACTTTGCGGCGAAGATGATCTACTCGGCGATTCACCACGAGGCGCAATTGGCAGCGACGGCGGAAGTGGGGCAGAACTCCCATCGCAAGGAGTTCTTTCGCGGGATCTTTCTCGCTATGTCCTCGCCGAGCGCGATTCTGTGGTTCGCGGCAGTCGGCGGTACGCTGATCGCG
>NZ_QAIK01000031.1:45314-54611 GCF_003061005.1 Pseudomonas sp. HMWF021 | reverse complement strand
GTCCCGGCCAGTGCCGTGGTTGGTCCGGTGAAGCAGGCGGGCGTGAAACGTCTGCTGGTGGTCGGTGGTGCCGGTTCGCTGCTGCTGCCGGACGACACCCGGGTGATCGACAGCGCCGGTTTCCCCGCCGAGTACAAAACCGAGGCCAGCGCTGGCGCGGCGTTCCTCGAAGCCTTGCGTCAGGAGACGGATCTGGACTGGACTTTCCTCTCGCCGTCGGCCGAGTTCGTCGAAGGTGAGCGCACCGGCACCTTCCGGGTCGGCAAGGATCACTTGCTGGTGAGTGCCGAAGGGCGTAGCTGGATCACCTTCGCCGATTACGCGATTGCACTGCTCGACGAAGTGGAAACGCCGAAGCATTCGCGTCAGCGGTTTACCGTCGGCTACTGACCTGCAAACAAAACCCCTGTAGGAGCTGCCGCAGGCTCGGGCCGCGATCGGACGATCTTTTGACTTTGATTTTTAAAAACAAGATCAAAAGATCGCAGCCTGCGGCAGCTCCTACAGGGGAATGTGGTGTTTCAGCGGGTATGGGCTTGTTCCACCAGCCAGATCATCAGTTCCTCCAGCTGCGGCGACGCCTCCCCACCCTGCGGCATCACCACGTAGTAACCCAGCCCCGTCTTCACCTTCAGCTCAAACGGCATCACCAACCGCCCGGCGCGCAGGTCATCGCCGATCAGCGACCAGTCGCCAATCGCCACCCCCGTCCCATGCGACGCCATCGACATCGCCTGATCCAGCGTTTCGAAATGCTGGCCCGTGTTGACGTTGTTCAACTGCAACTCGGCCGCCGTCAGCCACACCGTCCAGTCCTGCGTATCGCGGGTCGGATGCAACAGCAGATGCTGTTGCAGATCGGCCGGTTCGCTCAGTGCCGGCGGGCCTTTCAATAATGCTGGCGAACACACCGGGGTCAGTTGCTCATCGAATAGATGCAGGGCAGTGGATGAGTTGTCCGGCGGCGTGCCGTAGATCACCGCGGCATCGAACTGCTCGCGCTGAAAATCAACGCCGTGGGCCAGCGTGGTGGTCAGTTTGACCGGTACGTCCGGGCGTTCCTTTTGCCATTGCAGCAGGCGCGGCACCAGCCAGCGCATCACGCAGCTCGGTGCCTTGAGCTGCAGGGTTTCGCGCTTCAAACCAATCTGCTCCGTGGCTTCGCTGATCAGGCCAAAGATCTTTTCCACCCGTGGCAGCCATTCACGTCCTTCGGCGGTCAGCTCCAGGCCTCGGGCCAGACGGATGAACAACTCATACCCCAGATGATCCTCCAGCCCGGCGATCTGCCGGCTCACTGCGCCCTGAGTGATGTGCAACTGCTCGGCGGCCCGGGTGAAGTTGCAGCACTGCGCGGTGATCAGAAACGTGTGCAGGGCGGGCAGGGGAGGCAGTCGTTTCATGTGGATCCAAGGTATGACGTGAGGACATGGCTAGTATGACTTTTAATCGATTGTTGCCGCTACCTGCCGCCCGTTCAATGAGCCCATTGAAGGGCCCTTTGTAGGAGTGAGCCTGCTCGCGATAGCGGTGTGTCAGTCACCGTAATGTTGAATGTGAAGACGCCATCGCGAGCAGGCTCACTCCTACACAAAGGCCTTGTGTCTCAAATGAACAAGAAGGGCAATCGACATGGCGACGTGTGGCGAAGTACTGGTCAAGTTACTCGAGGATTACGGGGTCGAGCAGGTGTTCGGCATTCCCGGGGTGCACACCGTGGAGCTGTATCGCGGGCTGGCCCGTTCGAGCATCAACCACGTCACTCCACGGCATGAACAGGGCGCCGGTTTCATGGCCGACGGCTATGCGCGCACCAGTGGCAAACCGGGTGTGTGTTTCATCATTACCGGCCCGGGCATGACCAACATCACCACCGCGATGGGGCAGGCCTACGCCGACTCGATCCCGATGCTGGTGATCTCCAGCGTACAGACCCGCAGCCAGTTGGGCGGCGGTCGCGGCAAGCTGCACGAGTTGCCGAACCAGAGTGCACTGGTCGGCGGTGTGGCCGCGTTCTCCCACACTTTGATGTCGGCGGCAGAATTGCCGGGAGTGCTGGCCCGTGCCTTCGCACTGTTCCAGGCCGGGCGTCCGCGCCCGGTGCACATCGAGATTCCGCTGGACGTGCTGGTGGAAGAAGCCGATGAACTGCTCGCCAGCATTCCGGTGAATATCGACCGCGCCGGGGCCGCTCCGGCAGCCGTACGGCGCATGAGCGAATTGCTGGCCGGCGCTAAACGTCCGCTGATTCTCGCCGGTGGCGGTGCCATCGATGCCGCCGCCGAGCTCACCGAACTGGCCGAATTGCTCGACGCCCCGGTAGCGCTGACCATCAATGCCAAGGGCATGTTGCCGTCCAGCCATCCATTGTTGATCGGCTCGACGCAAAGCCTGGTCGCGACCCGCGCATTGGTGGCCGATGCCGACGTGGTGTTGGCGATCGGCACTGAACTGGCGGAGACCGATTACGACGTGACCTTCGCCGGCGGCTTCGAGATTCCCGGCAAGCTGCTGCGCATCGACATCGACGCCGATCAGACCGTGCGCAACTATCCGCCGCACGTGGCGTTGGTCGCCGACTCGCGCAACGCCGCACAAGCGCTGCTCGGCGCACTGTCGCAGCAGTCGCTGGCCGAGCGGCGCAACGATTGGGGCCAGGTACGGGCGGCGCGTCTGCGTGATGAGCTGGCCGCAACCTGGGATGCGCCAACACTGGCCCAGACCCGTTTTCTGGAAACCGTCCTGCACGAGTTGCCGGACGCGGTGTTCGTCGGCGACTCCACGCAACCGGTGTACACCGGCAACCTCACCTTCAACCCGGAGCGACCACGGCGCTGGTTCAACTCATCCACCGGTTACGGCACCCTCGGTTACGCCCTGCCGGCGGCGATCGGCGCGTGGCTCGGCGGCAGCGTCGAGGGCGGCGCTCGTCCGCCGGTGGTGTGCCTGATCGGCGACGGCGGCTTGCAGTTCACCCTGCCGGAACTGGCCAGCGCGGTTGAAGCGCGCACGCCGGTGATCGTGCTGCTCTGGAATAACCAGGGCTACGAAGAGATCAAGAAATACATGGTCAACCGCGCCATCGAGCCGGTCGGCGTCGATATCTACACCCCAGACTTTATTGGCGTGGCCAAGGCCCTGGGCTGCGCCGCCGAAGCGATCAGCTCGGTTGAGCAATTGCGTGGCGCGCTGCGTGCGGCGACTGACCGCCAAGGCCCGACCGTGATCGAAATCGACCAGACCCAATGGATGCAGGCGGTGGCCCAATGATCAGTTTCCCAACCACCCTCGATGGCTTGTACATCAACGGCCAATGGTCGGCCGGGCGTCAACACCTGCGGGTGATCAACCCGGCGACCGAAGCGCTGCTGACCACGGTCAATGGCGGCGATGAACGCGCGGTTGATCTGGCCGTCAGCGCGGCCACTGAAGCGTTCAAGCGCTGGTCGAAAACCACTGGCGCCGAGCGTGGCGCGATTCTGCGCAACATCGCCAACGGCGTGCGCAATGGTCGTGATCACTTGATGAAGCTGCAGTCGAGCAACAACGGCAAACCGCAATTCGAAGCGGCTATCGACGTCGATGACGTGATCGCCACGTTCGAGTATTACGCCGAGCTCGCTGAAGGCCTCGATGCACAACTGGACAGCAACGTGGCGCTGCCCAGTGATGACTTCAGCGCGCGTCTGCGCCGTGAACCGTGCGGTGTGGTCGGGCTGATCGTGCCGTGGAATTTCCCGATGGTCACCACCGCGTGGAAACTTGCGCCAGCCTTGGCCGCCGGTTGCTGCGTGGTGCTCAAACCGTCGGAAGTCACGCCGCTGCCGGAGCTGGAACTGGCGGCGATCATCGCCGAGTCCGGTCTGCCCGACGGTGTGTTCAACCTGGTCTGCGGCACCGGGCTGGCGGTCGGTGCGCCGCTGTCGGCGGATCCGCGCATCGCCAAGATCTCCTTCACCGGCAGCAATGCCGTCGGCGTGCAGGTGATGCAGCGCGCCGCCGAAACGGTGAAGGGCGTGAGCCTGGAACTGGGTGGCAAATCTTCGTTGCTGGTGCTCGAAGATGCCGACCTGGAACTGGCCGTGGAACTGGCTTGCGGCGGCGGATTTTTCAATGCCGGGCAAATGTGCTCGGCCACCAGTCGCGTGCTGGTTGCCGATGAGCTGGCCGATGAGTTTTTAGAGCGTCTGCAAAAGCGCGCGCAAGCGATTCGCGTGGCAGACCCGTTTGACCCGGATGTGGAGATGGGCGCGCTGGTCAATCAGGCGCAATACCAGCGCGTGCTCGGTCACATCGACCGTGGCCTGAGTGCCGGGGCCAAGCTGGTGTGCGGTGGCAATCGTCCGGCGCATCTGCCGCGCGGCTATTTTTTGCAGCCGACTGTGTTCACCGACGTGCCCCTCGACAGTGCGCTGTGGTGCGAAGAGATTTTCGGCCCGGTGCTGTGCGTGCGCCGTTTCAGCAGCGAAGCCGAGGCGATTGCGCTGGCCAACGACAGCCAGTTCGGGCTGGTCGCCAGTGTGGTGACGCGTAACGCCGAGACTGCAGACCGGGTCGCCAACGCCCTGCAGGCGGGGCTGGTGTGGCTCAACGCGCCGCAAGTGATCTTCCCGCAGACGGCGTGGGGCGGCTACAAGCAGAGCAGCATCGGCCGCGAATTGGGGCCGTGGGGCCTGGCTGCGTTTCAGGAAATCAAACACGTGATCCGGGCGCTCTGAACGCCCGAAAACGGTGAGCGCATGCCTCGCAACGAGGCATGCGCGGGTGTCATGGCTTCGATGAGTTTTTATCGATAGTCAGGTGTATTGCACGACCTCAGGATGAACCCGTCGGCAGCGCTGCAGGCCTTTTAGCACAAGGCCTGCAGCGGATCCGGCCGCGCGGATGCAACGGTTGCGACCAACCTCATACTTAAAAGAACAAAGGGAGTCCGTCATGGGCGAGCACGATCTGAACAGGCGTCAATTCATTAAAACCGTGGGCGTCGCCTCGGTAGCGGCGGCGGCCCTGAGCATGCCCTTCATCCGGGCCAGCGCCAGCGACACGCGATTCGCCGGCAAGACCTTGCGTCTGCTGACCTGGTCGGATGACACCGGCCTCGCCGCACTGCGCAACATCGCCGCCACGTTCGAGGCCAAGACCGGCGCCAAGGTCATCGCCGACCGCACCGGCAGCACCTCGGAAATGGTCGCCAAACTCAAGGCCGGCGGTGATCGTCCGCAGTACGACATCATCACCCTGGCCGGGGTTGGCGCCGAAGGTCTGGCCGCCGCCGGGCTGCTGGAAAAACCCGACCTCAACCGCATTCCCAACCTGATCGACGTACCGGAAAAATACCGCACCGGCGCCAACGGTCACGGCATCGGTTACCTGCTGTGGTGCAACAGTCTGGTCTACAGCACCCGCACCCAGAAAGAAGCGCCCACCAGTTACGCTGCGTTGTGGGACGCTGATCTGGCGCCGAACATTTTCCTGCCGCCGCCGAACTGGACCGAGGCCATGGACCTGATCATTATCGCCGCGAAACTCGCCGGCGGTGACGAACACAACATCGAACCGGGCTTCAAGAAACTCGCCGAGCTCAAGGATCGCGTGGTCACCCTCGGCGAAAACCCGAACCAGATTGCCGAACTGTTCCGCACCGGATCGTTGGACATGGGCGGCCTGTACGCCCCGGCATTCTTCCCCAAGCAGATCCGCGATCCGAACTACGGCCTCGGTGCCACGTTCGGCATGAAGGAAGGTTTCTACACCGACCTGATGCTCTCGGTAATGCCGAAGAACCGTCCAGGCGACACCGACCTGGCCTACGCCTTCATCGACCACTCTCTCGACCCGCTGGTGCAGGGCAAAATGGCCGAAGACATCTTCAACGGCCCGGTCAACGCCAAGGCGATCATCTCCGCCGAAGCGCGCAAGAACCCGTACATCCTCACCCCGGAGCAGATTGCCGAGAAGGCGATCATGCACGACAACGCCTTCCTGGCGACCGTGCATGACCAATGGATTCGTCGTTATACGGAAATTTTTTCTTCCTGACCGAGAGCCGAGCACAGGCCCTGAGAGTGCCACAAATCAAATGTGGGAGCGGGCTTGCTCGCGAATGCAATCTGTCAGTCGACATTGTTGCTGACTGAACCACCGCTTTCGCGAGCAAGCCCGCTCCCACAGGAGATTGAGGTGTTTGCGAGATTAGCTTTCCATTGACGAGATCATTGCTATGGAACATCAATCCCTGACCCAACCGGTCGGCGCCGCTGACGTGCGCCCGGCGCGCGGTGTTTCGCCGACTGCCCGGGCGTGGTTTTTCCTCACGCCGTCGATGCTGTTTCTCGGTGTGCTGATCGCTGCCAGCCTGCTGGTGCTGCGCATGAGCGTCGGCACCAAAGGCGCGGAGTGGAGCGGGTTCAGCCTCGCCAGCTACGCACAATTGCTCGAACCCTATTACCTGAAATCCCTGCTGCTGACCCTGCGTCTGGCGCTGATCAGTGCGGTGATCGCCGTGCTGTTGGCGATCCCGGTGGCGTACACCATGTCGCGTCTGACCTCGCCGTTCGTGCGGCGGATTTTTCTCGCCGCGGTGCTGTTGCCGCTGCTGGTCAACCTGCTGCTGCAAAGCTACGGCTGGCTGGTGATTCTCGGCCCGGGCGGAATGCTCAACCAGACGCTGATGGGCCTGGGCCTGATCAAGCGACCGATCATGTTGCTGTACAACCAGAACGGCGTGCTGATGGGCTTGGTGCAAACTGCGTTTCCATTGGCCGTGTTGCCGATTGCCAGCGCCATGCGCGGTGTTGCGCGCACCTACGAAGAGGCGGCCGCGACACTCGGCGCCAGCCGTTTTCAAGTGTTCCGTCAGGTGGTGCTGCCGATGAGTCTGCCGGGAATCATCACCGGGGCGACGCTGGTGTTCGCCTACAACGCCAGCAGCTTTGTCGTGCCGTTGCTGCTCGGTGGCCGCCGTGTACCGATGCTCGCGGTGATGGTGCATGACCAGATCGCGCCGCTGATGAACTGGCCTGCCGCGTCCGCTGCCGGGGTGGTGCTGATCGTCACCACGCTGGCGATCATGACCCTGTCCGAATACATCACTGGCCGTCGTCGGCGTCTGCTGGAGGCTTCGCAATGAGTACCCTGACCAACAAGCGCATGGCGCTGCTGCCCGGCGACACCGGCAAGTTCGCCGGAATCCTCTCCGGGTTCATTCTGCTGCTGGCGGTGTTGCCGATCCTGACCATGATCGTGATGTCGTTCAGCGGTGCGTCGAACCTCGACTTCCCGCCCAGCAGCTACAGCCTGCAATGGTACAAGGCGGCGTGGCACACCTTCGTCTCGCCGGACGCCAGCGACGTGCTGAGCCTCGGCCAGGCGATGGCTACCAGCCTGCTGGTGTCGTGCCTGACCATGGTCTTCGCCACGCTGATCGCGGTGCCCGCCGCCTATGCGCTGACCCGTTGCGAGTTCCGTGGCAAAGCCGTGGCGCTGCAGCTGATGTCGCTGCCGCTGGTGTTCCCGATGGTGGTGTTGGGGCTGGCGTTGCTGCTGGTGTTCGACAGCCTGCCATTCCACCTGACCACCTCGCGGCTGGTGATTGCCCACGTGATTCTGGCGCTGCCGTTCGTGGTGAAAAACTGCACCGCTGCCATGCTCTCCATCGGCAGCGAAGTCGAAGAGGCGGCGCGGATGCTCGGCGCCTCACCGCTGCGGGCGATTGTCGACGTGGTGGTGCCGTTGATGAAGTCGGGGATTCTGGCGGGGATGCTGCTGGCGTTCATCGTCTCGTTCAACGAATTCACCGTGACCTATTTCCTCTACACCATCGACGTCATGACCGTGCCGATCTGGATGTACAGCCGCACCGTGTCATCGCTCGACCCCACCGTGTTCTCGTTTGCCGTGCTGATCGTGCTGATCGACTTCGTTCTGATCTGGGCGCTGGAAAAGCTGGTGGGCGAGGGCGGCGTTTCCTTTTGATTTGAGGTGCAACATGACTGGTCTGATTCTGGAAAACGTCGAGAAATTCTACGGCTCGGCTTGCGCGGTACAAGACGTCAATCTGCATTTGCCGGAAGGCAAACTGGTGTGTTTTCTCGGCCCGTCGGGCTGCGGCAAAACCACCTTGCTGCGGATGATCGCCGGGCTGGAAACCCTTACCGGCGGCGAGATTCGCCTCAACGGCGAGAACATCGGCCACACCCCGGCGCACCTGCGCAACTTCGGCATGGTGTTCCAGTCGCTGGCGCTGTTCCCGCACATGACCGTCGGCGAGAACATCGCCTATCCGCTGAAACTGCGCGGCGTCAGTAAGGCGGAGCAGCAGGCGCGGGTGGTGGAGTTGCTGGAGCTGATCCAGCTGCAAGCGATGATCGACCGCCCGGTGGCGAAACTCTCCGGCGGGCAACGGCAGCGGGTGGCGATTGCCCGGGCCATCGCTTCGCGGCCGAAAATTCTTCTGCTCGACGAACCGCTGTCGGCGCTGGACGCCAAGTTGCGCGAGTCGATGCAGGTGGAAATCCGCCAGTTGCAACAGCGCCTGAACATCACCACGATCATGGTCACTCACGACCAGCGCGAAGCCATGACCATGGCCGACATCGTCGTGGTGCTGGGCGAACACAAGGTGCAGCAGGTGGGCACGCCGATCGAAATCTACCGGCACCCGGCCAACGAATTCGTCGCCGACTTCATCGGCTCGGGCAACATCTTCCCGGCCACGGCGCTGGGCGATGGCAAGGTCAGTTTGCCGGGCGGTGATGCGCTGCAAGTGCCGATCTGCAGCAGCATCGAGGTGGGGCAGAAGGTGAAGATGCTGATTCGCCCGGAAGACCTGCAACTGTCCGCGCCACAAGCCACGGCGGGCAATCGCTTGCTCGGCAAGGTGACGTTCGTGCGCGATATCGGCGCGACCATCGAGACTACGGTCGAGTGTTCCGGGGTGACGTTCACGGCGTTGAGTACGCCGTGTCAGGGGATTGGTTTGGGGATCGGGCATCCGGTGTCGGTGACGTTGCCGAGCGAGGCGTGTCGGGTACTCGGTGCCTGATTCTGGATTGAGGTTGTCTTGACTGGCCCCATCGCTGGCAAGCCAGCTCCCACAGGTTTTTCGGGGGTGCACAACTTCTGTGTTCAGCACAAAACCCTGTGGGAGCTGGCTTGCCAGCGATGGCGTCAGTCGTTACAACACAACACCTTGATCAGACCGACTGCCGCAACCGCGCCAGATCCCGCAACGGTGGCGCACCAAACAAGCGGCTGTACTCGCGGCTGAACTGCGACGGGCTTTCATAGCCCACGCGA
>NZ_QAIK01000031.1:26204-45304 GCF_003061005.1 Pseudomonas sp. HMWF021 | reverse complement strand
CTCCAGCCCTTCGGCCAGCATCAGGCGCCGCGCTTCCTGCAGGCGCAGCTGCTTCTGATACTGCAACGGACTCATCGCGGTCATCGCCTTGAAACGGTGGTGCAGGGTCGAGACGCTGAGGTTCACCTCTTTCGCCAGATCATCGATGCGCAACGGCTGTTCGAAGTTGCCGTTGAGCCATTTGATCGCCTGGCTGATGCGATGGCTCTGACTGTTGGCAATCGCGATCTCATACAAGCGGTGGCCCTGCGGACTGCGCAGCAGGCGATAGAGAATTTCCCGGCGAATCAGCGGCGCGAGCATGGCGATGTCTTTCGGCGCATCCAGCAGTCGTGCCAGACGCAACACCGCGTCGAGCATCGCGCTGTCGATCTTTTCCACATACAGGCCACGCCCGGTCGGCCGGGTCGGCACGCCCATGGGGCCGGCGTCGGCGATCAGTGCGGTGATTTCCGCCGGATCGATGTCCAGACGCACGGCGAGGATCGGATCTTCGGGCGAGACATTCACAACCCGCCCGCTCAGCGGCATCGAGACCGAGACCACCAGGTAATTCAGCGGGTCATAGTTGAAGTACTCGTCCGCCAGTCGCACCTCTTTGCGCCCCTGGGCCATGATGCACAACGCCGGTTGCGCCAGCACCGGGGCGAAGTCGTGGGATTTTGTGTGGCGCGACATGAACAGCGAGCCGATTGCGGTCTGGTAACTGCCGTCGTCGGTGGTGTTGCGGCGGATGATCCCCGCGAGCTCCGCACGCTGTTTTTCCATGTCGACATCGAGCGGGGCCTGGAAACGATCGAATGACGTCATGCGCGGCATCCTCTGCTAAGACGGTGGAATGGGGCAGAGCCTATATTTGTGCAAGCGCAAGCGGTAGACACATCCTGTCAAATGCTTGCCTGATTCTGCATCGGCTGATTTTTTGCCCCCGCCATCAGCCTGCACCCGACGCACAGTGCCTGCGGTCGAATCCCCCGTAGGAGCTGTCGAAGGCTGCGATCTTTTGATTTTAAAAACAAAAATCAAAAGATCGCAGCCTTCGGCAGCTCCTACACAAAAGCGGTGTGACAGCGGTATGACAGGTTTCTACCCATCGATGCGGGGCGTTTGTGCAGTCTCGCAGGATTGTGCAACGCAGCGGCAGGAATCGACTAACGGCACCTTGCGCCCGGCCCTTAACCTTGGATCCTGTCGCAGCCCGTCCCCCGGCTGCCACGCGACTCCCTGGGAGGGTTGAACATGTCCAAGCAGATTCCCGTCAGTCATATGGCCTTCGTTCGAGCGCGCGCCGGACGCTCCGCCGAACTGGGTGCACGCCTCAGTGCCTTGATCGAGCCTTCACGCAGCGCCCCCGGTTGCCTGAACTTTGCCCTGCAGCATTCGCAATGTGATCCGGACCTGTGGCTGGTCTCCGGTTTCTGGAGCCATCAACAGGCGATGACCGCCTATTTCAGCAGCCCGTCGATGCAGGTCTTTGCCGAATTGGTCCAGGATCTGGTGGTCAACAGCCTGGATTTCCACACCTTCAAAGAGGTGTCGGCGGCGCAGGCGCTGGGACAATGCCCGGCACCGATACACAAACTCGCCGGTTGAGGGTTTAATGTCCGGCTTATTCATCTGAGCCAGGATCTGTGCCATGGCACGTAAAGAGTTCGAAAACTTCGAAGCAGTCTCCGCAGTCGTCCCCGTCGAGTTGGGCGGCAACAAGGGTTATCACGCGGCAATCGCGGTCAAGGCCCTGGTCGATGGCGGTGCGCCACGCTTCCACAAACTGCTGGGTGATCAGGTATTCCCCGGCGCCATCGCTGCCGATGAGGCTGCCATCAATGAGCTGGACCGCCTCAAGGGTGTCACTGATGACGCCGAGTTGATCTGGTAGTTATTTGACCGCCCCCGGGCGCCACATCTTGAACAGGGCTTCAGGCCCCAGCTGGAAATAGTCCGCCGGCCCGCCGCCGCGCAGAATCGGTTCTGCCGCGGCGGTGTCGTAGATTCCGTCCTTCAACAGCCATTTGGCGATATGCACGGCGACCACTTCGCCGAGCACCAGCCAGCTCGGCACGGTTTCGCCATCGGCGCGCTGCAACTGAATGATCTGCGTGACCTTGCACTCGAAGGACACCGGGCTTTCGGCTACCCGTGGCACCGCAATCACCTTCGACGCCGCCGGCGTCAGCCCCGCCAATTCAAACTCGTTGACCTCAGGCGCGACCATCGCGCAGCTCTGGTTCATCTGCTCGGCCAGCGGCCGGGTGGCGAGGTTCCAGGCGAACTCGCCGGTCTGCTCGATGTTGTTCAGGCTGTCTTTGCGCCCGACGCTGGAAAAACCAATGATCGGCGGGATGTAGTTGAACGCGTTGAAGAAGCTGTATGGCGCCAGGTTCAACTGCCCATTGGCATCCTGCGAAGAAATCCAGCCGATAGGGCGCGGGCCGACGATGGCGTTGAACGGATCGTGGGGCAGGCCGTGGCCGTTGGCGGGTTCGTAGTAGTGGATGTCATCGGACATGTTGAATGAATTCCTGAGGCTGCGTTTGGATGCAGCCATAGTGCAAGGACGCCCCGCATATTTCCAGCCAGACACTGATCCCACTGTAGGAGCTGCCGCAGGCTGCGATCTTTTGATTCTGTTTTTCAAGATCAAGATCAAAAGATCGCAGCCTTCGGCAGCTCCTACAGGGGAATTGTGTGGATTTCAGAAATGACTAAGCCCGGCCGGAGCCGGGCTGTGGAAGCGCTGCTGATACTTAGCTGATGGCTGCAGCAGTACCGGTCTTGTCGAAGCCATCGGCGGCCACGGTTTTGCCGATGTTGGTTTTATCGAAACCGTCAGCAGCGTAAGTGCCCGAGTGGCTGGTTTCGATGGCGGCGGTGCCGCCGGAGATGAAGTCGGCCGATTTGGTTTTGTCCGAGCCATCGGCAGCGAAGGTGTTGGCGGCCAGTACGGACAGGGTCAGGGCGAGGATCAGTTTGGTTTTCATGTTCGTGACTCCAGATGAGTTGGCGGTGTGTCTTGCTTGGGTTTAATGCTACGCCAACTAAATTGATTAAAAAGCGCAAATTAATGCTAAAAACAATCGATTAAATTGATGTTAAGGGCGGCGCATTGATTGGCTTCCACTGTCGGGAGCGAACGCCGCGCAGGTCATCGATCAGGTATTGGTAAGGTGCAAGGGCAGCATTAATGGGGGATTAATCGCTGTTTTCGCGATATGACAGATTTTTCATCTGTTGCCGACCGCTTTTTCACCGGCGCATCGCCAGTCTGCCCACGGCCAGAAAACCAAGAAACGGCCGCCACACACTGGAGCTTTGCTTGCGATGAACAAACTGCCTCAAATCACCCTGGCGTTCTGGGTCATGAAAATCTGCGCGACGACCCTGGGGGAAACCGCGGGGGATTTGCTATCGATGACCCTCAACGTTGGGTACGCCCTCAGCTCGCTGATCCTGATCAGCGTGTTCGTGCTGACCCTGATCAGCCAACTGATGGCCAAGACCTACAAGCCGCTGCTGTACTGGATCGTGATTCTGTCCACCAGCACCGCCGGCACCACCCTGTCCGACTTCATGGACCGCACCCTTGGGCTCGGGTATGCCACCGGTTCGATGATCCTGATTGCGATTCTGCTGGCGATCTTCGCGGCCTGGCGCCTGAGCGGCGATTCGCTGAACGTCAGCAAGGTGCAGACCTTTCGCGGCGAGATGTTCTACTGGATGGCGATTCTGTTTTCCAACACCCTGGGCACGGCGCTCGGCGACTACCTGGCCGATGATTCGGGCCTGGGGTTTGCCGGAGGTGCGCTGCTGATCGGCTCGACCATCGCCGTGGTCGTGGCGCTCAAATACTTCACGAAGATTTCGTCGGTGCTGTTGTTCTGGGTAGCGTTCGTGCTGACCCGGCCGTTCGGTGCGACCTTGGGCGATCTGATGACCAAGCCCCATGAAAAGGGTGGCCTGGACTTCGGCACCATCGGCTCGTCGGCGGTGCTGGCGGGGATTCTGCTGGCGATGATTGTCGGCGCGTCGTATGCACAGAAGCGTTATGGCAAGCCGCCGGTGGCCGAGTTGACTTGATACCGAGTCGCCCCCATCGCTGGCAAGCCAGCTCCCACAATAATTGGTGATGTACACAAATTCTGTGTGCACCACCTGACCCTGTGGGAGCTGGCTTGCCAGCGATGAGGCCACCCAGCCACCATTGCAGTGGCTGTGAAATCCCGATCAGTCAGTCACGATCCGCGAGTGTTTCTGCGTGTCTTTCATGGTGATGTACACCAGCAGCGACACCGCGATGCACGCGGTCACGTACCAGTAGTAACCGGTTTCCATGCCGATGCTCTTGAACCACAGCGCGATGTATTCGGCGGTGCCGCCGAAGATCGACACGGTCAGTGCGTACGGCAGGCCGACGCCCAGCGCGCGGATTTCGGTCGGGAACAGCTCGGCTTTCACCACGGCGTTGATCGAGGTGTAGCCGCTGACGATGATCAGTGCCGCCATGATCAGGAAGAACGCGCCCCACCAGGTCTGGATGGTGTGCAGGGTCATCAGGATCGGCACGGTGAAGATCGTACCGAGCACGCCGAAGGCGATCAGGATCGGACGCCGACCGATCTTGTCCGACAGGCCGCCGATGATCGGTTGCAGGCACATGAACAGGAACAGCGTAGCGGCAGAAATGGTGGTCGAGTCGGAGATGCTCATGCCGACGGTGTTCACCAGGTATTTCTGCATGTAGGTGGTGTAGGTGTAGAACGCCAGCGTACCGCCCATGGTCAGGCCGACCACGGTCAGCAGTTCTTTCGGGTGGCGCAGCAAGGTGCGCATCGCGCTTTCCTTGGACTTCTCTTTTTTGGTGAACGACTCGGTTTCTTCCATGCCGCGACGCAGGTACAGCGCGACGACTGCGCACAGTGCGCCGATGGCGAACGGAATACGCCAGCCCCACGCGTACAGCTGTTCGGTGGTCAGCATGTTCTGCAGCACGATCAGCACGCCCAGGGCGATGAGCTGACCGGAGATCAGGGTCACGTACTGGAAGCTGGAGAAGAAGCCGCGACGTTCCCTGGTCGCCATCTCCGACAGATAGGTGGCGGAGGTGCCGTATTCACCGCCGACCGACAGGCCCTGCAGCAAACGGGCGAACACCAGCAGGATCGGCGCGCCGATGCCGATGGTTTCATAGTTCGGGCTGAGGGCGATCAGCAAGGAGCCAAAGCACATCAGGTAGACCGAAGCCATCAGGGCTTTCTTGCGCCCGACTTTGTCAGCGTAGAGGCCCATCAACCAGCCACCGATCGGGCGCATCAGGAAGCCCACGGCGAAGATCGCGGCGGTGTTCATCAATTGCGCAGTGGTGGAACCGGCGGGGAAGAAGGTCTTGGCGAAGTACAGCGAAAATGCTGCGTAAACATACCAGTCGTACCACTCGACCATGTTGCCGACCGAGCCGCTGAAGATCGATTTGATACGGCTGGCGGTGGTTCTTTCTTTGGCGGGCACGGCAGCCGACCCAAGGGGCAGGGCGTTGGAGTTATCCATTGAAGGATCCTTCGTTTAATTGTTTTTGTGGAGCGCGTCGAAACGCAGCCTGCAGGGGCTATAGCAGGAGCTGTGCCAACGGGGAGAGGGGCGGTTTAGAAGGGGTGGCAGGATTTTATGAGCGGAAATCCGCTTATGGCTGGATGGTTGTGAGCGGAAAATTGCTCATTCAGGCTGATGGATAAATGTTGCCTGTGCGGGCCGCTTCGCGGGCAAGCCCGCTCCCACAGTGGTCGGTGGTGTTCACACATTCTGTGTTCAGCACAAAACCCTGTGGGAGCGGGC
Source organism: Pseudomonas sp. HMWF021 (assembly GCF_003061005.1). Taxonomy (GTDB): domain Bacteria; phylum Pseudomonadota; class Gammaproteobacteria; order Pseudomonadales; family Pseudomonadaceae; genus Aquipseudomonas. Next base: position 39,475 of record NZ_QAIK01000031.1, on the reverse strand, counting down.
TTGCCCGCGAAGAGGCCGGATCAAACACTGCAAAATTCAACTGCCCGGAACAAACATCTCCCGACTCAACCCATGCCGCTGCAGCTTTTCATTGAAGGTGCGGCGCGGCAGTTGCAACTCTTCCAGCACCGCCTTCACATCGCCCTTGTGCCGTGTCAGCGCCGCGCGCAGGCACTGCGCTTCAAACGCTTCCTGCTGCGCCGCGAGCGACTGGCCAGGGTCGATGCCTTGCACCGGTTCATCCAGCCCCAGCACCTGACGCTCGGCGACGTTCGCCAATTCGCGCACGTTGCCCGGCCAGTCATGGCTGAGCAGGTGGCTCAATTGCGCACCGCTCAGCGGTGGAAAGGTGCGCCCCAGGCGTTGGGCGGCACTGAAGGCGAACGACTCGAACAGCAGCGGAATGTCTTCGCGACGATCGCGCAGCGGCGGCAGGCGCAGTTCGGCGACGTTCAGGCGATACGCCAAGTCTTCGCGAAAACGTCCGGCCCGGGCCTCATCCAGCAGGTCGGGTTTGGTCGCAGCCACAATCCGCAGATCGACGCGAATGCTCTGGTTCGAACCCAGCCGCTCCAGCTTCTGTTCCTGCAACACCCGCAGCAGCTTCACTTGCTGGGCCAGTGGCATGCTTTCGATTTCATCGAGGAACAGCGTGCCGCCGTCGGCATATTCCAGTTTGCCGATACGTTTGCCGGAAGCGCCGGTGAACGCGCCACTTTCATGACCGAACAACTCGGCCTCGAACAACTGCTCGGGGATCGCCGCGCAGTTCAGTGCCACAAACGGTTTGTCGGCGCGCGGGCCGAAATCATGCAGACAGCGGGCGATCAGTTCCTTGCCGCTGCCGGTCTCACCACGGATCAACACGTTGACCGGCAGCGCCGCGAGATCCAGCACTTGCCGACGCAAGGTCTGCATGCCACGGGACACGCCGAGCAGCGTGGCGTCGAGTCTGGCGCGGTGGTCGGCCTGCTCGTGCAGGGCACGGTTTTCCAGAACCAGCCGACGCTTGTCGAGCGCCCGGCGCAGACTGCCGAGCAAGTTTTCCGGGCTGAACGGTTTTTCCAGAAAGTCATAGGCGCCGTCACGCATGGCTTCGACCGCCATCGGCACATCACCGTGACCGGTGAGCAGAATCACCGGCAGATCGGCGTCACGCCGCTGCACCTCGGCCAGCAACTCCAGACCACTGAGCCCCGGCATGCGCACATCGCTGAGGATCACGCCGGGGAAGTGTGCGGGCAGCGCGGCGAGGCAGTCTTCGGCGCGGCTGAACAGCTGCACCTCGAACCCCGACAGGCTCAGCCATTGCTCGACGGCGCTGCGGATGCTGCTTTCGTCATCGACCACCATCACTGAGTTGAGCATCAGATGTGTGCCTCCAGATCGATCGGCAGGGTCAGGCTGAACACGGCGCCGGCCTCGCCATTTTCAACACTCAGACGCCCGCCGGATTCATGCACGATGGCGAACGATACTGCCAGCCCCAGGCCAAGGCCGTCACCCACAGGTTTGGTGGTGAAGAACGGGTCGAACACTTGATTCAGGTGCTCTACGGCAATCCCGCCGCCATTGTCGATCACGCTCAGGCGCCACAGTTGTTCGTCGGCCTCAAGACGGATTTCCAGACGCTTGCACGGTTTGCCCTGCATCGCATCGAGAGCATTGCGCAGCAGATTGATCAGCACCTGTTCGAGGCGGATCGCATCGCCCCGCACCCACGCCGGTCGCGTCAGGTGCAGCATCAGGCTGACCTGTTCATCGCGCAGGCGAGCGTCGAGCAGTTGCAGCGACTGATCGACCACCGTCGCCAGATCCAGTCGCTCGCGCAGGCCGCTGGGGCTCTTGCGGGCAAAGGTTTTCAGGTGGCCGGTGAGCGACGCCATGCGCGTGAGCATGTCGTCCACCGGTTTGAGCGCTTTGTACGCGTCATCGACGCGGCCATGCTCAAGCAGCAGGCGCAGCGTTGCGAGCTGCATGCGTTGCGCGGTCAGCGGTTGATTGATTTCGTGGGCCAGTGCGGCGGACATCTGCCCCAGTGCGGCGAGCTTGGCCGATTGCACCAGACCGTCCTGGGCGGTGCGCAGATCGCGAGTGCGTTCTTCGACCAGTTGTTCGAGTTCTTCGCGGTTGCGCTGGCGGATTTTCGACAGGCGCCAGCGCTGATTGAGGAACAACAACAGAAACACCAGCGCCAGCCACACACCGGCAGCAGCCAGCCCGGCGTTGCGCAAGTCTTCGAAGGCTACTTGCGGGCGGCGCAGCAGGTGCAGGGTCCAGCCTTCGGCGGCCAGCGGCAGCGATTCCCACAGATAATCCGCCGTGCCTTGCGGGCCTTCAACCCGGCGCAGGTCGCTGTTGTCGTCGAAGTGACGCAGGGACAGATGCGTCAGCGGGATCAGCGATTGCTTGTCGTACTGGCGCGTGCGCATGATCTCGTCCATGTCGCGGCTATCGAGGGGCCGCAACGAACGATAGCGCCAGCCGGGCTGGTTGGCGATGAAGATGATCCCGCGTGCATCGCTGACCAGCAGGGTGTCGCTGCCCTGACTCCACTCGCGCTCAAGTTCGGGGAATTCCAGTTTGACCACCATTGCCCCGAGGAACTGATTGCTGTCGTCCAGCACCGCGCTGGACAGAAAGTAACCGGGGATGCCACTGGTCACGCCCACCGCATAAAAACGCCCGCTGCCCTGGGTGCGGGTCTGGCTGAAGTACGGACGAAAACCGTAGTTGTGGCCGACATAACTGCTGGGCAGGCGCCAGTTGCTGGCGGCCACCGCCAGGCCGGTGTGGTCGAGCAGTTCGAGGGTCGAGGACTGCGCCGCGCCGTTGATCTTTTCCAGCTTCAGATTCAGTTCGTTCTGTTGTTCGGCGCCTACCGGCCCGGCGAGTGCGCCGCGCAATTGCGGGTCCAGCGCCAGCACGGCGGGCAGGGCGCGATAGCGGTCGATCAGGGTGTGCAGTGAGTTGGCATACAGCGTCAGTTGCTGGTTGGCGCGAGCGGCGTCTTCTTCCAGTGCCTGGCGTTCGGCGTGGCGGATGGCGAGCGTGGCGGCGATGGCCGCACCGGCGATGATCAGCAGGGTATACAACGACAGACGCAGGGTACGGGAAGTCGGCAGCATGCTGGGCTAATGGATAAAGGGACGGGCGGGCACGATAGCATGCGCCGAAGAGGCTCGGCGCACTGTTCCAATGCCCTTTTGACGTTATGCGAACGTTTCTCCGACCGAGACCCGATGAATGAGTTTTCGCGGTTTGGGGATGGGTCTGAGCCTTGCTTCCTCAGTCACGGTGCTCTGCAATTCTTGCAGACGGTTGCTCACCTCGGCGGCGATGTCGGGGGCGTCATCCATGACCTTCTGTGCCGTCTCCAGTACCTTGTCGATGGCTTCGAACGGGTCGATTCCGGTTCTCAGCAGCTTGATGACCTCGCGTTGCTTGTCACTGGCCAGGGCTTTTAACTGGTCTTCGAACTGCGTCTGAAGGAACGCTGGATATTCTTTGAGGGTGGCAGTCATGTTTTTGATGCTCTCCATCACCGTCTTGCCGCCATTGAGCAGATCGGTGGCGCCATCAACCACGCGGGTGGCGGTATCACTGGCGTTTTGCAGGCCATCCTTGAGTTCCTGGGTGTGCAGCGTTTGCGCAAGCTTCAACCCTCTCTTGAAAAAGTAATAGCGCAGCACGGGGAAAACGATCAGGCCAAACAGAGCTCCTGCGCCGCTGCCGATGGCATTGCCGAGTCCCGGTATCGCCGTGCCTATAAGCCCACCGACAAAGCCCCCTTTCCCGGCACCGTACAGGGCCGATTTGATGCCAGCCCGGGACTTGATGAATTTTCCGAACGTCATGTTCTTTCGTATGTCTTCGATGTCCGCACCTTCCGGCACCAGATCGTCGAACTCCTGAGTCAGGTTGTGCAATTGATCGGCCGCTGTTTTGGCATGATCGAGCAGGCCGATCGCTTTTCTGGCCAGATCGAAAACCTCCATGGAGGTGCCTGTCCGGTCGACATGGGTCAGCGGGCCGTTGCTGACGAACGCATACAGATTCAGCCCGTCGACATCACCCGCCGGGTCAGCACTGACCCAGCGTTGCAGCCACGGTGCGTAATACCGCGCGCCGTAGTAATACAGACCGCTGGCATCCATTTCCTGGCCCGAGTAACGGATCGTTTTGTAACCCGCCTCCACGGCTGAGCGGGCGGCCCACCAGGCCGTTCCACCGAAGGCGTAATAATGCTCCAGGCTGATGACACCGGCGCGGCGGTCCAGCTCCAGCGAGCAGGACCCGAGGTGATCGTCGAGGCTGTAACGCAACTGATCGGTTTCGATTTCCGCCGGTTGACCACTGAGCCAGTGCAGGCAGCGCGCGCCGGGCAGCACGATGACGTGCAACTGCTGACCATCGCTGCGGGTGTGGATCTCCAGGCCCGGCAAATAGCGCACTTCGCTGCGGTGAGTGACATTCACTGCGTGGCTGGAACTGACTTTACTGACGCGCTCACCCTGGCTGTAAAGGTAAACCTCGTCGTCGTCGGGCAGACCATTGCTGTGTTGCAGCAAGGTCACGCGGGCCAGCTGGTCGCGGCTGTTCCACTGCAGCGGCAGGACGCCCGGTTGCAGTTTCAGCAAGTTGCCGTGCAGGTCGAAATGCTCGCTGAACACCGGGTCGGGATCGCCACTTGTGCCGCGCACCGCGCGATTGCTGTGCGGATCGATGACCATGTGCTGCGTGAAGTTGTGGCCTTCGCGCACATGCCGCAGTTCGATCAGATTGTTGCCGGCGTCGTAGCGGTAGTGCTCGGTGTAGTTGTAGCGTCGGCCGGGGTCGATGGGGACCGGCTGCGGCAGGCCGGGCGTCTGCTGGGGAATCTCGCCTTCGAAGCCGCTGCATTCGCGCAGGCGATACAGCGAGTCGTAGACAAACTCGCGCTTGCCCTCCACCCGTTGATTGGCGAAATACACCGTGCCGAGGGTGTGGTCTTCGATTTGCAGGACATTGCCGACCGGGTCGTAGGTGTAATGCAGATCCTGCAGCGCCGCCTGCTGATCCTTGCGCGCCAGTTGTCGACTCAGGCGACCATCCGCCGGATCGTGCAGCCACTGGCTGCGCACACCGTTGCCGGCCAGTTGCTCGGTCAACTGGCCGGCAGCGTTGTAGTGGCTCTGCCGGATCACCGGTTCTGGCGCACTGGCACCGGCGAGCCACATCCAGACCTGCTGCAGTTGTCCGGCGACGTCATGACGCGATTGCTGGCGATGGCCGCCGGCATCGGTCACTTGCACCACGTTGCCCAATGCATCGTGATCGATGAGGGTGGTGAACGCTGCAGTCTCGCCGGCGAACAGTCGGGATTCATGCGTGCGCTGAGCGAGCAGGGTGTAGCCTTGCAGCCGAAGGAGGCCGGCGGGGTCGAACTGTTCCGTCAATTGCCCGCACAGGTTGGACCCGGCGTCCGCGTGGCTGTCGGCGTAGGAGAAACGCTCGACGTCGGGCTGGGCATTCTCGGTGACGGCGACCAGCCGCAGCAAAGGGTCATAACGGTTATGCCAGTGGTTGCCGCGCTGATCCCAGCGTTGCAGTCGCTCATTGGCCAGGCCCGGCAGGTGCAAGCGCCAGCCTGCATCCACGCTGTCGACTTTGAGCGGCTGCCCGTTCAGGTCATACACGCTGGCAAGATTGGGCCGGGGCGCGGTGCCAGACAGGCGTGGGTCCCATTGTTCGACCTGTCGCCCGGCAGGATCGTAGCGTTGTCGGGTAATGAGGGCGGCTGCGCGCGCGCCGCTTTCATTGCGCCAATAGGCCACCTGACGCACGTGCAGGGTGCGGCTGTCGTACACGGTCAGGGTCGGTGTGCGCCAGTCAAGCGAGTCAGTTGGCATGGGTCCACCACTTGTAGAAGGCGGTTTTGCTGATGTTACTTGGAGGTGTCGGGTGTGCTTTTTCTCCGAGGAACCGGCCATCGCTGGTAAGCATCTCTCGGTAGGCCTTAAGGCCGCGTTGAGCATGGGCGATGTCGACAAGGATGTTACGTGTCTGGTCTTGCAACGCCTGGCGGGTAACGGTGTGAAAGCCGTTCTTCAGGACATCGGAGCCAAGCGTGTCGAACCCGCTTTCAGCAGCGGCCGAGCGGATCTCGATTGCACTTGTCCAGTCATCAAGCAACGCCTCGATCTTGCCGATTTTCATCGGGGTGAGACCATCATCGATGTCTGCGGCTTCAATGGCCCGAGCAAACAGGTTGATCGACGCGGGGATGATCGATATCCAGCTGCCCATCGCTCTGTTCATGATGAAGTCCGGGTTGAGCACTGAGTTGAGCGCAGAGTCCACCCCTTCACGCACGTCTGACCAGCTATTGATCGAAATTGATTCTTCAGGCTGGTAGATGCCCAGATCGCTATCGATTCTCTCGACGGACATCGTCGAAGTCTGCGGGATCAGTGGCCCGAGGGTGATTCCGGTGTGTTCCGCCAGTGCATTGGTCAATGGGTCAATGACCGCTCCCGCCAGGTCGCCGGCAACATTGCCCCCTACCACGCCGCCAATTGTGAGGTAAGGGATCACTGGAGGAATGGCCGGTGCGACCAGATCCACCAGACCCGCACCCTTGAGCCCTGCTTCATAACCGACGACACCTTTCACTACCTCGACGGCAAAATTGGCCAACAGATTGCGCCCGATATTTTTCTTGTGAATGATGTTGTGCATCGTGAAAAGCAACCGATTGCTGTGACCGCCAACAGCAGAGATAAAGGCTGAATATTGCAGGATCTCGCTTTGGGCCTTGCTCGTTCCACCGGCATCCACAAAGCGCAGGGGGTTGTTGCCGACGAAGGCGTACAGATTCGGCCCGTCCGCAGTCCCTGCCGGGTCAGGGCTGATCCAGCGTTGCAGCCACGGTGCGTAATACCGCGCACCGTAGTCATACAAACCGCTGACATCCATCTCCTGACCTGAGTACCGCACAAACCTGTACGCCACTTCGATTGCCGAGCCCGCCGCCAGCCAGGCCGTGGCGCCAAACGGGTAATAGCCTTCGTGGCTGATCATGCGCGCCTGCTGATCAAGCTCCATGGCGCACGAACCCAGGTGATCCTCCAGGTGGTAGCGCAACTGGTCGGCATCGATCCCGGACGGTTGGCCCGCGACCCAATGCAGACAGCGCGTACTGCCGGCACCGGCGGCGAGGGTGATCAGGTGCAGTTCCTCACCGTTGTCCCGACGGCGGATCTCCAGCCCCGGCAGATACCGCACTTCATGAAAATGTTCGGCATTGGCAGCGTAGGTGGTGTGGCGTTTGTAGACGCGCTGGCCCTGGCTGTAGACATAGCGTTCGGCATCGGTGGAGCCGTCGTCATGCCTCACCAGATTCACTGCGGCCAGTTGATCGCGTGTATTCCAGTCCAGCGCCTGGCCGGGCTGCAGGGCTTGCAGGTTGCCGTGACGGTCGAACAGTCTGTCGAACTCCGGTGACGGATCGCCCTCGCGCCAGCGCACGCCCCGGTTGCTGAGCGGGTCGATGAACATTTCCCGGGTATGGCTGGCGCCTTCGCGCGCATGGACCAGCCGGATCAGGTTGCCGCCGGCATCGTAGGTGTAGGTCTGCAGATAATTGCGCCGGTCGGCAGGGTCGCTCGGCTGTGGCCGTCCCGGATTATCGGCGGCCGGTGCATCGTCGTGACCGCTGGCACTGTGCAAGTGGTAGAGCGAGTCGTAGCTGAACTCGCGATGACCGTCGACGCGCTGGTTGGCGAAATGGCTGGGCGTGAAGGCATGGTCGTCGATGCGAGTGACGTTGCCCATCGGGTCGTAGCGGTATTCGAAGTCCTGCAAGGGTGGTTGCTGCCCGACCCGGGCGGTTTGCCGGTGCAGCCGGCCATTGGCCGCGTCATACCACCAGCGCGTGTTCACCTGATTGGCAGTGCGCTGTTCGATGATCTGCCCCGCGGCGTTGTACTGTGCGTCGAGCAGCACAGCCTGCGCGGGTTGCCCCGCGAGCTGCAACTGGCTGTGGTTGAGTTGTCCGGCGCAGTCGTAGCCCAGAAGTTGCCGGTGCTGGCCTGCATCGGTTTGCTCCAGCAGGACGCCCAGCGGGTTATAGCGGCGGCGGCTGGCAAAGGCCTGGTCATCATTAAAAGTGCGGGTCTCGGCCAATGGTTGCCCGCCCAGGCCATAACCCTGCAGGTGCAGGCTGCCCGAGGCATCGCGACATTCGAGCAATTGCCCGCGAAGGTTGTGCCCGGCGTCATGGGCGGCGTCGCCATAGACGAATGTTTCATCATCGGCCGGATTCGTGGCGTTGCTCACCTGCACGACTCGCAACTGCGAGTCGTGCGTTGTACGCCACACGGTGCCGCGCCCGTCCCAACGCCGCAGCGACTCACCGGCCAGGCCCGGCAGCGACAGGCGCCAACCGGCGTCGACACTGTCGGTTTGCAGGGGCGCCCCCGTCAGGGTGTAGACGCTGGTCAGACACGGTCGCGGCAGGCGCGGGTCCCATTGGGCAACGAGCCGGCCTGCGGCGTCATGTTGCTGTCGGCTGACCAGCGCAGCCGCCGGCGCATCGGCGAAGGTGCGCCAGTAACCGATCTGGCGTACTGGCAGACCGCGACCTTCGCTTGCCTCGATAACCGGCGTCCTGCGATGGACGTTCATGGCTGCCCCGACTCGTCGGTATCGTTAAAGTCTTCACTGGTGTGATACCAGGGGTGATACGTCTCGCGAGAGAAATGGCCCTTGGCATTGATCAGTTTGACCGGGCGACCGAGCGGGTCATGGAACAGTTGATCGAAATAACCGTGCTCGCGCAGGGAAGCATCGTTGACGTAGCGATGGGTATTGGCGAAGAACGGCCGGAACTGGCGCACGGCCAGGCCTTTGTTGTTGTATTCCACCCGTTCGCTGATGCGCCAGCGCGGATCGGCCATCTCTTCAAGCAGCTTGCCGTCTTCGACGATCAGCTCACCGTCGTCATCCACCACATAGGCCAGGCCCGGCTCGACCCGTTGCTGGGTCTGCAAGGTGCGCCCGAACCCATCGACACAGGCCTTGATGATGTGGATCTGCGCAGCGACCGGATCGTCAGGGTAGCGGTCGGCGCTGAGCACGACGCTGTGCACCGGCTCGCGGGGGACGCGCTCGATCGCGGCCTTCAACGCCTGTTCAGCCGGGCTGAGTGTCATTGCCCCGGCCAGATGCCGACGAGCGCTGGCACGGATATGGCCGCTGGGCAGGACATGACCGGCCGCGACCCATTCGGCGAAATGTCCGGAGTCTGCAGCGGTGCCTGGCGGCAGTTGCCCCATCCAGCTGAACAGATCCTTGCGCAGGGTGCTGGCCGCTTTTTGCACCGCGCCCTGCGGATCATCGATAGCCGGGTCAGGGCGATGGTCGGTGGGCGGGACGTATTCATCCAGTGGCCGGAAACCTGCCGGTTGGCCGTTTTCAGTGCCGAAAAAACTGACCGCCAGCGGTTGCCCGGAGGGCTCGTAGAGCGCTTGCTGTTCGTTATCGTTGGCGTCGATGATCCGCAGCGGCTGCAACGCGTGATAGTCATACTCGACGCCGGTTGTGCAGCCGTCGGGCAACACAACGGTTTTCACGGCCAGGTGATAGGCGTCGTATTCGGCCAGGGTGACGCCATGGCTGAGGGTTTCCCTGTATTCGCGCACCTTGTGAAAACCGTCGGCGTCGGCGTATTTGACGAAACCATACTCAGCCGACCAGAGGTTGTCCTGTGCATCGGCGGCAGGCGCCGGTTCGAACAGCAGCGGCATCGGGTTGAATCCGATGTTCGCCAGTTCAACGCGGATATCGAACGGCGGCGGCAGGTCGCCGTAGGCATCCAGCGCGGTCTTGTCCATCTGCGCCAGTTCCAGCGGGCCTGCCAGCGCGGCAAACTCCGCCTGACCGTCGGGCAGCAGCGACTGGTCGAGGGTCTTGCGATAACGCTGTACGGATTGCGAGGTCAGCACCCGCGCAGCCCACCACTGGGCAGAGTCCTGATGGCGGGTCAGTTGTTCGAACGACACCTGCGCCGCCGTCAGCCCGTCGGGCAGCGTACCCTTGGGCAGCACCAGTGCATTGCCGCGCTGCTGAAAAGGCAGACCGAGCCGCCAGTGCTGCGGGTCTTCGATATCGATGTAGCGCGAGCGGGTTTCGTTCACGTACCAGGATTGCTGCGCCGGATCATGGGCGTCGAGCCACCACTGCTGCTCGTCCGGGTCGCTGAACGGTGGCGGGTCCTGCTCGGTGAGACGCCGGGCGTAATGCACGGTCATGGCCTGGATCGGCGCCCCCCAGGCACTGCTGCGCAGGGTCAGGTCATGGCTGATCTGAGGGTCGTCGATCTGTTGATCGTAGGCGTAGCGGATCTGCTCCAGTGGCAGGGGCAGCAGCACTGAATACCCGTCGTGGACGCCGCGGGCGCGAACCTCGCGCACCAGATAGCGATGTTCCGCCACGGCATAGGGCCTGGCTGAAACGGGGTCGTCGGCATCGGCATAGGTTTCGCTACGGATCATCGAGCCTGCCAGTGCCCGGGCGATTTCGTATTCGCTGTCGGCGTCGGGCGGGGTCACCGGCTCATCGATTTCGTCACCCGGATGAAAGTGGCTGAACAGAGTCTCGCCCAGTGGCACGGCTTGTCGGTCACCTGTGAAATAACCCTCGCGCGACATCGCCATCGATTGCCCGGTATGAAACCAGCTGTGCACCCGGACTGGCGCGGTGAACCCCACGTCATCGTCACCCGTGGCCGATTCGCTGTCGGTCTGGCGCAAGTGACCGAAGCCACGAAACTCGCGTTCGCGACCGTCGTAGACGCCGTGCCGGTAAATCACCGACTGCTTCAGGCAATTGCCGGTGATCTCGTCCAGTTGCGCCTGTCGGCTGACCACCTGAATCGGGAAGGGCAGGTAGCACGCGGGTGTCTGGTCGGGCGAGAGGCTCAGTCGCTCGCGTTTTTCGTCCAGCCATTCCTGGGCCGAACTGCGATAGGTCACGCTGGCGCTGCAGCCCATATTGTTGTTGCTGGCCGTGAGCAAGTACGGCTTGGCCGGCACAAAGTCATAGCGCCAGTGCTGCGGTTTGATGTGCGGCACGGTCAGGATCAGGCTTGCGCAACCCAGGCCTTGCAGGTCGGCCAGGCTGACCTGACACAGGCGGTCATAGCGCACGCCTTCGGGCCACGGCACGCTCACCGGTGTCTGCTCCAATCCGCGCCCGCCACGGTTGAGGTAGATATCGAAACCGTCCGAATTCAGGTAGATCAGCGCCGGCGCCCCGGAACCATCGAGGTCGGCGATGCGCACCCGCGCGACATCGAAGGTGGCGTACTCGAAGGGCAGGGCGCTGATCACCCGGCCCTTGCCGAAGCGACCATGACCCAGATTCGGCCAGCACTTGATCTCGTCATGACGGATACGGCACAGCTCGCTCATGTCGCTGCCCAGCAGATTGCCCAGCAGCACCAGCTCGCTGGGCGAGTTGCTGAACAACGGCAAACGATCGTCCGCCGGGGAATGTTCGACCTCTTGGGCGGCGGCGAAGCCTTCTTCACGCCGGTTGGCGTAGAGGCGCACCGCACGTGGGCCGATCAGGGCCAGTGAGCCGAGGCCGTCACCGGACAGATCACCCAGTTGCAGCAGCGAATGAAAGAACTCTGCGGGAAACCCGTTGAACGCCAGAAAGGGGGCAAAGGTGCGGTCGGCGTTCAGCGTGCGGAAACCCTGCAGGCCGGGTTGTGCGGTGATCCAGTCCAGTCGGCCGTCACCCGTGAGGTCGGTCAGCAGCTGCTGCGCATGGCTGTTGCGCCGGGCGAGGGGAATTTTGTCGAGCAGTGTCCAGGGGCTGTAATCGATCACATCCGCACCGGCCTCGCTGCGCAGCGGTTCGCGGTAGTGCCAGCCCTGGTCATAACGGCAGAGGAAACCGGGCACGCCTTCGCCGTACAGATCGACGCACTGATAGAAATCACCGTCGGCGATGCCCGGCATGTTCTGCGGCGAGAACAGCGGTCTGGGGGTTTTGTCGAGGGTGAACGGCGAGTAGTCGAACTCCACGGCAGGGGTGTTTTCCACCACGCCGCGGGCATCCCAGGCCTGATAGTGGGCGGCGCGGATCTGGCTGTAACCCCACGCCGTGGCCCGATCGAGGTACTCCAGCAGCAGGCGCCGGACCAGCACCGGTTCAGTGCCCGTTTCAGGGGCAAAGCGATGAAACATCAGCACTTGCTGGCAGAGGCGTCGGGTGCCCAGTTCAAAACCCTGGCCGAAGCTTGAAAAAGGATCCTGCCGGATCAGCCAGGGTTGCAGGGTGTTGCCGTCATACTCGGGTTTGTCGGTGAGTGAGCGGGTACGCTCGCCGTAGTCGAACACCAGATGAAAATGCCAGTCCAGCGTGGCCGCGTCTTCGGTGCGCCAGGCGTACAAGTCCTTGCTGGCCGTGACATTGCCGTAGAACACCCGATGCAGGTAGCGCTGGGCGCGGTAATCATGGACCGGGTCGGGATCCTCATCGTCAGCCTTGTAGGTGAAGCAGATGTGTTCACCCAGTGGATTGAGGCTCTCGCACAACAACCAGGTGCTGACGCGCGATGGATCGTCAGGATCGGCCCGGCGTGACGAGGCGGTCTTGCCATAGACATGCAATGAGCCGTCGGCACCGTGAATCAGCCAGAACGGTGGCTCGCCGGACTCGGGTTGCCAGCGCTCACGCAGCGCGAAGTCACTTTCGACCCTCGGCCAGTAACGGACGACCCCGTGCGGCCCGACATCCAGCCCGTCATAGACACGCTCGCTACGGGACTTGATCTGGCCTTCGGCGTCCAGCTCGGGCATCCACACTTCGCCGTCGTGACCGATGATTTCGTCATGATCGGTGTAGCGCGGCGTCCCCTTGCTGGTGCGCCGGCTGATCTGTCCTGATCCAAGGCTCCAGCCGATGCCGAACGGACCATTGCCGGCCTGGCTGCTGTAGCTCAGCGACAGCTGCGGGTCCCAGCCGCGCCCGCCGGACAGCGGCAAAGGCAGTTCAAAGGTCGCCGCACCGGTTGGCCCGACGGCGCCCCAACTCTTGCCGATGGTGGCAATCGATGCGCTTTTGGCGATGGATGGGGTGATGATGCTCAGGTCTTGATCGGCCATGATCGGTATCCATTGGCCACGTGAGAAACGTGGATGGACAGACGCTAGCAAGATCCGCTGAGTTCGTAACCTGTCAGATCTGACAGGTGCCAAAAGGCTATTAATGTGCTGGCC
>NZ_QAIK01000031.1:25993-26194 GCF_003061005.1 Pseudomonas sp. HMWF021 | reverse complement strand
TGAGGCCTGCGGCACAGCCAGAATCGCAGCCTCCGGCAGCTCCTGCAGGTTGTGGCAATGTAGGAGCTGCCGAGTGCAACGAGGCTGCGATCTTTTGATCTTGAGGGCGTGCGGCACAGCCAGAATCGCAGCCTCCGGCAGCTCCTGCAGGTTGTGGCAATGTAGGAGCTGCCGAGTGCAACGAGGCTGCGATCTTTTGAC
>NZ_QAIK01000031.1:12071-25983 GCF_003061005.1 Pseudomonas sp. HMWF021 | reverse complement strand
TGCAAAAAGCAAAAGATCGCAGCCTCCGGCAGCTCCTACACAGGGCGCAATGTAGGAGCTGCCAAGTGCAACGAGGCTGCGATCTTTTGATCTTGAGGCCTGCGGCACAGCCAGAATCGCAGCCTCCGGCAGCTCCTGCAGGTTGTGGCAATGTAGGAGCTGCCGAGTGCAACGAGGCTGCGATCTTTTGACCTTGAGGGCGTGCGGCACAGCCAGGAAACCGCAGCCTGAGCACGCAAAAAAAAGGCCGGCCCGTCATAAGACGGGCCGGCCTCATTCATGGCTGCGAAGCGCTTACTGCACTTCTACCGCCAGGCTTTCGGCGATCTTCTGTTGCCAGATCGCCGGGCCGGTGATGTGAACCGACTCACCGTTGCTGTCCACCGCGACGGTGACCGGCATGTCCTTGACCTCGAACTCGTAGATCGCTTCCATGCCCAGCTCGGCGAAGGCCAACACCTTGGACTTCTTGATGGCCTGGGCCACCAGGTAAGCAGCGCCGCCCACGGCCATCAGGTACACGGCCTTGTTGTCCTTGATCGCATCGATCGCGGTCGGGCCACGCTCGGACTTGCCGATCATGCCCAGCAGACCGGTCTGCTCGAGGATCTGACGGGTGAACTTGTCCATCCGCGTGGCGGTGGTCGGGCCAGCCGGACCCACCACTTCGTCACCGACCGGATCAACCGGGCCGACGTAGTAGATGAAGCGACCTTTCAGGTCCACCGGCAGGGTTTCGCCCTTGTTCAGCATCTCGACCATGCGCTTGTGCGCCGCGTCGCGACCGGTGAGCATCTTGCCGTTGAGCAGGACGGTTTCGCCCGGCTTCCAGCTCTGCACTTCTTCCGGGGTCAGGGTGTCGAGGTTCACGCGACGGGCCGACGGGCCGGCTTCCCAGACGATTTCCGGGTAGGCGTCCAGCGATGGCGCTTCCAGCGAGGCCGGGCCAGTGCCGTCGAGCACGAAGTGCGCGTGACGGGTGGCGGCGCAGTTCGGGATCATGCACACCGGCAGGGAGGCGGCGTGGGTCGGGTAGTCCATGATCTTCACGTCGAGCACGGTGGTCAGGCCACCGAGGCCCTGGGCGCCGATGCCCAACTGGTTGACCTTCTCGAACAGCTCCAGACGGATCTCTTCGATGCGGTTCTGCGGGCCACGGGCTTTCAGCTCATGGATGTCGATGGATTCCATCAACACTTCCTTGGCCATCACTGCGGCTTTCTCGGCGGTGCCGCCGATGCCGATGCCCAGCATGCCCGGTGGGCACCAGCCGGCGCCCATGGTCGGAACGGTCTTGAGCACCCAGTCAACGATCGAGTCGGACGGGTTGAGCATGGCCATTTTCGACTTGTTCTCGGAACCGCCGCCCTTGGCCGCCACGTCCACTTCCACGGTGTTGCCCGGGACGATGGAGTAGTGGATGACCGCCGGGGTGTTGTCCTTGGTGTTTTTGCGAGCGCCCGCCGGGTCGGCGAGGATCGAGGCACGCAGGACGTTTTCCGGCAGGTTGTAGGCGCGGCGCACGCCTTCGTTGATCATGTCGTCCAGGCTCATGGTCGCGCCATCCCAACGCACGTCCATGCCCACCCGCACGAACACGGTGACGATGCCGGTGTCCTGGCAGATCGGCCGGTGGCCGGTGGCGCACATGCGCGAGTTGATCAGGATCTGCGCGATCGAGTCACGGGCCGCTGGCGATTCTTCGCGCAGGTAGGCTTCGTGCATCGCCTGGATGAAATCCACGGGGTGGTAATAGGAAATGAACTGCAGGGCGTCGGCAACGCTCTGAATCAGGTCGTCTTGCTTGATCACGGTCATGAGTCGCGCTCCTCTAAAAGACGGGAACATTCAATAAGGTGCCTGCGGCTTGGGTGCATCGGTCGGTCGCAAGCACCTTTCAAGGCACGCCGGGGCTGCTGGCGCGACGCTAAAAAGGCGCGGCAGTATACCGCGCCTCTGCAGGGCATACACGCGCCGACAGTCATTCGTTGGTCGCATGGCTGGCGCCCAATCTCTGTAGGAGCTGCCGAAGGCTGCGATCTTTTGACTTTTTCTTTTGAAAGCAAGATCAAAAGATCGCAGCCTGCGGCAGCTCCTACAGGGCAATGCACAAGGGTTTTTGACGTCAATTATCAGGCCCGAAAATCGGTGGTCATTTATCGACCGGCCCTCTAAAGTGGCAGCCGGTCTGTAGAGTAGGACACTCGGTCAGCCTCCTATCGCACGGTGAGTCAACGATTGACCCATAACGCCATTCAACGTCTTCTGCTCAAGCGCTTTGCCCTCGCTGCCGCCACCTACGGATTGGCCTTGCTGCTGCTGTGGCTGGCGTTTTTCACCGGACATTACCCGCAATCACTGAACAGCGTGGCCATCGGCAGCGCGCTGGTGGTGATCTGCCAGGCGACGTTGTTTGCGCTGTTCTGGTCCGGGCGCAACCAGCGCTTTGCCGACCCCAGCATGACCGAAGCGCAAGTGCTGCTAGGCCTCGGCTGGCAGACCTGGCTGATCGCCCATCTGGACGATGCACGCGGCGCGTTTCTGGTGTTCTACGTGCTGATTCTGCTGTTCGGTCTGTTCCATCTGTCCCGGCGGGCGTTCATTCGTTGCGCGCTGCTGGTGTTCTTCAGTTTCTGCGCGATCACCCTTTGGGATGGCTACCACTTCCGTTTGCCGGATCCGGCATTAGCCGCCTTGCAGGTGTGCATTCTGGCGATGGTGCTGGCCTGGCTGGTGATCTACGCACGCTTCGTTCAGGTTTCACGCCAGCGCATGCGTCAGCGCCGGTTTGCCCTGCAGGCGCATCAGGACACCCTGCGCGGGATGATGCGCCAGCTCGAAGATCTGGTGGCCACCGATGAGCTGACCGGGCTGTTCAATCGCCGGCATTTTCTGCGGCTGGCCTCTCGGGAACTGGCGGAGATGGAGCCGGGCGTGGTGCATGGTCTGGCACTGATCGACCTCGATCACTTCAAACGCATCAACGATCTGCACGGGCATGCCGCCGGCGATCAGGTGTTGCAGGCTTTCGCTGGCGTGGCGGGTGCCTGCCTGCGTGACGGCGACGTGCTGGCGCGTTACGGTGGCGAGGAATTCGTGGTGTTGCTGCCCGACTGCGATGCCGAGCGTCTGACCGCCTGTTGCGAACGCCTGCGCATCGCCTTCACCGACGTCGAACTGGTGGGGCTGAACGTGCGTAACCTCAGCCTGTCGGCGGGCATGACGCTGCTGGAGCTGGGCGACGATCTGGACGACGCCTTGCAGCGCGCCGATCAGGCGCTGTACCGGGCCAAACGCGACGGGCGCAATCGCTGTGCGGCGGCGTGGGAGAACGTGGATGCCTGAACTTCGCGTGGGTGAACGGCAATGGTCGGTGGCGGCGGGCAGCAACCTGCTCGACGCTCTCAACCAGAACGGTGTCGCAGTGCCTTACAGCTGTCGCGCCGGCAGTTGCCATGCGTGTCTGGTGCAGTGCGTGAGCGGTTTACCCACCGACAGTCGCCCGGATGCCCTGAGCGCCGAACAGCGCCAGGAGGGCTGGCGGCTGGCCTGTCAGTGTCAGGTGACGCAAGACCTGCAAGTACACACGTTCGACCCGATCACCGACGGTCGACCGGCCGTGGTCGAGGCGCTGGACTGGCTCAGCGACAACGTCCTGCGCTTGCGCCTGACCCCGCAACGACCGTTGCGCTACAGCGCCGGGCAGCATCTGGTGCTGTGGATCGAGCACATCGCCCGACCGTATTCGCTGGCGAGCCTGCCCCAGGAAGACCGCTTTCTCGAGTTCCACCTCGACTGTCGCCAGCCCGGCGAATTCAGCGATGCGGCGCGGCGCCTGCAGATCGGCGACCCGATCCGCCTCGGTGAACTGCGCGGCGGCGCGCTGCATTACGACCCGGACTGGCACACCCGACCGCTGTGGCTGCTGGCGGCCGGCACGGGGCTGGGGCCATTGTTCGGTGTGTTGCGTGAGGCGTTGCGTCAGGATCATCAGGGCGCCATCCGCGTCATTCACCTGGCCCATGACGAGCGCGAGCACTATCTGGCCAAACCCCTGGCGGCGCTTGCCGCGCAGCGCGAAAACCTCAGCATCGAATTGTGGACGGCGGCCGAGTCAGCCGCGGCTTTGGCGCAACTGCGCCTTGTTTCCCGACAAACCCTGGCCTTAGTCTGCGGCTCGATTGCCAGTGTCGATGCGTTTGCCAAGCGTCTGTACCTGGCCGGACTGCCGCGCAATCAACTGCTGGCGGATGTGTTTCTGGCCCGCGGTTGAGCGCTGATATTCACAGGCTCAATGATTTCTGTGGCAAGGCTGAATGCCTGTGGTGAGGCTGAACTTCTGGGGTGAGGTTGACTTTTGTAGTGAGGGGATTTATCCCCGATTGAGTGCGCAGCGCTCACAAAAACCTGGGGGCCGCTGCGCAGCCCATCGGGGATAAATCCCCTCACTACAGAGGTTCTGGCTCACCACAGCAATTCAGCCTCACCGCAAAAGAACTTTGTCAGCCTTTTTAATGTTGAGTAACGCTGATGACCGAAGCCATCCTGCTGGAACGCGAACGCGGTTTGCTCACCCTGCGGCTCAATCGCCCGGACAAGAAAAACGCCCTGACCCGTGCGATGTACAGCCGCCTCGCCGAAGCCCTGAAGCAGGCCGACAGCGACCCTGAAATCAACGCCGTGCTGATTACCGGCAGCGCCGAGTGCTTCACTGCCGGCAACGACATCGCCGACTTCATCCAGCAACCGCCGAGCGACCTCGACAGCCCGGTGTTTCACTTCATGCTCAATCTGCTCGAATGCCGCAAACCGGTGATCGCCGCCGTGGCCGGCGCGGCGGTGGGCATCGGCACCACGTTGCTGCTGCATTGCGATCTGGTTTACGTCAGCCGCGATGCAAGGTTGCGCATGCCGTTCGTCAACCTGGGGCTGTGCCCGGAGTTCGGCTCCAGCCTGATCCTCCCGCGTTTGCTCGGGCAGGCCAAAGCGGCCGAGTTGTTATTGCTCGGCGAAGGCTTCAGCGGGGAGCAAGCGGCGCAATGGGGCATGGCCACCGAAGCGTTGGGCAGCGGCGAGGCGGCATTGAGCAAGGCGCGGGAAATGGCGTTGCGCTTTGATGAGCTGCCGGCCGAAGCGGTGCGCATCAGCAAGCAATTGATGAAGGCGCCGGATCGCGCGTTGATCCGCCAGGTGGTCGAGGAGGAGGGCGCACTGTTCACCCAGCGATTGCGCTCGCCGGAGGCGTTGGCGGCGTTGACCGGATTCATCAAACGGCATTGATAGCTACGCTGACCGTTCTGGCCCCTTCGCTGGCAAGCCAGCTCCCACATTTTTTGTGGTGGATGCAAAATCTGTGGTCGCTGGCAAGTCAGCTGCCACATTTTTGTGGTGGATGCAAAATCTGTGGTCGCTGGCAAGCCAGCTCCCACATTTTTTTGTGGTGGATGCAAAATCTGTGATCGCTGGCGAACCCTGTGGGAGCTGGCTTGCCAGCGATGAGGCCAGAATAGGCACCCCATCTTTTGGATCAGAATGCAAAAAGCCCCGCCATTCACATGTCGGGGCTTTGCTTTTTCAGCAGACTCTAACTTACTGGCGATCCAGCAATAACTTCACTCGATGAGTCCACGGGCAACGCAATACTCACGCCTTCCTGCAAAACCGACGCTGCCCAGAAACGTAACTTTGCCCTCGGTAAATCCAGCCGCGTCTCTAAACGCTTCTCCGATGTCGAACATCCGCCAACCCTTGCCGTTCGCGTATGACGTGTCTAACGTGCCGTCATCGATGAATCTGGCAACAACAAAGTTGCTGCCTGCTGTTACTACTTGCCCGAAAACCTGAATTTTGCCATTGCCCATGATTGACGCTGAAAGCCAGATGGTTCGGAGTCCGTCCAGTTTCGTCAGCAACGGTTTACCCCCGTTGAACTGGATATTTACACTACCGTCTGCTTCCCGGCTGACCAGCAAACCTGCCACGCCGCCGTCATAAGCATCCCCTAGGGCAAGAAGGCGCCGGTTGGTTTGTGCGACGAGTTTTTCGATGAAGAAATCAAAGTGACTTTGTTCTGGCGTCACCAGGTGATAACCATTATCGGCGAAGGAGGTGTCGATCTCCCCTGCGTGGGTCAATCGAGTCAGTAAACCTGAGGCAGCGGTCTGATTATTATTGGAAACGTAGCCCGCCAGCACATAAGTGCCGTCCTGTTTGGCTAATAGATCATTCAAATAGGTGTGGGGAAAATCCGGGTAGGAAATTTGCACGATTCCGTTCTCGCCGAAAGTGTCATCAAGAACACCACTCGACGAAAGACGAATGACTGCGGTAGTCGTTTTTCCGCCCCAACCTACGTGTTCGTGCAGAGTTATCCTGCCGTCTGGCAAAACAGTCGAACGAAGGCTTTCACTCGGTGATTGCGCAGCGAACCTGGAGGGTTCGTTTGAACTGCGAAGGCGCTTGCTCTCGCCCTTGAGGTTAATTATGACTTTGCCCTGTTGGCCGAACTCCAGATCCAGGCTGCCATCGGAATTCAGACGGACAAGGGCCTTGGATAATTTCAAACTGCCGTCAAAGAAAGTGCCAATCAGGAGCAGCTTTCCATCGTCAAGTTCCACTATTTCTTCAGCGAGCGAGTGCGTGATTCCTCCATTGTCATCGTCAAAGCGGCCGGTGACATAACCGGCCTTGCCAAACGTTTTATCGAGGTTGCCTCGGGCATCCAGTTTTACACAGCAGTAGTCAGAAAGAAGGGTCGCGCGCAGAACATCACCAGCGATGTATGTATTGCCCAAGGTATCGATCAATAACCCCCTCATGAGGAGTTGCTGATCTGGATCAGGCGTCTTCAGAAAAACCTTGCCGTTATCACCGAAATCCGGATCCAGCCGACCTTGCGAGACGTTAGTTGGAGTCTGTTGCAGATTCATCTTTGCATCCTCCCTGAGCACGCGTTGTGTCCAGTTCTTCGTGAGTGGGTACGCACCTCAACGCTAACGTGGAAGGAATCTACGGACTACTGACAGAACTGACAGTCCAACCAATCCGTTTGGCATAAAAAAGCCCCGCTGTTATAACAGCGGGGCTTTGGTTTTTCAGCTGATCACTCAGACCTGTGGATCACCCACGTGCAGGATTTTCATGCCGTTGGTGCCGCCAGTGGTGTGGTAGCTGTCGCCCTTGGTCAGGATGACCCAGTCGCCTTTTTCCACCACGCCGCGCTTGACCAGTTCGTCGATCGCCTTCTGGCTGACTTCGTTCGGTGCCAGCGACGCCGGGTCGAACGGTACGGTGTACACGCCACGGAACATCGCCGCGCGGGCCTGGGCTTCGCGGTGCGGGGTGAACGCGTAGATCGGCACCGAAGAACGGATCCGCGACATGATCAGCGGGGTGTAGCCGCTTTCAGTCAACGCGATGATCGCTTTCACGCCCGGGAAGTGGTTGGCGGTGTACATGGTCGCCAGCGCGATGCTTTCGTCGCAGCGTTCGAACTCCTTGCCGATACGGTGGCTGGAGGTCTTGCTGGTCGGGTGCTTCTCGGCGCCGACGCAGATGCGCGCCATTGCCTGCACGGCTTCCAGCGGGTACAGACCGGCAGCGGATTCGGCCGAGAGCATCACGGCGTCGGTGTAGTCGAGCACGGCGTTGGCCACGTCGGACACTTCGGCGCGGGTCGGCATCGGGTTCTGGATCATCGACTCCATCATCTGGGTCGCCACGATCACCGCCTTGTTGTGGCGACGTGCGTGCAGAATGATCTTCTTCTGAATGCCCACCAGCTCGGCGTCGCCGATTTCCACACCGAGGTCGCCACGGGCAACCATCACCGCGTCGGACGCCTTGATCAGACCGTCGAGGGTTTCGTCGTCGGCCACGGCTTCGGCGCGTTCGATCTTCGCCACCAGCCAGGCGGTGCCGCCGGCTTCGTCGCGCAGTTGACGGGCGTAGTTCATGTCGGCGGCGTCACGCGGGAAGGACACGGCGAGGTAGTCGACTTCCATTTCCGCGGCGAGCTTGATGTCGGCCTTGTCTTTTTCAGTCAGGGCTGGCGCGGTCAGGCCGCCACCGCGACGGTTGATGCCTTTGTGGTCGGACAGCGGGCCGCCGATGGTCACCACGCAGTGCAGCTCGGTAGCAGTGGCGGTTTCGACGCGCATCACTACGCGGCCGTCGTCGAGCAGCAGCTCGTCGCCCACGCCGCAGTCCTTGACCAGATCCGGGTAGTCGATGCCGACCACTTGCTGGTTGCCTTCGGTCAGCGGATGGCTGGTGGAGAAGGTGAACTTGTCACCGATCTTCAGCTCGATGCGCTTGTTGGCGAATTTGGCGATACGGATTTTCGGGCCTTGCAGGTCACCCAGCAGGGCGACGAAACGGCCGTGCTTGGCTGCCAGGTCACGCACCAGCTTCGCGCGAGCCTTGTGCTCGTCGGGGGTGCCGTGGGAGAAGTTCAGACGGGCGACGTCCAGACCAGCCAGAATCAGCTGTTCGAGAACTTCCGGCGAGTTACTGGCCGGGCCAAGGGTAGCGACGATTTTGGTACGACGGACGGACATGCAAAGACTCCTGAGTTCAAGCGCCTGCGAAGGCTACTATGCTGCGAGGGTGTAGTCATTGTTCGAATGCACTACTTATCGTTTTCTTTATTGAACGTGGCAACTTTGGGACAAACGCGCCTGAAGATTTCCGACGATGGGTCGATACACTGCTCAAGACAGGAGAACCCCCATGCGATTGTTGCCCATTGCCGCCCTTGCCCTCAGCGTCCTCGCCGTCACGGGCTGCACCCGTTGGTCGATGAACCATCACCTGAACAACGCCTACAGCGCTTATGACCGGGGCAATTGCGAGCAGGTGATGCTCGAACTGTCCAAGGTCGAACGCGCCAGCCGGGCCCGCCCGTATGTGTGGCCGGAAGTGTCGATGATGCGCGGCCAGTGCCTGGAACGGCAAAAAATGTACATCGATGCGGCGCAGACCTATCAGTTCATCATCGCCTCGTACCCCAACAGCGAATACGCCTTCCGTGCCCGCGCGCGCCTGGAAACCCTGCAGAGCCTGGGGCATTACCCGACCCGCAGTTCCGCGGCTGTCGCGCCTGCGCCGCGTTTTTGATGGTGGTTGTCATACAAAATCTGGCCGGTTGTACAGCCTGAGCTATAGTCGAATGAACCGGGCTGCAGCCTTTGCTCCCATGCCCGTGCAACACCTGCGACTGGTCAGCTGTCAGGTGGCGGCGAGGTAGCGACCGCCACACCGGAAGCGGGGAGAGCATGCCTGCCGCACAGGCGTGTTCCGAAGCTCAGCGCGGCTCTGTGATGGAGCCTTGCATGGCGAACTGCGCATGTTTACCGACCGCCGGATCGAGCGGCATCAACTGCCGTATTTCCTCAGAGTGTTCAACAGCGTCACCGACAAACCCATCGGTTTTCTGGGCAACGTGTCCGAAGACGGGCTGATGCTGATCAGCCAGTTGCCGATGATGGTCGGTGCCGAATTCCATTTGCGCCTCAAGGTTCCGGCCGGCGACGGCTGCCAGCAGGTCATTGATCTCAATGCGTGCTGCCTGTGGTGCCACGAAGACGCGACGCCACTGCATTACGACGCCGGTTTCAGCCTGCAACGCCCGCCCGCGGAATACGGGCAACTGGTCGAAGCATTGCGTCATTACTTCAGCTTTCAGCCGTTGCCGGCCTCGGCCTGATTCTGCAAAAGCCAAAGCAAAAGATCGCAGCCTGCGGCAGCTCCTACAGTGGGAATGCATTTCCCCTGTAGGAGCTGCCGAAGGCTGCGATCTTTTGCTCTTCAGGCCATTCGGCCTGATGCCCAAAAATCAACAGCTTCGCGAGCAAGCCCGCTCCCACACTTGACTGCATTTCAACTGACCGAATGCAGACCCCTGTGGGAGCGGGCTTGCCCGCGATGGCGTCGGGGTGTGCGACCCGTTTCTACCGGTCAGGCCGTCGCAATCGCCCGCTCGCTGTCCAGGGTCTTTTCCGCCAGCAACAACCCCATCTCGCTCAACTGATAAATCGCCATCGCCAGATGCCGTGGCTTGTCTTCCAGGCTATCGGCCAGATCCAGCAGCAGAATGCTCACCGACGAAAAGGTTTCGTAGGTCTGGATGGCGATGGCTTCGGAATTGATGTCGGGGGCGACCATGAACATCTGCATGCCGCGATCGACAGAATTGCGCGAGGCGGGTTCGGGTTCGGGTTTGAGGTAGTGGTCGAGGGCGCGCTCGGCGGCTTCGTGGAGTTTGCGTGAATCGAGGGATTCGTAGGGGGATGCCGGATCGGCTTCCGGAGGATTCGGTGTTGGTTTGATCATGATCGTATTGCCTCAATAGGGCCACGACCGATTCGCGACTAAACGAATTAGGGTGGCGGCTGTAAGCAGGTTAGTCGACCGGGAGGCATACGAATTACCGGCGCGCCCGAGGGCGCCCTGCGAACAGCCACCATCAAGTGGGGGGGATAGGGGTGACCCGCCTTGATGACGCTTGTACACAATTCGTATACCCACCCGGGCGACTAAACCCGACCGCTGATTGGCAGCGATGGGCATTACGTTACGAGGCACGCCGAATGCGCACAAGCCGGCCGATTCTGGCGGATGTGTAGGCAATTACGCAAGGCGCCGTAGTTTGCCGCAAATGTCCTACGCCGAAATCCTTCTCGCACGCCCGCAGCCCTTGCGCCACGGGGCTTTCGGCTGCGCGAAGGCTGCGCAGGCGGGGGGTGACCGTTCGTCGCCACTGTCAGATCTTACAGGTGCCAGCTCGTGCCTGGCGGCAGTACAACGGTTTGCATCCACGTAGCCGGCAGGAACTCACCATGACCGATTCCACTTTTTTGCCATCAGACGACACCGAGGCAGACACCGTACTCACGATCCTTAATCCCCAAAATGGCAGCGTGGTACGTGGTGCCGCTTTGGGGGTGTCAGGAACGATGCTGCCTGGTGGGTGGTTACTGCCTGTTTCGATTCACGAGTTAGTCGATGGGCAGTGGCGCTACATTGGCGCCTCCCCACCGTTTATCGGGCCTATATGGATGGCGATTTTTGCCACAACACCAGGCCCCAAGACGATCGTCGCCAGAGTCGTAGGCAGTACGGAAATTGAAAGCGCCCCTGTCACGTTCACTTACATATTCGAGGCCCTGCTCAACATTATCTCGCCGACAGAAGGCTCAACGGTCGGCCCGGTCGGCGAACTGGTCGTTACCGGGTCAGGGAAGACAGGAGAAACCGTTCATCTCTTTACCTCGGATCAAACATTGGCGCTTGGCTCTGCGGTGGTCGGGGATGATCACCTGTGGCGGGTGGTTGTTGACCAGAATCTGTATCCCCACGGTGGGGAGATCAAGATAATGGCAGCTACGGATATGGCGCACTGGACGCCAGTACGCACGTTTAATCTGATTCCGATTGCGCCGCCTGTCATCACTCAGCCAGCGGCCAATGCTCCGACCGATGTGCGGGGGCCGGTTTCCGGGACGGGTCATCCGGGCAGTGAGATCTCCGTACTCAGGGACCTGCAACATTCATTCGTGGTGGGCCGCGGCACGGTGAGTGAAAACAAGCAGTGGAGCATCACGCAGTGGGTTAACGACATGCCGCCCGGGCCTTTCGGGATCATTGCGCGGCAGTCTTTTGAAGGCAGAGTCATAGACAGCGCGGCTCGCCACTTCAACGTGCGCCCACCGGCGCTCACTAAAGTGGACATCGATTTCCCCACTTCAACCACTGTCGGGTTTTCCGGCAGCGGTTATTACGATGCCGGGGCCAGAGCCCGGGTCGAGATCCGCTTCAAAGTGCCTGCGCAGGTGAATCTGCCGCCGGCAGTGCAGGTGGACGCCAATGGCCATTGGCAGACGACGGCGACGGGCTGGCCGCCGGGCGATTACAGTCTGATAGCGGTCCAGATGGTTGAGGACAGGGCCGGGGGGTGGATCGAGTCGACGGCCTATGAATTTGTAGTTAAAAAAGGACTGCCGGATGTCACGGATGTGGAGCATACGCAGGACTATCAACCAACCTTTTCCGGCAGGGGCGTTAGTGGCGCGCTGGTGTATGTGGTCAAAAATGGGGGGGCGCTGGAAGCGCCAGAGACATTGGTCGGGCCGTCGGGAAGCTGGACAACCCAAGCTTTGCATGTTTGGGGCCCGACCCAGGATCGACCCGTCTATATTCAGCAGAGAAAGGACGGTCTGACGTCGAAGGACTGGTTTGAGTACAAGGTCACCATTGCCCCATTACCCCCCGAAATCGATACCCCTCCGGCCATTGGCCTGACCCCTGAATTCAGCGGCACCTGCTGGCGCGACTCCCTCATCACGCTGACTTTCAGCGACAGCGCGACGGTGCATACCGTCGATGGCGTAAACGGCATCTGGAAATACCGGCGGCGCGAGCCATTTACATCCGGGGTGTCTTATACGATCTCTGCCCAGCAAACGGCTGCCGAACAACTTTCCGACACGAAAACGCTGCCCTTTACGGTGCGCAGACCGATGAGCACGCCGCAAATCACCGAGCCCGCCGAACGCGCAGAGGTGGGACATCAAATCACTGTCCGGGGCAGCGACGGCATGGCCGGCGCCACGTTGAAATTGCGCCACGCGAGCAACAAACAGCCACTGGGCGAAGCCAAGGTCCTGAGCAGCGACGGTGTCTGGGAGATTGCGCTCAGCGACCTGGACTTTGAGCGGTACGATGACTATTCCATCGAGGCGATCCAGACCATTGGATCGGATACGTCGCCCGTCAGTAACCGACGCGGGTTCACCGTGGCGGTGCTGCCCCCCGTGATCGAAGTGCCCGCGAGCGGTGAGAACCTGGCGCGCACCTCGATCATTTCCGGCAAATGCAGGCCCTTCGCTACGGTGGAGCTGGAGATTGGTGGTCAGCGTTACAGAAATATTCCCGTCAACAGCGAAGGTTTCTGGGAAGTCGAACCGACGCTGCCGGTGGGCAGCAAGACCCTGAACGCCCGGGTGTCGTTCAACGCGACCCTCTCCAAAGAAATGAGCGTGCAGTACAACGTGGTGCCGGCGCCCCCGTTCATCGAGACGCCGGCACCGGGCGAACATCTTGGCCGCCGTGCCGTGGTGTCGGGCTTCGGCATACCAGGGGATTCGGTCGCCGTGCGCCTGGGCAATGCCCAGGGCCGGGTATTGGGTGAAAGCCCGGTGTTGGCGGACCGGACGTGGTCGGTGGCGCTGGCGTCTGATCAGCCCGGTGGCCGTTTCGGGGTGGTGGCGGTGGCGTCCTGCGAAGGTTTCAGCTCGGCGGATTCCGAGGCGCGCACGGTGAATCTGGGCACTTATGCGCCGACGGTCGAGCAGCCGGCCAGCGGTCGCTGGGTGGACAACCCGGTCCGGTTCAACGGTAAGGGCCGACCCGGCAGCGCGACGCTGGTGAGCTGGTTCGATCCGGACAAGGTGTGGGCATCGGCGTTGCCCGTCAATGGTTCAGGCTGGCAGGGCGAGGCGAATGCGCCACTTGCCCCGGGCGGGCAATGGGTGCGCCTGCAGCAGACGATCAGCGGCGGGGCGGAGGGTGAAACGCATTCCGACTGGGTGGACAGCGGACGGTTCGAGGTGCAGCCGCCGGAACCTGAAGGCTGAAAAATACCCGACCGGCGGTCATGTCTACTGTCAGTTCTGACAGTAGACGCCGCCCGTCACCGCGCGCTCAATACCCCTCAGGAAAAGCCTGGCCCGAGTGTTGACCGGGGCCGGGCAGGCCCGTCATCAACGCAAGGATCTTGACCATGGCTGTTACTCGACCCGCTGCACAATTGTTGCGTCAGGTATTCACCGACGAGCAGATCAAAAAACAATGCGCAGCCCTGGCAACGTACCTCGATGACGGCGGGTCGATTTTTCCGCTGGTCGAGAATGGC
>NZ_QAIK01000031.1:0-12061 GCF_003061005.1 Pseudomonas sp. HMWF021 | reverse complement strand
GTTCAGGGCCTGGTCAGGGAATTCGATGTCAGTGCACAGGATGCCCGGCAGTTTCTGCGCCGGGCCAATGCGTTGGCCATTTATGTGCGGCGCCAGTTTATCGAACACACCTTGTGGCGCACCGCAGATCAACCCCCGCAAACGGCAGGAATGCGTAACGGCCTGTTGTCGATGATGCAGGGACCCAGTTTCGAGGGCATCTTCCATCCCGAGTTCGGTAAACTTTGTCCCCCGCAAGCGCTGGAGTCGCAGGCCTCTCCAGTGGCGTATCTGCTCGATCTGTTGCGCTGGGTACAACGTATCGAGGACCTGGACAGCGCTGACAAGGATCAACGCTTGCCACTGCATCAGCGTCGCCAGGACCTCAAGCCCCTGTCGATTGATTTCAACGCGGTGTTTCAGTCGGTTTCGGCGGTTGATGTCATCGTCAAGGTGCTGGAAAAGTTCGTCGCCGTCCACGGCGATGCGGGCGGCGATGTTGAAGAGGCGATGATTCAGGCGCGCTACCCCAACGGCCTGCCGTATTACCAGCATTGGGCAACGATCGATACGGTGGCTCGTCACCACGGGATGTCGGTGGGCAACTTCGCTCACAGGGTGGACACGCACTATCCCTATTTTTTGCAGCCGTCCGCCTGGGACGAGGATGCCGGCCGGGCACTGGCGCATGCGTCCAGGCTGGGGCCATTTCAGCGACAGTTGCTGACGGAGGCAAGCCCATCGTTTGATGATTTAGAAGAACGAGAAGAGTTTTTTGCACTCAACTTCGGGACGGGGGGAGCAGGGGATTTTCCCACCAATCTCCTTCAAGTACCGCATTTCGGTGAGCGCACGAAACTCGATACACCGGGGCTGGAGGCCTTGCTGTCTGTACGCGGCTTCTCGCCGATACGATCAGTCAACGTTGTTTATAGCGGTGCTCCCCCGGAAGAGGTTGAAAGTGAACGCTCCGGGTCGGTTTACCTCAATGCCAACACAGCACCGGCTGTTGCAATCACAGGGCCTGAGGCATCGTTCATGCATAGGCTGACGCTGAGTATGGACAATGAAGCGGACTTTCTTCGTTTTGACCGCTTGAACCGAAAAATTCGCCTGGACCAGTGGCTGGGGTTACCCAGTGACCAGGTGGATGCGTTGCTGGCGGCGGCGATGCGTGCAGATGGCCGTCCTGCCAAGGCCAAGGCCGAGCCCGAGCCCGAGTGGTGGATCACCCCGAATGTGGTCAACGCCCTCGGTCTGTTCCAGACGCTGCGTGAGCGGTACGACTGCAGCGCCGAAAGTTTCGCTGCTTTTATCAATACCTTTTCCATTTACGGCCGGGGTGAAACGCCTTCTCAGTTTGACCGGATCTTCAACGCTAATAGCGACTATCAACAAGCGCTGATACTCGATGACAAACCGTTCAATCTGCTTCCCGATGAAGGTGCCGCTGACCTGACCGTCCTGCAGATCTGCAATGCACTGCAAATCGACCTGCAAACCTATTTTTATCTGGCCCTGGCCATAGCCAATGCGCAGGGGGGCAACGACAACACGCTGCGCCGTAACGCGCCAACCCTGTCGGCGTTTTTCCGCCTCGTGAAATTGCCGCGAATGCTGGGCATGACACCGGTCGAAGGTGTGTTGATGCTCAACGTCCTGGGGGGCAAGAGCTGGGTTGACGGGTTGGCCGGCGAGCCGCGTATTGCTGATGAGCAGGGCGAAGGCACACCGGATGTTTTGAACCTGATCTATGCCCTGCATTCCTGCGTGGAGTGGTGCAGCGAACGCAACATGCCGGTGGTATGGATGCTGAGCCATGTGGCGCCGGTACAGTCGGTGGCGGAAACCGAGGCCGACCGGCAACTGTTCGAGCAGATGCGGAATCTGTTGGGTGGCGCGCTGTTCACCAATGCCGGCCTTATCGTTGCCGGCGTCCCTGAGCTGCCGGGTGCCGACTGGCGCGAGCTGTTGACTGAACTGGTGGATGGCGACGGGCTGGTGCTGGCGTACGCGGGGACGCAGGAAGACTACCTGACGTTCGCCGACGCGATATTTGACGCTGCCGTTCGTGGTGGCCTCGGCGAAAAAGACGACGCGGTGGTGGCCGGGCTTGTCGAACGCATGCTCGGTGTATTGCTGCAGGCGCGTGAAGCGCAGGCTTCGCTGGTCAAGGAAAGCCTGGCGGTCTACACCGGGCTTGATGCCGAGCAGGCATTGCTGGTGCTGACCTGGGCAAACGCGACCGTGCACCAGTTGCTGCGCCAGGTCCTGGAACGTGAAGGGCCGGTCGCCGATAACCCGGCCCCGGGCCGCAGTGTGGATCAGGACCCGCTGCTCACGCTGTTGGCCGATGTGCGTAACCGCAGCGAGGTGATGGCGCAACTGGCGCTGAGCGCCGATGTGTTGCGCGACTATCTGGATTACGGCTACCGGGCGTGGCTGCAACAGGACGACCCTTACACGTTCACGGTGCACACCCTTTACTACCTGAGCACCCTGCCAAAGGCATTCGGCCTGAGCCGGCAAGCGCAACAGCAATTGCTCGATTATCTGCGCGAGGTCAATGCCTTGCCGTTCCTGGCGAAAGACAGCGATGCCTTGCGTCTGGCGCAGGATGCCAGTGCGATTCGTCTGGCCGAGCTCTTCGACTGGAGTGCACAGGAAGTGCGTGCGTGCGTCGTTCATTCGGGGGCAGAGGCGCAGATTCTGAAAAGCCTTGTGCAGCTGGACCTGCTGTTGCGGGTCAGGGTTCTGACATTGCGCACTGGCATGGATGCGCAGACGGTGTTGATGGTCGGCTTGTTGCCCCGGGAGATCAACAAGCCTGTGTATGCCGAGACAGCGGAGCGCGCGCTGTTGAGTCTGTCTGAAACAGATGCGCCGGTGCTGGGCAGTCGGGAAAGCCTCAAGGATCTCGTGTCTGTGTCTTGCGTGGCGGACAAACAGGAAGTGGTGGCCAACGCGGCCAACGCGGATGGCGAGATGACCTTTACCGTGACCTTGAAAGACAGAGACGGCAAACCGTTAGAGGGCGTGAAGGTTTACTGGCGTGCCAGCCTCGGCACCATCGAAGAACGCGAAACGGGGAAGGATGGTGTCGTCAAGGCGAAGTACGTCGCCGGCAAGGTAATGGGCACCGATACGCCGTTGTTCTGGCTGGACCTGTTCGAACCCGAATATGCGCCGGGCATCAATGTCATTGCCGATGCCGGTTCGTTTCTCTTCCCGGACAACTCTTTCTCGCCGACACCATTGGGAATGGTGCCCTACGGCGAGGAAGTCGAGTTGTATGCCCGAGTTGAGGACGGATACCGGAACCTTGCGAAGAACACGCTGGTGGTGTGGCACGGCGAGTCGCTCGATTCGCGTGAGATTGTGAATATCCGGCCGGCAGTCACCAGGACCAACCAGGCGGGCGTAACCCGGGTTTTCATTTCCAGCCCCACAGGCGGGACGTTCGATATCTCTGTCCACGTTGACGGCAAGTCTGAGTGGGAACACTTCGACCTCATCACCTTTGAAGGTCGCCCAAAAAACCTTAACCCAAGTCGCTGAACCCTGGCAGCAAGGCCACACTCATTTCAGGAGTCACGGACATGTCAACGAACACTTTGGGCAATCTGCTGGAAAAACGCCGCAACGCACTGGTTGAATTCAGCATTGCGAACGTCAGGAAGACGCAACCCAGATACAATTTTTTGAAAACCCCCGCCGACTTGTTCGAACTCCTGCGCCTGGATCCGCTGGACAACTATCCGGTCAAGAGTTCATGGGTGGCCGAGGCGACCAGTTGTGCGCAGCAGTTCATTCATGCGGCTTATCGCAATCTGGAACCGGGTTATGAAAAGGTCGAGTTCGACAAACAGGACCTGAGCGACTGGGAACTGGACAGCAATTACCCGGATTGGGCGGCACGGCAGATGATTGCAATCTACCCGGAGAATTTCATCACGCCTTTTGTGCGTCAGCGCAAGACCAGCCTGTTCAAGTCGCTTGAGAACAACCTGAACCAGACGAAGTTGACCAATGATTCGGTGCAGATGGCACTGGGTGACTATCTGCAGAGCTTCGAGCAGACCTGCAACCTGGACGTGATCAGCGCCTACATGGACGGCGATTCGCCGGCCATCGCCGACTACTATTTCGTCGGTCGCCAACGGGTGGAACCGTATCAGTATTTCTGGCGCAGGGCGCAGGTTGAGCTTGCGGCGAACTGTACGGCGATCAACCCGGCGGCCTGGAGCGAATGGCAGCCCATGGAACTGACGACGGGGCCGAAGGTGCTGGATATCCGTCCGGTTTTCTGGAGCGGACGGCTGTGTGTGGCGTGGGCCGAGTGGCAGGACGAGGTGGTCAGTGAACCCGAGGAGAACGAGCCGCCCCAACGGATACCGCCGCGGTTGAATCTGAACGTATCGTTCATGACCCAGGGCGGCCAGTGGTCGCCACCGCAAAGTCTGTACAGTGAACCCGCCAAGGGCCAGGCGCCGACGAATGCCCGCCTGCTGGTGACCGTGTGGGCTGACCATCAGAACCCCAAGGGCAAACTGGGCGTGTTGTTGCGTGCAACGGGGCTGGAGGTGGCGGTGGTGCGCGATGTGCTGTTTCGTCCGGTGGTCTCGGACAACGGTGACTGGCTGAGTCGGGCCGCGGACCAGCGCTTTACCGCACTTGAGCAGGTGCAGCATCCGTTGCGCAATCAGCCCGGGGTTGTTTCTACCGTCATGAAGGAAGGCCCGCTTTCACCCTGGCTGGATATTGAAGCACTGGCCTATCGCGTCGGCGACAACGACGTGCTTTGGGTTCGGGGTCTGTGCAGGCCAACAGGTCTGTCGGGAACGAACATCCCGATTGATTTCGCTCTGCAGAACCCGGCGGAAGGTGATGAAGGCCCGGTGACAGACAACCTCTCCACCGCAGGTGGCTGGTACACCCGGTGGCAGAGGTTTACGCGGCCAAAAGGTACATGGACACAACCGGTCACTTTTGAGTTCGGCGCGCAAGCAACATCGAATCATGGTCGTCGCAAGTTCGAACTAAAGATCCTCAACCTCACCGATTTCGCCCTCCCGTTCTTGCTGAAAAACACCGCCGATGCGGCGCAGTTTCTTGCGCTCAATCAGGCGTCACTAACGCTCAAGTACACCCGGCTCAATTCACTGTTCGGCCCGGAACTGGTCCAGCGTTCGAATATTTCCGTGGACGCGGTGCTGGATTGGGACACTCAGTTCCTGTCAGAGCCTGCTCCGGAAAAACAAACGATCGTTGAGCCGAACGGCATGTTCGACGGTGCCAACGGCCTGTTCTTCTGGGAGCTGTTTTTTCACCTGCCGCATCTGATCGCCACCCGTCTGCGCGCAGAGGATCGCTTTCTCGACTCGCAAAAATGGCTGCATTACCTGTTCGATCCGCAAGCCCCGGAAGTGACGATAGACGACACTCCGACGCCACTGAACCCCAAACCCAAATACTGGCGGTGTCGGCCATTGGCGAGTGGTGTGGGCAATATCGGCTTTGAGGTCATGACGCCGACCGATCCCGATGCCATTGGCTATGGGGCACCGAAGCATTTCGGGGTAGTGGCGTATCTTGATTACGTGAAAAACCTCGTGGCCTGGGGCGACTGGTACTACCGGCAATTGACCCGTGATGCGCTGGTGGCGGCCAAGCTGTGCTACGTGCAGGCCGAATTTCTCATGGGCAGGGCGCCGACGGTCAGCACGACCAACCTGTGGGAGGCGGAAACCATCGGCAGCCTGCTGGGACGCGGGCCGACGCGCCCGACCTTGTTCGAGTTCGAAAAGAACCTGGATTTCACTTTGGCCGATTTTCCGGTGGCTGCGGACATCGCACCTCGGTTGGGCCTCTTGGGGTATGAACCCTTCAAGGCGCCCATCAATGAACAATTACTGGCCATGTTCGAGTTGCCGACCCAGCGCCTGAGCAATTTGCGCAACAACCTCACGCTGGACGGCAAACCACTGGACATTCCGTTGTTCAGCCCGCCCACCGACCCCAATCAGTTATTACGTGACCTCGCTGCGGGTGGCCAGGGTGGCGTGCGGCCGATGGGCGGGCGTCTGGTGGTCGGCGCCTTTCGCTGGCGCGTCTCCTTCGAAGCGGCATCGCGTGCGGTGCAAACCCTGCAGGATTACGGCAATCAGGTTCTGCGCCTGCTTGAGCTGCGCGATCGCGCCGAACAGGAAGAAATGCAACAGGATCATCTGCTGCAACTGGGCACTTACGCCCAGACCGTGCAGGAGCAGACCATCGAGCAATTGCTGGCGACGAGGGATGCCCTGGCGGCGAGCCGGGAGGTGGCCGAAGAGCGGGCGGCAGCTTATGCACGGCGCTATGAAGAAAACATCTCGGCGGTCGAGTACGAGGTGATGGACAGCCTGCACAAGTCCAAAAAAATGTCGTTGGCCGCGTCCGTCCTCAAGCCGATTGGGGCGAGCATTGCGGCAGCGCCCAACATTTTCGGTCTGGCCAATGGCGGGTTCCGCCTCGATGCGATTCCCGAAGCACTGTCGCAATTACTTAGCATCGGCTCGTCAATGGTGCAGATGGACGCCGACAAACAGGCCACCACCGAAGCCTACCGCCGTCGTCGCGGCGAATGGCAACTGCAACGTGACCAGGCCTTGGCCGAGGTGCGTGCGCTGGACGCGCAAATCGTTGCCCAGGAACACGCCGTGCGCGCGGCCCGGCTCAGCCTGGAGCAGACCTTGCAGGCCAACCGGCAGGCCTTGACGCTGTTCGGCTTTCTGAAAAAACGTGCCAGTAATGCCGAGTTGTATGGCTGGCTGCTCGGTCAGCTCAAGGCGTTGCATTACCAGGCCTATGACGCGGTGGTCAGCCTGTGCATGAACGCACAGTCTTCGCTGAGTGCTGAAACCGGTGACTACCAGAACGTGATTCCCTTGCCTCAGGTCTGGCTGGACAACCGTCATGGCCTGACCGCAGGCGAGCACCTGCGCGCACATCTGGTGCGTATGGAACGCGAGTATCTGCAGCGTTACGAACGACGCCTTGAACTGGTCAAGACCGTTTCTTTGCGCCAGCTATTCGATGATGAAATCGATAAACAACCGGTCTTGCCTTCATGGTCACAGGCCCTGCAAGAGCTGCAGGAGACGGGCAAGCTGCAGTTTCATCTCACGCAACTGCTGTTTGACCGTGATCATCCGGGGCATTACTGCCGGCAGATCAGTTCGGTCGAAGTCGACCTGCCGGTCTTGACCGGGCCTTATGAAAATGTACGGGCAACGCTGGTGCAGACCGGAAGCATGGTCGCCACCCTTGGCTCGCGTGCATCGGTGGAGTATCTGCACCAGCCCCAGGTGGGCGTAGCGCCGGCGGATGTGCAGATCAACCTGCGCAGCGGGCAGCAGATCGCCTTGTCGATGGGCATCAATGACAACGGCATCACCACGATGAAACCCGATGAAGGGTTGCTCAACCCGTTTGAAAGTACCGGTGCGGTGTCGCGCTGGGAACTGCGCTTCCCGTGGCCGAAGAAAGAACCGCAGGCGGGCATGCTGGCATCGCTGACGGACATCATCGTGCGCATCCGCTACACGGCCAAGGCTGGCGAGACACCGTTCATGCGAGCGGTCGAAGATCTGGTGACTGTGGCTGAGAGCCCCTTGATCGTTACCAACACCCAGGGAGAGAACCGTCATGAATGAATCAGGCGTACTGGCCAATAAAAATCTGGTGGTTAACGGAGACTTCGCACTGGCACTTCAAGGGTGGAAGAAAGGGCACCCCAGCCACGAGGTGCGAACCAGGAGCGATGAGTACGAGGGTGGGCGAATCAGTGTGATGTCGGCACTCAACGGTGGCTCGGCCAGTCAAGAACTGACCACGCCCAAGACCGCCTCTGATCAGGCCCGGTATGTACTGACGTTCCTGTGCGAGAACCAGTACAGCAAGCCGGGCAGACTGGTCATTCGTCTTGACACGCAGAATCTGGAGAGGGAATTCGAACTGGAACCCGGCCCGGCCCGTGATGAGCAGCAAGACAATCTGCGGCTGATGCACGGCGAGCCGCTGGCCTTCGTACCCAAGGCTTATGAGTTCGCGCTGGACATGCCCATAAGGGAGCAGGAGCCTCTGATTGTCAGCGTTTTCAGTCCGCTCGTCGAAAGCGGTGATATGGTCGCTGGCATCCTCATCACCCGTATCAATATCCGTCTTGAGCTGGCGCCGGCGAAACTGCAGACGTTGCGTCTGGATGAGCAAAAGCATCCTGTTGACAGGGCCTTGCCGCTTTGTCTGGGTGCCATCAGTACCAAACGCCATAAGTTCGGTGTCGAGCTGGCGCCGGACGATATCTGGCAGGACACCAGGGCCGCTTTGCACAGTGACGACAACCCGCAGGGGGCGGTTCACGCGTGGCCTTTCTGGGGCGATGATTTTCTGCTGAAATATGACTGGAGTCTCGACTGCCCGTTCATAGGTGATCAGGAGCCCTATGAGTTCACGATGCGCCTGGAGAACGAGTACACCGCCGAGCCTTGTCTGTTGAATGTATCGCTGGGGCATCATCGGCTGATGTTCAGCCAGGTACAGGAGGCGGCTTACTACCCGGTGCTGGAGCTTAAGCAAAGCGTTCGCCTCGGGGTGCAGGTGGCGTCTTTTTACACCGGATTCGAGCTGCCGGGGCGTACCGTGAGCTGGTCGGTGGTCGGCCAGAAATCAACAGTGCAGGTTGTGACCGATGAACAAGGCTGGGCGTATTTCGACTATCAGCCCATAGCCGCCGGCGATTTTATCGTCCAGGCCTCGGTGGACAGTCTGTACTACGAAAGCGGCGTGTTTACCCAGGGCCTTGCGGTGCGAGTATTGGCCAGCGATCCATGGAAAGAGGTCATGGCGGTCGCCGAAGGTATTCCACAGCCTTGGGAAGACCGGATTGGCTATCCCAACCGTGGGTCTGATTATTCGCTGCAACTGAAGCTGCCGGACGCCAGCCCGTTGATCGGCACCGATCTGTCTTTGCACTGGAGTGGCGTCTCGCATGAGCAACTGGGCGTGGACGTCAACCCGGCGCTTGAAGCCCCGGTGAACGTCACGAACGATTCGCCGAGCTGGACGCTGACCAGCGAGGATCGCCAGGACGGCCTGTTCGAGTTGTCGCTGCAATGTTCGAAACTGCTGCTGCGCTCGCCGAAAAAACGCATGTCACTGGCGCGCAATCGGGTGCGCATTGGCGAGGTGCGTGAAGCCAACAAGTTTCCTGTCGTGGACGAAAACGAAAGTGTGCTGTTACGCATTCAAGTGCTGCACCTGCTGACCTCCGGTGACGGTGACCCGGTACAGAACGCACTGGTTGACTGGGTGACCCCCGAAGGCACGGTGAAGGCTGTGACCGGCAGTGGTGGCTGGGCCAGTTTGATGTATCAGCCGAATTCAGATGGGGACAAAGACATTACCGCGAGGGTCAGGGCTCACGCTGATGCTCAGGCGGATAAGCACGTGTTCAAGGTCACCGCTCACGCAACCAGTCCGTGGAAAACCCAGGTCAGGATATTGCTCGATGAAGTGGAAGTGGACAGGGTCGTACTGGGGCTGCTGTGCCATCGCGGCGAATCCCATGTCCTGAAACTGCTGCCGGTGGCAGGCAGCTCGCTGATCGGTCAAAACGTGACGCTGAGCTGGCGAGATACGGCGCCGGATATCGGCATGACCGTGACTGACCTGGGCGCTGCGCGGCCACTGCCCGCCGATGGCCTGCAGTGGACGCTGGCCTCGTCGTCGGCCACCAGTCGCAGCGGTCTGTTCGAACTGAAACTGGGCACCCCTGTGTTCAACGTGGATCGGGAGTTGTTCGGGCGCTTGTTCGCTGCTGATTTGAGTGAAGAGCTGAGCGTGCAACTGGATCAGGTTATCGCGGCGCCTTCGGACAACGCTTTTCATCCATGCCTGGGTGCGACGCACGATTTCAACGTGCTACCCAACCCATTGAGCCCTCTGGTCGGGCTGGACATGCAACTGAGCTGGACGGGCACTCCGGCTGAGCAGTTGGGTGCTGTGGTCACTCCCGCACCCGGCACGGCGGTGCCGGTGGGCGATGGGGGCGCGCGCTGGGCACTGGACTTCACTGCCAGCGAGTTGCCGGGGCAGTTCGCGCTGGCAGTCAGCCTGCCGCAACTGGCGCTGAGCCTCAGCGCACATCCGATGCGTCTGGGGCATAACAAGGTGCTGATCAACGCCTATCGCGAATCGGCCGTGGATTCGGTGGTTGGGCAGGACCCCGTCTGGTCGTGGGTACAGGTGTTTTCTGTGCATACCGAACGGGCCGTTGCCGGGGTACCCGTGGCATGGCGCAATGAACATCGCACCGCCTCGATTGTCACCGACGCCGAGGGTTGGAGCGGTTCCGCCTATTCACCTGTCGCGGCAGGTGAAAAGACCGTGGAGGCTGTCGTCACCAGTCTGTTTGACGGGTATCGGGAGTCGAGAAACCTGACGGTCAACGCCCTCGCGAGCGATCCATGGGAAGGCGTGAAGATCAATTTCAAGAACGAGGAAACGCATCTCTGGGGCGAGAAAACCTTCTTCCCGCGGCGAAACTATCCACACGTGTTCCGGATCCTGGCCGAACCGGACAACCCTCTGTTCGGCCAGGAAATCACACTGGGCATGACCGGGACCGGGCCGTTGGCGCTGGGCGGCATCACCTTTGTGCCGCCGTTGGGCGTCCCGATCCTCTTTGACGAGGCGGTGAAACGCGAGTTTTCCTTGAGGGCGGGCGACGTCAAGGACGGCAGTTTCGCCTTGCGTCTGGCAGCGACACGTCTGGCCAGACTGTCGCCGGCCAATGCAATGTCATTGGGCGAGGGAACGCAGGTGTACAGCCTCGCAGCCAATGCCAGCACACAGCAGACGCTGGACTGGGGCGAGGAACTGGTTGAGCAGGTCAAAGTGGTGTCGTCGATCAGCGGCCGGCCCATGGCCGGTGTCGAGGTGACCTGGCGCAACGCAGACCTCGACACGGTAACCGGCCTGACCGACTTTTATGGCGTGGCGAAGATCCGCTTCACACCCAAAACACCGGGGCTTTCGGCGGTGAGTGCGAGTGTGGGGAATGAGTTCATTGCCTTGCCGTTTACGCTGCAAGAGCCTCGGAAAATTCATGCGCTGACCAGTCCCAAGCCCAATGGTCATGTGGGGGAACGTGTCTCAGCGATCGTCAATGTGGTCTCTGCCAGAACAGGCGAACCCTTGCCTGACGTTGAAGTGGCGTGGGAGTACCCCGACAGAATCCTTGCTCCGACGAGAACGGATGCTGAAGGGAATGCTCGAGTGGAGTTCAGAATGCCGGGGATTCGGACGGGTGTACTGCACGCCATCGTGACCGGTGGATATAGTGGATGGGAGATGGAAATCCTGGTTTTCACATTGATACCAAATGCAACATCGGCGGTGTCCTCCAACTCGGTTTCACGTTCGACCTGGCTGCAGGAATTCACGCCTTACATCGATAACATTAAGGTCAGGTGGCCGGATCTCAAGCTCACTCTGGTGGAGAAACAGCCGTGTACGTTAACGCTCGATTATGAGTACAGCTGGCTGATCGGCGATCCGGACGCCTTTCTTGTTCTCGATTACGTACCGGGTAAAGAAGGACAGGGACTGAAGTTTGATCCTCCTTTGGGGCAAGCGTTGCAGATGGCCGACGGCACAACTTCTCTGAGCTGGTCCATTTCCGTCGAACAGCCATCGGACAGTGAGTTTGAGTTGCAATTTGCTATTCCTCGAATCCCGGAGTTGCCGCAGTCTCCGCAAGTACCTGGGCGTGTCATTGATATTGCGCAAGCGGTTGACGTTGAGTTTGACCAGTTCGGGGTTGTTTTCGGAACGAGTACGGCCTATCCCTGCCAGGGAACAAAGCACACGCTAACTGTAAAACCAAAGCCTTCGAGTCCCTTGTTGGGCGAGCCTGTAAGGCTGTTCCTGGACGGGGGAAATATCGAGAAATTTGGAGTGCGAGTGACGCCAGCGTTGGAGAACCCTCGGTTGCTGACTGAAGCAGGGCTGACGTGGGAGCTGGATTGTGTGAATGGGCAGA
>NZ_QAIK01000030.1 GCF_003061005.1 Pseudomonas sp. HMWF021 | reverse complement strand
GCGGATGATTTCACCTTCAACTACCGCTTCAATGCGCGGCTGGGCGCCAAGCCTGAGTGGAAGCACATTGATCTGAAGACCATCGTGACGCCGGGGGAGGCGGCCACCCGTGTGGCGACCGGGGATTGAGATTTGTGTTGGGTTCACCGGCCTCATCGCTGGCAAGCCAGCTCCCACAATGTTTCAGGGTGAACCTGGTGTTTGTGGACAACCCAATCTCTGTGGGAGCTGGCTTGCCAGCGATGAAGCCAGTGCAAACACCACTGATCTGCTGAGGCCGCTATCCGCTATCCTTGCCCCACACTGACCCAACGGATGGCGGCATGCTTCAGGTTCAAGGCGTGTTCAAAAGTTACCTCACCCCCCAAGGCTCGCTTGCGGTGCTGCAAGGCGTCGACCTGACGCTCGAACCCGGCAGCAGTCTGGCGCTGATGGGCGAGTCGGGCAGTGGCAAAAGCACCTTGCTGCATCTGATCGCCGGCCTCGACAAGCCCGATCGCGGCAGCATCCACAGCGGCGAGCATCGGCTGGAGCAGATGAACGAGGCGCAACTGGCCAATTGGCGCCGCACGGAAATCGGTCTGGTGTTCCAGCAGTTCAACCTGATCGGCAGCCTGCGGGTCGAGGACAATCTGGCGTTTCAGGCGCGTCTGGCCGGGCGCCATGAGCCGCGCTGGCAGGCGCATCTGGTGCAGCGATTGGGGCTGGGCGAATTGCTCAAGCGTTATCCAGAACAGCTCTCGGGCGGTCAGCAGCAGCGGGTCGCGCTGGCCCGGGCGCTGGCGTCGCGGCCGAAATTGCTGCTGGCCGACGAACCCACCGGCAGCCTCGACGAAGCCACCAGCGATGACGTGCTGCGCCTGTTGCTGGACCTGCTGGATGACACGCCGACCACGCTGCTGATGGTCACGCACAGCCCGCGGGTTGCAGCGCGGCTGGCGCAACGGGTGGTGTTGTCCAATGGCCGTCTGACGTGAACGTGTTCTGGCAAACCCTGCGTGCGCTGCTCAGCCACTGGCGGCGGCATCCTGTGCAGTTTTTCAGTGTGCTGACCGGGTTGTGGCTGGCCACCAGTCTGCTGACCGGGGTCGAGGCGCTGAACAGTCAGGCCCGCGACAGTTACGCCCGAGCCAGCCAGATGATCGGCGGCGAACCACAAGCCAGCCTCGGCACGCCCAATGGCGCGACGTTTCCCCAGCAGTGGTTCGTGGATCTGCGCCGCCAAGGCTGGCCGGTCTCTCCGCTGCTGCAGGGGCGGCTGGCGCTCAAGGATCACCCGGATCAGCGCCTGCAACTGATGGGTATCGAGCCGGTGTCGCTCCCGGCAGAGTCCGCCGTGGCCGGGCAGGCGATGCCGATCGAGCGCGTCGTCGAGTTCTTCTCGCCGCCGGGCATTACGTGGATTGCGCCTGAGACCTTGCAGGCCTTGAACCTCAGCGAAGGCGCAACACCGCAGACCGTCAACGGGCAAAATCTGCCACCGCTGCAGGTGCAAAAGGACATGGCACCGGGTGTGCTGCTGGTGGACATTGGCGTCGCGCAGAGCCTGCTGGAGCAACCCGGGCAAGTGTCACGCTTGTTGCTGCCCAAGGATTTTCATGCCGAGCTGCCGGCCGCATTCAGCGGTCGCTTGCAGCTCAAAAGCAGCACCGAGGAAAACAATCTGGCGCGCCTGACCGAGAGCTTTCACCTCAATCTCGATGCTCTGGGATTTCTGTCGTTCGTGGTCGGGCTGTTCATCGTGCACGCGGCCATCGGCCTGGCGCTGGAGCAGCGTCGCGGCCTGCTGCGCACGTTGCGCGCCTGTGGGGTCAGTGCGCGGATGCTGATCGGCAGCCTGATCGTTGAACTGGGCGTGCTGGCTCTGGTTGGCGGCGTGTTCGGGGTCATCAGCGGTTACTGGCTGGCCAGCGTATTGCTGCCGGACGTCGCCGCCAGCCTGCGCGGTCTGTACGGCGCGGAAGTGGCGGGGCAGTTGCGTCTGAGCCCATGGTGGTGGTTCAGCGGTATTGGCTTGAGCCTGTTCGGCGCGTTGCTGGCCGGCGCCAACAGTCTGTTGCGGGCGGCACGCTTGCCGCTGTTGGCGGTGGCGGATCCGCAGGCGTGGCATCAGCAACATGCGCGCTGGTTGCGCCGTCAGGGGTGGCTGGCGGCGCTATTGGGCGTGATCGCGTTGCTGGCGCTGGTCTGGGGTGACAGCCTCGGCAGCGGTTTTGTGTTGATGGCCGGGCTGCTGCTCGGCGCCGCGCTGGCGTTGCCGGTGCTGCTCAGTGCGGTGCTCACTCCTTTGCTCGGGCGCAGCCGTTCGGTACTCGGGCAGTGGTTTCTCGCCGATTGCCGCCAGCAACTGCCGGCGCTGAGTCTGGCACTGATGGCGTTGTTGCTCGCACTGGCGGCCAACATCGGCGCCGGCAGCATGACCGCCGGTTTTCGCCAGACCTTCGACGACTGGCTCGAACAACGCCTCAGTGCCGAGCTGTACCTCAACCCGGTGAATCCGGCGCAGTCGCGCGAAATGTACGCCTGGTTGAAACAACAGCCGACTATCAGCGCGGTGCTGCCCAACTGGCAGGTAACGGTGACCCTGCAAGGCTGGCCGGCGGATGTGTTCGGGGTGATCGATCATCCGCACTATCGCCAGCACTGGCCGTTGCTCGAGGCGATTGCCGGTGATCCGTGGGCGCATCTGGCAACGGACGACGCGGTGATGCTCAGCGAGCAATTGGCACGGCGCCTGAAGGTCGGTGCAGGGGATCACCTGAACCTGCCGACACCCGCAGGGACATGGTCGCCGCGCATCGTCGGAATCTACGCCGACTACGGCAATCCCAAGGGGCACGTGCTGATCAACAGCAATCATCTGCTGCGGCTATGGCCGTCGCTGACACCGAACCGTTTCAACCTGCGCATCGCGCCGCCCGATATCCCGCCGTTTTTGACTGCGCTGCAGACGCGCTTTCAGATCGATGACAGCCGCATCGTCGATCAGGCGCGGCTCAAGGGTTGGTCGGTGCAGGTTTTCGAGCGCACTTTTGCCGCCACCGCTGCACTGAACAGCCTGACCCTGGCGGTGGCCGGCGTGGCGTTGTTCATCAGCCTGCTGACCCAGAGCCAGAGCCGCCTCGGGCAACTGGCGCCGCTGTGGGCCTTGGGCGTGACGCGTCGCCAGTTGATGTTGCTCAACCTCGGCCAGACCTGGCTGCTGGCGGTGTTGACGCTGGTGCTGGCGCTACCGCTGGGGATCACGCTGGCGTGGTGTCTGGATGCGGTGATCAATGTGCAGGCGTTCGGCTGGCGATTGCCGTTGCGGGTTTTTCCGCTGCAACTGTTGCAGTTGCTGGGGCTGGCGTTGCTGGCGACGCTGTTGGCTTCGGCGTGGCCGCTGTATTCGTTGTACCGCACGCAACCGGCGGAACTGCTGAGGACGTTTGCCCATGAGGATTAACCGGGCCGCGCTGCTGTTCGCGCTGCTGCTATTGGGCGGCTGCGATCAACCTGTTCCCGAGCAGAAGGGGTTTGCCGGGCTCGGCGATGAGGCGGCTCAATTCACTCCCGTGGTGCCGGGGCGGGTGTTCAGCTTCCCGGTGGATCACGGCGCCCACGACGGTTTTCGTATCGAGTGGTGGTACGTCACCGCCAATCTCAAGGATCAGCAGGGCAATGATTTCGGTGTGCAGTGGACGCTGTTTCGCAGTGCGTTAAAACCTGCGGCAGAGCAACCGGGCTGGGCCAACCAGACAGTCTGGCTCGGGCATGCCGCGGTGACGTCGGCCACCGCACACCATGCCGCCGAGCGCTATGCCCGGGGCGGAGTGGGGCAAGCCGGGGTGAGCGTGGCGCCGTTCGAGGCGTGGATCGATGATTGGCGCTTCGTCAGCAAGGCGCAGGATCCGCTGACGGATCTGCAACTCAGTGCCCGCGACAAAGCCTTCAGCTATCAACTGCACCTCACCTCCAGCCGCCCACTGGTGTTACAGGGCGACAACGGTTTCAGCCGCAAATCCGAACAGGGCCAGGCCTCGTACTACTACAGTCAGCCGTTCTTTCAGGCCAGCGGCACTCTGCAGATCGACGGCCAGACCTACACCGTCAGCGGCCCGGCGTGGCTGGACCGGGAATGGAGCAGTCAGCCGCTGGCGGCCAATCAAACCGGGTGGGACTGGTTTTCCCTGCACCTGGACAGCGGGGAATCGCTGATGCTGTTCCGCACCCGGCAAACCGATGGCGCGCCGTATCTGACCGGCACCTGGATCAGCACCGACGGCCGGGCCGAAACCCTGGGCGGCGAGCAGATCAGACTCACACCCAAGGACACCGCAAAAGTTGCCGGACACACGATGCCGGTGCGCTGGTCGATCAGCATTCCCGACAAACACCTCGACATCAGCCTCGACGCACTCAACCCCAAGGCCTGGATGGACCTGCGCATCCCGTACTGGGAAGGGCCGGTGCGGATCAGCGGCAGCCACGGCGGGCGTGGCTATCTGGAAATGACCGGATACTGACCGGCACCCCGCAACCAATCCCTGTAGGAGCTGCCGCAGGCTGCGATCTTTTGCTTTTGATTTTGAAAACAAGAGCAAAAGATCGCAGCCTGCGGCAGCTCCTACAGGATTGGGTTGAACTCCGTTTCATTGCGCAGCCTATACAAAGCAATACCCGTGGAGGATTAGCCATGAGCGACGACCTGCAACCCCCAGACCTCAACACCTGGCAGCGTCTGTTCGACGACCAGACCTACTGGCAGCAATCCCCCGACGCTCACTACTTCGATCTGCAACGCATCGCCGACGACCTGCTCGGTCAGGGCGCGATTGATCTGGAGCAGTGGCAGATCCTGCGCGCCAAGGCCGATGACCTGCACAAGGATTCGCCCGCCGTGAACGTCGCCAATGAACTGGAAGACCCCGAAGCCTGAGGAGCCCCGCCATGAAACCCGTATCCCCCAGCGAGCACCCCGACGAACCCCAGCCACCGGGAGAAACCGAACGCGACAACGACGCCCTGCGCCCGACCGATCC
Source organism: Pseudomonas sp. HMWF021 (assembly GCF_003061005.1). Lineage (GTDB taxonomy): Bacteria > Pseudomonadota > Gammaproteobacteria > Pseudomonadales > Pseudomonadaceae > Aquipseudomonas. The sequence continues at coordinate 14,885 of NZ_QAIK01000030.1, read as the reverse complement.
CAAACAGCGCAAGGACAGCGGCAAGGGCACCGCCAGTGGCGAATCCACCGCGCAGGAGACCGCCGCATCAGAAACCAAAGCCAAGCCCTGAACAGCGTCTATGCTCAGTGGCACATTCGGCGCCAAACACGCGTTGGCGCCGGTTGCTGCCATTCATTACAGGGAAAGTACCGCTTATGAAGTTTCACGCACTGGCCAAGGCCATCACCCTCGCAACCGTATTGTCCGCCAGCAGTTTCGGCGCCATGGCGGCTGATATCCCGCTGTCCGCCACCGTCGAGGCCGATCAGGTCACCACCAAAGTGCTGGCCGTCGATGCGGCCAACCATCAGGTTGTGCTCGAAGGTGCTGAAGGTCGTCAGGTTCACGTACAGCTCAGCGAAAAGGCGAAAAACCTCGCCAACCTTCAGGTCGGCGATCTGGTAAAAGTCGAAGTGCAGCGCTCGGTGGCGGCTTACCTCGATACCGATGTGGATAAAGGTCTGCCTGGCACCGTCGAGCGCAGCGGCGAGCTGCGCAAGGCTCCCGGCACGGATAATCCGGGTGGCGAGGCCTATCGCCAGATTCAGGTGCAACTGAAAATCACCAAAATTGATTTGAAGAAAAACGAAGTGACGCTGGAAAACCCGGCGGGCCAGTCGAAAACCCTCGACGTGAAAAAGCCTGAAATCCAAGCCAAGCTGAAAGATTTGAAAGTAGGGCAGAGCGTAGTTGTCACTTATACCGATGTATTAAAAGTGACCAGTCAGCATGAAAGCTGAGTATTAACTCTACAAGATGATTGTTCTTGTACAGATTATTGTATGAGAACAATCATCTGAAACGAGTGATGCAGCAGCTTGAAAGTTTCGCGAAAGCATTCGTCGATAAATATCTATTAACTTCTTCGTACATAAAATTTACCTTTATGCATGACGACATATGCGCCAACTTCTATTAAAATCCTTCCCGTTCGCCCAGTGTCAGGGCTCTTTACCGGTGCATGGATTGCCAGGCCATTACACTGGGCGAACACCTCTTCGGAGCGGATGTATACAATTTCAGATAAAAAAAGGGCGACTATAAAGTCGCCCTTTTTTGTGTTCGCGATTATGCCGATGCCTGGCCCTCAAAGCGTTTGAGGGTGGCTTCGTACATCCTGGTGCGGCGGTGGTTTTTGCCGTAGGTGCCGGCAGCGGCGACGGTTCCTGCCTGAATGTGATCCAGATAGCGGAAAATCTTGCGCGGCGACAACAGCTTGATGCCATAGCCCAAAGCGACCATTCGATCCTGCAGGGTGTAACCGGGCACCCGGTCATCCATGCAAAAGTGCAGCCCATGAGACTTCAGCAACTTGGCGTTCCACAAGGTGCAGAAACTCTTGAGGTGAGTTTCCCGATAAGGTTTCGGCTCTTTACTGCGCAAACCCAATGAAGTTTTCGCCCGGCGAATATAGTGTTTGCAAAAGCGCGAAGTTAACCTCCAGGTATCTCGCAAAATCCCCCGATTAATCTGCTCGACACACCCGACCGCAGCGATGTCCGCCGACTTTGTGCACTCACGCAGCATCATTGCGAACACTTCCTTGTCGTAGACAAAGGTGTCGGTGTGCAGCAAAAACAGATAGTCGGTTTCAACTTTTTCCAGCGCCAGATCCAGCGCCTTGCCATGCGCAATATGTCCCGCTTCTTTGCCGGGGGAGGGGCGCTCGATCAGATTGATCCAGTCCAGCGAGCGCAAGTAATCAAGACTGGCGTCAGCAGAATCATTGTCCACCACCCAAACCGGAATGCGCTGCGCCCGGACGTGCTCGCGCAACAACTCCAGGCACATCCGGGTGATGTCCGGGGTTTTGTAATTTACCAATACAAGACTGAAATTCGACTGCGTAACGGCTGGTAAATCAGACTGGTTCATTTCGGGACGCTCATCCACGGTTGATCGGCGACAGGTGCCTGTCGGACCGGGATGCTAGCGATGCAAGCTTAGTTGAAGCTTAATTTGACGTTCAGGAAGTGAGGCGAGGTGTTTCGAGGCATGACATCTCGCGCACCACGCAAACCGTCCCACAGGCTAAACTGCGCGCCCCTCAGATGCTTCAAGGAAGAAACGGCACCTGCCGTCGCCTCACGGATGAAACCACTTTCCCTCTACCACCCGGCCCTGTACTGGCTGCGCGTCTGGCAAAAAAGACTGTTCCGCCAGATCGCCTGGCGTTGCTCAAGCAAACGCTATTCGCGCCTTGTTGCCGACGCTGACCGTCTGCCATTCCGCTACCTCAAGCACACCTCGAAACTCATCCGCAAACTCGGCGACTCCGACCTCGCCCTGCAACACAACAAAGTCATCAACCTCAAACTCGCCGTCGCCGCCATCGACGGCCTCATCATCGCCCCCGGCGAACACTTCTCCTTCTGCCGCCTCGTCGGCCGCCCAACCCGCAAACGCGGCTACGTCGAAGGCATGGAACTGTCCTTCGGCGAAGCGCGACGCGGTATCGGCGGCGGGATCTGCCAACTGAGCAACCTGATCCACTGGATGGCGATCCACTCACCGCTGGTCGTTGTTGAACGCTCCAACCACAGCTTCGATCCATTCCCGGATGAGGGGCGAGTGCTGCCATTCGGTTCCGGCGCGGCGATTTTCTACAACTACGTTGATCTGGTACTTCACAACCCGACGGATCGGACTTTTCAGTTGAAGTTGAATGTGGGGGACACGCAGCTGGAGGGGGAGTTGTTGTGCGATCGGGTGCGGGCGTATCGGTATCACGTGTTTCAGGAAGGGCATCGGTTTGTGCGGGAGGGGGAGCAGGTGTATCGGGAGAATGAGATTTGGCGGGAGGTGCGGGAGAAGGGGCAGGTGGGGGAATTGGTGGAGCGGGTGAGGTTGTATCGGAATCGGGTGGTGGTTAAGTATGAGGTGGCGGGAGAAATGGTGGAGAGATGATTACTATGCCGCAAATGATGAAGAGTCACTTAATGGGCAGCCAGGCTCCATATGCCAAGCGTGGTAGCGCTTGGAAGAAAGTCAGGTGAGGTTGCAGGATTTTTAGGGAGGAGTGTGCTTCCGGTTTTTATTTATGGTGTTTACATTCTTTTTAGAGCATTTTTCAAGGCTTTCCCAAGACTCTTCCAGGTTTTTGCGGTTTCACTATACGTAGGTGAGTCCCAGTCTCTATTTGAAATAAGCAATATTTTGAAGGAGCCGTTTTCAGAAAACTCTGGATACCATCCGATATCCAAGATTTGCCCCGAGGGAAAAGAAGCCTGGAGTAGATCTTCCTTCAAATCATCAATGATCAGTGAAATTTCCAAATTGCTCAATTTGGAGATTTCGTCAAAAATGATTTTTCCGCCAAGACTTGTTATTTCGTCAGTATTCATTGCTACATTTCCTGGTTTCATTTTCAAATCTGAGGGGGCGGATTTATTTCTTTCAACGAAAAAAATCAGCTCCCCTCTGATTGCAGTGCGGCAACTAAAGCGGGTATTTACACCGCCATGGAGTGGTGAAAAGTTCTGGGTCGATGTCAAGCTTCTCAAGAAGGGCGTTGATTTCCGCCTCAGAGTTCATGGTTTCTATTTTTAAGAGATTGATGTCTCGGTCGTCCACGCCGTCACTTATTTCAAGTGTTTCGGTTGGGATTGTAAATATCACTGTTGCATATCGGAAATTTTTCGATTGATGGATAAAGTCGTAATACTGATATGGATCACTGGTAAAGGTGTATTTGTAAATGGCGTATACTGAAATCCATTTTCTTAGTGAAGGGTCTTCGGATTCTAGCTCTTGCGCAATGTTGTTGTAACCTGTCCCGTCGAGCCCAAACCATACACTTCGTGGGATACATTTCTGTGTTGTCATTTTTGACCCTGGAACCGGTTTGGTCAGCGTATTCCTGCGCCGATCTGAACTGAAATAAATCTGTCGTCTTTTTGTTATGTTTTAGAGTTTTTAGTTGGCCGCAGATTGAAATGTAGCAAAAAGCTGACAGATTTATTTTCAATATCTTTGGGGCTGTGGAAATAATCTATCTCTTTTGTTCGCTCTCCGGATTGCTGTGAGCGTCTGGTGAACTCCGCTGCGGATTACATCTATATAAGCAAATCTGTTGAGAATTATATGTTTGAAAATTTAGTTAGGGCTTCCAAAATTTAATCCTTTCCATGTGGCGCTCAATGTCATCCATATCGTCGTCCCCTAGTGTCGAATCAAAATTCTTGCTTATAATTTTTCTTGTTTTTGCAAGGCGTTGGGTGACTCCTTCGTTATCAATGAAATCAGTGGTGGCTTTTTGATAGTCTTCGATCGGTTTGCCAGAGTAATAGCTGCCCATATTGTGCAGTGAAATTAATATGAACTCGATATCTACAAGGACTTCGAGAGCATCTTCTCCGTTAAGTGCTATTTTTTTGTTGGTTTCTAACATTCTTTCCGCCGATTAAATTTGGGGTTTAAAGCGTCACATTTCCTTTGGTCGTAAGATCTGTTGTGCCCTATCTACAGGTCTTTACCCATTCAGGTTGGATAGCAGAAGGGCTTTTTAAAAAAAGGGAGTGAATTTATTTTCAGTGTCTTTTATAAAGTGTGAAAAATAAATTTTCCCTCTTGCTTTATTTGCTTTGATTGTATTGGTGAGTGCTGGGTTTTAAATGCCTGTATCTCACGATTCGATCATGAATGATTCAATTTTTTTAATGAATTCAATTTTGCTTTTGGTTCTGAACTCACCAAGAAAAACTTCGGAGTTTTTAACCGGTTTTCCTTTTTGGTCATAATCGATTTTCAGGAAATCAATTACAAACTCTCCGTTGGGGTCGCCCTCTGGTTCTACTCTAGAATCGAAGCAGTGCCCGCTACTTCGACGCACTCCGCCCAATAGTACTGAGCAGGTGAACCAGTCGCTGGTTTCTGGCGTTAATTCAACTTCGAAAAGGTTGTTGATTGTTACTGTCCAACCGCTTGGCACTCGAATTGGTTGAAGTTCATATTTGAGTTTTGGTCTCATTTTACATTGCCCATGTATTTTTTAACTTGCTCGGGTGAGGCTGGGAAACTGTGTATGACAGGTTCGCCAGCTTTGGAAAGTTCAATCCTAACCCAGTTTGTTAGTTCACCATTGTTGTAACCAACGGGAGTTTCCGATCTATAAAACATATATCTTGAACCCCCATGATCAAACACATTCCCATCGCGTATCGCTGAATAAGCCGCCTGCTTCTCAAAGCCGCTGACGTTATTCGCGATATCCGGTAAATAAGAGGCTTCTGGTTTTCCGTCACGACTGCCTTGACCTAGGCTGAGCGATTTCGCTTGTTCTGCCGATTGCGCATTTGTGTGCTTTGTGGCATGCCTACCTTCTGGGCGCTTTGCATCATAAACATCTGTTCTTAGGTCTTTACGTGTTTGATAGTCGCTTGTATCAACCTTCTTGGGGCAATTAGTGCTATTTAGCCCCAATGGATCCACCCAACCTGTCGGGTTAGGCACGTACTGGTAGCTATTCAACCCGCCCGCAAGCTTGATCGGATCCGGCGTCAAAAACCGTCCAGTGCCCGGATTGTAGTAGCGGTGCCGGTTGTAATGTAACCCTGTCTCAGCATCGAAATACTGACCCTGGAAGCGCAGCGGATTATCAATCTCGCTGACGTCCAGTGCAGCGAGGTTACCGTAGGCGCGGTACTTCGCTGACCACATGATCTCGCCGCTGTAGTCGGTGAGTTCCTGCGGTGTGCCCAGATGATCGAGCTGGTAGTAAAACGGCGTGGCTTTGCGCGGGCCTTCGCCATCGAGCATCGCCAGTGGACGGAAGCTGCCGGGCTCATAGATGTAGCTGCGGTAGCGGTTGTCAGCGCTTTCAGCGATCAGGCGTTCGCCTTGCCACAGGAACTCGGTAGTGTGGCCGTCGACGGTTTTTTCGATACGGCGGCCGAAAGCGTCGTATTTGTAGGACGCGTTGCTGCCTCCAGGCAGGCTTACGCCGATCAGGCGGTGCTGGCAGTCGTAGCGGTATTCAGTGACGAGTTTCTGGCCGGTGCCGCGACGTTCGCGGATTAGGTTGCCGTAGGCATCGTAGTCGTAGTGGCGGTCGCCTTGCATCAGCAGACGGTTGCCTTTGACGTTGGCGAGGTTGGCTGTGCCTTCGTTGTTCTGACCGAGCAGGTTACCCGCCGGGTCGTGGGCGAAGCTTTCCGGTGTAGCACCGCGCACGCTGATCAGGCGATCAAGCGGATCGTAGTGATAGCTGCGATTGCCCTTGCGGCTGTCATCAATGCCGGCGAGGTTGCCGTTGGCGTCGTAGTTGTAGCGACGCTGGAACAGGTTTTTATCACGCTGGCCGACGGTGTGGGCTTGCAGTCGGCCCTGTTCGTCGTACTGGTACTGGCTGAGCAACAGGCCTTGCTGGCGCTGTTGTTCGCGACCGGCGCTGAACTGGTGAGCGGTGAGACGTGAGCCGTTGAGGTCGATGCTGCTCAGGCGTCCGCCGGACAGGTGACGGTAGTCAAGTTTGCTGCCATCGGGCAGGCGGCAGCGATTCAGTTGGCCGACGCTGTCATATTCGTAACGCAGGGTGCCCCAGCCCTGGTGTTCCTCGATGAGGCGGTCTTGCAGGTCGTACTTGTAGACGAGCGGCCAGTGACCGTCGTCGACGTTTACCAGTCGGCCGAGAGCGTCGTAGCTGTAGTGAATCTCCTCGCCATCGGCGAGGGTTTTTACCAGCAGACGGCCAGCGGCGTCGCGTTGATACTCGGTAACGAGTTCGCTGCCGTCATCACCGAATTCGGTTTTCTTCAGCAACTGGCCGTTGAGGTCGTATTCGTAGGCGGTGCGACGACCGTCGAAGCCGGTTTCCTGTTGGATCAAGCCGTTCGAGTAGTAATCGAGTTGGTAATGTTCACCGCGCTCGTTTTCGATGTCGGTGAGCAACAGACGCGAGTTGTCGTAGCGGTAGTGCAGTTGGCTGCCGTCCGGATTGATGCGGCGGCTGACCAGGTGCAGGTTGTCCGCATACTCATATCGCGTGACGCGACCGAGTTCGTCGCGTTCGGCGGTGATGTTGCCATAGGCGTTGTAGGTGAAGGCACGTGTTGCACCGCCCGGCAGCGTGACTTGTGCCAGGCGGTTGGCCGCATCCCATTGGTATTGGGTGATGGCGCCGGATTCTTCCTGGCGGGTAATCTGCCGACCCAGTGCGTCGTAGCGATATTTACGCTGGCCGCCGTCTGGCAGGCGTTCTTCAAGCAACTGTCCTAGGTTGTTCCAGCCTAGTTGATGGCGGCTGCCGTCGGGGTGGCGGATCTCCAGCAGGCGACCCTGGGCGTCGTAGCTGTACAGCGTGGCATTGCCGTCCGGGTCAATTTGCTGGGTGATGTCGCCCTGACGGTTACGTTGGTACTTCCAACTGGCTTTGCCGCGATGAACATCGCTGACGAAACCATTGATGTATTCATACGTGGTGGCTTCGTCTTCCGGCGGGATGACGGCAGTCATCAGACCGTTGTCGTCGTACCGGTATTCGGTGACGGCCCCCAACGGATCCTTTTCCGCGATCAACTGACCTTTGTCGTTGTACGCCTTGAGGTGTTCGGCGCCGTCCGGGTCGATCTTGCTGATTAGTCGCGCCTGGTCATCGTGGGTGTAGACCTCTTCGCTGCCATCGGCGTTGGTTACCGTTACGCTGCCTTTATCGTCCCAAGCGTAATGCGCTTCCATCTGCGAGAAGTTGGCCCAGTGACGGGTGCAGCGAGACAGTTTGCCTTCGTTCTCCCACTCCCAGTAGAAGGCCGCGCCGCCTGCCAGTTGGCGCTCCAGAATCACGTGCTGATCGTTGTAGCGATAGCGCTCGGCTTCGCCGGCCGCGTTCTTCGCTTCGATCAGGCGGTGCTGTGCGTCATAGCTGTACGTCACCAGCGTTTGAACGGTGTTCCAGGCATCTTCCAGGTTGTCCGCCGGCAGGAACTGTTGATAGTCCACAGCGATAATGTGTTTGCGGTCGTAGCGCAGCAGCAGGGCGCGACCAGCACCGTTATCGAGGCGCTTGATCCGACCGTGGATATCGCGCGTGACGTGCAGCCGATTGCCATAGCTGTCGCTGATGGCGATCAGGGTGGCGCCTTTGCTGTTGAAGCGGAAGTGGTAGAACGATGGGCGTTTGCCTGCCTGTGCCAGAACCAGTTCTGACGGATCGTCTCCAAGAAATATCGCAGCCTTCGACAGGCTGTTGGTAATTGCTGGACGTTGTTCGCTTGGAAGGGGGAAGGGTGTCGAGCGGTTTTCGTGGTCGGTCCAGACGACTTCGCCGTCATTGATTTCGAGGCGATGCGCCAGAGCATGGCTCCAGCCATAACCCAGGCCACAATCGATTTCCACTGCACTGGTTCGGTAGAGACGGGTCCATTCAAACGGAAGCAGACCGTCAAGTTGGCCGTCGGTCAGCGTCAACAGTTCTTCACCGGTAACCATTGAAACCGGACATCCATTGGTGCAAGTGTCGGCTGCCGGCTCCGCGCTTTTCTCGGCAGGCGTTTTTGCCTGTTTGGAAGCATCGTCGGCTATTTTGCCATCCGCGAGTTTTGCGTTTTTCTTCCCGTCAAAACGCAACTCGGAAATACCATTCCTCACCTTGGCCGTCACACCCCGCGCCGCAACCGCTGTGTACTTCGCGACGTATTCCATAAAGCCGTTGATGATCTTGAACAACGACTTCACGAAACCGATTACGGCGTTGAGCACCAGCTCACCGTACTTCTTCAGTCGGGCAGCGAGATAGATGATCCCGGTGCCTTCGGCTGCGATGGTCAGGACCACACCAATCACGATGTCGATCGCGATTCCAACGACGATCGCTGTGGTCATTTTCGCCACGTCGCCCGCCATCTTCATGGGGGGTAAACCGGCCAGCCAGATCACTGCACTGCGCACTAGCAGGAACAGTGCGGCTTCGTCACTGGCCAGCAACATGGCCTTTTTCATGACATCTGGTGAGCTTTTGGCGACCTTGATCAGCTCATCTGCGCCAGCCCCGAGGTCCGCCGCAAACTTCTTCGGATTTTGCAGGATATCGAGCACCAGACTGATGCCATCCCACACACCCTTGATGGCCTCCCAGCCACCTTCAAGAATGCCGTTGCCGATAGCCATTGCGGTGCCCGAAGCAGACAGGTTCGACCATTGCGGTTTGAACCCTGCCCACTCTTTACGCAGGAAACCTTCCAGGTCAGCGGTCACGCCGCTGTAGGAGCTGAAGAGGGCGTCTATCTGCGCCGGTGTCACTTCGTTGTGAACGCGGATCTGATAGAACTTGCCGGGAATACCTCCGGTCCACTCAGCCTTGCCTTGAGCGTCGAGTTTGACTTTGCTGACCGCACCACCTTCCACCGCGACGATCTCGACTTCGATCTCGCCAATCGGGATGTCGTAGACCGATTCGAATTTACTTTCGATCAGCAATGGACCTTTGAGAGGACACTGAGCCACGTTCGAGGCAAAACTACCGTCGGTCATGCTCACCGATTTACTGGTGTCGCCAACCTTGATCACACGCTCCATGCCTAGCAGGGAGGGCAGGTCTGCGGCTCGACTGGCCTTGTCGGCGGCCCTTGCGTACCAGGTTTTGGTTTGTTCCTGATACAGCTTCAGACTGTCCTTGAAGGTGTTCAGTTGGTTGTCAACAAAGGCAACGCGATCCATCAGCCTTGCTCCAGAATCAGGTGGTTTAACAGTGCTTCTTTAAGGTTTTTCGGCGCATCCGGGCGGCGCACGAAACGGCTGACTTTCAACTTCAGGTTGTTCTCAGGCCAAGCGTTGTAAATATCCGGGCGATCTTCTTCCAGCCACTGCATCAGGTTGCTGATCAGTGTCGTCGGGTTCTCCTTGGCTAAGCCATCCAGCAACCCTTTCGGCACCTCCCACCACGGCCAATCCTTCACCTTCGGCAACACCCGCGTTCCAACCTCCAGCGTCTGCCCATTAATCAAATACCGCTCAAACACCGGCAGTACTTCCCCAGCCTTCTCCCCAAGCCCCTTTAGAATCGGGTAGATATGCCGCCCATCCCAGAAGCGGAAAAACACCTCGGTCCCGTCCGGCATCTTCACCTGTGTCAGGCTGCGCAGGTGTTCGAACACCTCGTTCGGTTCGGCGCGTGATACTGCCAGCCAGCCCCAGTCGAGGGCGTCGGTTTCGGCGATCCATGGCAGGAATGCCGAGTTCGGTTTGAGTTCGGTGACGTAGGGCATCACCGGTTGCCAGGTGGAGTAGGGCGTGCCGCCCCAGATCGGCAGGAGCTGGGCGGTGGGTTCGGTCAGGTACAGGGTTTTCAGCGCGTCGGCATCGCTCGCCGCACTGATGATCAGGTACAGGCGCTCGCCACTCTGCAGCGGCTGTTGTGCCAGCCAGTCCTTGGGTGTCAGTCGATCAGATGGCACAGGCACCTGCCTTGCATTTTTCGCATTCTTCGCAGAACGGCGCGTTGCGTTTGAGGGTGTTGATCTGGGCCGGGGTCAGGACCTGGCCGGCCTTGTCGGCGTCGGCCTGTTTCAGCACGCCGGGCATCAGCGGGGCGGCGCCGGTGCCACTGCCGGGGCTGCCGCCGGAGTTCATGTTGATCGTCGGGCCGCTCATGGTCACGCCGCCGGCGTCGATCTTGATGAAGCTGCCGCCGCCGACCAGGGTCAGTTCTGCGCCGGCCTCCATCACCACTTTCATGCCGCTGCTGAGGTGGATTTCCTGGCCGGCGTCGATGAACTGGCCGGTGCCGATCTTGATGTGCTGGTTGACGCCCACGGTCAGGTGGTCGTTGGCGCGGGCTTCGACTTTGCGGTCTTCGTAGACGGTGTGGTGTTCTTCGGCTTTGAATTCCGTGTAGCTGTTCTGCTCGACGGTGTCGTGGCGTTCGTTGCCGACGCGGATCTTCTGGTCGTGCTCGATGTTCTCATCCCAGTCGCGCTGGGCATGGAGGAAGATCTGTTCCTGTCCTTTTTTGTCTTCGATGCGCAGTTCGTTGTAACCGCCGCCGCCCATCGAGCTCAGGGTCTTGAAGGTGCTGCGGGTCTTGTTTGCCGGCAGATCGTACGGGACAGTGTTTTCCTTGTGGTACAGGCAGCCGCTGATCAGCGGTTGATCGGGGTCGCCTTCAAGGAAGGTGACCAGCACTTCCATGCCGATGCGCGGAATGGCGATGCCGCCGTACTGCGCGCCGGCCCAAGCGCTGGAGACGCGCAGCCAGCAACTGGTCTTGTCGTCGGCCTGGCCTTCGCGGTCCCAGTGGAACTGGACTTTGACCCGGCCGTACTCGTCGCAGTGGATTTCTTCGCCTTTCGGCCCGGTGACCACGGCGCTCTGGCTGCCGAGGATGCGCGGTTTCGGGTGGCGCAGGGGCGGGCGGTTGGGCACGTCCCACGGGGTCGCCTGAAAGCGGTTGCGATAGCCCTGGTGGAAATCGTCCTTCAATGCAGTGGTATCGCTGGTCACCGATTCTTCCAGCACTTGCGGCTGCTTGCCTTCGTGCAGGACTTCGGTCAGCAGCCACAGGTCGTTCCATTTGGCCTTCGGGTGTTCGGTCAGGGCGAGGAAATGGCCACTGACCAGCAGCGGCTGGTCACTCTTGCCTTCGGCGAGCTGGAAGTCGCTGCGGTGGCGTTCGAGGGCACGTTTGGCCAAGTGCTTGCCGCGCTCGCGGTCGATGAAACGGCCCGGGTAGTCGTAGTCTTCGAGGTCGGGCAGGGCGTCGCCACGGTTTTCGCTTTCCAGGGTCAGGCGCGGTTTTTCGAAGTCGTAATCGCGGCGCGTGGTGCGGCTGGTGCGGGTTTCCAGGCGCAGGTCGAAGCGCTTGATCACCGGGTTGCTGGCGACCATGCCGGAGTCTTGCTGGTAGGCCACAGGCTGAAGTTTCGGAAACACCGTCTGGTCATCGCCGAATACCAGCTTGTGCGCCGTGGCGCTGTGCTGGAAGTGGTAGTGAATACCTTCTTCCTCGCACAGGCGTTGGATGAAATGCAGGTCCGATTCATCGTATTGCACGCAGTAGATGCGCTCGGGATAGATGGAACCTGTCTTGAATTCGTAGGCGTTGCCTTGAATGCCGTGCTCTTCGAGGACCATGCCGATGATTTTCGGCACCGTGAGGTTCTGGAAGATGCGTTGATTGACGCGATGCGCCAAGTACGACAATTGCGGGCGCAGGGTCACCGAATAACGCGTCAGGCGCTTGCCGGAATCGCCCTGGGCGGCGCGGTAGATCTGGCCGTGAATGCCGCTGCCATCGGGCGACAGCTGCAGGAAGGCCGGTTTGTGCAGCAGGGTTTCGAGGTCCAGCGACGGCTGCTCACTGACCAGCTCCACCTCGAACACAAAAGGCTGGCTGATGGCTTCCCGGCCGGTCAGGGTAAACACCTGAAAATCGGCGGAGAGCCCTTCGATGGTCAGGGCAAAGTGGGTTTCATTGGCCGGCGCGAACATCCCTTGTTCCTCGTGCTGTACAGCGGCGTTCGTCGACAACCGCAAGGCGGTTCAACGCACGCGAAATTCTGGAGGGGCGTAAACAACATCGACCAGCAGGGCTGGTCGATGCTTGTAGCGATCAGCCGTAATTAAACGACTGGAGCACGCCAGTCATCGGAACCCGAAGTACCGGATACTTCGTGGGTCCAGGTGATTTTGCGGTAGGTGAACTGCACTTCTTCCAGGTGGGTGAAGTGCGCGTTGCCTGGATCCTGGCAGTTGTGCATTTTGTTGTTGATGGCGACGATGATCGCGTCTTCCAGTTTGGTGGTGTAGTAGTGCTCTTGAGTACCTTGAGCAGAAGTACGGTACCACTGGATAACGATTTCGCTCATGCGCTCGCCGGAGGTCAGAGCCGCTTGCAGCAGAGGCGAAGCCTTGTCGTAGACCTTGGTGATCACAACTGGCTTGTGAACGCGCTGACCGGTTGGCTGACCGGATTGTGGGTCACGCGGGATGATCACGTCGTGGGTGAAAGCCTGAACCATAACCTGGTCTTCGTGGCCTTCCTGGTAGGTGTTGCCAACGGAGTCGGCGGTGAAGGCGCCGGCAGTGATCAGGCCTTGTTTCTCGCCGGTAACCGACATGTACGCTGGTGTTGCCATGGGATGCTCTCCTTGCGGATAAAGTTAGGGTGCCCGGGAGGCGAAATCGCCCGGTGGGTACCTGACTGTTATCAAGGAGCGTGCCAGGTTTGTCGAAGGCCCCGGCAGCCGGGGGGGAAGTTGTCTGAGTCCACGGTTTTGCCGATGTTTTCTACCGGGGTGAGGAGAAAAGTGCGCAACTTCTTGCGCAGCACTGCGCAAGAAGTTGCGCACTCGGCTGTAAGCCACATTATTCAAGGCTTGTAGCGCAGTGGTCGGCTTTTTTTGCCGGAAGTGTGCGCAAGAAGTTGCGCAGTACGGCCAAAGGCCAGCGTCGAGCGGGTGAAACGATCTGCCCTGCGCAACGGTCAATCACTCACGACCGCGCCAATGGCGTCTGAACATTCCCCACAGCGAGTGAGAACGACATGAAAATCCTGATGGTTTTAACGTCCCACGATCAACTGGGTGATACCGGCAAGAAAACCGGCTTCTGGCTGGAGGAATTCGCCGCGCCATATTACGTGTTCAAGGACGCCGGCGCTCTGTTGACCCTGGCCTCGCCCAAGGGCGGCCAGCCACCGCTGGACCCGAAGAGTGACGAGCCGGACGCGCAGACTGCCGCAACCGAGCGCTTTCGCAAAGATTCCGCCGCGCAGTCGGCACTGTCATCGACAGTCAAGCTGGACAGCGTGAAGGCCGGAGATTTTGATGCGGTGTTCTATCCCGGTGGCCACGGCCCGCTGTGGGATCTGGCTGAAGATCGCCATTCCATTGCGCTCATCGAAGCGTTCTACAACAGCGGCAAACCCGTGGCGGCGGTGTGCCATGCTCCCGGTGTACTGCGACATGTCAAAGGCGCCGACGGTCAGCCTCTGGTCAACGGTAAGCAGGTGACAGGCTTCACCAACAGTGAAGAGGAAGCGGTAGGGCTGACTGACGTGGTGCCGTTTCTGGTGGAGGATGAACTCAAGGCCAAGGGCGGGATTTTCTCCAAGGGCGCGGACTGGTCGAGCTACACCCGTGAGGATGGGTTGCTGCTGACGGGGCAGAATCCGGCGTCGTCGGAAGAGACGGCGTTCGCGTTGTTGTCACGGTTGCGCTAGAGGCAAAAGCAAAGATCGCAGCCTTCGGCAGCTCCTACAGGGAAAACACATCCATCTGTAGGAGCTGCCGCAGGCTGCGATCTTTTGATCTTTCAGCGCAAAAGCGCTGCCAGACACTCCTCAATCGACCGCCGCTGCGTCTCGGCATACAACCCCAGCTCATCAATGGTCGCGCGTCCCAAGGCCTGTTCAAAAGCCTGGCGGTTCGAGTGCTCGCCATAGTGCGTCTGCGCAGCATCCCCAAGGTTCGACTGAAAAATCCCCGCCGCACTCACCGGCAGGAAATCTTCGTATACCAACGGTTCAGCTTTCACATGGCCCTCGCGCAGCAAATCCTCCAGCGATGTTGATGTGAGGCTACCCGCTGCCAGGCCCTTTTCCGTAGGGAAGTAGCGAAAGTACGCCAGCTCCTGTGCGCGCATGCCCTCGACGCTGTCAGGAAATTCGCCAAAGTGCTCGGTCATCAGCGCGTTGTAGCGTGCGGCGTTGCCTTCGTTAGGGAAATCGCCCAGTTCATCACGCGCGGCATTCAACAGGCGGTCATACAACGCCCGGCCCTTGGGCGTCAGCGCTGCGCCACGTTGTTCGATCTCGCCGAAGCGCGCGCTGTGGCTGCCGTGGGTGTCGTGCTGGTCGGTGAAGGCAATCGGCTCGTCGAGCGCCTTGAAACTGGTCTGGCGCAGCAGGATCGGGCAGTGCCGGCGCGGTGGGC
>NZ_QAIK01000175.1:9185-15475 GCF_003061005.1 Pseudomonas sp. HMWF021 | reverse complement strand
CGCTGCGACAATTGAGCGAAGCGGTGCGTGGTATTGATCTGCGCAGCCTTGATCAACGTCTGCCCGCCAGCGGCACCCCGGCAGAGCTGCTCGAACCGGTGCAGGCGCTCAACGGCATGCTCGCGCGGCTGGACGACAGTGTGCAGCGGCTGTCGCAGTTTTCTGCCGATCTGGCGCACGAGATCCGCACCCCGTTGCACACCTTGCTCGCCAGCAACGGCCAGGCGCTGAATCACCCGCGCAGTACGGTGGAATATCAGGAGCTGCTGGCGTCGAACATGGAAGAGTTCGAACGCCTCAAGCGCATGGCCGAAAACCTGATGTTCCTCGCCCGCGCGGAACAGGCCGAGCGGGCACTCGACTTGCGCACGCTGAAATTGCACGAGGCCGGTAATGAATTGTGCGATTACTTCGAAGCGCTGGCGGACGACCGCAATATCCGTCTGGAAAATGCGCTGCACGGCGAACTGCTGGCCGACCAGCAACTGCTGCAACGCGCCCTCGGTAATCTGCTGGCCAACGCGGTGCGCCATGCCGATGAAGGCACACTGATCAGCCTGCGCCGCCGCGATGAACCAGGCATATGCTGGTTGCAGGTCCACAACCACGGCCCGGTCATCGCGCCAGAACATCTGGGCAAACTGTTCGACCGCTTCTATCGCGTCGATCCTTCACGGGCGCAGCCTGGGGATTCGGGCGGGCTGGGGCTGGCGATTGTGCAGTCGATCATGCAGTTGCATGGCGGGCAGGTCAGGGTGAGCAGTGATGCGAGTGGCACAGTGTTTGAACTGGGTTTTGAGGCGATCTGACTGACGTCTTCGCGGGCAAGCCCGCTCCCACAGGTTTCTCGGGTGTACATGAATTTTGGCTACGACACGGACACTGTGGGAGCGGGCTTGCCCGCGAAGAGGCCATTAGGTTTAGCGCAAATTCCGGATCAATCAGCGCAACTGATCGCGAAACTGCCCCGGTGTCATCCCCGTCCAGCGTTTGAACGCCCGGCTGAAGCTGCTGGTGTCGGCGAACCCGAGTAAATAACTCACCTCGCTCAACGAACACTGCGGATCGCGCAGGTGCAGCAGCGCCAGATTCTCGCGGCTTTCGTTGAGCAGCGTGTCGAAGCGACATCCCTCGTCCGCCAAGTGCCGTTGCAGGCTGCGCAGGCTCAGGTGCAAAGCCTGGGCGATGCGCTCGGCGCTGGGTTCGCCTTCGGGCAGTTGTTCCTCGATGGCGTCGCGCACCTTGCGCTCCCAGGTCAGCGGTTTGAGCTGGGCCAGGGTGCGCTTGAGCACCGCTTCGTTGTGTTCGGCCAGTTCCGGGTTGGCGTCGTCCAGGTGGCTGTCGAAGTCGGCGAGGGCGAACTCCAGGCGATCTTCAGGGGAGGAGAAATGCACGGGCGCGCGGAACACCTTGTGCCATTGATGTGCATCGGACGGTTCCGGGCGGCGCAGGTACACCGCCAACGGCGCGTAATCGCGACCCAGGCGATTGCGGCAGGTGCGCACGTAGATCGCGGCAAAGGCATCGATGGCTTCAAAGGCTGGCGCGGGATTACCTGACGGAATTTTCAGACGGAATTGATAGCGGTCGTCGTGGCGGCTCAGTTCCAGCTCCAGCGCATCGCTGACCACCGGGTGATAACGCACGATGCGTTCGAACACCTCGCGCAGGCTGCCGCTGGCCACCAGCGCATAACCGAGCGCATGGAACGTGGTCGGGCTGACGAAGCGCGACACTCGCAGGCCGATGGCCGGATCGCCGCTGAACTGCACCGCCAGTTCCCACAGCCGCGTGGTGCCGGACAACGGATAACGCGCGTTCGGGTCGTCCATCAGCTGCGGATCGAGCCCGGCCTGCTGGCACAGGCCGATACTGTCCAGCCCCAGCGCATCGAGTTGCTTGCGCAAGGCACGGGTCCAGCTGGCGAGAGAAGTCGGTTCCTTCATGCTGATTGGCGCTTCCGGTCAACAGGTTGGCGTTCACGGCTACCACCACTAAAGCATTGGCAAGGCAGGATGCGAACATCAATAACCAGAGGATGGAAGCATGGACCGTACTTCTGCAAGTCCCCAGCGACACAATGCTGCCCAGCGATCAGCGCATATTCGCGAAGTGGTGCTGGCCAAAGGCGTCGAACTGCGTGAGCGTTACCCGATCCTGCAGCATCAGGACGCCCTCGGTACGGGCATTCTGGCCTTTGCTTTGGCCGGGATGATCGGTTCGGCGACGCTGTACATCACGGGCCACATGGCCTGGTGGGTGTGCCTGTTGCTCAACGCGTTTTTCGCTTCCCTGACCCATGAGCTGGAGCACGACCTGATCCACAGCATGTATTTCCGTAAACAACGGGTGCCGCATAACCTGATGATGGGCCTGGTGTGGCTGGCGCGGCCGAGTACGATCAATCCGTGGATCCGCCGCCATCTGCACCTCAATCACCACAAGGTGTCCGGCACTGAAACCGATATGGAAGAACGCGCGATCACCAACGGCGAGCCCTGGGGTTTTGCGCGGTTGCTGATGGTCGGCGACAACGTGATGTCGGCGTTCATCCGCATGCTTAGGGCCAAGACCTGGGCGCACAAGTTCAGCATCATCAAGCGTACGCTGAAGGTCTATGCGCCGCTGGCGCTGGTGCATTGGGGCGCGTGGTATGTGTTCCTCGGTTTCCATGCGGCAAACGGTATTGCCTACCTCATGGGTTCGCCGATTGAATGGTCGGCGACCACGCTGTCGGTGATGCAGGTGATCGACATCGCGGCGGTGGTGATTATCGGCCCGAACGTGTTGCGCACCTTTTGCCTGCACTTCATCAGCTCGAACATGCACTACTACGGCGACATCGAGGCAGGCAATGTGCTGCAGCAATGCCAGGTGTTGAACCCTTGGTGGCTTTGGCCGCTGCAGGCGTTCTGTTTCAACTTCGGCAGCAGCCACGGCATCCACCATTTTGTGGTGAAGGAACCGTTTTACATCCGGCAGCTGACCGTGCCGGTGGCGCACAAGGTGATGCGCGAGATGGGCGTGCGGTTCAATGATTTCGGCACGTTTGGGCGGGCGAACCGGTTTGTCCGTCGGGATGAAGTGGTAGCGGAGGAGGCGCGTACGGTTCAGGCTTGATGGTGAATTTGCGGGCCTCTTCGCGAGCAAGCCCGGTCCCACAGGTTTTGTGTCATTCGAAGGGTTTGTGAACGACATTGAACCTTGTGGGAGCTGGCTTGCCAGCGATAGCGGTCTATCAGACAACCTCAATCCGGCTGAAACGGCGAAGCACTCAAAATCACCCCGGTCTCCTCGACATATTTCTGCCAATGCCCGATCAACACGCTGAGCTTGTCCGGCTGACTCGCCGCCAGATCATGAATCTCCCCCGGATCACTGCTCAGGTCATAAAGCTGCCATGTCGCCGGACCCACCGGCCCGGGGATCCACACCGCTTTCCACGACCCTTGGCGAATCGCTCGACGGCCAAACAATTCCCAGCCAGTCACGGTGTGCTCGTCATGCACCTGCGCCGTCTCACCGGACAAAAAGCCCAACCACGACTTGCCACGCAACGGCGCCACCGGTTTGCCGTGCCATTGCTTGCCCGGATGGCGCACGCCCGCCAGATCGAGAATCGTCGGAGTGATGTCCATCACCGTGCCGAAGCCATGGCTGATCTGCCCTTTGAGTGGCAATTGCGGGTAGTGCAGCAGCGCCGGCACGCGGATCCCGCCTTCGGTGGTGAACGCCTTGAACAGCCGTGACGGCGCCGTCGCCACCTGCGCCCAGCTCGGCCCGTACCACACGTAGGAATTGGCGCGGCCGATGTTCTCGAGGCTGTTGTCGTAATGCTGATTCAGGTAGGTCAGCAGTTCCGGGCCGAACTTGGGGAACGCTTCCAGCAGCGCGCCCTCGGCACCGTTATCGGACATGAACAGGATGAACGTGTTATCGAGCTGCCCCTGCTGGCGCAGGTAATCGACCACCCGGCCGATGTTCCAGTCCATGCGCTCGACCATCGCCGCGTAGACCTCCATGGCCCGCGCGGAAATTTGCCGCTGCTCATCGCTCAGCGCAGCCCATTGCGCATTCAGTTGAATCAGCGGATGCGGCTCGACATCCGGCTCGATCAGCCCCAGGGACTTGAGTTTTTCCAGACGTTCCAGACGCAAGACTTCGGGGCCGGCGTCGTAACGGCCACGATATTTTTCGACCACCTCGGCCGGTGCCTGCAACGGCCAATGCGGTGCGGAGAACGGCAGATAGGCGAAGAATGGCCGGCTCTGATCGCGTTCCTTGAGGTACTGCAGCAGCTTGTCGCCGAAGGCGTCCGACGAGTAGAAATCCTTGGGCAGTTCATCGACAAAGGTGTCGTCCTCGATGTACAGCGCCGGTGTCGATTTCAGCAGGCCCGGGGTGTGTTCATCGTAGGTCGGCTCGAAACCATAGTGGTTGGCCGCACCCGGCAGCAACGAAAACGAACGCTCGAAACCGCGGGCCTGCGGCGCCAGTTCAGCCGTCAGTCCCAGATGCCATTTGCCGCTCATCAACGTCTGGTAACCGGCCTCACGCAGCAGTTCGGGCAGCGCCACGACGCGGTCGTTGAGATAGCCCTCGTAACCCGGTTTGCCGATCAATTCCGGGGTCAGCGCTTCGGCCATGGTACCGATGCCGGCGATGTGGTGATCGGTGCCGGTCAGCAGCATCGAACGGGTTGGCGAGCAGGTCGGTGCGGTGTGGAAATCGGTCAGGCGCAGGCCGTTGTTGGCCAGGGCATCGAGGTTCGGTGTGGCGATTTCGCCACCGAAGGCGCCAATGTCGGAGAAGCCGAGGTCATCGGCCAGAATCACCAGAAAGTTGGGGCGTTGCGGCATCGAAAAGCTCCTCTCAATAGGCAATGAACGACAGCGGCAGATCGCGGATCTGCACTGGCAGGCTCGGTTGGTAATGGTCGTCGCTGGTCAGCTCGTGCAGCAGCTCTTCGCGCAGCTGATGGAAGTCGAAACTGCTGCGCTGACGCGGGTGCGGCAGGGCGATGTCGACCACCTGCTTGATCCGTCCCGGACGCGGCTCCATCACCACCACGCGGTCGGCGAGGAAGATCGCTTCTTCCACATCGTGGGTGACCAGAATGGTGGTGATTTTTGCCCGGGCACGGATCGCCAGCAGTTCGTCCTGCATCTGCTGACGGGTCAGTGCATCGAGTGCGCCGAACGGCTCGTCGAGCAGCAGAATCCTTGGGCTGGCGACCAGTCCGCGAGCAATCGCCACGCGCTGTGCCATGCCACCGGAGAGCTGATGCGGATAGGCGCGGGTGAAATCGCGCAGGCCGACCAGATCGATGAAATCGTTGATGCGCTGCTGCTTTTCGGCGGTGCTCAGCGGTTCGTTGACCAGACCGAGACCGATGTTGTCGGCCACGGTCAACCACGGGAACAGCCGGTGTTCCTGAAACACGATGCCGCGCTCGCCGCCGATACCGTTGACGGCTTTGCCATCAACGCTGATCTGCCCGCGAAACTGCGTGTCGAGGCCCACCAGCAGACGAAGCAGAGTGGATTTGCCGCAGCCGCTGGAGCCGACGATGGCGACGAATTCGCCTTCGGCGATGTCGAGGTTGAATTCGCGAATCGCCTCCAGTTCGAAACCGTCGACGTCGAAGGATTTGCCTACGTGGGTGAAGCTGACAATCGGTGCGTTCATGCGTGTCTCCAGCGAGTGGCGCGAATTTCCAGGCGTTGGCCGATGAGGTTGAGCAGGGCGCCGGTGAGGCCGACCAGCAGCATCCCGGCCATGATCAGATCCATGCGCAGCAGTTGTTGGGCGCCGATCATCTGGCTGCCGATGCCGCCGTTGGACGGCATGAAGTATTCGGCGCCGATGGTGCCGAGCCAGGCGTAGATCAGGCTCAGGCGCAGCCCGGCGAAAATCCCCGGCGCCGCACCCGGCAGCACCAGACGGCGCAGGCGTTGGCCGAGGCTCAGGCGCAGCACCTGCGCGGCTTCGTTGAGTTGTGGCGAGAGGTTGGCGACGCTGCGCTGAGTGGCGATGAACAACGGAAAGAACGCGGCGAGGGCGACGAATACCCACTTCGATAATTCACCCAGACCGAACCACGCGGTGAGCAGCGGCACCCAGGCGAAAATCGCGATCTGGCGAATGGCGGCGAGGGTCGGGCCGAGCAGCCGTTCGCTGATCTTCGACAGACCCAGCAGCAAGCCAAGGGCGAAACCGAGGCCGCCACCCAGTAACAGACCGCCAAGGGTGCGGCCGAGGCTCAGGGCCATGCCGCTGATCAACGTGCC
>NZ_QAIK01000175.1:1344-9175 GCF_003061005.1 Pseudomonas sp. HMWF021 | reverse complement strand
CACACACCGATCATGCCCAGCGGCACCAGCCACGGTTGCACTCGCTGCCAGCCTTCATAGCGCGGGCCACGGCGGATTTCCGCAGTCGCCGGGTGCGGCCAGTGCACCAGTTTGCGGTCGAGCCAACCGATACCGCGATCCATCGCAACGCCGAGCAGGCCGATGACGGCGATGCACACGAACACGATGTCGAGCATGAACAATTGCCGCGCCCAGACCATCAGGTAGCCGATGCCTTCGCTGGACGCCAGCAGCTCCACCGCCAGCAAGGAAGTCCAGCCAGCGGCCAGGGCCAGACGCACGCCGGCCATGAACGCCGGCAGCGCGGCGGGCAACACCAGACGCCGGATCAGCAGGTAGGGAGGCAGGCGCAACACGGAGGCGGCTTCGCGCAGTTTCGGCTGCGCATCACGCACACCGACCAGGGTGTGCAGCGTCACCGGGACCACGATGGCCTTGATCAGCACCACCAGTTTCAGCACTTCGCCGATGCCGAAAAACACCATGAACAGTGGAATCCACGCCAGTGTCGGCACCTGCGCGAGACCTGCGAACGTCGGGAAAATCAAACGTTCCAGACGCCGACTGAATCCCAGAGCCGCGCCGAGCACCGCACCCGCCGAAATCCCGGCGAGCAGGCCCCAGAGCAAGCGTTGCAGGCTGATCCACAAATGACTCCACAGTTCGCCATGGGCCAGTTCGATGGCGCTGTTCCACACCAGCGATGGGGCCGGCAGGATCTGTTCGCTCATCCATTGATTGCGCGCGGCCAGCCACCACAGGGCGAACAGGCTGACTGGCAGCAACCAGGGCAACAGACGTTGATTCAGGCTGGGCCATACGTGCCGACTTTTCAGTGGCGGCGCGGGCAGCGGCAGGCTGAGCAGGGAATCACGGGCCATGGGTGACCTCCGTTGTCGGGTTGGATCGGGAGCAGGATCAAAAGATCGCAGCCTTCGGCAGCTCCTACAGGGGGACGCGTCCGTGAATTCGCCCCTGTAGGAGCTGCCGAAGGCTGCGATCTCTAGCGGTATTAGCTATAAACAAATCGTTATAAGCAAAATGAAAAACATTAGATTTGGAGATAAGCACCGCCATTTAAGGCCTGCAGCTCAACGCGCATCCAATGCATTCGAAGAATATTTTCGATGCTGTTAATGCATACGCCGCTGTAACCCGCGTTGTTGCTTGCTTAGCGTTAAAGGCTATAAAAATGTGCATTTATAGTATTTAAGCGAAGGTCATGCTTCGGCCTACTTTCGGTTCCTCAACGCCTGTCGTGATCAAGGAGCCGCACCCATGAACCTTCCCTTCAAACGAGTCTTCAGTCTGTTTGCCATCCCGGCGCTGGCGGGGCTGCTGGCGTTTACCGCGCAGGCCGATGAACTCAAGGAGATCCGGATCGCCGTCCCCGACCTGAGCGCCGGGACCCAGCACAGCGGCGGCGGTGTGGTGGACGTGCTGCGTGATCAGCAGATCTTCGAAAAAGCCTTTGCCGATCAGGGCATCAAGATTCAATGGAGCTTCTTCAAAGGCGCCGGGCCGGTGATCAACGAGGCGTTTGCCAACGGTCAGGTCGATCTGGCGTATCTGGGCGACCTCGCGGCGATCATTGGCAAGTCCAACGGTCTCGATACCCGTTTGCTCAGCGCCAGTGCGCGCGGGGTGAAGCAGTATCTGGGCGTGGTGCCGGGGTCGGGGATCAAGAGCCTGCAGGATCTGAAAGGCAAGCGCGTGGCGATTTTCCGTGGCACCGCCACGCAGCTGTCGTTTGATGCGGCGCTGGCCAGTCAGGGCTTGAGCGAGAAGGATCTGAAAGTGATCAACCTCGACTTCAGCGGGGCGGTCGCGGCATTGGCGGCCAAGCAGATCGACGCGTCGTGGGGCAGCTCAGGGCTGACGGCGCTGCAAGCCAAGGGGCTGGCGGAGTTGCCGCTCAGCACCAAGGATCTGGGCGGCGCCGGCAGTGTGCAATCGGTGCTGGTCGGCACCGGCAAGTTTGTCGACGGGCACCCGGAGGTCGTGGCCAAACTGCTCAAGGCGCAGCAGCAGGCCGTGGAATGGCTGACTCAGGACAGCAACAAGGACGCTTACGTGCAACTGGTGTCGGGGCTGGCGAGTTATCCACCGGTGATCCTGACCCAGGATCTGGCGGATCAGAAGCTCAGCGAAGTGTTCCCGTCGACGCTGGATCCGGTATTCCTCGGCAAGTTGCAGGACTCGGTGGATCTGGCGGCGCAGCAGAAGCTGATTCGCAAGCCGTTCAAGGTCAGTGATTGGGTGGCGCCTGAACTGGCGGCGGCCAAGCTTTAAAAACACAAGATCGCAGCCTTCGGCAGCTCCTACAGGAGAACGCATTCCCATGTAGGAGCTGCCGAAGGCTGCGATCTTTTGATCTTCAAACGGCCACGCTGATTGTCTGCTTATCCACCGCCACCAACGTCTCGATCATCGCTCTGGCTGCCGGCGATAAACGAAACCCAGTGCGGCTGACAATCCCGCAGCGCGCATTCATGCTCTCCAGATTCTGCGGCAGGTTGCGCCAGTGCAGCAGCGCCAGCGAACCCTGGGCAATGTCTTCGACGAACGCCTCTTCCGTGCCCACGCCAATCGCGTTGGATTGCAGCACCACTTTCACCAGCGCCGGGAAATGCTCGGTCTCGATGGTCGGCGAAAAATCGATCCGGCCGCTGAGGTTCGCCAGCAATTTGCGGATCCCCGGCGGGATCAACGTGGTCGCCAGCGGGTAGTCGAACATGTCGTTGGTCGACAGGCTTTCCTTGGCCAGCAGCGGGTGCCCGGGCCGGCAGAAAAACACCCCGCGCTTGGGTGTCAGGGCCTGGGTCTGGAAGTTCGGATCGGCCTCGAAATGGCGGATATCGGCGATGAAGAATTCGATCTCTTCGCGGCTCAGTGCACGACTGAGTTTTTCCCAGTTATCCACCTGAAAACAGGTGCGCACTTTCGGGTGTGCGTTGATGAATTGCGCCACCGCATCGGGTACCAGTTTCACCGCCGGGGCCGGGCCGCAGCCGAAGTGCAGTTCACCGGCATCGAGCTTGGTCATCTGCGTCACTTCGGCGCTGAGCAACGCCGCGCCCTGCACCAGAGTCAGCGCATGTTGCAGCACCACCTGGCCTTCGGGCGTCGGGCGCAGATCCTTGTTGCCACGATCCACCAGCACGCAGCCGAACTCCTGCTCCAGCCCTTGAATGCTGCGGCTGAATGCCGGCTGGGTGATGCCCATTGCATCCGCCGCACGGACAAAACTGCGGTGTTCGTTGAGGGCGATGAAGTAACGCAACTGGCGAAGATCCATATGCTTTTCCGGCATCCTAAAAATAGCTCGAAGGCATTTGCGACGAGGGTTGCTTGAGGTTTTAAATGCAAGCTCTTATTCCGTCAACGAAGCATGTGAATATCTATTAGATGTAAATGGAATATAGATAGAGCGATGCTTCGCTGCCGTCCATCCGCAAGCAGTCGATGAGGGTCTACCCATGAGCAATGCCGCACTCGCTGTAAAACCCGCTGTCCACGCGCTGGAAATTCACCCGGTGGCCGGCCGTATCGGCGCCGAGATTCGTGGCGTGCACCTGTCCGGTGAACTGGACGCCGCCACCGTCGAAGCCATTCAGCAGGCGCTGATCCAGTACAAGGTGGTGTTCTTCCGCGAGCAGACCCAGCTCGACGATCAGCGCCAGGAAGCCTTTGCCCATCTGCTCGGCGAACCTGTGGCGCATCCCACCGTGCCGGTGCGCGAGGGCACCCGTTATCTGCTGGAGCTGGACGGCGCCGAGGGCCAGCGCGCCAACTCCTGGCACACCGACGTGACCTTCGTCGACGCCTACCCGAAAGCCTCGATCCTGCGCTCGGTGGTGGCCCCGGCCTTTGGTGGCGACACCCTGTGGGCCAACACCGCAACCGCGTACAACGAACTGCCAACGGAGCTGCGTGAGCTGGCGGACAAACTGGTCGCCGTGCACAGCAACGAGTACGACTACGCCGGGGCCAAGCCGGACGTCTCGGCAGAGAAGCTCGAGCGCTATCGCAAGATCTTCACTTCGACGGTTTACGAGACCGAGCACCCGGTGGTGCGCGTGCACCCGATCAGCGGAGAAAAGAGCTTGCTGCTGGGGCATTTCGTCAAACGCATCAAGGGTTACTCGCAGGCTGATTCGGCGCACCTGTTCGGCCTGTTGCAGAGCCATGTGATCCGTCAGGAAAACACCGTGCGCTGGCGCTGGAAGGCGGGCGATGTGGCGATCTGGGATA
This sequence comes from Pseudomonas sp. HMWF021, assembly GCF_003061005.1. Taxonomy (GTDB): domain Bacteria; phylum Pseudomonadota; class Gammaproteobacteria; order Pseudomonadales; family Pseudomonadaceae; genus Aquipseudomonas. The sequence continues at coordinate 4,900 of NZ_QAIK01000175.1, read as the reverse complement.
ACCGTTCGACCCAGCATTATGCGATTGATGATTACGGCACTCAGGATCGCATCGTGCGGCGGGTGACGCTCAAGGGTGAAGTGCCGGTCGGGGTTTCGGGGCAGCGTAGTCAGACCATTAAAGGCGCGGATATCGTCGGCGTTTGATAAGGCCCCATCGCTGGCAAGCCAGCTCCCACAGAGATTTGTGTCGGACACAAAGGATGTGAACAACGCAAAACCTGTGGGAGCTGGCTTGCCAGCGATGCTTTTAACTACCACACACCGATCTGCACGACTTTCTCGACCTCCGGCTCTCCATAGCGAAACCGCTGCCCGCGCAAATCAATTTCCTGATGACTGATCGTGGTCCGCCGCTTCAACCCGCGCACCCATTCAAACAGATACCCCGCATGCTCTTCGCGCACCGCCGCGTACGCCGGATCCTCACCCAGATCGCGCAACTCCTGCGGATCATTCAACAGGTCAAACAGTTGCGGCCGGAAGCCGTCGTACGCCAGGTATTTCCAGCGCTCGCTGCGCACCATGGTCATGCGGCAGCGGTCGATCGGCTGAACGAGTCGCTCACGCGCAGGCGCTTGAAAGGCGTAGTCGTATTCGCTGATGGCATAGCGGCGCCAATCGGGATTTTCCCCGTGCAGCAGCGGGATCAACGAGCGTCCTTCCAGTCGATGTTCGGCCCCTGGCAAACCCAGGGCCTGGAGAAACGTCGGCAGGGCGTCAATGGTTTCCGCCAGGCGTTCATCCACCGTCCCCCGAGTGATATCCGCCGCCGCGCGCGGGTCGCGCACGATCAATGGCACGCCCACCGCTTGCTCCAGCAAAAACTCCTTTTCGCCCAGCCAGTGATCGCCAAGAAAGTCGCCATGATCGCTGGTGAACACGATCAGCGTGTCATCCCAGCGACCGTTGCTCTGCAGAAAATCGAACAGCCGCCCGAGTTGATCATCCACCTGCTTGATCAGGCCCATGTAGGTGGGGATTACATTCAATCGTACGGAATCACGGGAGAAGTTGAGGCTTTCCTCATGTTGACGAAACGCCGTGTATACGGGGTGTTTGCTGGCTTCGGAGGGCGTTGCGCGGACCGCTTCGAGAATCGATTTCGTACTGTACAAGGCGTGGTATGGCGCCGGTACGATATAGGGCCAGTGCGGTTTGATGTAGGAGAGGTGTAAACACCAGGATTTCTCACCTTGCTCGGTGATGAAGTCGATGGCTCGATTTGTAGTGTAGACAGTCTCTGAGAACTGCTCGGGAATTCGCGCTGGCAAATGGGCATGACGCATGTGCCAGCCGCTGAGGATTTCGCCATTCTCGCCTTCGGCGGCGTTGGCCCAGTCGTGCCAGGGATTGCGCCCGTCGAAGCCCTGCTTGCGCAGGTAATGGGTGTAGGGCGCGGATTCGCGTTTGTCGTCGAACAGCGGGTCGTCGGGGTAGATCCCGTCGTGGCGAAAGTACGGCTCGAAACCGACCTCGTTGAGCACTTCGGCCTGCGCGCTGTCCGGGTTGATCGCCAGACGCTGCAAGGCATCGACGTTGGCCGTGGCGTGGGTCTTGCCGACCAGCGCAGTGCGGATGCCGTGGGGGCGCAGGTAGTCGCCGATCGTCAGTTCCTCCAGCGGCAACGGCACGGCGTTCCACGCCACTTGGTGGCTGCTGACGTAGCGCCCGGTGTAGGCCGACATCCGCGACGGGCCGCAGATCGTGCCCTGGGTGTAGGCGCGGCTGAAGCGCACGCCGGCGGCGGCCAGGCGATCGATGTTCGGCGTGTGCAGATGCGGATGACCGTAACAGGACAGGTAATCGCGGCGCAGTTGATCGCACATGATGTACAGCACGTTGCGCACGGGGTTTTGCGGGTTGGACATGGGGTTCACCGGTCAGAAAGACAGGTGGGGGTTGTCGCTTTCGGCGGGGGTGTTCGGCAAGTGCATTTGGGGAATGGGTTTTATGCAGGGGATGCATCGGTGCCCGTGGCGACGCCTTCGCTGGCAAGCCAGCTCCCACAGGATTTGCTCCAGGCACAAATGATGTGAACACCCGGAACTTGTGGGAGATTCTATGGTTGAGGGAAAGCCCTCAACCGGCCTTCGGTTGATATTCGCTTTGCCCCTTGAGCAGAGCGAATACCACCCGCGCAAGCTTTCGAGCCAGTATCACCAGTGCCTGTGTCGTGCTGAAGCCTCGGGCTCTTTGCTCCTCGTAGAAGACTTTCCAGGCTGGCGTACGACTGGCCGAAATGGCTGCGTTATGCAGCAGTCGACGAGCTTCCGGATCTCCGCGCTTGGTCAGGCTTCGGCGACCATCCTTTTTCCCCGACTGTGACACTCGCAAATCCATCCCCAAAAACGCGATGAATGCATCTGCATTCCTGAAATCACCCCGTTCAAACGCAACAATCAAACGGGCGCCAGTCAAAAAACCAACGCCTTCGACCTTCGTGCATCGCGTCAGTTGGGCAAGCAAACCGGCTTCCTTCAACTGCTCGTTGATCATCTTCTCGACCAACGTCTCAAGCCTCTGCATTGAGGCCACTTGCTCGGCAAACGCGCTTTTAAGCAGCGGCTCATTTTTCCAACTTTGCACCAAGCCAACGCGCGCCTGAACCAGCGCTGCGCGACGACGAAAAAGGCTCAAGAGTCGGCGATACAGCGGCGATGGCGGAATCCAGGGATGCAGTTCTTCGTATTCATTTTTCAGATAACGGGCGAGCAGTTTGGCGTCCAGCGCGTCGGTTTTGGCGCGAACATTCACTCCTTTGCGGTAATGACTCAGCTCGTAGCCACCGACCATGTAAATCGTGCACCCGGCTTCATGGGCCAGATCGGCGAACGCCAAGTGATAGATATTGGTCGATTCAATGGCCAGATCAACCGGTGCAGGCAAGGCTTTCAGCCATTTCTTGATCGCTGCCTTGTCATTGGAAATAGTCTCGAGCAGATCCAGCTCGGCCTGATAGATGACCAGCTCATTCTTGGCGACATCCACGCCCACGATTGGCTTGGAAACAGAAACCGACATTGCCATTGAACACCCCCCGAGATATGGTTTTGAGTACTTGAAGGGATCACTCAGAGGCGCAGGCTTGTTCCTATCGTCGGTCTAGCCAGATGCATTCTTTATCGGCGCTTGGGTGAAAGGAGGAGGGGCGAAATCTCCCACGGATCTGTACTGCGCCAACAGTCAGAATCTGGCTTTGTCCCTCCTCCTCCCTTCAAGTCCCAGCATACAAGCTGGCTTGCCAGCGATAGCGGTAGCTCAAACAGCAAAATTTTCGAGTGAACACACCTCCTCATCCACCGCATCAATCACCTTGATCTGCTCAATCATCGCCTCCGCCAACGGCGACAGCCGATACCCCGCCCGGCTGACAATCCCGTAACGGGTGTACAACTCTTCCAGATCATCGGCCAACCCTTCGATCCGCAAACACACCAGCTCACCCTTGGCCTGATGCAGCGCATCGGAATACGCGCCAACGATGCCGATGGCATCGGAGCGCAGCACCACGCTGAGCAGGCTCGAGCTGTTTTCGCACTCGACATTGGGGGTGA
>NZ_QAIK01000175.1:470-1334 GCF_003061005.1 Pseudomonas sp. HMWF021 | reverse complement strand
GCCGCTGAGGTCGACGATGACCTTGCGCAGGTTCGGCGGGCGGATGCTTACCGCCAGTGGATAACCCATCAATTGCTCGGCGGTGACCCGTTCAAATGCCGCCAATGGATGCCCGGCACGGCAGCAGAAATACCATTTGCGCGGCCGCAAGCGGTACGTCAGGTAATCCGGATCGGCCTCGAAGTGTCGGGTGTCGGCGACGAAGAATTCGAACTCCTCACTGAGCAGGCGTTTGCTCAGGCTCTGCCAGTCATCGACCTGAAATTGCACCCGCGCTTTCGGGTAGCGCCCGATGAACGCGCCGATCGCCCGCGGGATCAATCCGGCCGCCGGCGCCGGGCCGCAGCCGAAGCGCAATTCGCCCGCCTCCAGCCCATTGAACTGGCTGATCTCGTTGGCCATCTGCTGCGCGCCGCTGACCAGTCGACGGGCATGCTCGAGCAGCACCTGGCCTTGCTTGGTCGGCGGCAGTTCCTTGCGCCCGCGATCGATCAACTGACAGCCAACGCTGTGTTCCAGCGCCTGAATGCTGCGGCTGAACGCCGACTGCGACAGGTTCACCGCCTGCGCGCCGGCGACGAAACTGCGTTGTTCGGCGAGGGCGATGAAGTGTCGTAACTGGCGCAAGTCGATATGCATTTTTCACATAAAAAATATCCGGGAAATGCATTGGATATGCATTAGGTCGACTCCTTATAAAGGCAATCTCTTATGCAGTAAATATTTGTAAATCCATAAATAAATAACTTAAAAGAATATGCAGCGCTGAAGATGTCTGTGTGTTTTTTGACCAGGAGCCGCGCCATGAGTCCGTTGAACCTTGCGTCACCCTTAACGCCACGACGGCTCAAACGCCTGCCTCTG
>NZ_QAIK01000175.1:207-437 GCF_003061005.1 Pseudomonas sp. HMWF021 | reverse complement strand
CCCGCCGGCAAACCCGCGGCCAGCGGCTCGCAACTGGAAACCGTGACCGTCACCACCCGCCGTCGCGAAGAAAGTTCGCAGGACGTGCCGACGCCGATGAGCGTGGTCAGCGGCCAGACGCTGGAGACGCAGCGCGTCTACCGGATTCAGGATCTGCAGCAACTGGTGCCCAGCGTCAACGTCGCCTACATGCACGCGCGCCAGTCCAGCGTGTCGATTCGCGGCCTGGG
>NZ_QAIK01000175.1:0-197 GCF_003061005.1 Pseudomonas sp. HMWF021 | reverse complement strand
CTTCAAGTCCCAGCATACAAGCTGGCTTGCCAGCGATAGCGGTAGCTCAAACAGCAAAATTTTCGAGTGAACACACCTCCTCATCCACCGCATCAATCCCCTTGATCTGCTCAATCATCGCCTCCGCCAACGGCGACAGCCGATACCCCGCCCGGCTGACAATCCCGTAACGGGTGTACAACTCTTCCAGATCATCG
>NZ_QAIK01000029.1:49942-56395 GCF_003061005.1 Pseudomonas sp. HMWF021 | reverse complement strand
GTGTTCTTCCTGATCACCATCCCGATGATCGCGCCATCGCTGGCAGCGGGGGGCATGATGTCGTTCGCCCTGTCGCTGGACGACCTGGTGCTGGCGAGCTTCGTCTCCGGGCCGGGTTCGACGACGCTGCCGATGGAAGTGTTCTCGGCGGTACGCCTGGGCGTGAAGCCTGAGATCAACGCCGTGGCCAGCCTGATTCTGCTGGCGGTGTCGCTGGTGACCTTCCTGGTGTGGTTCTTCAGCCGCCGCGCCGAAGAAGCGCGCAAGAAAGCCATCCAGCAAGCCATCGAAGAAGGCGCCGCCGATTCGTGGAAGCAACCGGACGTGCGCCGCGCGCCTGCGCCGGAAGCGGCCTGACGGGCAAAAAAGATCGCAGCCTGCGGCAGCTCCTACAGGGATCGCATTCCACTGTAGGAGCTGCCGCAGGCTGCGATCTTTTGCTTTTGGAGCTCAGGAAATCCAAGGGGATTTACGGATGACCTCAACGAAGTTCATCGGCTTGAACCCCGGCTCCTGATCCTTCAGCACATCGGTCTTCACGTTGCCGAACGTGGTCTGCGGACGATGGCGCAAGCCGTCGGCAAACGCACAGATGATGCATTCCTTGAAACCTTCCCCCCGTGGATGCGCATGCACCACCGCCTCGCGCTGGGTGCTGCTGAACGCCGCGTAATCCATTCCCAGCACGTCCATCTCGACACCCGCCGTCACCAGCGCCACGGTCGGGCGCAAATGCTTCGGCACGCCGGGCGTGGTGTGCAGGGCAATCGACAGCCACACCTGCTCGATATCGTCATCGCTCAAACCGTATGGCTTGAGAAATGCTGCCGCCGCATTCGCGCCATCCACTTCAAAGCGCTCGTCATCACTGCGATGACCTTCAACCAGCCCGAGATCGTGGAACATCGCGCCGACATACAGCAGCTCCGGATTGTACGCCAGTTGCCGGCGCTCACCGCTCAACGCACCGAACAGAAACACCCGGCGCGAGTGGTGGTAGAGCAGGTCGGACTCAATGTCGCGAATGTATTCGGTGGTGGCCCGGGCGAGGGCGCTGTCGGGGATCTTGATGCCGGCAATGGTTGTGCTCATAAGGTGTTTCCTCGTCGAAAACGCCGTCGTGGCGCTGATGGACAAAGTCTGTTCCCGAGGCACTGAACGGACAATCAACGCATGGCTGCGATCCTTGCCAATCGACCTGCAAATCGTGCCAAGCTAAAAAGATCGCAGCCTTCGGCAGCTCCTACAGTTGTCCACATTCCCTTGTAGGAGCTGCCGCAGGCTGCGATCTTTTGCTCTTGAAAGGGAATCCACAGTCATGAACAAAAACGTCGCCATCGTGGTGTTCCCCGGCGTGCAGGCGCTGGATGTCAGCGGGCCGATGGATGTGTTTGCCGAGGCCAATCGTTTTCTGCCGCCCGAGGATCACTATCGGCTGGAGGTCATCGGCCTCGAACGCGGGGCGATGGCTTGCTCCAACGGTTTGAATCTCAGCGCTCACCGGCACTTCAGCGAAGCGCCGGATGCCTATGACTTGTTGCTCGTCGCCGGCGGCCCGCAGTTACCGTTCATGGATTTCGGCAAGAATTTCGACACCTGGCTGCATGAGGCCTGCGCCCGGGCGCGGCGTTTCGGTTCGATCTGCAACGGCGCATTCATGCTCGCCCGCGCGGGGTTGCTCGATGGGCGCACGGTGACCACGCACTGGAATGACGCCGAGGCCCTGGCGCAGTTGTGCCCGTCCACACAGGTTGAGGCCGATCGTTTGTATGTCGAGGATGGCGCGCTCTACACCTCGGCCGGGGTCACGGCCGGGATTGATCTGTCTTTGTACCTGTTGGCCCGCGATCACGGCGCTGAAGTGGCGCTGAGCGTGGCCAAGCGGCTGGTGGTGTTCACCCAGCGTTCGGGCGGGCAATCGCAGTTCAGCCCGTTCCTTACGCCGCATGCGGAGCCGACCTCGGCGGTGGCGATGGTGCAGTTGTATGTGCTGGCCAACCTCACCGGCGACCTGACGATTGCCGATCTGGCGAACGCGGCGAACATGAGCGCGCGCAATTTTTCCCGGGTGTTCGCCCGCGAGGCTCGAGTCACCCCGGCGGAGTTCGTCGAAAGTGCGCGAGTGGATGCGGCGCGGGTGATGCTGGAAAGCACCACAGCGCCGCTGAAGACTGTGGCGTATCAGTGCGGGTTTCGTGATGCGCAGCACATGCGCAGTGTGTTCAACCGCCGGTTGGGGGTGACGCCGCAGCAGTTTCGGTTGAATTTTGCTGGGCTGCTTTGAAGGCCTTTAGTGTTCTTGAAGGCCCCATCGCTGGCAACAGCTTCAGGGTACTGCGAGTATTGGCCGTCACCTCTTCCTCGCTGAAGTGCGCCTGCACATACATCCCCTCGACGTACTCCTCGGCCTGATCGTCGTAGTGGCTGTCGAACGGCACGCCACTCTGGCCGACCGGGTTGATGGTCAGGCTGTGCGCCGGGTCGGCGAAGTCCACCAGCCGCCGCGTCGAAGGCCCGTAAGTCACCGGCCATGGCGCCGGGCCGAGTTTGGCCGAAAGGTTGTTCGGCACTTCATGACTGCCCGGCGCAGCGAACGGCCCGACGTTGACGATCCGGTCCAGCGGCTTCTGTTGTCCTAGCGGATGACCATGGGTCAGGGTATGCGCCGTGCCCCATTGCCAGTCCGACGGATTGTCGCCGAGGGTCTGTTTCAGGTGCGCCATGCTCGCCTGCCACGCCACTTTGACGATGTCGGCGCGGGTTTCCTTGTTCGGCGTGTTGCGGTTGTCCCACCACGGTGAGTCGGCGTTTGCCGCCAGGCGCGGCAGGGCCGCATCGATCACCCGGGTCGACAGCAGCGTTTCGAAGAAATCGTTGCCCAGTTCATCGCGCATCGCCGCATCGGCGAGGTCGTAAAGGAACTGGTTGAACACGGTGGCGCTGACCGAATCCAGCGGATAGTCGCCTTGCCACTGCGCCAGTTGCTCGACCAGTTTCAGCTGCGCCGGATCGCTTACCACAGCACGCAGCACCGGCAGCAGCGGCGCCAGGGTGCGCGGGCCGTAGGCGGTGGTGGTGCCCAGTTGCAGTTTCTGGTTGGCCTCGTTGCTCCATTTCACGTTTTTGTCGCTGAGCTGGCGATTGAGCTGCTGACCGCGATCGGCGAGGTTGTAGTAACCGGGAATCTCCATCCCGGTCGGCGACAGCGGCTGGAAGTTGGCCGAGACGATGTAGCCGCGCGGCGGATTTTCTTCCTGCGGGTTGGCGCTGAACGGGTAATAACCGTCCTTGTCCGCCTGATTGCCGCTGCCGTCGAGGATGAACTCCGGCTTGACCCCGGCCGGGCGCTTGGGCAACAGCGCCGAGGCCCACCAGGCGATGTCGCCCTTGGCGTTGGCGTAAACGATGTTCAACCCCGGCGCCTGCACCTTGGCTGCCGCCGCTCGGGCCTTGGCCAGGGTGTCGGCGCGGTTGAGCTGGTAGAAACCTTCGAGAATCGGGTTCGGTGTTTCGAGGAACGCCCACCACATGGCGATCGGTGTTTTCCCGGCAGCGGTGCCGAGGGCGTCGTTGACGATCGGGCCGTGGGGCGACTGGCGCAGGGTCAGCGTCACCGGTGCCTGGCCCTTCACCGCGATTTGCTGCTCGGTGCTGACCAGATCGGTCCACTGGCCGTGGTACCAGACCTGATTCGGGTTATCCGGGTTGACCTTCTCGGCGATCAGATCCAGATCGTCGTTCTGGAACATGGTCAGGCTCCAGCCGAAATCCAGGTTGTGCCCCAGAAACGCGAACGGCACCAGCGCCTGATGATGGCCGTACAACTCAAACCCCGGCGCCGACAGTTGCGCCTCGTACCACACCGACGGCACCGAGAAACGAATGTGCGGGTCACCGGCCAGCAGCGGTTTGCCGCTCTGGCTGCGACTGCCGGCGATCACCCAGGCGTTGCTGCCTTCGAATTGCGGCAGGCCGTTTTCAATCAGCGCCTGCTCGCTGAGGCGAGCCAGGGCGTTGAGGTCTTTCCAGTCGCTGGCGGCGAGGGCCGGCGTCTTGTTGGCGTGACCTTTGGCGAGCACGCCCTTGGGCTGCCAGTCGAGGTCGAAGACGTGGAGGTAATCAGCGCCGAGTTGATCGCGCACGTAAGTCAGCAACGGCTCGGTGCGAAACGCGGCGGCAAAGCTGTAGGCCATGTAACCGGCGACGCTGATGCTGTCTTCGGCGGTGAACGGCCGCTTGGGGATGCCCAGCACGTCGAACTCGATCGGCGCGGCGTGGCTGTCCTGATATTGGTTGATGCCGTCCAGATAGGCTTGCAGGGCCTTCCACGCCGGTGACTGTTTATCGAGGCTGGCGACATAACTGGCGGCGCGTTCGCGGATGCGCAGGCTGCGGAACAGTTTGTCGGTGTCGAGCAGCTTCGGCCCGAGCACTTCGGCCAGCTCGCCACGGGCGAGGCGGCGCATGGCTTCCATCTGGAACAACCGATCTTGAGCGTGCACGTAGCCGAGGGCGCGATACAGATCGGTTTCGTTTTCAGCGCGGATGTGCGGCACGCCACGTTCGTCGTAACGCACGGTCACCGAACCCTGCAGGTTGCGCAGCTCCACCTGACCCTGACGCGTCGGTTGCTTGCTGTAGACGTACCCGCCGACTCCGGCGAGCAGGACAACGATGAGCAAGGCAAGAACGGTGAACACGCGTTTCATGGTGACTCCTTGTACATGCGGGATTGCCGCCCGTCGGGCTGCAAACAATTAGCACAGACCTTCCGTGCCGTGCATCGCTGTCCTTGAAAAGTCCGGAATGCCTTACTGCACCACCACCGGCCACGGGCAATAACAACCGACCGCCAGGGTATGCGTAGCGTTGACCGGGCGATCATCCATCAGCGCGTTGAGGATCGGTTCGATGAAGCTGTTGCTGGAGTTGCAGGTCAGCCCTTCGCTGTACGGCCCGAAGTACGCCAGTTTGCCGCTGCGATCCCAGATCGCCACGGCGGGGCTGGCGGGGATCTGCTCTGAGCCGGGCAGCACCGTGATGGTTTTCAGATTGCCGAGGGTGGCGGGCAACTGGCCGTGGCTGCCGACGCGCTGCACGGCGAAGAATTCCACACCGCGCGGGCCGAACTGTTCGACCATTTCCGTCAGGTGCTGTTGATTGCCGACGTTGCACGGGCAGGCCGGATCCCAGAAATGCACGAGGCGGATTTTGCCGGGGCCGGCCAGCTCATCGGGCAGACGCAACGGATCCCCGGAAAACACCGCCGTGTGCTGACTGAACGCGCGCAGATAACGCCCCTGAAACCAGTCGTACGCCGCCCACAGCACCCCGGCACACACAAGCGCGAGCAGGCTGGCAAACAGTGCGGTGCGGTAGGGCGAGCGCATGGTTTTTCGGTCCTCGAAGGTGGGCTAGCTTGCCATGCTTGTCGCAACAGATGAATATCGCAGGCCGATAAAGTCTGTTTACCGCTTTGGAATACCCGCATGCCTGACACTTTCGATGCCGATCATTTACGCGCCAGCCTCAAGCCTTTGGCCCAGTGGCAGCCGTTGTCGGATGAGGCGAAAGCGTATCAGCGGTTTTATAAAACCGACTTCCCCGAGCGTGATGTCTGGCGCGGCATGGGCCTTTTCGAAGTCGATGGTTACGAGCTGGTCAGCCACTGCTGGTGGCCGGAGAAGGTCAAGGGCACGCTGTTTCTGCTGCACGGTTTTTACGATCACACCGGCCTGTACCGGCATGTGATCGAGTGGGCGCTGGATCAGGATTTTGCCGTCATCGCCTGCGACTTGCCGGGGCATGGCCTGTCGAGCGGAGCGCGGGCGAGCATTCGCGACTTCTCCGAATATCAGGACACCTTGCAGGCGTTGTTTGCTGAAGCCAGTTCGATTGCGCTGCCGCAGCCCTGGCACCTGTGCGGGCAAAGCACTGGCGGCGCGATTGTCGTCGACCACGTGCTCAATCATGGCGAGCACAGTCCGGCACAGGGGCATCTGATTCTGCTGGCGCCGCTGGTGCGTCCGCGCGCCTGGGGCTGGTCGCAGCTCAGTTATTACCTGCTCAGGCCTTTCGTGCGAGGCGTCACCCGGCGCTTCAGCGAGAACTCCAACGACCCGGATTTCCTGCCGTTTCTGCAGACCGACCCGTTACAGCCCAAACGCTTGCCGACCGCGTGGGTCGGTGCGCTGTCGCGCTGGATCATCCGTGTCGAGCACGCGAAAAAAAGTCCGCGACGGCCACTGATCATTCAGGGCCAGGCGGACATGACCGTGGACTGGCAGCACAACCTGCAAGTGATGAAATGGAAGTTCGACCGGCCACAGATTCTGCTGCTGCCGGAGGCGCGGCATCATCTGGCGAACGAGACGCTGGAGATGCGTGAGGAGTATTTCGAGTTTCTGAACAAGCGGATCAGAGGGCGCAATCTTTAGGGGATTTGCTGGCCTC
>NZ_QAIK01000029.1:48362-49932 GCF_003061005.1 Pseudomonas sp. HMWF021 | reverse complement strand
AAAGGCGATAAAGCTTACTGGCCAAGGTTCGAGGAGCTTTGCCCCACCGCCAACCCCGCCCTAATCGCCGCCAGCGCCGCCTGGTAATACGCCTTGCCCTCGCTGGACTCGGCAAAGGTCGCGAACTGCTCCAGTTCGTCATCCGACAGATCGCGATAAACGTAGAGCAGCGTGTTGTTCAAATCGGCGCCGATCTGCTCCATCAGGCGCTGGCGCTGGCCGTTCAGCATGCCTTGCGCCTGACCGCCGCCGAGCAGGCCGGGAATCATCGAACTCAAGCTGTCCGCCGCCACGCCGGCAATCGCCAGGCTGACCTCGGCACCGGCCTCGCGCGCCGGCAGCGCTTGCGCCAGATGGCCGATGATCAGCAGACGGCTGTCGCTGACCTGCATTTTCGGCAAGCCCTTGGCGTTCTTCGCCAGTTGATCGCGACGGGTGGCGAGCAACTCAGCGGCGACGATTTTTTTGCCCAATGGCGATTGAAAGAAGGTCAGTGCCGGTTGTGGATCGGCAAGGTGCTGGCGCAATTGCGCTTCGGCACGCTGATCCATGGCCTGGGGGGCGAAGCGCTGGTTGCTGTTGTTGACCAGGGCTTGAAACACCGCCGGTGGCAGGTTGTTCTGGTAGCGCTGCTGCGCGGCACTCAGGGCATCATTGAAATGCGCACGTTGATCTGGCCAGCCGGCGATCTTGTACAACTGATCGTGGCCGTCCGCCCAGGCGGGCAAAACGCAGAACATCAACAGTGAAAAAAGCAAACGGCGCATAGGGACTCCTGTCAGCAGCGGACTATTCTCCGTGCGGTGCCGGTACTTGTCGAGAATTCGTATCAAGCCGCCGCGTGGCTCTGTCGGATTTCTTGCCGCAGGCATACTATGCGCGCCATGCAAATATCCTCTGAACACCCGCTGCTGTTACGTATCGTCGACGACCTGGCCGAGCATGGCTGGTCGCAGCAGAACATTTTCCTGCCCGCGGGTTTGACCCGCGAGCTGGCGGCCGAGTGCCGCAAACGTGAGGCCGAGGGTGAACTGGCGCCGGCGGCGGTGGGTCGTGGGCCGTTTTCGGAGATTCGCGAGGGCATTCGTGGCGACCACATCCAGTGGATCGACCCGGGCCAGGCCGAGGCCAGCGACCGTTATCTGAATCTGATGGACAGCCTGCGCGAGGCGCTCAATCGCGGCTTGTTCCTGGGGCTTGAGGATTTCGAATGCCACTTCGCCCTGTATCCGCCGGGCGCGTTTTACCGCAAGCACGTTGACCGCTTTCGCGACGATGACCGGCGTATGGTTTCGGCGGTGGTCTACCTCAATGACGCGTGGCTGCCGGAAGACGGCGGTCAGTTGCGCATGTATCTGGACGAAGACCGGGTGCATGACGTGCAACCCACTGGCGGCTGTCTGGTGGTGTTCCTCTCCGGTGAAGTGCCCCATGAAGTGTTGCCGGCCAACCGCGAGCGCCTGTCACTGACCGGCTGGTTCCGCCGCCGTGGCAACGAGCCGTTCTGATATGCAGAAGATTCTGGTCAGCCGCTGCCTGTTGGGCCACCGCGTGCGTTACGACGGCGGGG
>NZ_QAIK01000029.1:22662-48352 GCF_003061005.1 Pseudomonas sp. HMWF021 | reverse complement strand
CCGAAGTGCTCGATGGCACGGCGGCGGTGATCACCACCGAGGGCGAGGACGTCAGCGCGCAGTTTCTCGATGGTGCGCGGCAGGCGCTGGCGCTGGTGCAGAAGCACGGTATCCGCGTCGCGGTGCTCAAGGCCAACAGCCCTTCCTGCGGGAATCTGCTGACTTATGACGGGACGTTCAGTGGCGTGAAGGTCTCGGGAGAAGGCGTGACGGCGGCGCTGCTCAAACGCCATGGGGTTCAAGTCTTCAGTGAACTCGAACTGTCGCAGGCCGCAATGGCCCTGACCCACCTCGACTAAAAGCCCACCACAAACCCCCTGTAGGAGCTGTCGAGTGAAACGAGGCTGCGATCTCTTGATCTTCAAAATCAAGATCAAGATCAAAAGATCGCAGCCTGCGGCAGCTCCTACGGTTCGGCGAACCACTTCGCGGACAACGCCGCCAATCGCCCATCCGCCTTGATCCGCTGCAACGCACCTTCCAGGCTGGCATGAAACGCCGGGTTGCCCTTCTGAAATGGAATTGCCAGCTCCACCGGGGTCGCCTTCGGCTTCTCCTCGGTCAGTGCCTGCACCAGCACCATCGGCCGTGGCTGCTCATCCTTCTTTGCCCACAACTGCGAATCGACCTTGCCGTAAGACTCGCTGAAGTCGAAACGATCCTTGAGTTCAGGTGTCAGTGCTATGTGGTTGAGCGCAACGTCGTACTTGCCGCTTTCAACGCCCTGAAGCAGGTCGGCTTCGTCGGTGACAATGAAGTCGGCGCGTACATCCAGCTCGTTGGCGAGCAGTTGCCCAAGCTCGACCTCGAACCCCGTGAGTGTGTCGCCATCCTTGAAATTGAAGGGCGGTGTATTAGCCTCAAGGGCTATGCGCAACTCGCCACGGTCGTTGACGTCATCAATCAGTTCGGCGTGAGCCAGAGGGCTCAAAAGGGGTAGCAGGCAGATCAGGCCAGGCAGAAAACGCATGGTCACTCCTTTGAAATCATTATCGCGACGCTCTGAGTCAGGCTCGCTTTGCTATGGTTGTCGAGTGCCTTCGACAACGAATGGTCATGAAGTTGTCATGACCGCGCGGATTTTACGGAAAAACTGGAGAAGAGAATGAAAACGTTTATGTCACGAGCAGCCTTGGCTGGCCTGTTGATGGGTGTTTCAGTGCTGGCCAGTGCAGCGACCCCGGCGCCCAAAGGTGCCGAAGTGTTCATCGTTTCTCCCGAAGACGGGGCCACGGTTTCTCAGGAGTTCAAGGTCAAGTTCGGGGTCAAGGACGTTGCGCTGGCACCGGCCGGTGATCCCACCAAGAACACCGGTCACCATCACCTGCTGATCGATGCCAAGGAAATCGTTCCAGTTGGTTCCGTCGTGCCGACCGACGCCAACCACATGCACTTCGGCAAGGCGCAGACCGAGGCCACGATCAAACTGGCCCCGGGCAAGCACACCTTGCAACTGGAGCTGGGTGACAGCGGCCACATGGCGTTCGATCCGCCGATCGTCTCGAAGAAAATCACCGTCAACGTCAAATAAATTTCGGCGTTGCATGAAAAAGGGAGCCCGAAGGCTCCCTTTTTTTGTCGCTCAGCGTCGGATCAGAACAGCACGCGGCTACGGATAGTACCGTTGACGTGTTGCAGCTTCTCTTGTGCCAGCTCCGAGTACTCGGCGTCGACGTCGATCACCACGTAACCGACTTTCTCGTTGGTCTGCAGGAACTGACCGGAGATGTTGATGCCGTTTTCGGCGAAGACCTTGTTGATCTCGCTCATCACACCCGGAATGTTCTCGTGGATGTGCAGCAGACGGTGCTTGCCAGGGTGAGCCGGCAGGGCCACTTCCGGGAAGTTCACCGACGATACGGACGTACCGTTGTCGCTGTACTTGACCAGTTTTTCCGCCACTTCCAGACCGATGTTAGCCTGCGCTTCGGCAGTCGAGCCACCGATGTGCGGGGTCAGGATCACGTTGTCCAGGCCACGCAGCGGGCTTTCGAACTCTTCGTCGTTGGAGCGTGGCTCCACCGGGAAGACGTCGATGGCCGCGCCGATCAGGTGTTTGTCCTTGATCGCGTCCGCCAGGGCGTCCAGCTCGACCACGGTGCCGCGCGCGGCGTTGATCAGGATGCCGCCCTTCTTGATGGCGCGGATTTCCTTCTCGCCGATCATCCACTGGGTCGCCGCGGTTTCCGGTACGTGCAGGGTAACGATGTCGGACATGCCCAGCAGCTCGTGCAGGTTGCCGACCTGAGTCGCGTTACCCAGCGGCAGCTTGGTCACGGTGTCGTAGAAGAACACCTGCATGCCCAGACCTTCCGCCAGAACCGACAGCTGCGTACCGATCGAGCCGTAGCCGACGATGCCCAGTTTCTTGCCGCGGATCTCGAACGAGTTGGCTGCGGACTTGATCCAGCCGCCACGGTGGCAGGAAGCGTTTTTCTCAGGGATGCCGCGCAGCAGCAGGATCGCTTCGGCCAGCACCAGTTCCGCGACGGAGCGGGTGTTGGAGTACGGCGCGTTGAACACGGCGATACCGCGCTCGCGGGCAGCACTCAGGTCAACCTGGTTGGTGCCGATGCAGAAACAGCCGACTGCCACCAGCTTCTTCGCGTGATCGAAGATCTCTTCGGTCAGTTGGGTGCGCGAACGAATGCCGATGAAGTGAGCGTCAGCGATCTTTTCCTTGAGCTCGGCTTCCGGCAGGGAGCCTGTCAGGTATTCGATGCTGGTGTAGCCCGCCGCCTTGAGGACGTCGACAGCCGATTGGTGGACGCCTTCGAGAAGAAGGAACTTGATCTTGCTCTTATCGAGAGAAGTCTTGCTCATCTGCGTAAACCTGTATCCCGGAGAAAAATGGCAGGGAGGGGAGCAGCCTGGAGCTGACCCAAACGGCAGGAAAGCCGTTACCGCAGAACCGGCCTTGGGCACTGGCCTGCGGGGTCGGTATGCTAGCATAGCCGCCCCGCTAATCACTCATTCCTGCGACGTGAAGCGTTCTCAGGATGACCATGAATTGTTCGAGAGTTCTGTCGATGACCAATCCTGCCCTGATTGATGAACTGAAGACCCTGGTCGAGCCTGGCAAGGTCCTGACCGACGCCGACTCCCTGAACGCGTACGGCAAGGATTGGACCAAGCACTTCGCCCCGGCGCCGAGCGCCATCGTGTTCCCCAAGACCATCGAACAGGTGCAGGCCATCGTCCGCTGGGCCAACACCCATAAGGTGGCGCTGGTGCCATCCGGCGGGCGCACCGGGCTGTCCGCCGCCGCCGTGGCTGCGAATGGCGAAGTGGTGGTGTCGTTCGATTACATGAATCAGATTCTCGACGTGAACCTCACCGACCGCACCGCCGTGTGCCAGCCAGGCGTGGTCACCGAGCATTTACAGAACGTTGCCGAAGAAAATGGCCTGTACTACCCCGTGGACTTCGCTTCGGCCGGTTCCAGTCAGATTGGCGGCAACATCGGCACCAATGCCGGCGGGATCAAGGTGATTCGCTACGGCATGACCCGCAACTGGGTCGCCGGGATGAAAGTGGTCACCGGCAAGGGCGATGTGCTGGAGCTGAACAAGGACTTGATCAAGAACGCCACCGGCTACGACCTGCGCCAGCTGTTCATCGGCGCCGAAGGCACCCTCGGTTTCGTGGTCGAAGCGACCATGCGCCTGGATCGCGCGCCGAAAAACCTCACCGCCATGGTCCTCGGTACCGCCGACTTCGACTCGATCATGCCGGTGCTGCACGCGTTTCAGGGCAAGCTCGACCTGACCGCGTTCGAATTCTTCTCCGACAAGGCCCTGGCGAAAGTGCTGGGTCGTGGCGATGTGCCGGCGCCGTTCGAAACCGAGTGTCCGTTCTACGCGCTGCTGGAGTTCGAGGCGACCAGCGAAGAAGTGGCCAACACTGCGCTGGAAACCTTCGAACATTGCGTCGAGCAGGGCTGGGTGCTGGACGGTGTGATGAGCCAGAGCGAAACCCAGTTGCAGAACCTGTGGAAGCTGCGCGAGTACATCTCCGAAACCATCTCGCACTGGACACCGTACAAGAACGACATCTCGGTCACCGTGTCGAAAGTCCCGGCATTCCTGCAGGAAATAGACGCGATCGTCGGCGAATACTACCCGGACTTCGAAATCGTCTGGTTCGGCCACATTGGCGACGGCAACCTGCACCTGAACATTCTCAAGCCGGATAACCTGAGCAAGGACGAGTTCTTCGCCAAGTGCGCGACCGTCAACAAGTGGGTGTTCGAAACCGTCGAGAAGTACAACGGTTCGATCTCCGCCGAGCACGGCGTGGGCATGACCAAGCGCGACTACTTGACGTACAGCCGTTCACCGGTCGAAATCGAGTACATGAAAGCGGTCAAAGCGGTGTTCGACCCCAACGGCATCATGAACCCGGGCAAGATCTTCGCGGTTTGATTGGCAATCCCTGAATCAATGAAGGCAGGAGTCGGTAAATGAGCTATCAGCACCAGTATGTCGACGGCACGCGCATCCACTTCCCGATCGGGAAAGTGGTGTGCATCGGGCGTAATTACGCCGAACACGCCAAGGAGCTGGACAATCCGGTTCCTACCGAACCGTTGCTGTTCATCAAGCCGGGCAGTTGCGTGGTGCCGCTGGAAGGCGGTTTCAGCATTCCGACCGAGCGCGGTTCGGTGCACTACGAAGCGGAAATCGCCGTGTTGATCGGCAAGCCGTTGTCGACCAAACCGAGCCGCGAAGAAGTGCTGGACGCGATCTCCGGTTTCGCCCCGGCGCTGGATCTGACCCTGCGCGACAAGCAGGCCGAACTCAAGTCCAAGGGCCTGCCATGGGAAATTGCCAAGTCGTTCGACGGCGCAGCGGTGATCGCACCGTTCGTGGTCGACAGCACTTTCCCGGACCTGACCGACATCGGCATCCGCCTGACCATCAACGGCGAAGTGCGTCAGGACGGCAACAGCAGCGCCATGCTCAACCCGATCGTGCCGATGATCCAGCACATGGCTGGCTGCTTCTCGCTGCAGGCCGGCGACGTGATCCTCACCGGCACGCCAGTGGGCGTCGGCCCGCTGAATGTCGGCGATGACATCGTGCTGGAACTGGTTGGCGCGAGTAGCTTCAGTAGCAGCGTGCGCTAAAAACAAAAGATCGCAGCCTGCGGCAGCTCCTACACCGGTCACTGTAGGAGCTGCCGCAGGCTGCGATCTTTTGATCTGGCTTTATCAGGCAGGGCAATCCCGCCATTTGCCGTTTTTTTCACATTCTGTCCGGATAATTCCCCTCATTCTGGCGTCTGAGCCGGCCTCTTTGTGCTATTACCCATAGCCTGAATTTTCGGAATGCGTCCCTGATGTCAGCTCAAACTCAGCTCAATTCTCCTCGTCGCTCACGTTTTGCCCTGCGCTGGTATGTCTGGTTGTTGCTCGTGCTCGCTGTCGCTTATGGCGTGGCGCATATCATGCATTGGGACGACCGTGGTCTGCTGTGGCTGCGCGAGCGCCTCGAGACTCAGGCTGAGCAGAAGGCAAGCATCTGGCTGCCGGACTATCGAGTGGTGATCGACGGCAAACTGCTGCCGGGCATGGAAAAGGACGAAGCCTCGGACCTGTCCTACAACCCGCAGACCAAAACCCTGTTTTCGGTGATGGGCAAGAACCCCTTCCTGGTCGAGCTGACCCTGCAGGGCGATGTGCTGCGCAAAATGCCGCTGGTGGGCTGGAGCAACCCGGAAGGCGTGACCGTGATGGAAAACGGCCTGATGGCCATCGTCGATGAGCGCGAGCACCTGCTGACCATCGTCAAGGTCGATGCCAGCACTCGCGAACTGAATATCGCCGATTTCCCGAAATATGACCTCGGCCCGTCGAAAAACCAGAACAAGGCGTTCGAAGCAATCACCTGGGATCCGCGCAACCAGCAGTTGCTGCTGGGCGAAGAGCGGCCGCCGGCGCTGTTCACCTGGAAGAGTGACGGCAGCCAGATCCTCAAGGGCGACAAGCAGAAGCTTGCCAATGATGAGCTGGATATCCGCAACCTCTCGGCGCTGGCCATCGATCCGCGTACCGGCCACACCCTGGTGCTGTCCGCCGACTCGCATCTGCTGCTGGAGCTGGACGAGAAGGGCGAGCAAGTCAGCTTCATGACCCTGCTCGGCGGCTTCAACGGTTTGAAGGACACCATCCCTCGCGCCGAAGGCGTGACCATGGACGACGCCGGTACGCTGTACATGGTCAGCGAGCCGAACCTGTTCTACCGCTTCGAAAAACAAAAGTAACAACTCCCCCTGTAGGAGCTGCCGCAGGCTGCGATCTTTTGATTTTGTTTTTCAAGATCAAGATCAAGATCAAAAGATCGCAGCCTGCGGCAGCTCCTACATGGGTTGTCTTGTGGCTTGAGGCAAGTGGCCATTAAGCTTCAGTTCAGACAGGCGTGATATTTCATCCGCCTGTTTTGATCCCGAGCCTGCCCGAATGCGTCGACTTGCCCGCCCCAAACCCCTGATCGTCATCCTGTCGGTGATTGTCCTGATCGCATTGGTCGCGATCGGCCAATACCTGCGCCTGTTCGAGCGTGCATGGTTCAACCTGCATACCTTGTGGCAGCCGTTGAGCAGCCAGGCCATTGGTCTGGATCAATACCGTGTCGAGGTAGAAGCCCGGGTCATCGATGGCCTGAACGACGATGTCTCGGCGCTGACCTACGATCCGGTGCGCAAAAGCCTGTTCACCGTGACCAACAAGAACGCCGAGCTGGTGGAGTTATCGCTGGAGGGCAAGATCCTGCGGCGCATCGCACTGATCGGCTTTGGCGATGCGGAAGCGGTGGAGTTCATCAGCGCCGACACCTATGTGATCACCGACGAGCGTGAGCAACGTCTGATCAAGGTGCATCTGGAGCGGGACACCACGTTCCTCGATGCGGCAGATGCCGAACAAATGACCCTCGGCGTGCACATGAGCGGCAACAAGGGCTTCGAAGGCCTTGCCTATGACTCGGTGGGTAAACGCCTGTTTGTGGCCAAGGAGCGTGACCCGATGCTGATTTATGAAGTGCATGGCTTCCCGCACTTCAATCCGGAAAAATCCTACGCGGTACACGTGATCAACAACCCCAAGCGCGATGCCGGGATGTTCGTGCGCGATCTGTCGAGCCTGCAATACGACGAGCGCAGCGGCCATTTGCTGGCGCTGTCCGACGAGTCGGGGCTGATTCTGGAACTGGATGTGGACGGGCGGCCGTTGAGCACGTTGTCGCTGAACAAGGGCCGGCAGGGTTTGCGCAAGCGCGTGCCGCAGGCTGAAGGCATTGCGATGGATGATGACGGGACGTTGTATCTGGTGAGTGAGCCGAATCTGTTTTACGTCTTCAGGAAACCTGCGCAGAACTAACCAACACCCCAAAACACTGTGGGAGCTGGCTTGCCAGCGATGGGGCCATCACTTTCAACATCAATGTTGACTGACAGGCCGCCATCGCTGGCAAGCCAGCTCCCACAGGTTTATTCGTCTGCCCATTAATTTCGGGCAGCCTGGGCTTACTCAGCCTTCAGGGTCTTCACACCTTCGCTGGTGCCCAACAACAACAGATCCGCCGGACGCGCCGCGAACAGACCGTTGGTGACCACGCCGACGATCGCATTGATCTGCGCTTCCAGCTCCACCGGGTTGGTGATCTGCAGGTTGTGCACGTCGAGGATGATGTTGCCGTTGTCGGTCAGCACGCCTTCGCGGTACACCGGGTCGCCGCCCAGTTTCACCAGTTGGCGGGCCACATGGCTGCGAGCCATCGGGATCACTTCCACCGGCAGCGGGAACTCGCCCAGTACCGGCACCAGTTTGCTGGCGTCGGCGATGCAGATGAAGGTCTTGGCCACGGCTGCGACGATCTTCTCGCGGGTCAGGGCTGCGCCGCCGCCCTTGATCAGGTTCAGGTGCTCGTCGCTCTCGTCGGCGCCGTCGACGTAGAACTCCAGGTCGCTGACGGTGTTCAGTTCATACACCGGAATGCCGTGACCCTTGAGGCGCGCGGCAGTGGCTTCGGAGCTGGCAACCGCGCCATCGAACGCGCCCTTGTGCTGGGCCAGCGCATCGATGAAGCAGTTGGCGGTGGAGCCGGTGCCGACCCCGACGATGCTCTTGTCGTCGAGTTTCGGAAGGATGAAGTCGACGGCGGCCTGAGCCACTGCCTGTTTGAGTTGATCCTGGGTCATGCGGGCTCCGGAAGCGGGCAAGGGGAGAACGGAAAGGCCGGCATTATAGGCCTCGCGACAAGGCAGGGGGAAACACTCCTGTGGTGAGGGGATTTATCCCCGATGGAGGGCGAAGCGCTCCCCGGCACTCCTCCCAAATATTGCACTCTCAGGTTGACGACGGCTGCGCCGCCGATCGGGGATAAATCCCCTCACCACAATGAGGCTTACATCACAAAGTGTTCGCCCCGGCTAAAACCCCCCGTTCAGTGTGGTCGTCCGGGCAAAAGCCGGGTTAGACTCGTCGGTCCCGCCCAATCGCCAGTGATGCTTTCCGATGCTCGAACAGTACGTCAAAAAGATCCTCACCTCGCGCGTTTATGACGTTGCCGTAGAAACCCCGCTGCAGAACGCTCGCCAGCTCTCCGAGCGGCTGGGCAATGACATCTGGCTCAAGCGTGAAGACTTGCAGCCGGTGTTCTCGTTCAAGATTCGCGGCGCGTACAACAAGTTGACCCAACTGACGGACGAAGAGCGCGCCCGTGGCGTGGTCACCGCGTCGGCGGGCAACCATGCGCAGGGTCTGGCGCTGGCGGCGAAAGTGCTGGGCGTGAAAGCGACCATCGTGATGCCCAAGACCACCCCGGAGATCAAGGTCGAAGGCGTGCGTTCGCGCGGCGGTAAAGTCGTGCTGCACGGCGATTCGTTCCCGGAAGCGCTGGCTTATTCGCTGAAACTGGTCGACGAGAAGGGCTACGTCTACATCCACCCTTACGACGATCCGCACACCATTGCCGGGCAGGGCACCGTGGCGATGGAAATTCTGCGCCAACACCCGCAACCGCTGGACGCGATCTTTGTGCCGGTCGGTGGCGGCGGTCTGATTGCCGGTATCGCGGCGTACGTGAAATACCTGCGTCCGGACATCAAGGTCATCGGCGTCGAGCCGGACGACTCCAACTGCCTGCAAGCAGCCATGGCCGCCGGTGAGCGCGTGGTGCTGCCGACCGTGGGCATCTTCGCCGACGGCGTGGCGGTAGCACAGATCGGCCAGCACACCTTCGACATCTGCAAGGATTACGTCGACGAAGTGATCACCGTCAGCACCGACGAAATCTGTGCGGCAATCAAGGATATCTACGACGATACCCGCTCGATCACCGAGCCTGCCGGCGCTTTGGGCGTGGCCGGGATCAAGAAGTACGTCGAGTCCCGTGGTGTCAGCGGCCAGACTTTCGTCGCCATCGATTCCGGGGCCAACGTCAACTTCGACCGCCTGCGCCACGTCGCCGAGCGTGCCGAACTGGGTGAAGGTCGCGAAGCGATCATCGCCGTGACCATTCCGGAGCAGGCCGGCAGCTTCAAGGCGTTTTGCGAAGCGATCGGCAAGCGCCAGATCACCGAATTCAACTACCGCTACAACACCGGCAGCGAAGCGCACATCTTCGTCGGCGTGCAGACGCACCCGGAAAACGACCCGCGCAGCGCACTGCTGACGAGCCTGACCGAGCAGGGCTTCCCGGTACTCGACCTGACCGACAACGAATTGGCCAAGTTGCACATCCGCCACATGGTCGGCGGGCGCGCGGCGCAGGTGGTTGATGAAGTGGTGCTGCGTTTCGAATTCCCGGAGCGTCCGGGCGCGCTGTTCAACTTCCTCAGCAAACTCGGCGGACGCTGGAATATTTCGATGTTCCATTACCGCAACCATGGCGCGGCGGATGGCCGTGTCGTCGCAGGCCTGCAAGTACCGCATGACGAGCGTCATCTGGTGCCGGCAGCGCTGGCGGAAATCGGCTACCCGTACTGGGACGAAAGCGATAACGCGGCCTATAAGCTGTTTCTTGGCTGAACGGCTACGCTGATGGGCAGGCCATAAGGAATTCGAACAATGGAAACGTTAACCGCCCTGAAAACCGCGCACATGGTCGCCACCGTCGTGTTGTTGGCCGGTGCATTGGGGTTGGGAATCTGGGTTTTTCTGGCCCGACGCAATGGTGATGCAACGGCTGGCAGCCGCACTCTGCAACGGCCACGGGTGTTCATCTGGCTGTTGATGGGCCTGGCGTTGCTGAGTATGCCGTTTACCGGCTGGGGCATGGTACATCTGGTGGGATGGCCGCTGGGGCAGACCTGGCTGCTGGCCTCCAGCGTGCTGTACACCGTGGCGGCGCTGGCGTGGTTCTGGTTGCTGGTGCGGTTGAATCGGTTGCGCAAGACGCCGGGTGGGGTTGGCAGGTTCAGCTTTGCCTTGGCGTTGTTCAGCTTTGTCTGCTTTATCGCCATTGCCGGGTTGATGGGTGCCAAACCTGTGTGAAGCGAAAAGATCGCAGCCTTCGGCAGCTCCTACATGGGATGTATACCTGTAGGAGCTGCCGCAGGCTGCGATCTTTTGATCTTCAGTCGCGCAACGAAATCACCGGCCAGCCCCGCTTCTCGGCCTCGGCCCGAAGATTCGGATCCGGATCCACCGCCACCGGGTTCGCCACCTGCTCCAGCAGCGGCAGATCATTCATCGAATCGCTATAGAAATAGCTGTCATCCAGCGAATACCCGGTTTCCTCCAGCCAGCGATTGAGGCGCGTCACCTTGCCCTCACGGAAGCACGGAATGTCGGTGCTGCGCCCGGTGTAGCGGCCATCGACCATTTCGCATTCGGTGGCGATCAGGGTTTCGACGCCCAGGCGCACGGCAATCGGTGCGGTGACGAATCGGTTGGTGGCGGTGATGATCACCAGTTTGTCGCCAGCGTCGCGGTGCTTTTTCAGCAGTTCCAGCGCCTTGGGCAGCACGATCGGTTCGATGCAGTCGCGCATGTAGTCGCTGTGCCATTGATCAAGCACGGCCATTTCGGTGCGACCGAGGATCTCCAGGCAGAAGTTCAGGTACGCGGCGTTATCCAGCTTGCCGGCCAGGTAATCCTGATAGAACTCGTCGTTGCGCGTCTTGTATGCCACCGGATCGAGGAAGCCGCGTTCGCACAGATAGTCGCCCCAGGCGTGATCGCTGTCGCCGCCCAGAAGGGTGTTGTCCAAATCGAATAGAGCCAGGCGCATTGCAGTTACCCGCTGAAAAGTCAGTAAAAAGGCGACAAGAATACGGTCTTTTCACAAGAGTGCACATAAGGTAGGAACCTTCGTTGCCGCCTTATCAAGCTTTGTGGAACAATGCGGCGACATGCGTTTGCGAGGTTGTTGCCGTGATCGACCCCGATGGTTTCCGCCCCAATGTCGGGATCATTCTGACGAATGACGCCGGCCAGGTGCTATGGGCTCGCCGTATCAATCAGGATGCCTGGCAGTTTCCACAAGGGGGAATCAATCCCGAGGAGACGCCGGAAGACGCCTTGTACCGCGAGCTGAACGAAGAAGTTGGCCTGGAACGTGAAGATGTTGAAATA
This sequence comes from Pseudomonas sp. HMWF021, assembly GCF_003061005.1. Lineage (GTDB taxonomy): Bacteria > Pseudomonadota > Gammaproteobacteria > Pseudomonadales > Pseudomonadaceae > Aquipseudomonas. The sequence goes on along the minus strand of NZ_QAIK01000029.1, from coordinate 36,774 downwards.
CTGGCCTGTACCCGGGGCTGGTTGCGCTATCGTTTGCCGCAACGTCTGGTGCGTACCCACAGCCAACCGCTGTGCATCGGCCAGAAGCAGAAATGGTTTCTCCTGCGCCTGATCTCCAACGAGCAGCGGGTGCGGATGGATTTGACCGGTAAACCGGAGTTCGATGGCTGGCGCTGGGTCAGTTATTGGTATCCGTTGGGCCAGGTGGTGACATTCAAGCGCGAGGTGTATCGACGCGCCCTCAAAGAGCTTGCCCCGCGCCTTTTAGCGCGCGACTGACGACGGAGTTCGACCCCGAGCCATGCTCAATACGCTGCGCAAGATCGTCCAGGAAGTTAACTCCGCCAAGGATCTCAAGGCGGCGTTGGGGATTATTGTGTTGCGCGTCAAAGAGGCCATGGGCAGCCAGGTCTGCTCGGTCTACCTGCTTGATCCCGAGACCAATCGCTTCGTCCTGATGGCCACCGAGGGCTTGAACAAGCGCTCGATCGGCAAGGTCAGCATGGCACCCAACGAAGGTCTGGTGGGTCTGGTCGGCACGCGTGAAGAACCCCTGAACCTCGAAAACGCCGCGGATCACCCGCGCTACCGCTACTTCGCCGAGACCGGCGAGGAGCGTTACGCCTCTTTCCTCGGGGCGCCGATCATTCACCACCGCCGCGTCGTCGGCGTGTTGGTCATTCAGCAGAAAGAACGTCGCCAGTTCGACGAAGGTGAAGAAGCCTTCCTCGTGACCATGAGTGCGCAACTCGCCGGCGTTATCGCCCACGCCGAGGCCACCGGTTCGATCCGTGGTCTGGGCCGTCAGGGCAAGGGCATTCAGGAAGCCAAGTTCGTCGGCGTACCGGGTTCACCGGGGGCGGCGGTCGGTACTGCGGTGGTCATGCTGCCGCCGGCGGATCTGGACGTGGTGCCGGACAAGCACATCACCGACATCGACGCCGAACTGGCACTGTTCAAGACTGCCATTGAAGGTGTGCGCGCCGACATGCGTGCCTTGTCCGCCAAACTGGCGACCCAGCTGCGCCCGGAAGAACGCGCGCTGTTCGACGTCTACCTGATGATGCTCGACGATGCCTCGCTGGGCAGCGAAATCACCACCGTGATCAAGACCGGCCAATGGGCCCAGGGCGCGCTGCGTCAGGTGGTCACTGAGCACGTCAACCGTTTCGAACTGATGGACGACGCCTACCTGCGCGAGCGTGCATCGGACGTCAAGGACCTCGGCCGGCGCCTGCTGGCCTACCTGCAGGAAGAGCGTCAGCAGAACCTGGTCTACCCGGAAAAAACCATTCTGGTCAGCGAAGAGCTGACGCCGGCCATGCTTGGCGAGGTGCCGGAAGGCACGCTGGTCGGTCTGGTTTCGGTGCTGGGTTCGGGTAACTCCCACGTCGCGATTCTGGCCCGTGCCATGGGCATTCCGACGGTGATGGGCCTGGTCGACCTGCCGTACGCCAAGGTCGACGGCATCGAAGTGATCGTCGACGGCACCCGCGGCGAGGTCTACACCAACCCCAGCGATGTGCTGCGCAAGCAGTTCGCCGAGGTGGTCGAAGAAGAGAAACAACTGGCGCTGGGTCTCGACACCCTGCGCGATCTGCCGTGCGTGACCCTCGATGGCCATCGCATGCCGCTGTGGGTCAACACCGGCCTGCTGGCGGACGTGGCGCGGGCACAGAAGCGCGGCGCCGAAGGTGTCGGTCTGTACCGCACCGAAGTGCCGTTCATGATCAACCAGCGTTTCCCGAGCGAAAAGGAACAACTGGCGATCTACCGCGAGCAGCTCGCCGCGTTCCATCCGCAACCGGTGACCATGCGCAGCCTCGACATTGGCGGTGACAAGTCGCTGTCGTACTTCCCGATCAAGGAAGACAACCCGTTCCTCGGCTGGCGCGGGATTCGCGTGACCCTCGACCACCCGGAAATCTTCCTGGTGCAGACCCGCGCGATGCTCAAGGCCAGCGAAGGCCTGAACAACCTGCGGATCCTGCTGCCGATGATCTCCGGCACCCACGAACTCGAAGAAGCCCTGCACCTGATCCACCGGGCCTGGGGCGAAGTGCGCGACGAAGGCACCGACGTGCCGATGCCGCCGATCGGGGTGATGATCGAGATTCCGGCCGCGGTGTACCAGACCAAGGAACTGGCGCGGCAGGTGGACTTCCTGTCGGTCGGCTCCAACGACCTGACCCAGTACCTGCTGGCGGTGGATCGCAACAACCCGCGAGTGGCCGATCTCTACGACTACCTGCATCCGGCGGTGCTGCAAGCCCTGCAGACCGTGGTGCGCGACGCACATGCCGAAGGCAAACCGGTGAGCATCTGCGGCGAAATGGCCGGTGATCCGGCAGCGGCGGTGCTGTTGATGGCGATGGGCTTCGACAGCCTGTCGATGAACGCCACCAACCTGCCGAAAGTGAAGTGGATGCTGCGCCAGATCAACCTGAGCAAGGCCAAGGATCTGCTGGCGGAGCTGATGAAGATCGACAACCCGCAAGTTATCCACAGCTCGCTGCAGCTGGCGCTGAAGAATCTCGGGTTGTCCAAGATGAACCCGCCGGCACTCAACAAGGCCCTCTGAAAGATCGCAGCCTTCGGCAGCTCCTACAGGGAATGTGTACCCCTGTAGGAGCTGCCGGAGGCTGCGATCTTTAGATTCTGATCTCCACCTCGCCCAGATGCCCGCCATACGGCCCGAAACTGCGCTCGACCATCCGCCGCGTGCCATCCGCCTGCACAATCAACGCCGTACTCGCCCGCGTCCCGTAACTCTGGCTGGCAATAAACACACTCGACAGCAGCGACTCGGTCGCCAGCCCGACCCCGGTATCCGGCAGCTCGGCAAACGGCGCGGTTTGCGCATCGCCCAGCAGCTCCAGCAACCGCGCAGGCTGTGGATCATCCAGCACCGCGCTCAGCGCTGCCTTGGCCTTGAGCAGTTTCGGCCACGGCGTATCCAGCCCGGCATTCGACAGGCCGTAAACTCCGGGTTCGAGCATCACCGGCTCGGATGTTCGCGCATTGAAGTGCCACAGCTCATGGGCGTTGCCCAGCAGCAGGTTGAACCCGGCGTATTCCGGCGCTCGACCGACCACATCGCGCCAATAATCATCAATCGACGCATCACCCGCGAGAAACCGCGCCACCAGCTCTCCCCGCGATTTGCGCGCCGGTGGCTGGTGCGGATCGCGGATATTGGTCAGCGCGGCGAAGCGCCCGTTGGCACCAATCCCCAGCCACGTGCCGCCCGCCTCAAGATCGCGCCCGGCATGCACGTGCGGCGCGTCGGCCCATGGCGCCAGCGGCAGGCTCGGGCGGGCGTAGAACTCGTCACGGTTGGCCGCGACGATCAGCGGCTGGGCATGGCCCGGGCGCCAGGCGAAAACAATCAGGCACATAAGGTGGGTCCTTGTGTGTTTTTTGCTCACTCTACGCAGTCAGCGTCCGTGCATCCATCGCAAGTTCCGCCAAAGGCCATGCATCCGTTACCATGCCGCTCCGGTTTTGGGGATGCGTGTGGGAGACGGCCATGGAATTTCTGCTCTATCTGGCGTTGGGCGCCTGTGCGGGCGTGCTGGCCGGGCTGTTCGGGGTGGGCGGCGGGATCATTATCGTCCCGGTGCTGGTGTTCAGTTTTACCTTGCAGGGTTTCGATCAGTCGATCCTCACGCACCTGGCGGTAGGGACATCGCTGGCGACCATCATCTTCACTTCGGTCAATGCCGTGCGTGAACACCATCGACGTGGTGCGGTGCGCTGGCCGATCTTCATGTGGATGGCCGTGGGCATTCTGCTCGGCGCCGGTTTCGGGGCGCTGACGGCCGAGGCGATTTCCGGGCCGAACCTGCAGAAGATCATCGGTGTGTTCGCTCTGGTGATTGCCGTGCAACTGGCGCTGGAGGTCAAACCCAAGGCCAGTCGAACGGTGCCGGGCAAACTCGGTCTGACCGTGGCCGGCAGTGTGATTGGCTGGGCTTCGGCGATTTTCGGGATCGGCGGCGGTTCGCTGACCGTGCCGTTCCTGACCTGGCGCAGCGTGCCGATGCAACAGGCGGTGGCAACGTCGTCGGCCTGCGGTTTGCCGATCGCCGTGGCCAGTGCATCAAGTTTCATGATTCTGGGGTGGCACGATCCGTTGTTGCCACCGCATAGTCTCGGTTTTGTCTATTTGCCGGCGCTGCTGGGCATTGCCCTGACCAGCATGGTGTTCGCCCGTCTGGGCGCACGACTGGCGCACAAGTTGTCGCCGCGCTTGCTGAAACGGCTGTTCGCCGCTTTGCTGTTCTGCGTCGGCCTGAATTTTCTGCTCTGAGCTTCGGGTTCAGAACAGACCGCAATCCTGACTTAATCCTGAGGTGGCAGCGTCGCCCGGGAATTCTGGTTTCAACTCTAACGAGGAGTCGCAATGCTGCCTTACCCGCAGATCGACCCGGTGGCCCTGGCCATCGGTCCGCTGAAAATCCACTGGTACGGTCTGATGTACCTTGTCGGCATCGGCGGCGCATGGCTGCTGGCGTCGAGCCGGCTCAACCGTTTCGACCCGACCTGGACCAAGGAGAAGCTCTCCGATCTGGTGTTCTGGCTGTCGATGGGGGTGATTGTCGGTGGCCGTCTGGGTTACGTGCTGTTCTATGACCTGAGCGCCTACATCGCCAACCCGACGCTGATTTTCGAAGTGTGGAAGGGCGGCATGTCGTTCCACGGCGGTTTCATCGGGGTGATGCTCGCCGCGCTGTGGTTCGGCAAGCGTAACGGCAAGACCTTCTTCCAGTTGATGGACTTCGTTGCGCCGATGGTGCCGATCGGTCTGGGCGCCGGGCGTATCGGTAACTTCATCAACGCCGAGCTGTGGGGCAAGCCGACCGACGTGCCGTGGGCGATGATCTTCCCGCCGTTCAGCGATCCGGCGCAGCTGCCGCGTCACCCGTCGCAGCTGTATCAGTTCGCGCTCGAAGGCGTCGCGCTGTTCCTGATCCTGTGGCTGTTCTCGCGCAAGCCGCGTCCGACCATGGCGGTATCCGGCATGTTCGCGCTGTTTTACGGCATTTTCCGTTTTATTGTCGAGTTCGTCCGCGTACCGGACGCGCAACTGGGCTACCTGGCCTGGAACTGGCTGACCATGGGTCAGGTGCTGTGCGTGCCGATGATCGTCGGCGGGCTGTTCCTGATCTGGCTGGCCTATCGTCGTGCGCCGGCAGCGCCGCTCGCGCCGACCGCTTAAACTACGAACCCCGGCGCGCGACGCCGGGGCTCAAAGGACACAGGTAACTCATGAAGCAATATCTCGAACTGGTCTCGCACGTCATCCAGAACGGCACCAAACAGGCCAACCGCACCGGCATCAACACCATCAGCTTCCCGGGTGCGATGCTGCGTTTCGATCTGCAGGAAGGCTTTCCGGCGATCACCACCCGCAAGATGGCCTTCAAATCGGCCATCGGCGAGATGTGCGGTTTTCTGCGTGGCGTGAACAACGCCGCTGAATTCCGTGCGCTGGGCTGCAAGGTCTGGGATCAGAACGCCAACGAAAATGCGCAATGGCTGGCCAACCCGTTTCGTCAGGGCGAGGACGACCTCGGCGAAATCTACGGCGTGCAATGGCGCAAATGGCCGGCGTACAAGCAGATTCCGCTGAGCAACACCGCCGCCATCGAACAGACCCTGAACAACGGCTACAAGCAGATCGCCCAGGGCGAGGAAGACGGCCAGGCCTACGTGGTGCTGTACAAAGCCATCGATCAGGTGCGTCAGTGCGTCGACACGATCATCAAGGATCCGGGCAGCCGCCGCATCCTGTTCCACGGCTGGAACTGCGCCCAGCTGGATGAAATGGCCCTGCCGCCGTGCCATCTGCTGTACCAGTTCCACCCGAACGTCGAGACCAAAGAGATCTCCCTGACCCTGTACATCCGCTCCAACGACCTGGGTCTGGGCACGCCGTTCAACCTCACCGAAGGCGCCGCGCTGCTGAGCCTGATCGGGCGCCTGACCGGTTACACGCCGCGCTGGTTCACCTATTTCATTGGTGATGCGCACGTCTACGAGAACCATCTGGACATGCTCAACGAACAGCTCAAGCGCGAGCCGTTCGCCATGCCGAAACTGAAAATCTCCGACCGCGTGCCGGAGTTCGCCAAGACCGGTGTGTATCAGCCGGAGTGGCTGGAGCTGGTGGAGCCGAGCGATTTCTCGCTGGAAGGTTATGAGCACCATGCGCCAATGACCGCGCCGATGGCGGTCTGACAGACTGCCATTAAACCTGTGGGAGCTGGCTTGCCAGCGATGACGGCAGCACATTCAACATTGATGTGTCTGTAAAACCGCTATCGCTGGCAAGCCAGCTCCCACAATGTTTTGTGGTGTTGTCAGTGGCCGTGGCTGCGGCCTACGTGGGAATGCTCGACCTCTGTCGCCACAACCCCGCCACTCACCTCCAGCCGCTGCAAAATCCCGCACTGATCCGCCCCCGGCCCTTCGCCACAACGCTGGCGCAGGTCGAGCAGTTGTGTCTGCAACGCCAGCAATCCATCAATCCGCGCTTTCACATGCTGGATGTGCTCGTCGATCAGCGTATTCACGCTCGCACACTGATCCTGCGGGCTGTCACGCATCGCCAGCAGGCTGCGGATTTCTTCGAGGGTCATGTCGAGGGTGCGGCAGTTGCGGATGAAAGTCAGGCGCTCGGCATGCGCCTGGGTGTAGACGCGGTAGTTGCCGTCGCTGCGCGCCGGTTCCGGCAGCAGGTTTTCGCGCTCGTAGTAGCGGATGGTTTCCACGGCGCAGTCAGTGAGTTTCGCCAGTTCGCCGATCTTCATGACGGCCATCTCCAAATGGGTGCTTGACCCTATAGTGGCTACAGGGTCTTTACTTGGCAACAGGCACCTTCATGGACGCGACCAATGAGCGATTCCCAGCACACCCACAAGCCCGGCGACGGGCACGATCATAGCCACAGCCATAAATTGCAGCCTGTGCATAAGCACGTACATGGCGACGATTCCTGCTGCGGGTCGAAAGCCGCAACACCGGCACCGGTTCATTCGCACGAAGATTCTTGCTGCTCGTCGACAGCTGCCGCGCCTGCGTTGGTGCAACTGAGCGAGAAAACCAGCGCTGACGCCCGACTGAGCAGTTTCCGCATCGAAGCGATGGACTGCCCGACCGAGCAGACGCTGATCCAGAACAAACTCGGCAAACTGGCCGGCGTGCAGCAGCTGGAATTCAACCTGATCAATCGCGTGCTCGGCGTGACCCACAATCTGCCGGATACCGCGCCGATCACCGAGGCGATCACGTCCCTGGGCATGCACGCCGAACCGCTGGAGGCGGGCGTCGAAGCCACGGTCCCGGCGCCAGTGAAAAAACACTGGTGGCCGCTGGCGCTGTCCGGTGTCGGTGCCCTGGCGGCCGAAGTGATCCACTTCACCAACGCCGCGCCGACCTGGGTGGTGGCGATCATTGCGTTGGTGTCGATCCTCAGCGGCGGCCTGACCACCTATAAAAAGGGCTGGATCGCCCTGAAAAACCGCAACCTCAACATCAACGCGCTGATGAGCATCGCGGTGACCGGTGCGGTGCTGATCGGGCAGTGGCCGGAAGCGGCGATGGTGATGTTCCTGTTCACCGTGGCCGAGTTGATCGAGGCGCGCTCGCTGGATCGTGCGCGCAACGCCATCAGCGGTCTGATGCAGATGACCCCGGAACAGGCCACGGTGCAGCAGGCCGACGGCAACTGGGTCGAACAAGAGGTCAAAAGCGTCGAACTCGGCGCCCGGGTGCGGGTAAAACCCGGCGAGCGCATCGCGCTGGACGGCGAAGTGGTCAGCGGCAGTTCGACCATCGATCAGGCACCGATCACCGGTGAAAGCCTGCCGGTGGAGAAAACCATCGGCGACAAAGTCTTCGCCGGCACCATCAACCAGGCCGGCTCGCTGGAGTACACGGTGACTGCGGCGGCGAACAACTCGACCCTGGCGCGGATCATCCACGCCGTTGAGCAGGCTCAAGGTGCACGCGCCCCGACGCAGCGTTTCGTCGATCAGTTCTCGAAAATCTACACCCCGGTGGTGTTCGTGCTGGCGCTGGCCGTGGCGATCATTCCGCCGCTGTTCATGAGCGCAGCATGGTTCGACTGGATCTATCGTGCGCTGGTGCTGCTGGTGGTGGCGTGTCCTTGTGCGCTGGTGATCTCCACCCCGGTGACCATCGTCAGCGGCCTCGCGGCAGCGGCGCGCAAAGGCATTCTGGTCAAGGGCGGCGTGTACCTGGAGGGCGGTTTCAAGCTCGATTATCTGGCGCTGGACAAGACCGGCACCATCACCCACGGCAAACCGGTGCAGACCGATTACCTGTCGCTGGACCCGACTGCCGACGCCAGCGCTCCGGCAATCGCCGCCGCGCTGGCCGGGCGTTCCGATCACCCGGTGTCGCTGGCGATCGCCAATGCCGCTGTGGATAAAAACCTCGCCGTGCTGAGTGTGGATAACTTCGAGGCGCTGGCCGGGCGTGGCGTGAAGGGCCAGGTCAACGGTCAGACCTATCACTTGGGCAACCATCGTCTGGTCGAGGAGCTGGGTCTGTGCTCGCCGCAACTGGAAGAGAAGCTGTTTGCGCTGGAGAAACAGGGCAAGTCCGTGGTGTTGCTGCTCGACAGTTCCGGCCCGCTGGCGCTGTTCGCCGTGGCCGACACGGTCAAGGAAAGCAGCCGCGAAGCGATCCGCCAGTTGCACGCACTGGGCGTGAAAACCTTGATGCTCACCGGTGACAACGTGCATACCGCGCAGGCGATTGCCGCTCAGGTCGGCATCGATCAGGCCAAGGGCGACTTGCTGCCGACCGACAAACTGCAAGCTATCGAAGCACTTTATGCACAGGGTCATCGGGTGGGCATGGTTGGCGACGGCATCAACGACGCCCCGGCACTGGCCCGCGCCGAGATCGGTTTCGCCATGGCGGCGGCCGGTACCGACACCGCGATTGAAACCGCTGATGTCGCCCTGATGGACGACGATCTGCGCAAGATCCCCGCGTTCATCAGCCTGTCGCGCGACACCGCGAGCATCCTGAAACAGAACATCGCCTTGGCCCTGGTGATCAAGGCTATCTTTCTTGGGGTAACCTTCGCCGGGCTCGCCACCATGTGGATGGCGGTGTTCGCCGACATGGGCGTGAGCCTGCTGGTGGTGTTCAACGGTTTGCGCCTGCTGCGCAAATAAACGATGAGGGATGGTTGTGCTGAGTGCCGAGCTGAAAGCGTTTTACATGGTCGCCCGCCTGGGCAGCATTACGCTGGCGGCGAAAAAGCTCGGCCTCAGCCAACCCACCGTGACCACGCAGATCCGTAATCTGGAAAGCCAGTATTCGGTGGAGCTGTTCTACCGTGGCGGTCGGCGCCTGAGTGTCAGCGACGAAGGCGCGCGCTTGCTGCCGATGGTCAAGGCGCTGTTGCAGCAGGAGGCCGATATCGAGTTCTTCCTGCGCAACAGCGGTCAGGTGCAGGGCACGTTGCGTATCGCTGCGACCGCGCCGTATTACATCCTCGATCTGGTGAAGACTTTCCGCGAGCGCCTGCCGCAGGTGGAAGTGTCGGTGGAAATCGGCAACTCGCAGCAGGTGCTCGAAGCGCTGGAGGATTACCGGGTGGATGTCGCGGCGTCGTCGCAGTTGCTTGAGGATGCGCGGCTGATTCGCCGGGTATTGGGTAGCGATCCGCTGGTGCTGGCGGTGCATCGCAACCATCCGCTGGCGGCGCAGGAGCATGTGGCGTTGAGTGCACTGGCCGGGCATACGTTGTTGATGCGCGAGTCGGGTTCGACCACCCGCCGTTTGACCGAGGAGTTGCTGGAAAACGCCGGGGTCAGTTTCGGGCCGTTGCTGGAGATCGGCAGCCGCGAGTCGATCCGTGAGGCGGTGCTGCGCAACATCGGTATCAGCATCATTGCCCGCCAGGAAGTCCCGCACGATCCGCAGTTGCGGGTGCTGACAATCGAGAATGCGCCGCAGATTCCCGAGTATCTGTATTGCCTCAAGGAGCGCAAGGGGGCGCGGTTGCCGGCGGCGTTTCTCGGCTTGGCCCAGGAAATGTCCCCGGTCTGAACATCAAAAGATCGCAGCCTTCGGCAGCTCCTACAGAGGTATGCATTCCAATGTAGGAGCTGCCGCAGGCTGCGATCTTTTGACTTTCAACCAAAATCCCCGAATACCACTATCGGCCGTTTTTGCCTCACTGCCACATGACGGACGCATTACAACTCTAGGATTGGCCCCATCTGCTTGATGAGGTCTGTCCATGAATCCTGCCATCGCAACTGCCCTGACCAACCCCGGTGCGCCGATGAAAGTGCGCGGCGTACAGAAGCGCTTCGGCGCGTTCACCGCGCTGGATAACGTCTCCCTCGATGTCGCCGCCGGTGAGCTGGTGTGCCTGCTCGGCCCGTCGGGCTGCGGCAAGACCACGCTGCTGCGCTGCATCGCCGGGCTGGAGAAGCAGGACAGCGGCGAGTTGTACCTCGGTGATCGCGATGTCTCGCACCTCGCGCCGCAAGCCCGGGACTACGGCATCCTGTTCCAGTCCTACGCGCTGTTCCCCAATCTGACAGTCGAAGCGAACATTGCCTACGGCCTCGCTGGCAGCGGTCGCGACGAAGTACGCCGTCGCGTCGGGCAGATGCTGGAACTGGTCGGCCTCAGCGGCAGTGAGAAAAAGTACCCGGGCCAACTGTCCGGCGGCCAGCAACAGCGAGTCGCGCTCGCTCGGGCCTTGGCGCCTGCGCCGTCGCTGCTGTTGCTCGATGAACCGATGTCGGCCCTGGACGCCCGAGTGCGCGAGCATCTGTGCACCGAGCTGCGCCAACTGCAGCGCAACCTCGGCATCACCACCCTGATGGTCACGCACAATCAGGACGAAGCCATGCTCATGGCCGACCGCATCGCCGTGATGAACAACGGTCGGGTCGAGCAGTACGCCACACCACAGGAAATCTACAATCGCCCGGCCACGCCGTTCGTGGCCGAGTTCGTCGGGCAGGGCAACTGGCTGCCGTTCCAGCGCAGCAGCGCCAGTCACGCTCGGGTTGGCGGGATGGATGTGCGTCTGGCAGATGGCAGCGTGAGCGGCGCTTCGGGCCGGTTGTTCTGCCGCCCGGAAGCGATCAGCGTCAATCCGCTGGTGCACGAAGAAAACCTGTTTCCGGCCAAGGTGCGCGAGATCACCTTCCTCGGCAATCGCTGCCGCATGAGCTTTGAACTGGATCAACTGCCGGGCCATTCGCTGCTCGCCGAACTGGCGCCGGAAGCCATGCCACGTCTCGGCGCCCAGCAGATCATGGTCGCCTTGCCGCCGCGAAGCCTGCAGGTATTTGCCTGATGAGCGCGAACATCGCACTGCCGCTACCGCACAAGCAGGCGCGGCAGGTGTCCGGGGCCGAGGTCGGTGACCGGATCTTTGTCCTCGGCGGCAAACTCCTGCTGCTGTTGCTGCTCGGTGTCGCGGTGCTGCTGCCGTTGCTGGCGATCTTCTGGCGTGGTTTCAGCAGCGAGGCCGGGCAGGGCGGCGGCTGGCTCGCCGCCAAGGAGCTGGTGACCAGCGAGAATTTCCACTGGCTGCTCGGTAACAGCCTGAAGGTTTCCCTCAGCGTCGCGGCCATCGTCGTACCGCTGGCCTACCTGTTTGCCTACGCCTTGCAGCGCACCCTGATTCCGGCCAAGGGCATCTGGCGCGGGATCTCCCTGCTGCCATTGATGGCGCCGTCGATGCTGCCGGGGATTGCACTGGTCTATCTGTTCGGCAACCAGGGCATGTTGCGCGGGCTGCTCTCGGACAACATCTACGGGTTCTGGGGGATTGTGCTGGGCGAGGTGATCTACACCTTTCCGCATGCGCTGATGATTCTGCTGTCGGCGCTGTCGCTGGCCGATGCGCGGCTGTTTGATGCGGCGTCGAGCATGGGCGCCAGTCCGGCGAAAGCTTTTCGCAGCATCACCTGGCCGGCGACCCGGCAAGCGGTATTCGCCGCGTTCTGTCTCGTGTTCACCCTGACCATCACCGATTTCGGCGTGCCGGTGGTGGTCGGTGGCGACTATCAAGTGCTGGCGCTGGAAGCCTACAAAGCCGTGGTCGGTCAGCAACAGTTCGGTCGCGGCGCGCTGATCGGCATGGTGCTGTTGCTGCCGGCGCTGTTCAGCTTCGGCGTCGATGCCTGGCTGCGCCGCCGTCACGGCGACTCCATGAGTGGCCGCGCCCAGGTGTTCAAACCGGCACCGTCGAAGCTGCGCGACGCCTGCTATCTGGCGATTGTCCTACTGATCAGCGCCGCGTTGCTGCTGGTGTTCGGCATGGCGGTGTTCTCGTCGCTGGTGAAGTTCTGGCCGTACAACCTGTCGCTGTCGCTCAATCACTACCAGTTCAACGAGACCGCCGGCGGTGGCTGGCTGGCCTACGGCAACAGCCTGAAGATGGCGCTGGGCACCGCATTGATCGGCAGCGTGCTGATCTTCACTGGCGCCTACCTGATGGAGAAAACCCGCAGCCAGCGCGGCCTCAACCTGACGTTGCGCATGCTCAGTTTCATCCCGATGGCGGTGCCGGGGCTGGTGCTCGGTCTGGGTTACGTCTTCTTCTTCAACCTCACCGGCAACCCGCTGCATGTGCTGTACGGCACGATGACCCTGCTGATCGTCTGCACCATTGCTCACTATTTGACCACCGCGCAGATGACCGCCACCACCGCGCTGCGCCAGCTCGACGCGGAGTTCGAAGCTGCCGCGCTGTCGCTCAAGGCGCCGCTATACCGCCATTACCTGCGCGTCACCGTACCGATCTGCCTGCCGGCGCTGCTGGACATCGTGCGCTACCTGTTCGTCTCGGCGATGACCACGGTGTCGGCGGCGATCTTCCTCTACAGCCCCGACACCATCCTCGCAGCGGTGGCGGTGCTGAACATGGATGACGCCGGCAACGTCGGTGGCGCGGCAGCGATGTCGACCCTGATTCTGTTCACCTCGGCGGGTGTGTCCTTGCTGCTGGCGTGGGCGTCGCGCGGCTTGCTGCGCCGTTCCCAGGCCTGGCGGCAAACCGCGCCCGGTCACTGATTTTCCCAACCTCAACTCAAGACAGGAAAACGATCATGTTCAAGCCTATGGCCCTGGCCGCTGCTGTGCTCGCTACTTTCAGCCTGAATGCCTTTGCGGCAAAAACCGAGTTGACGGTGTACACCGCCCTCGAAGCCGAGCAACTGACCGCCTACAAGGCTGCGTTCGAAAAGGCCAACCCGGACGTCGAGATCAAGTGGGTGCGCGATTCCACCGGGATCATCACCGCCAAACTGCTGGCCGAAAAGGCCCGTCCGCAGGCTGACGCGGTGTGGGGCCTGGCCGCTTCGAGCCTGGCGATCCTCGATCAGCAGGGCATGCTGCAAAGCTATGCACCGAAGGATCTGGGCAAGATCGGCGCGAACTACCGCGACGCCGCCAACCCGCCCGCCTGGGTCGGCATGGACGTCTGGGCCGCGACCATCTGCTTCAACACCGTCGAAGCCGAGAAGCAGGGCTTGAGCAAACCGGTGAGCTGGCAGGATCTGACCAAGCCTGAGTACAAGGGCAAGATCGTCATGCCGAATCCGGCGTCGTCCGGCACCGGTTTCCTCGACGTCAGCGCGTGGCTGCAAACCTTCGGCGAGAAGCAAGGCTGGGCCTACATGGACGGTCTGCACCAGAACATCGGCCAATACGTTCACTCCGGTTCCAAGCCGTGCAAACTGGCGGCGGCGGGCGAATTCCCGATCGGCATTTCCTTCGAATACCCGGCCGTTCAGCTGAAGCGTCAGGGCGCGCCGCTGGACATCATCCTGCCGAAGGAAGGCCTGGGCTGGGAGATCGAAGCGACGGCCGTGATCAAAGGCACCCCGCATGAAGAAGCGGCGAAGAAACTCGCGGACTTCTCCGCCAGCGCCGAGGCGATGGATCTGTACAAGGAGAACTTCGCGGTGCTTGCGCAGCCGGGCATTGCCAAACCGCAGACCGAACTGCCGGCCGACTACGAGCAGCGCCTGATCAAGAACGACTTCGCCTGGGCCTCGAAGAATCGCGACGAGATCCTTACCGAATGGCGCAAGC
>NZ_QAIK01000029.1:16805-22652 GCF_003061005.1 Pseudomonas sp. HMWF021 | reverse complement strand
GCCGGGCCAGATGCTTAAACTGGCCAAGGCCAGCCGCGAGATCTGGGGCGACTGGGCGCAACTCGCCGGTCTCAAGATCAAGCGCAACGGCTCGTACCTGTTCGCCCGCAGCGAAGCCGAAGAGCAATTGCTCGAAGCCTTCTGTAACGGCCGCGCCGTGGAACACGGTTACAACGTGGCTTTGCTGCGTGGCGCTGCCCTGCGTGATCTGTATCACGGTCAGTTCAGCCACCATCGCGCCGCATTGCACGGCCTGGACGATCAACAGCTGTATTCGCGAGAAGCAATCCCCGCGCTGATCGACTACCTGCGCCGCGATCTCGGCGTCGAGTTTCACTTCTCGACGCTGGTGCGCGACGTCGAACCCGGGCGCCTGCACAGCACCGCTGGCAGTTTCACGGCGAAGCAGATCATCGTCTGCTCCGGCCACGATTATCAGACCCTGCTGGCCGAGCCGATTGCCGCGCTCAACCCGCAGATATGTCGCCTGCAAATGCTCCGCGCCAAACCGCAGGTCGAGCTGAACCTGCAACACGCCTTGCTCACCGGTTTGAGCTGCGTGCACTACGGCGCCTTCGCCGATCTGCCGCAAGCGGCGGCGGTGCAGGCGCAGATCCTGCGCGAGCAACCCCACCTGCACGACAACGGCATTCACCTGCTGATCAGTCCGACGCCGTATGGCGAGCTGATCATCGGCGACTCGCACCATTACGGCAGCGATCCGTCGCCGTTCAACGCCGAGCAGGTCGACAACTGGATGCTCGAACTGGCCGAACAGACGCTGGGCTGCAAGGTGCAAGTGGTCGAGCGCTGGCAGGGCGTCTATGGTTCACGGGGGCCGGGGCCGTTTTCGTTGCTGCGCCCGGCCCCGGGGCTGAGTGTGGCGCTGATGCACACCGGCGTCGGCATGAGCGTCGGCCCGGCACTGGCCGAGCGCAATGTCGCGCAGTGGCTGGAGGAAATCTGATGGTGGATCAGCAGCAAGTTGTCGCCCGGGTATTCGGGTTGTATGAGCGCTTCGGCACCAGCGATTACATCGGCGAGCCGGTGTCGCAGATCGAACACATGTCCCAGGCTGCGGAACTGGCGATTGCCGAAGGCTTTGATGATGAAGTGGTGCTGGCGGCGTTCTTTCATGACATCGGCCACTTGTGTGCCGAGGGGGCCGAGAATATGGGCGGTTATGGCGTTGTCAGCCATGAGCGGCTGGGGGCGGATTATTTGCGTGAGGCCGGGTTCAGCGAGCGCCTGGCGCGGCTGGTGGAGTATCACGTACAGGCCAAGCGGTATCTGACGCTGCGTGAGCCGGGGTATTTCGAACGCCTGAGTGAAGCGAGTCGCCGGACGCTGGAGTATCAGGGCGGGGTGATGAGCGAGGCTGAGGCGGATGCGTTTGAGCGCGATCCGTTGTGTGCCGTGAGTTTGCGCATGCGGCAGTGGGATGAGCTGGCCAAGGAGATGGATGTACCGGTGATTGACCTTCAGGTGTTGAAGGAGAAAGCGGCGCGTCTTTTGTCTTCTTAGGTCTTGGAACCGAGTGGCTGCCATCGCTGGCAAGCCAGCTCCCACAGGTATCTCGGTTGGTCACAAAAACAGGTTTCACCGAGAACACTGTGGGAGCTGGCTTGCCAGCGATAGCGTCAGTCCGGGCGCTACAAATCTGCAGCCAGAGACTCTATCTGCTCCTGCCGCTCCGCCTGATTCAACTTCGCATGCGGATTGAGCGACGACCACTGCGGATGCGCCCGCGCCTTGCTCAGCGCATCCGGCAACTTGCCCTCGCGCCAGGTCTTGTCCTGCGGTGTGGCGACCTGGACCGCGTCCATGGCCGCATGCCCGCGCTGATCGAGCGCCACCAGCAGTTGCCGCTGACGCAGCGCTAACAACCGCAACACACCGTCATCCACGGTCAATTCGCGCTGGCCCTTGATCTTGCCCAGCAAGCGACTGCCATAACTGCGCGCGGTTTGCAGCGCGCCGCCGGCAATCGCGCCGGCCAGCGCCGCAGCGCCGAGGGTAATCCCGCCCACCAGCAAATCCACGCCAGCCCCGGCTGCAGCGCCTGCCGCAATCCCTCCGCCAACACGCACGCCGAGTTGCTTAAGGGTTTCCGGGTTGAACAGGTCATCGCCCCAACGCCCATCCAGCAGCGGCAAGTCACTGGCCGCCGCGTCCTGCGGGCGGAACGCATAAAGCTTGAGCAACGCCTCGACGCACTTCTGTTCGCGCTGGCGCACGGCTTTGCGCAGTTCGCTGATGGCTTGCTGTTCCTGCTCGGCCTCGCTGACCACACTGCGCCGGCACGCCGCACAATCGATCAGCAATTCGGCGATCAGGCGCGCCGCACTTTGCTGGCGGGCGAGACGCTGGGCCTGCTGATCGGCGATCAGGCGTTCCAGTTGCGGACGGGCGTTTTCCAGCAGCAGCGCGAGGCTTTCGTACAGGCGCCGCTCGCCATCCTCCGGCGGTGCAACGCTGTCGAACCGCACCAGCGCATGCAGGCCAAGCCGCGCCAACGCTTCGCGCCAGTCCGGTTCGCGATGGTTGGCGCTGCTGACGAAATTCAGTACCGGCAGCAGCGGTTTGCCGCAACTGGCGAGCACTTCCAGTTCGTCGCGATATTTGGCCAGCACCGGTTCGCGGGCGTCGATCACATACAGGCCGGCGTCAGAGGCGAGCAGTTGCCGCAGCACTTTGGCTTCCTGTTCGAAACGCTGGCGCGCCTCGCTGCCGTCGAGAAACCGTGCCAGTCGCGCCGGGCCGTCGAGGCGTTCGCCGGGTCGCTCCAGACGCTCGAGGAAATCCAGCAGTGCGATGGCGTCTTCCAGCCCGGGTGTGTCGTAGAGATCAAGCAACGGCTCGCCGTCCACCGACAACCGCGCGCCCTCGACATGTCGAGTGGTGCTCGGCCGGTGCGAGACTTCGCCGAAACCGACGTCGCGGGTCAGGGTGCGCAGCAGCGAGGTCTTGCCGACGTTGGTGTGGCCGACCACGGCGAGTTTCAGCGGGGCCTTGCGGGCATCAGTCATGACCGTTCTCCAGCCAGTTCATCGGCGCGCAATCGGCGAATGGCAGCTCCAGTTGTTGCAGTGCGACGTGCCAGTCGCCGAGGCGGGCGCTGTCCAGCGCTTCGCCGGGCGGTGCTTGCAGCAGCCAGACGCGGGTGGCGCTGGCGTTGCGCGCCAGTTCGGCAATCAGCGCGAGGCTGCCGCGATCCGGCGAGCGCCGTGGATCGCAGGCGATCAGCAGGCGCGCCGGGGGGAAACGGCTGAGTTGTTCGAGCAGTTTGCGCCGCGATTCGCGGCTGTCGAGGATCCCGGCGTTGCTCACGGTTTTCGGCAGGGCCGGCGGCCACGGGCGCTGATCGTCGAGTTCGATGGCCACCAGCAGGGCGCCGTCGCTGGCGTGTTCGCTGACGCTGCTTTCGACGCGATGTAATTGCTGCGGTGCAGCGTCGTTGATGCCCAGGCGTTCGCTGGTCGGCATTAGCCGCTCACGCAACTGGGCGTAACCGGGCAGATTCAGGTCCAGCGTCAGCGCGTTTTTGCCGCGATTCCAGCGCCAGAAACACAACGCGGCCAGCAGCAGGCGCGGCAGCACGCCGTACACCACCAGCACGCCAACCAGCCAGGTCGCCCAGGCCTGGCGCGCGCTTTCGATGTCCAGCGCGGCGGCGCCGCTGGCGCGGATCATTTCCACGGTCGGCACGTTGAAACCAAGCAGCGCCGGCAGCGCGCCGAGGGCTTGGGTCATGTTGATGAAAGTGTCAGCGCTGAGGATTGTGGTTTCCCAGACGAAGCCGTATCGCCGGGTCGCCATCAGCGTCAGCAACAGCACCAGTGCGCTGAGCATCGCCAGCAACCACAGGCCATTGACCAGTGTGCCAAGTGCCCAGCGATTGAGTTTCCTGCGTTGCAACATCAGCAGCAGGGCCGGCGCCAGTTGCGCAGCTTTCGCGTCACGGGCGAGTTTTTCACTGAGCCACAGCCACAAGCGGCCGAGGGTGGCGCCGTGTTCGCCGGCAAAGACCAGCCCCAGCGCCCAGCTCAGCAGCAGAATCAGGTTCAACCCGAGCAGGCTGCCCAAGGCCCAGAACACATTGACCGGTGTCTGGCTCAGCGCGGCGAAGGCCAGACCGGCACCGCTCAGCAGCGCGAAAATCACCAGCAGCACCAGCGCCAGACGCGCGCCTTGCAGCCAGTGCCTGAGTGCTGCGCTCAGCCCGTCACGCTCGGCCAGCCACACGGCGCGGCGCTGAATACGGCCCGGCAGATCGCCGCCGGCCGCGCGGGCCAGACGATTGGCTTCCAGATCCTCGAGGGGACCTGCGTGTTCTTCGCGCAGGCGGATGGTTTCCGTCAGCCAGAGGTTTTGCAGTGGAGTCAGTTCAGTCACGCGCCATTCCGTTGCTCGATTGAGCAGTGAGCATAACCGCTGTGACGCTTATCGGGTCAAGCGAGGCTCTGGTATCCTCGCCGGCATGACTAAATCACTCCCCCTCAGCCTGATCGCAGCCCTCGGTGAAAACCGCGTGATCGGCGTCGACAACAGCATGCCCTGGCACCTGCCGGGGGACTTCAAATACTTCAAGGCCACGACCCTCGGCAAGCCGATCATCATGGGCCGCAAGACCTGGGACTCCCTCGGTCGTCCGCTGCCGGGCCGCTTGAACATCGTGGTCAGCCGTCAGCCGGATCTGCTGCTGGAAGGGGCGGAAGTGTATCCGTCGCTGGAAGCCGCGGTGGTTCGCGCCGAGGAATGGGCGAAAGCGCAGGGCGTCGATGAGCTGATGCTGATTGGCGGCGCGCAGTTGTATGCGCAAGGGCTGGCGCAGGCGGATCGTCTGTATCTGACCCGAGTGGCGCTGAGCCCGGAGGGCGATGCGTGGTTTCCGGAGTTCGATCTGAACCAGTGGAAGCTGGTGTCGAACGTGCCGAACCCGGCTGAGGGCGACAAGCCCGCTTACAACTTCGAAGTCTGGGAAAAAGCCTGAAAGATCGCAGCCTGCGGCAGCTCCTACAAGGTTTATGCATGTCCCCTGTAGGAGCTGGCGCAGCCTGCGATCTTTTGATCTTGCTTTACATCAAGCCTGAGCAAGCTCCGCATGCTCATCCGCATCCAGCAGTGCTTTATCGGTCTGCTGCATCACTTGGCTGGTAATCGCACCGGCGGTGATCGAACCACTCACGTTCAACGCCGTACGACCCATGTCGATCAGCGGCTCAACCGAAATCAGCAGCGCCACCAGCGACACCGGCAAACCCATCGCCGGCAGCACGATCAGCGCGGCAAACGTCGCGCCGCCACCGACCCCGGCCACACCGGCCGAACTCAGCGTCACAATCGCCACCAGCGTCGCGATCCACAGCGGGTCCAGCGGGTTGATGCCGACCGTTGGCGCAACCATCACCGCCAACATTGCCGGGTACAGGCCGGCGCAACCGTTCTGGCCGATGGTCGCACCGAACGAGGCGGCGAAACTGGCGATCGACTGCGGAATGCCCAGACGACGGGTCTGGGCTTCGATGCTCAGCGGAATGCTCGCCGCGCTGGAGCGGCTGGTGAACGCGAACGTCAGCACCGGCCAGATCTTGCGGAAGAAACGCAGCGGGTTGATCCCGGCGGCCGACACCAGCAGGCCATGTACCACGAACATCAGGCCCAGACCGAGGTACGAAACCACGACGAAACTGCCGAGCTTGATGATGTCCTGCAGGTTGGAACCGGCCACCACTTTGGTCATCAGCGCCAGCACGCCGTACGGGGTCAGCTTCATCACCAGACGCACCAGACGCATCACCCAGGCTTGCAGGGTGTCGATGGCGTTGATCACTTTCTGACCTTTCT
>NZ_QAIK01000029.1:13617-16795 GCF_003061005.1 Pseudomonas sp. HMWF021 | reverse complement strand
CAAACGGGTTCTGCGGGATGAACGACAGCAGCAGCTGCGGCACATTCAGGTCGGCGACCTTGCCGGCGTAGTCGGTCTGAATGGTTTGCAGACGGGCCATTTCCTGCGTGCCGGCGACCAGACCTTCGGCGGTGAGGCCGAACAGGTTGGTCAGGCCGATACCGATCAGCGCCGCGATCGCGGTGGTGAACAGCAGGGTGCCGATGGTCAGGAAGCTGATCTTGCCCAGCGACGACGCGTTGTGCAGACGCGCGACCGCACTGAGGATCGAGGCGAACACCAGCGGGATCACGATCATTTGCAGCAACTGCACGTAACCGTTGCCGACCAGATCGAACCAGCCGATCGAGGCTTTCAGCACCGGGTGGCCGGCGCCGTAAACGGTGTGCAGGGCCACGCCGAACGCCACGCCGAGCACCAGCGCGAGCAGGACTTTTTTCGCCAGGCTCCAGGTGGTGTGGCGGGTTTGCGCCAGACCGAAGAGCAGGGCGAGGAACACCAGCAGATTGAGGATCAGCGGCAGATTCATGAAGACTCCGATAAGACTTGTGCCAGTCACCTTCTTGGGCAACTGCGAACCGGCAAGCCTAACAGTTTGATTTCCAATGAATTAATACCGAAATCGCAGGTCGTCCGTCGTTTTTGGAATAAGCGGTTGTCGTTATCGGCAATGCAACTGGCGTTGAGAAGACGTAAGCGGTCGCTGACAGACGAGGACTGTCACACTTATTTGTTAGCGTCGATGTCTTTCAGTCAGGGAGAAAACGCCGATGAAGTTCGCACCGAAAATGCTCGCTGTGGTTCTTGGATTGGGCTTGGCCGCTCACGCATTCGCCACCGATCTGAAGCACTGGCCCGCGGATCAGGCCAAGGCCCTGGACGCGATGATCGCCGCCAACGCCAACAAGGGTAACTACGCGGTGTTCGACATGGACAACACCAGTTACCGCTACGACCTCGAAGAGTCCTTGTTGCCGTTCATGGAAAACAAGGGCCTGATCACCCGCGACAAACTTGATCCCTCCCTGAAACTGATGCCGTTCAAAGACACCGCTGACCACAAGGAAAGCCTGTTCAGTTATTACTATCGCCTGTGCGAAGTCGATGACATGGTCTGCTACCCGTGGGTGGCGCAGGTGTTCTCCGGCTTCACCCTCAAGGAACTCAAAGGCTACGTCGATGAGCTGATGGCGTCGGGCAAACCGGTGCCGGCGACCTACTACGAAGGCGATGTGGTGAAGAGCATCGACGTGCAGCCGCCGAAGGTCTTCACCGGCCAGGCCGAGCTGTACAACAAACTGATGGAAAACGGCATTGAGGTCTACGTGATGACCGCCGCTTCCGAAGAGCTGGTGCGCATGGTCGCGGCCGATCCGAAGTATGGCTACAACGTCAAACCGCAGAACGTGATCGGCGTGACCATGTTGCTGAAGAACCGCGAAACCGGCGAACTGACCACTGCGCGCAAACAGATCACCGCAGGCAAGTATGACGAGAAGGCCAACCTCGGCCTCGAACTGACCCCGTACCTGTGGACCCCGGCGACGTGGATGGCCGGCAAGCACGCGGCGATCCTGACCTACATCGACGAATGGAAGAAACCGGTGCTGGTCGGCGGCGACACCCCGAGCAGCGACGGTTACATGCTGTTCCACGATGTGGATGTGGCCAAGGGCGGCATTCACCTGTGGGTCAACCGCAAGGACAAATACATGACTCAGCTCAACGGCATGATGGCCAAGCATGCAGCGGCGCAGGCGAAGGAAGGGTTGCCGGTGACGGCGGACAAGAACTGGGTGATCGTCAAACCAGAGGAAATCCAGTAACCCCACAATCCTTTGTAGGAGCTGCCGCAGGCTGCGATCTTTTGATCTTGCCCTTAAAAACAAGATCAAAAGATCGCAGCCTGCGGCAGCTCCTACATGGGGTGGTTTTTCAAAAGATCGCAGCCTGCGGCAGCTCCTACATGGGGTGGTTTTCAAGCATCAGGCAAAAAAATGCCCCGCACTTGGCGGGGCATTTTTGTTTCGGCGATTTGACGCTTACAGGCCGTCGAGCATCGCCTTGTTACGCACCGCACCCTTGTCGGCGCTGGTCGCCAGCAGGGCGTAGGCCTTTAGAGCGGTGGTCACTTTACGCGGACGTTGTTCGACCGGTTTCCAGCCTTTCTTGTCCTGCTCGACCCGGCGTGCAGCCAGTTCCTCATCGCTGACCAACAGGTTGATTGAGCGGTTCGGGATGTCGATCAGCACTTTGTCGCCGTCCTGTACCAGACCGATCGCGCCACCGGCCGCAGCCTCTGGCGAGGCGTGACCGATGGACAGGCCGGAAGTACCGCCGGAGAAGCGACCGTCGGTGAGCAATGCACACGCTTTGCCCAGACCTTTGGATTTCAGGTAAGAAGTCGGGTAGAGCATTTCCTGCATGCCCGGGCCACCTTTCGGGCCTTCGTAACGAATGATGACGATATCGCCTTCCTTCACTTCGTCGGCGAGGATGCCGCGCACCGCGCTGTCCTGGCTTTCAAAGATCTTCGCGTTGCCTTCGAAGACATGGATCGACTCGTCGACGCCGGCGGTTTTCACCACGCAACCGTCGAGAGCGATGTTGCCGTACAGCACGGCCAGGCCGCCTTCTTTCGAATAGGCGTGTTCGAAGCTGCGGATGCAGCCGTTTTCGCGGTCGTCATCCAGGGTTTCCCAACGGGTCGACTGGCTGAATGCGGTCTGGGTCGGGATACCGGCAGGGCCAGCCTTGAAGAAGTGATGCACGGCTTCATCGTCGGTCTGGGTGATGTCCCATTTGGCGATGGCTTCTTCCATGCTGCGGCTGTGCACGGTCGGCAGGTCGGTGTGCAGCAGGCCGCCACGGGCCAGCGAGCCGAGGATGCTGAAGATGCCGCCGGCGCGGTGCACGTCTTCCATGTGGTACTTCTGGATGTTCGGCGCAACCTTGCACAGTTGCGGCACGCTGCGCGAGAGACGGTCGATGTCGCGCAAGTCGAAATCGATCTCGGCTTCCTGGGCGGCAGCCAGCAAGTGCAGGATGGTGTTGGTCGAACCGCCCATGGCGATGTCGAGCATCATCGCGTTCTCGAACGCCTTGAAGTTGGCGATGTTGCGCGGCAGCACGGATTCGTCGTTTTCGCCGTAGTAACGCTTGCACAGTTCGACGATGG
>NZ_QAIK01000029.1:5775-13607 GCF_003061005.1 Pseudomonas sp. HMWF021 | reverse complement strand
ACGATGGTGCGGCCGGCCTGCAGGAACAGCTGCTCGCGATCACTGTGGGTGGCCAGGGTCGAACCGTTACCCGGCAATGCCAGGCCGAGCGCTTCGGTCAGGCAGTTCATCGAGTTGGCGGTGAACATGCCGGAGCACGAACCGCAGGTCGGGCAGGCGCTACGCTCGTATTCAGCGACTTTCTCGTCAGAAGCGCTGGAGTCGGCGGCGATCACCATGGCGTCGACGAGGTCGAGGCCGTGGGACGCGAGTTTGGTCTTGCCGGCTTCCATCGGGCCGCCGGACACAAAGATCACCGGAATGTTCAGGCGCAGGGCGGCCATCAGCATGCCCGGGGTGATCTTGTCGCAGTTGGAGATGCAGACGATCGCGTCTGCACAGTGGGCGTTGACCATGTATTCGACGGAGTCGGCGATGATCTCGCGGCTCGGCAGCGAATACAGCATGCCGTCGTGACCCATGGCGATGCCGTCATCCACGGCGATGGTGTTGAATTCTTTCGCGACGCCACCGGCACGTTCGATTTCCCGGGCAACCAGTTGACCGAGGTCCTTGAGGTGCACGTGGCCCGGCACGAACTGGGTGAAGGAGTTGGCAATGGCGATGATCGGCTTCTTGAAGTCGTCATCTTTCATCCCGGTGGCGCGCCACAGTGCGCGGGCGCCGGCCATGTTGCGGCCATGGGTGGATGTTTTCGAACGGTAATCTGGCATGAAACACTCCGGGCGGCTAATCAGGTATCAAAAGGGGAGTGAGCTTCTATTGACGTCTGGAACACTCAGAAATGGCCGTGTGTCCTGGATGCTGCCGATGACTTTGCGGGATCGCCGCTTGCCTCAGCCTGAGCTCATAAACCCGCCGGGGGATGAATGGCGATGAATCAGCCGATTCTACACCGCTGGCGTCTGGAGGGAATGGCGCAAAGCACTGTTCCAGCGCCGACGGTTCGAATTGCAGGACGACTGGCAGGTTCACTCACTGCCGGATGCTGCCATGTCTCTGGCCTGGAGCAGGCTGGCGCGATGGCTGATGCGTCTGTTCAAGGCCAGCGCGATGCAGCTGAGCAGGACAAACCAGTACCCGAGGGTGGCCTGCAGATTGTTTGGGCTCAGGCTGACGAGGGCGCTGATCAGTCCGCCACAAATGAAGATGATCGTACTGCCGGCGGAGGCCGAGGTGCCGGCGTTCCTGGGGAACAGCTCCATGGCCCGCGAAGTGGCTGCCGGGCGTGCGATGGTGGTGCCCGCAGTGCAGATCAGCATCGGAATCAGCACTGCGGCCGCCGAAAGCGCCAGGTATCTGGCCATGAACAGCATCACCAGCCCCGCCAGCAGGATCAGGCTTAACCCGACCACCATTTGTTGTCCGGGCGAAATTCGCCGGCTCAGCAGGGTGGCGGCGACGCCCCCCCCGACATAGGCCGCTCCGTAGATCAGCAGAATCAGCGAGAAGTGGTAGGCCGACAGTTGCAATTGATCCATGAAGATCAACGGCGAAACGACAATGAACGAGAAGTGGCAGGCGAATGCGAAAGCCGAGATCAGCCAGAAGGCAACGAACTCGAAATCCGTCAGCACTCGCCGGTATGCCTGGAGAAAATTGACCGGTGTATTTCTGACGACGGGCCGACTGTTGTCCAGAAACAGCCAGGCCTTGAGCATCACCACAGCCGCCAGTGCGATGAATAGCCAGAAGCTGCCGCGCCAGCCCAGGGTTGCCTGCAGAACGGTTCCGGCCAGTGGTGATACGGAGATGAATACCCCGGTGGCAGTAACCAATAGAATCCGCAGGCGATCACGCTCTTCGCCTTCGAACAGATCCTGCACCAGTGCCTGCGATAGCACGAAACAGCCACAGCCCATGGCCTGCACAATGCGAAAAGCCATGAACAGCGTGTAGTCGCTGGTCAGTACGCAGCCGGTGGCGCCGAGAATCGAGACGCCCATGCCTGCAAGTAACAAGCCCTTGCGCCCGATGACGTCGGACAGCGGCCCGATCAGCAGCTGGGCAAAGGCAATACCCACGGCGAACAGGCTGATCGACAGCGCAATGTCGGCCTGAGTGCTGGCGAAATGTTCGGCCAGCGCCGGGAACGACGGCAGCAGGACATCCAGCGGAAACACCCCCAGTAACACCATGGCCAGTAGCAGGCTGACCGCTCCGCGTCGCTGTCGGGTACTTGCAACCGTTGCTTCTTCACGCATCGATCAGTCCTGCCTTGGCGAACAATTTGCGATTGTTGGGATGTGCGAAAAAACCGGCTTTGTCGAGTGCGGCAAGCGTAGCCGTGGCGCCGGATCTTGCACGCTGGCGGCTGGCTTGCTCGTTGCCCAGTTTGTCGAGGATCTCTCTGATTGCGCTATCGCCTATGCCTGCTCGGCGCAGACTCTGGTGCAGCCATTTTTCATCGACTTCAAAAAAGATCGTCAAGGTCTCCAGGAGGGTTCTGGCGGCGAAAGCACGTTGGCGGCTGTTCAGGGTCAGCCAGAGATAGTGGAAAATTTCGGAAAAAAAACGGCTATGGCGCGCTTCGTCGGCGAGGTGATCACGCAACATGTCATTCACGCTGCTGACCAGCGTTTCCCTGCACACGTCCAGCAGCTCCCGGGCAATGATCGTTTCGGAAACGAAGCCGATCAGAAACCATGTCAGCGGACGCTTGCTCTGTGGCGTACGGGCAATCTGGCCGCTCAGGCGCGTAATGCGCAGAGGCATCACCGGGCGTCCGGTGAAACCGTGCAGATCGGCAATCTGTTCGGCCAACCGATATGAGAACAGTGCGTGATAACCCTCATCGGTGTAGAGCTGCAGCGCGGCGGTTTTCATGTGCTGGGGAATGTGGGTGGGCAACTCGCCGTGAATGATGGTTTCGACGGCGCGGTTGACGATGCGGTGTTCGAGCAGTGTGGTGTAGTCGAGAAAATGCACCAGATGATGGGCTGCCAGTCGATGCATGACCTTGCTGCCCGCAGCCTCGATGGCGGGATGGGACAGGTACGGCAGGAAGGATGGCGGAAACCAGAAACGGGTCTGGAGCTGGCACTGCAGGTCTTCCGGCAACTGATAGGTGTGCCGGCTGGTACGTACCGAAGCGTGGTTGTCCCAATCGCCAAGCGTGAAGCGAAGCTTGTGCGATTGCGGTGCTGCGGGGTGATCCGGGCTGGGCGCACTCATGCAGGCGTCTCCTGCAGCAGGTCACGCATTTCCCGGCACATCGCCTGCCTGTCACTGGCTCCGCAGCCAACAAAAAACAACGGTTGCTCGGCGCTGCCCTCGATTTTGAGCAGTGTTTCAACCTGATGATCGGTAAACGCCCCGGTCAGCCATGTCCCCAGACCCAGTGCCGTGGCCACGAGTTGAAAGGTCTGCGACAGGTGACCGGCCTCGACGAAGGCCATGCGGTATGCCCGTGAGTGTTCATATTTCCACCATAGCTTGTCGAAGCGGGCGGTGATGAACAGGCCCAGCGGCAGGTTGTTGATAAAGTGCTGGCCCGCCAGTAAATGGCCGAGCGCGGCTTCGGGCAATGGATTGACCCGGCTGAGTGCGTGTTCTGCCGGGTGATAGGCATAGATGCCCGATTCCAGACCTTCGATGTTTCGGGCCAGAAGAAAGCCTTCACAGGCATTCAGCCCGCCACCCGAAGGACTGCTGCGCCGGGCGCCGAGACCCTCGGCAATGCTGTTGTCGTGGTCGTTGTTGCGGTCGTGAAGAAAACCCAGCGAGAGATACAGCAAGGTGCCCACATCCGCGAGCGGGATCGCTGTGCCGGTAAAGGAGCGGCAGGTTTTACGCAGGCGCAGGACGTTGCCCAGGCTGGCGACGGTCAACGCGGCGGAGGCGGGCAGGGCAATCAGAGGTTCGCTCTGGTTAACCGGGCGCTCCATTCTCGGTGCGGGAGTGTTCAGCACTTCGTTGCAGTGATCCAGGTATTGTCTGGACCACTCATGAATATTCTGGGGGAGTTGCTCGCAGGGAATGTTCTGGGTGCCGATATGATAGATCTTCGACAGTTCATCCCAGCCCCATGGCGGGCTGTCTATTTTTGAAACGGTTAATATGCCCGCACTTAGAAAGTGTGCGTCTATTATGTTGTGCGGTTCGAACGTATTCGGGTTGTTTATAAGTTGGGCAAGTCGTTGCGAATAGGTCAGGTCCAGCTCGTATTGAGTATGGGTCTTGTAATTCCAGACTATTTGTCCGGGAGTGCGCGGCAATATGAATAAGTAGGGGTTTATATGCATGTTTGAGTATTCACTCTGGAAATAGGCGATAGAACGCTGGAGGGCCGGCACTCCCCAGCGTTCCGACTTACTTAGCGGGCTTTAGGCGCAACCAGAAATGCCAGGTTTGCGATTTTGTTGGTTTCCAGAGTAATTGCTTTCATAAGTATGAACTCCTTGTTCATTGAGAGTGGATGTCACCGTCGTGGTGACAACTTAATAATAGGTTGTAATGAATTATTCGCAAGCGATACTTAAGTAGGAAATTTCTATTAATTTTGTCGGAGCGGGTGTGCTGCTAAAACGAATTTGTAAGTTTTAACTTGTTAAATTGATCGCGCAGAGAAATGTCCTGCATGCGCATAGGAAGTTAGTTGTAGGAAAAGGGCTGGAGATTCGACGACATTGCATCGCCGAAATGCAAACGGGAAGCCCGTGGGCTCCCCGTTTCATTGACCAATCAGCTGTTGGGCAGCAGACGGCAGGTGATGCTCTTGATGTAGCGGGTCTCGGCGATTGCCGGGTGTACCGGGTGGTCCGGGCCCTGACCGCCGCGCTCGAGCAACTGAATGTTGCGGTCCAGATGACGGGCGCTGGTCAGGAGGATGTTCTGCAGATCATCTTCCGGCAGGTGCATGGAGCACGAAGCGCTGACCAGGATGCCGTCCTTGGTGAGCAGGCGCATGGCTTGCTCGTTCAGGCGACGGTAGGCGCCTTCACCATTTTTCATGTCTTTCTTGCGCTTGATGAACGCCGGCGGGTCGGCAACGATCACGTCGAAGCGCTCTTCGCTGGCCTTCAGTTCCTTCAAGGCTTCGAAGACGTCGCCTTCGATGCAGGTCATCTTGTCGGCGAAGCCGTTCAGCGCGGCGTTACGCTCAACGCCATCGAGGGCGAAGCCCGATGCGTCGACGCAGAACACTTCGCTGGCGCCGAACGCCGCCGCCTGCACGCCCCAGCCACCGATGTAGCTATAGAGGTCGAGGACGCGTTTGCCTTTGGCGTAAGGGGCGAGGCGGGCGCGGTTCATGCGGTGGTCGTAGAACCAGCCGGTTTTTTGGCCGCCAATGACCGGCGCTTCGAACTTCACGCCGTTCTCTTCCAGGGCGACCCACTCCGGCACCAGGCCGAACACGGTTTCGACGTAGCGGTTGAGGCCTTCGGCATCACGGGCGGCGGAATCGTTCTTGAACAGGATGCCGCTTGGCTTGAGCACTTGGGTCAGTGCGGCGATCACGTCATCCTTGTGCGCTTCCATGGTCGCCGAGGCAATCTGCACCACGAGGATGTCGCCGAAACGGTCAACCACCAGACCTGGCAGCAGGTCGGAATCGCCGTAGACCAGGCGGTAGAACGGCTTGTCGAACAGGCGCTCGCGCAGCGACAGGGCCACGTTCAGGCGGTGCACCAGCAGCGATTTGTCCAGTTGCAGCTTGATGTCGCGCGACAGCAGACGGGCGCAGATCAGGTTGTTCGGGCTCATGGCGACGATGCCCAGCGGCTTGCCGCCGGCAGCTTCGAGGATCGCCTGATCGCCGGCCTTGAAGCCGTGCAGTGGCGTGGCAGCCACATCGATTTCGTTGCTGTAGACCCACAAGTGGCCGTTGCGCAGGCGACGGTCGGCGTTGGCTTTGAGGCGCAGGCTAGGCAGGGACATGACGTCGCTCCGGAAAAAAGAGCGGGAGTATACCGTGTTGCTCGGCCTGATTGGCTGGTGAGTGGATATGCGGCAAGGGCAATCAGTGAAGAAGGAATCCATCTGTGGCGAGGGGATTTATCTGTGGCGAGGGGATTCATCCCCGATCAGCTGCGCAGCAGCCGCAAACCCCGAACGCAGTTTTCTGACTGACCGCGTGAATCGATTTGGGACAGCTGCGCTGTCCATCGGGGATAAATCCCCTCGCCACATAAATCCCCTCACCACATGAATTCACTAGCCCACAGATCAGGCTGACAGGGCGCTGATCAACTCCTTGTTGAACGCCGGAATATCATCCGGCTGACGGCTGCTGATCAGGTGCCCGTCCTTGACCACTTCCTTGTCGACCCAGTTGGCGCCGGCATTGACCAGATCGTCCTTGAGTGTCTTGAAGCTGGTCATGGTCTTGCCATTGACCAGCCCGGCGGAAATCAGCAGCCAGCTGCCATGGCAGATCACCGCAATCGGTTTGCCGGCCGAAGCACCGGTCTTGACCAGGTGCTGGGCGTCCTGGTCGATGCGGATGGTGTCGGAGTTCTGCACGCCACCCGGCAGGACGATGGCGTCGTACTGCTCGCTGCTGGCGCCTTGAAACGTCTGGTCGACCTTGAAGTCGTCCGCCGGTTTGTCGTGGTTCCAGCCTTTGACCTTGCCGGCTTCGGCGGAAAGGATGTCGACCTGAGCACCGGCCTGCTCCAGTGCCTGCTTGGGACCGGTCAATTCGACCTGTTCGAAACCGTCTGTTACCAGAATGGCGACGCGCTTGCCGTTGAGGGAAGTGGTCATCGATAAGCTCCTGTGTCTGCGGGAATTTGCCGCCGAGCCGGCACTCGATTGTCCGCTCGGCATTACAAAGTCCGAAGCCGGCGCGTGAATGAAAGTTCCTGACAATTGCCCACTGGTGTGTCGTCGTGCGGTTTTTAGGGGTTAGAATCGCCGCCTGTCCCAGAGTGTGTACTTATGTCCCAAGAGCTGACCACCGAACAGATTCAACAATCCCTGCAAGGCATCAGCGTGCCCGCGCAGCCGCAGATCATGGTGGATCTGCAAATGGAGCAATACATGCCCGACCCGGACCTGGAGGTGATCGCCAAGCTGATCTCCCAGGATCCCGGTTTGTCCGGCTCTCTGCTGAAAATCGTCAATTCGCCTTACTACGGCCTGAGCAACAAGATCACTTCGATCCAGCGCGCGGTGAACCTGTTGGGCAGTCGCTCGATCATCAACCTGATCAACGCGCAGTCGATCAAGGGCGAGATGAACGACGACACTATCGTCACTCTCAACCGCTTCTGGGACACCGCCCAGGACGTGGCGATGACCTGTCTGACCCTGGCCAAGCGCATCGGCACCCAGGCGGGCGATGAGGCCTACGCGCTGGGCCTGTTCCACGATTGTGGCGTGCCATTGATGCTGCAACGGTTCCCCAATTACATGACGGTGCTGGAAAAAGCCTACGCCAATGCCAGCGCCGAGTGCCGGGTGGTGGACACCGAAAACGCCGAATTCAACACCAACCATTCGGTGGTCGGTTACTACACCGCCAAGTCGTGGCGCCTGCCTGAGCACGTCAGCACGGCGATCGCCAATCACCACAATGCGCTGGCGATTTTCAGCGATGAATCCTCGCGCAACAGCCAGATGAAGAACCTGTTGGCGATCCTGAAAATGGCCGAGCACATCTGTGCGTCGTATCGGGTATTGGGCAACCAGACCGAAGACCACGAATGGAACAGCATCGGCGCGCTGATTCTCGATTACGTGGGCCTGTCGGACTACGATTTTGAAACCCTCAAACAGACGATCCGCGACCTCGGCGCGCATTGATTCGAGGACACCATGCCTGAATTGCCGGAAGTCGAAACCACCCGCCGGGGTATTGCCCCGCACCTGGAAGGCCAGCGCGTCAG
>NZ_QAIK01000029.1:0-5728 GCF_003061005.1 Pseudomonas sp. HMWF021 | reverse complement strand
GCGGCTGGTGGAAGTCGGGTTGCCGGCGCTCAAGCATGAGCACGTCGATATCGAGCTGGAGTCCGGTCTGGCGTTGCGCTACACCGACCCACGGCGCTTCGGCGCGATGCTGTGGAGTACCGACCCGCTCAATCACGAGTTGCTGATTCGCCTCGGGCCGGAACCGTTGACTGACCTGTTCGACGGCGAGCGACTGTTCCAGTTGTCGCGCGGGCGCTCGATGGCGGTCAAACCGTTCATCATGGACAACGCGGTGGTGGTGGGTGTCGGCAATATTTACGCGACCGAAGCGCTGTTTGCCGCGGGCATCGATCCGCGCCGCGAAGCCGGGAGCATCTCTCGGGCGCGGTATCTGAAGCTGGCGATCGAGATCAAACGCATCCTGGCCGCAGCCATCGAGCGCGGCGGCACCACGTTGCGCGATTTCATCGGCGGTGACGGGCAGCCGGGGTACTTCCAGCAGGAACTGTTTGTGTATGGCCGTGGCGGTGAAAACTGCAAGGTTTGCGGCACCGGTCTGCGCGAAGTGAAGCTCGGTCAGCGGGCCAGCGTGTTCTGCCCACGTTGCCAGACCTGAGGCAAAAGGCTGAAAAAGTCCTACGGTCTATAGTGAGGTGTCTCACTGTTCAGCCCGAAGGATCGTGCCATGAAGTCTTTGCAAGTCCTGTTTGTCACACTGCTGCTGTGTTCCAGCCTGGCTGTTCAGGCTGCGGAAAACGGCAGCGGTGACCCGCGTTACGCCATCCAGAATCCTCCCGCCTACGCCATGATTGGCGATTTGCTGATTGCCCGGCCTTTATTGGTGGTGGCAACGGTGCTGGGTGCGGGGGTGTTTGTGGTGTCGCTGCCGTTCACCGCACTGGGTGGCGGGGTGGGTGATGCGGGGCAGGCGCTGGTGGTGGATCCGGCGAAAGCGGCGTTTGTGCGGTGTCTGGGGTGTACGGGGGAGGGGTTTGAGCAGCGCGAGTGAGCTGATCCGAGATTAGCGGTGTTATTGATGGCCTCATCGCGGGCAAGCCCGCTCCCACATGGATTTCGGTGTTCACACGATTTGTGTATCACCACACAACCCTGTGGGAGCGGGCTTGCCCGCGATGGCGTCGGAACAGGCGCTGAACGACTCAGGCCTTGCCGGTAATCCTGCGGTACTTCTCCATCAACTGTTCTTCAGTCTCCGGATGCGCTTCGTCCAGCGGAATGCAATCCACCGGGCAGACCTGCTGGCACTGCGGCTCGTCGTAGTGACCGACGCACTGGGTGCACAGGTTCGGGTCGATCACGTAGATCTCTTCGCCTTGAGAAATGGCGGCGTTCGGGCACTCGGGTTCGCAGACGTCGCAGTTGATGCAATCGTCGGTGATGATCAGGGACATGCTAACTCCAGCCAGGGCGGCAGGCCCGGGCGCTATCAATCAATGCGCGCAATTGTGCCGCATTGGCGAGCGCAGTGCACGCGGCTGCGATCAAGGGCTGAAATCAAAAGCCAGGATCGCAGCCTGCGGCAGCTCCTACTTTTTGAAGCGTAGGGTCAGCGCGTCAGCCACGGCGGGGTGGACGAATTTGCTGATATCGCCGCCCAGCGCGGCGATTTCCCGCACCAGCGTCGAGGATATGAACGAATAACGCTCGGATGGGGTAAGAAACAAGCTCTCCACATCCGGGGCCAGTTGGCGATTCATGTTGGCCAACTGGAATTCGTATTCGAAGTCCGATACCGCGCGCAAGCCACGCAGGAACACATTGGCGTTCTGCTCTTTGGCGAAATGCGCCAGCAGCGTCGAGAAGCCGACCACTTCGACGTTGGGCAGGTGCTTGGTGACCTCGCGAGCCAGTTCAACCCGTTGTTCCAGCGGGAACAGCGGGTTTTTCTTGGGGCTGGCGGCGACCGCAATGATCACGTGATCGAACAGGCGCGAGGCGCGTTCGACCAGATCGCCATGCCCTTTGGTAATAGGGTCGAAGGTACCTGGGTACAACACTCGGTTCATCGCGTCGTCCTGGCGGGAGTCCGTTGGGGAGTCGGATGGTATCGCAGCCGTCCCGGTCGGCCAAGTCGCCTGTTGGGTAAGAAAGCACTATAGACGCCGCGATAAACCGGTTTTTTCACGGATTTCTCAGTCGATCGGCGAGGGACGTCGCCAGTTGCGCGGTCAGTCCGTACACCGACAATTGCGGATTGGCGCCAATGCTGGTGGGGAACAGCGAGCCATCGTGAATCGACAGATTGCTCAATTGATGATGTCGGCCAAGGCTGTCGGTGACCGCACTTTTCGGGTCTTCGCCCATCGCACAACCGCCCATCACGTGAGCACTGCCCAGGCGTGTGCGATACAGCTCAAGGCTCAAGCCGTCGATCAACGTGCGCGCTTCGTCCAGCGTCTTCACGTAACGCGCATCGGCGTGCATCGGCATCACGGCTTTGGCGCCGCCGGCAAACTGGATCTCGGCCATGCTGTGAAAGGCGCGGCGCAAGCCCTCCCAGGCGTAAGGTGAAACCTGATAGTCGAGCACCGGCGAGCCATCGCCGCGCAACTCGACATGGCCGCCGGAGCTGTCCGGGTGAAAACCGTCACGCAGCAGCGCCAGCATCGCGTGGGTGTGCGGCAGATCAGCCATGTGTTCGGCGTTCTGCTGGCCGAATCCGCCCAGGAGCGTTGCCGCCAGCGCCGGGTGCAGCGGCGGCACTTCGAGTTTGTAGCCCATCGGCCCGGTGGTGCCGTCCTTCCACTGAAAATAATCCGAATAGATCGACTGCGGTGCGCCGTAGAACGGGTTGATCACGTCGTCGAAGCGCGCGGCGGACATGTTCACCAGGTGCAGGAAGGTACGTTTGCCCAAGCGCTGATGCGGATCCGGCGCATCCGAGCGCAGCAGCAGGGCAGGGCTATTGATGCCACCGCCGGCCAGCACGTAGTGCCGGGCCTTGATCGTGATTTTGCGTCCGGTCGGTGCGACACAGCGCTCGTCCATTGCCACGCACTGCAGACCGGTGATTTTGTCGCCGTTGATCAGCAGTTTTTCCGCACGGGCCAGATAGAGCAGCTCGCCGCCCTTTTCCAATGTCGCGGGGATGGTGGTGACCATCATCGATTGCTTGGCATTGGTCGGGCAGCCCATGCCGCAATAGCCGAGGTTCCAGCAACCGCGCACATTGCGCGGGATCACGTGCCAGCTGTAGCCGAGCTGTTCGCAGCCCTTGCGGATCACATCATTGTTGGCATTGGGCGGCACCATCCACGGCGCGACGCCCAGACGCTGCTCCATTTTTTCGAACCACGGCGCCATCTCGGCCGGGCTGTGGCCTTTGACGTTGTGCTCTTTCGCCCAGTGTTCGAGGGTCGGCTCGGGTGTGCGGAAGCTCGATGTCCAGTTGATCAGTGTGGTGCCACCCACAGCGCGGCCCTGGAGGATGGTGATTGCGCCGTCCTTGCTCATGCGGCCGATGCCTTCCTGATAGAGGCTGCTGTAGGCCTGGTCTTCGAGCATCTTGAAGTCGGAGCTGGTCTTGAGCGGGCCCTCCTCGATCAGCAGCACCTTGTAGCCGGCGGCGCTGAGGATTTCTGCGGTGGTGCCGCCGCCAGCGCCGCTGCCAATGATGGCCACGTCGGCTTGCAGCGTCAGGTCGTCGCTCAGTTGTGCGCCGTTGTAGGTTTTCCAGCCACGGGCGAGGCCTTCGCGGAACGGGTCGGGTACGGGCATCGATCAGGTTCTCTTGTTCTTGTTGTTCTTATGGGCCCCTTCGCGAGCAGGTTCGCTCCCACATGTGCACCGCAAATCCCTGTGGGAGCGAGCCTGCTCGCGAAGGGCGCGACCCGGTTTCAAACAGTAGGCGGGCCGGGGTAGCCGCAGTGCACCCAGGACTCAGCGCGGGTGTACCAGGCCATCATCACCATTTGCTGCAGGGAACTGTGGCCCATGCGCAACAGGCTCAATGAGCTGTTCTGCCAGCGCTCGAGGAAGTGGCGCATCGCCTCGGGACTGGCGTTTTCCCAACTGCCCCAAATGCCCGTGAGCGGGCCTCGGGTAACCGCCATGCCGAGCACGTCGAACAATTGTCGGGTGAGTTTGAGCATTTCCGGCGACAGGCGATCAAGGCTGTAATCCAGCGATTTCAAGGTTCCATCCACCGCGCCGGGCATTTTTTCGGCCGCTGCGGCGCCGTCGAGCATGACTGGAATCAGGGCACGCAGAAACAGCAGATCGCCGTCGCGCAACGTGGCGAACCCGTTGGCCGCGACATGGGATGAACAGCCACTGAGGCTGGCGCCGAGGCCGGCGGTGGCGAGAAACGCTGTGGCGCCGAGGCTGAATTTCAGCAGGCCACGGCGCGACAGGGCAGGTGTTTCGGTCAGGCTTGGGTGCATTGTTGTTATTACCCGGCGGTGACGACGATTAGCGGATGAACAGCTTCTGGATCAGTTTCTGAATCGATTTGCCGTAAGGCGGGTAAATCAGCTTCGCCGCGTTGAAGCGTTGTTTGGTCAACACGCCCTTGGCTTTGCTGAACGTCAGGAAGCCTTCATGGCCGTGGTAGTGGCCCATGCCTGACGCGCCGATGCCGCCGAACGGCATGTCGTCCTGTGCGACGTGCAGCAATGTGTCGTTGAGGCAAACGCCGCCGGAATGGGTTTCGTGCAGCACGCGGTCTTGTTCGCGTTTGTCGTAGCCGAAGTAGTAAAGAGCCAGAGGACGAGGGCGCTTGTTGATGTAGGCAAATGCCTGTTCCAGATCCTCATAGGGCACGATCGGCAGCAGTGGACCGAAGATTTCGTCCTGCATGACCGTCATGTCGTCACTGACATTGAGCAACAGGCTGTGCGGCATGCGCCGGCCCTGTCCCTGATCGAACAGCGGAATCAGCAGCGCACCCTTGCTGGTGGCATCACTCAGGTAACCATTGAGACGCGCCAACTGTCGGTCGTTGATGATCGCCGTGTAGTCCGGGTTGTCGGCAAGCGTCGGATAAAACCCCTGCACAACCTGGCGATAGGCTTCCACGAAACCTCCGACACGGTCTTGCGGCACCAGCACGTAGTCCGGGGCGACACAGGTCTGCCCGGCGTTGAGCGTTTTGCCGAACGCAATGCGTTCGGCAGCGTCCTTGAGCGGCACGTCACGGGAGACGATGGCGGGCGATTTGCCGCCCAGCTCCAGCGTCACCGGGGTCAGGTTTTCTGCTGCAGCGCGCATGACGTGCTTGCCGATACTGGTGGCACCGGTGAACAGCAAGTGATCGAAACGTAACCGCGAGAACGCCACGCCGATATCGGCTTCGCCCAGCACCACGCAGACCAGATCCTGGGGAAAAATCCTGGCCAGCAACGCCTGGAGCAGCAGGCCCGTGGCGGGGGTCGATTCGCTGAGCTTGAGCATTACCCGGTTGCCCGCCGACAGCGCGCCGACCAATGGACCGATGGCGAGAAACAGTGGGTAGTTCCACGGCACGATGACGCCGACCACGCCGAGCGGC
The DNA here is from genome assembly GCF_003061005.1 of Pseudomonas sp. HMWF021. Classification (GTDB taxonomy): domain Bacteria; phylum Pseudomonadota; class Gammaproteobacteria; order Pseudomonadales; family Pseudomonadaceae; genus Aquipseudomonas. The sequence goes on along the minus strand of NZ_QAIK01000029.1, from coordinate 258 downwards.
TGGTACACGACTTTGGCCGAGGCTGGCTGGAACGCGATCCCGACCTTGCGCCGCGAAGGTTTCATCCACTGTTTGATGTGGCGGCTGGCGTAATGAATGCCCTGCAGGCTCGGCATCAACTCGGCAAGCAGGGTTTCATCGGCGCTGCGATGGCTGAAATCCGCGCTGATGGCGTCGATCAATGCCTGACGTTCATCGCTCAACAACTCGGCCAATGCCTTGAGCCACTGCTGGCGCTGGGCGGCGGGTGGCATCGGG
>NZ_QAIK01000174.1 GCF_003061005.1 Pseudomonas sp. HMWF021 | reverse complement strand
GTCGGAGCTGCCCAGACGTTGCCAACGGTCAGCAGGCACAGCAATAACATCGCAAGCAATGAACGCGGGTAAGACATTGTCAGCTCCATCGACAGGGTTGCTTTCAGGTGGGCGGGCAGCGAAAGCACGACCGTCGAAAAAGCATAGCCGCCCGCTCCGCAATTACCGGGCAGATTTGTGAATTGGCGCAAAGTCGGGTGGGTCAATGTGTTGCTTTGTGTTATTTCAAGGCATGAGGATTTGAACCCACTGATTGAGAGGCAGCCATGTTCAACGGCATTTTGATCGACAAAAACGACAGCGGTTACCACGCCAGCCTGCAGCCGATCAGCGAAGCGCTGTTGCCTGAAGGCGACGTGACGGTGAAGGTCGCGTTCAGCACGCTGAACTTCAAGGACGGTCTGGCGATTACTGGCAGCAGCCCGGTGGTGCGCAAGTTTCCGATGGTGCCGGGGATCGATCTGGCGGGCACGGTCGAGGTCAGTACGCATCCCGACTATAAGGCCGGTGATCAGGTGCTGCTCAATGGCTGGGGTGTGGGCGAAAGTCATTGGGGCGGGCTGGCGCAGAAGGCGCGACTCAATGGCGACTGGCTGATTCCTCTGCCCAAGGCCTTTACTGCAGCGCAGGCAATGGCCATCGGCACCGCAGGCTACACGGCAATGTTGTGCATTCTGGCGCTGGAGCGGAACGGCGTGACCGCGGATCAGGGCGAGGTACTGGTGACCGGCGCCAATGGCGGGGTGGGCAGTTTCGCCATCGCATTGCTCAGCAAACTGGGTTATCGAGTGGTGGCGTCCACCGGCCGGGTGGCTGAGCATGAATATCTGAAACAACTGGGCGCCAGCGAGATCATCGACCGCGCAACTTTATCCGAACCGGGTAAACCCTTGGCCAAGGAACGCTGGGCCGGGGTGATTGATTCGGTCGGCAGCCATACGCTGGCGAACGCCTGCTCCAGTACTCGCGCGGAGGGCACGGTCGCGGCCTGCGGTCTGGCCCAGGGCATGGATTTTCCGGCATCGGTGGCGCCATTCATTCTGCGGGGTGTGACTCTGGCCGGGATCAACAGCGTGACCCAGCCCAAAGCACGGCGCATCGAGGCCTGGGAGCGTCTGGCCAGGGATCTGGATTTTGCCCTGTTGCCCTTGATCAGTCATGAAATCGGCTTGAGTGAAGCCGTCGATGCGGCGCCGAAACTGCTCGCCGGGCAGTTGCGCGGCAGGGTTGTGGTCGACGTCAATCGCTGACAAAGTAGGCGTCATTGCGGCCCTGTGTGGCCGCACTTCTATTAAGGGAGCCGCAATTTCGATGGATTTGAAACGACAGCAAATCGATGCATTCACCGTTGCCGGCCTGCGGGTGCGTACCACCAACGCCGCCGAGCACCAGGCCGAAACCGCGAAAATCGGCCCGATGTGGGGGCAGTTTTTCGGTAAGGAACTGGCCGAAACCATTCCCGGAAAATCAGCCCATTCGCCGATTTATGGCGTGTATTCGGCTTACGAGTCGGATGCCTCGGGTGAGTTCGATGTGATCGCCGGTGTTGCCGTGAATGCGCCGGACAATGACTTCGAGTCGGTGCAGATCGAGGCGGGCGAGTATCTGGTGTTCGAAGCGCAGGGGCCGTTGCC
>NZ_QAIK01000173.1:49553-61806 GCF_003061005.1 Pseudomonas sp. HMWF021 | reverse complement strand
AGACAAGCCTCGGCGCCACGCTTGAGCACCACCTCCGGCGTGCCGATCTGTGCGTACGCCTCGAACACCGCCTCACAGTCGGCAAAATGAAACAGTGCCTGTTCGTCATCCACCGTCAGCAACGCCAGATCGACATGCGGTAACACGCTGCGATACGCCGCTCGCGCCTCTTCCTGCGAGACCCACAAACGCGGCCGATAGTTGTTGTCGAAGACGATCCGCGCATCGCGCTGGCGGGCTTCGATCAGGGTCTGGATCAAGCGTTCGCGGCCCTTGGCCCCCAGCACTGCGAGGGTGATGCCGCTGAAATAAAGGACGTCGTAGTCCGGCAGCGCCGCCAGAATCGGTTCGGCCGCCGGCGTGGTGAAGCAATCGCGCACCGCCGCTTCATTGCGCCAGTAGAGAAAACGCCGCTCGCCATTGGCGTCGGTCTGAATGCAGTACAGGCCAGGCAAACGCCCCGGCAAACGCTGCACCAATTCCAGACCAATACCTTCGTCGGCCCAGCTCTGACACATGGCGTCACTAAAGCTGTCATCGCCCAGCGCGGTGACGTAATCGACCTGGGCTTTGTCGCCGAGGGCGCGGGACAGATAGACCGCCGCGTTCAAGGTGTCACCGCCGAAGCTTTGCTGCAGGCTGCCGTCGGCGCGGTGCTGGAGTTCGATCATGCACTCGCCGATCAGGGCGATGCGCGGGGTGTTCGGGCCCAGGGGGCTGAGGGTGGTCATTGGGTGGCGTCTCTGCTGATTCGGTGGTGTTTGATCTGGCCTCATCGCTGGCAAGCCAGCTCCCACACAATCTTCACAGTCCATGAGATCCCTGTGGGAGCTGGCTTGCCAGCGATTGGCCGCAACGCGGTTCCAGGCCCTAGAAGCAGGTCTCCATGCTCTCGACCACCGCCAACTGCTCATCCACCAGCAACCCCACGCGCCACTTGTCGAACGTCAGGCACGGGTGCGAGGTGCCAAAAGAAATGATATCCCCCACCCGCAATTTAACCCCCGGCGCTACGGTCATGAACGCATGCTGGTCCATCACCGCTGTCACCTTGCACGCGCCAACATCATCGCCCACCGCCGGCAACACACCGGCCTTGTAGCGCAGCAGCGGCACCGGCAGGCCGGCATCGAATGCCACATCACGTTTGCCGAGGGCGATCACCGCAAACCCCGGCTCTGGCAGCGATTGCACGTGCGCCCAGACTTCCAGCGCCGGGCGCAGACCTTCGTGCAGGTCGCTGCGACGGTCGAGCACGCAGCACTGCGCCTCTTTGTAGATGCCATGGTCATGCGCCACATAACTGCCCGGGCGCAGCACGCTGAGGAAGCGTCCGCCAGCGTTCTGCGCTTCGAACGACTCGGCGATCAGGTCGTACCACGCCGACCCCGAGGCAGTGATGATCGGCTTGGCAATGGCAAACGCACCACTGTCCTGCAACTGCACCGCCAGCCGCACCAGCGACGCGGCAAATTCACGAATGCCGCTGACCGCGTGATCGCCGTGGATCACCCCTTCATAACCTTCGATGCCGGTCAGGGCCAGCGCCGGTTGTGCGTTGATCGCCTTGGCCAGTTCGATGACTTCCTGCTCACTGCGGCAACCGCAGCGGCCGCCGACCACGCCGTACTCGATCATCACGTTCAACTTGACCCCGCGCGAAGCGAAGTACGCGCCGAGATCGGCAACGTTGTCCGGGTGATCGACCATGCAGTAGAAATCGAAATCCGGGTCGGCCAGCAGATCGGCAATCAGCGCCATGTTCGGCGTGCCGACCAGTTGGTTGGCCATCAGCACCCGACGTACACCGTGGGCATACGCGGCGCGGGTCTGGGTAGCGCTGGCGAGGGTGATGCCCCAGGCACCGGCGTCGAGCTGACGCTGGAACAGCGCCGGGGTCATGCTGGTTTTGCCGTGGGGCGCGAGTTCGGCACCGCTGTCGCTGACGAACTTCTGCATCCAGCGAATGTTGTGCTCCAGCGCCTCGCGGTGCAGCACCAGCGCCGGCAGGCTGACGTCACGCACCAGGTGCGCGCCAATGGCGGCGTCGCCCTTTTCCACAGCGGTATTGATGGCAGTCGTCATGGTCAAACTCCTCGCGTTCTTTCGCGGCCGGCAGGCAGCCGCGGTTATTCGTTGATCCGCCGGGCGAGGCTGTTGGCGCTCTCGATCAGCACCCGGCGGTAGTCGTCGTAATTGTTCTTCGCATCGGCCCGTGGGGCGACGATGCACAGGGTGCAGATGGCGATGCCGCCGGGGTCTTTGACCGGGGCGGCAAAGCAATGGGTGAAGGTGTCGGCCACGCTATCGAAGGAGAAGAAACCGTCGATGCCGGCCTGCCGGATCTCTGCCAGAAAGCGCTCCAGCGGCAGGCGCTCGCCGTCGGGCAGGATGTAGTCGTCTTCGTCGATCAGATCGATGATCTGCTGATCGCTCAAATGCGCCAGCAGCAAGCGCCCGGACGCGGTCCACGGGATCGGTGCGTTTTCGCCGATGTCGGAAGAAATACGGAAATGCCGCTCGCCCTCCTTCATCAGCGCCACCGTGTATTTGCGCCCGTTGAGCAGGCACATCTGCGCGGTTTCCCGGGTCTGGCTGACGATTTCCTGCAAGGCGTGATCGGCCTCGCGACTGAGGTCGAAATGGCGCAGATGGGCCTGCCCGAGAAAGTACAACTGGCGACCGAGATAGACGTGACCGTCCTTGCCCACCGGCTCCAGAATCCGCCGCTCCAGCAGCGACGCGACCAGTTCGTAGACCGTGGATTTCGGGCTGCCGATACCGTTGGCGATGTCGTTCGGACGCAGCGGCTGGCCGATCTCCTTGAGGAAATCGAGGATATCGAACGCCCGGTCCAGACCTCGGGCCCGGCGTTTGATGGTGTCTTCGGTCATGTCAGTACTCACTCAAAATGCCTCTGTAGGAGCTGCCGCAGGCTGCGATCTTTTGATCTTGCCTTTGTGGTGCATCCAAAATTGCCAAAAGATCGCAGCCTTCGGCAGCTCCTACAAGAGCCGACGACAATCAGGCCTTTTTCTTGTAGGCGATGCAGTCGATCTCGACCTTGCAATCGACCATCATGCTCGCCTGCACGCAGGCCCGCGCCGGGGCATGCTCAGGCTTGAAGTACTCGCCGAAAACCTTGTTGAAACTGCTGAAATCCCGTGGATCGTCCAGCCATACGCCGGCCCGCACCACATCTTCCAGGCCATAACCGGCCTCTTCGAGAATCGCGATCAGGTTCTTCATGGTCTGGTGGGTCTGCTCGACGATGCCGCCAACGATGATCTCGCCATCCACCGCCGGCACCTGGCCGGACACGTGCAGCCAGCCATCGGCTTCAACGGCGCGAGCGAATGGGCGCGGCTGGCCGCCAGCCGCGGTGCTGCCGGTGCCGTATCGGGTAATGCTCATGGGTACTTCTCCTGATGACAAAGCATAAATTAGAACCGCGTGCTCTTGAGAAACTCAGCCAGACGCGGTGATTGCGGGCGTTCGAACAGCTCCTTGGGAGGCCCCTGCTCTTCGATCCGCCCCTGATTCATGAAAACGATCTTGTCCGAGACCTCGAAGGCAAAACGCATTTCGTGGGTCACCAGGAGCATGGTCATGCCGTCTTCGGCCAGGCCCTTGATCACGTTGAGTACTTCGCCGACCAGCTCCGGGTCGAGCGCCGAGGTGACTTCGTCGAACAGCATCAGGCTCGGGTTCATCGCAATCGCCCGGGCTATCGCCACGCGCTGTTGCTGCCCGCCGGACAACTGCCCGGGAAAGTGATTGCGCCGCTCCAATAGGCCGACCCGCTCCAGCCATTTTTCTGCCAGCACCACGGCTTCGTCCTTGTGCATTTTCTTCACCTTGAGCAGCCCCAGGGTGACGTTCTGCAACGCGGTCAGGTGTGGGAACAGGTTGAATTGCTGGAACGCCATACCGGTCATGGCGCGATGGCGGGCAATGACTTTTTCGGCGTGACGCACGCGTTTGCCGCCGACCTCGTCATAGCCGATGGACTCGCCGTCGAGCAGGATCTGCCCGCCCTGAAACTCTTCGAGCATATTCACGCAACGCAGCAGCGTGGTCTTGCCCGAACCGCTGGAGCCGATCAGCGTCACGACGTTACCGCGCTGCATGCTCAGATTGACGCCTTTGAGCACCTCCACCGCGCCGTACTGTTTGTGCAGGCCACGGATGTCCAGCAGCGGCTGACCGTTCTGAACGTTGGAAACTTGAGCTTGAGTCATGGCAGGGCCACCCGCTTTTCAATGTGCCGGCCGAGTAATTCGATGCCGTAGTTGATGACGAAGAACAGAAAACCGGCGAACAGATAGAACTCCAGAGTCATGAAGGTCCGGGCGATGATCTGTTGGGTACTGAGCAGCAGTTCGGCGACGCCGATCACCGAGAGCAAGGTCGAAGCCTTGACGATTTCGGTGGACGAGTTGACCCAGGTCGGCAGGATCTGCCGTAACGCCTGGGGCAGCAGCACATAGCTGAGGGATTGATAAAACGTCAGGCCGATCGCCTTGCTCGCCTCCATCTGCCCGCGTGGCAATGCTTGCAAGGCACCGCGCACGATCTCGGCGACGTGCGAGCCGCAGAACAGCGTCAGGCCCAGCGCACCGGCCTGAAATGCGCTGATCTGCCAACCCAGCGCCGGCGCCATATAGAAACAGGCCAGCACCAGTACGAACACGGGCGTACCGCGAATCAGATCGACGTAAAAACGGAACGGCGCGCGCATCCAGAACCTGCCGTAAGTCAGCACCAGCCCGGTGACAACCCCGAGCAACGTGCCAAACAGAATCGCCAGCGCCGACACCTGCACACTGGTCAGAAAGCCTTGCAGCAATGTCTCGCGTGCCACCCACAACTCATGCAACCAACTGGGAGATTCGTACATCGCAGCCTCCTATCGGCGGATCGCCAGACGCTGCTCGAGGTAACGCAGCAGCATGGCAATGAGGTAACAGGCCGCGACATACAACGCCGTGGTCACCAGCCAGGTTTCGATCACCCGGTAGCTTTCGACGTTGATCTTGCGCGCGTAATAGGTCAGCTCCGGCACCGCAATCGCGGCGGCCAGCGAGGTGTCCTTGAACAGCGAGATAAAGTTGTTCGACAGCGCCGGCAACACATTGCGCAGCATCACCGGCACGGTGACGTAGGCCTTGACTTGCCATTCACCGAGACCGATCGCCAGCCCCGCTTCGCGCTGGCCTTTGGGAATGCTCAGCAAACCGCCACGGAACACTTCGGTCAGATAGGCCCCGGCATACAGCGACAACGTGATGATGAACGACGGGATCTTGTCCAGGCGGATCCCCAGGCTTGGCAGCGCAAAGTAGATCAACAGAATCAACACCAGAATCGGCGTGTTACGCACCACCGTGACGTACACCGAGGCCAGCACCCGCAAGGCGCGATGCTTCGACAGCAAGGCAAACGCCATCAGCAGGCCGATCACGCAGCCGATGGCGATCGATACCAGCGCGAGCTCAAGGCCCAGACCGAGCCCCGCCAGCAAGGTGTCGAAATCGCGCCATACGGCGGCAAAGTTCAACTGATAGTTCATGGTCAGCAGTACCTTGAGCGGGGCGATTCAGGCGCCCCGCTCTCACGGGATCATTTGAATTCGACTGGGAAACCGATGGCTGGCGACGGCAGATCGACACCGAACCACTGCTTGAACGAGGCCGCGTAAGTCGGGAACTCAACGCCGGTCATGGCTTCATGCAGGGTGGTGTTGACGAAGTTCAGCCAGTCCTGATCGCCGCGTTTGACCGCGCAAGCGTAGGTCTGCGGGCTCCAGGCGTACGTCGGGCTGCGGTAGCGGCCAGGGTTCTGCACCATCAGGTATTTGACCGAGGACTGATCAGTGGCGGCGGTGTCGGCGCGGCCGGAGTTCACCGCCTGATACATCAGATCAACGCTGTCGTACTGATCGACCTTGGCCTTGGGCAGCGCCTGATGCACCAATTCTTCGGCATAGACGTTTTGCAGCACGGCCACGGTAACGCTGTCGCCAGCGGCCTGCAGGTCTTCGATTTCCTTGTACTTGCTGTTGGCCGGCAGGAGCAGACCGACGCCTTCGCGGTAGTACGGCAAGGTGAACGCCACTTGTTGCGCGCGGCTGGCGGTGACGGTGATGAACTGGCAGCTCATGTCGACCTTGTCGGTCAGCAGATTGGGAATCCGCGCATCGGACGACTGTACGACGAACTCGACTTTGTTCGGGTCATTGAACAAGCCCTTGGCCACCATCCTGGCGATGTCGATATCAAAACCCTGCAACTTGCCATCCGCCCCCTGGAAGTGCCACGGCGCATTGGTGCTGCCGGTGCCGACAATCAATTTGCCACGGGCCAGAACACTGTCGAGCTTGCTATCGGCTGCCTGGGCCATGCCCATCACAGCGGACGAAGCCGCAAGAACAAAAACATACGCTTTGAACAACGAAGGACGGCGATGCATGGCAAGCACTCCAGATGATGTTTATTCCGCTATACCGGAACACGGTTTGTTACTACGGAATAGACAGCAGAAAGTGTGCCACAGGAATCGCAGGGAATCTGTGGTGGGTTGAAATGTTTTCAGAATCAATGGGATGCGGGAAATGCGAAAAATCGAGCCAGGTGCGGATACTGCTGGGCTGCGCTACCTTAGGCTACAAATAGCGAGTAGCAGGTTCCCAGATGGAGCACAAAGAGCTACTTCGGTGCAATGTGGTTAGCGATTGAAGGGGTCCAGCTCTCCATATCTATCGGCTAGCGGCTTTGTCGTAGACCTCCCCGCGCTCTCTTCTCCCTACCGCAATCACGGTAACAACCAAAACCTCATTCTTTACGCGATAGACCAGCCTGTATCCAGCACTGCGAAGCTTTATTTTGTAGGCGTTTCCCAACCCTCGAAGTCGATCGGCAGGAACGTGAGGATTGACCAAACGTGTAACGAGCTTCTTTTTGAACTGATCCTGAAGTGCTGAATCAAGCTTTTTCCATTCCCTCCACGCCTTTCTCGGAAAACTCCAGCTCATAGGTCATCTATGGAGACCTTGATGGTAGGGTCGTTTTCTCGCTCCTTGCATAGTGCAATCAGTTCCAGATCCTCAAGGCGATTCATCATCGCCTCATACTCCTTTGCGGGCACACAATAAAACGCCGGCTCATTTCGATTCAGGATCGCTACAGACTGGCCGCCACCGGCGGCCACAGTACCCATGGGATTTCTTTTCAATTCAGAAATACTCGCAACGATATTAGAAAGAACTACGTGAGTCATGATGGTGCTCCCTGGAGTGCTGTTAATGGTGCTTAAAATAGCACTCCAGGACGTCTTTAACGTCTATCGCTTGTTCCCATCCACTCTGTTATTGACTGGAAAAAAAGTATCACGTCCCGACATTCCACATTTCCGGGTTTCGTGTCGGGTCGGTCCTTTAAAAAAGTGGGAAAAATCTCGTGAATCCACGGGCCACCTGTAATTTCTGACAGTAGACCGGTTCTGCACCCTCCTTTAACGTCATTGAACCTTCGAGGTCGTTGAAAAAGGAGTTCTCAATGAGTGCTGCCAATTCTATTTCCAATCTGGCTCCGGTCTACCGCAAAGCCCTGAAAACCTGGCGTCCGGTGATCCTGTACTTCGCCAACGAACACTGTCCTGCCTGCGAATGGGCCGGGCCGGTGTTTCGCGAGGTTGCAGAGCCGTATCGCCTGCGGGCGAACATATACATGCTCAACACCCGTGAGTCGCCGCGTCATCCACTGGTTACCGGTACGCCGACGGTGCTGTTCTACAAGAACGGCAAACTCATGAAGAAGCTCAAAGGCTTCGAATCGGCAGAAACATTAAGTGAAGATTTCGCCCGGCACATCGGCAGAACCAAAGCGCCCGCCGCAGTCCGCCAGCCACGGCATGATCTGGCTTGGTTGCGCCGTACCCTGCGCACGCTCTGCACCCTACCTCGCCCACGTCAGCGGAACTTTTGCTGAAAGTGCCACCTAAGTGCCATTCAATCGATGGCACTTACGTTCCAAATCATCGGTAACACACAAGCCTCAGGCCGGATTGGACAAGCTCCCATCCGGCTGCTTTTCTTTATTTCTCAGCAAGAGAACACACGCTCGCGGCGTTTTCGCCCGGCGTTGCCATGTCCCAGGAGGGGTCAATGTCCTTTAACGTCATGATGGTTTTCGGTACTCGTCCGGAGGCCATCAAAATGGCCCCGCTGGCCCGGGTTCTGCGTCAGTGGCCTGACATCCAACTGAACATCTGTTCCACCGGCCAGCATCGGGAGATGCTCACCCAGGTGCTCGACGCCTTTGAACTGGCGGTCGACGAAGACCTGCACGTGATGACCCAGGGCCAGACCATCAACGGCCTCTCGCAGAACCTGCTCGGACAGCTCGACCAGGCCTACGAACGCATCAAGCCGGACATTGTGCTGGTGCACGGCGACACCACCACCAGCTTCATCGCCGCCCTCGCCGCGTTCAATCGCCAATTGCCGATCGGCCACGTCGAAGCGGGCCTGCGTACCGGCAACCTGCGCGCCCCCTGGCCGGAAGAAGCCAACCGGCGTCTGACCGGCGTGATCGCTGACCTGCATTTCCCGCCGACCTCAAAGACAGCCGCCAATCTGCTGCGCGAAGGCGTGCCCGAGGACAACATCGAGATCACCGGCAATACCGTGATCGATGCCTTGCTGTGGATGCGCGATCACCAGCAACAAACCGACTGGCGCCCAGCTGCCGACTCACCCTTGGCTGCACTCGATGATCAGCGCCGGATGATCCTGATCACCAGCCATCGCCGGGAAAACATCGGCGATGGCTTTCGCAACATCTGTCAGGCGCTGGCCGAACTCGCCGAGCGTTACCCGGACGTCCAGTTCGTCTACCCGGTACACCTCAACCCGCTGGTGCAGGAGGTGGTGTATGGCACGCTCTCGGACAAACCCAACATCTACCTGATCGCCCCGCAGGACTACCCGAACTTTGTCTGGTTGATGGGTCGGGCGCATTTCATCCTCACCGATTCCGGCGGCGTACAGGAAGAAGCGCCGGCCATCGGCAAACCGTTGCTGGTGCTACGTGATGTGACCGAACGGCCGTCGGTGCTGGAAAGCGGCACCATGCTGCTGGTCGGGACCGACAAGTCCCGTATCGTCAAAGAGGCCAGCCAACTGCTGGACGACAAGGACACCTACACCCGCATGAGCCGCGTGCACTTTCCCTACGGCGACGGCCACGCCAGCGAACTGATCGCCACCCGCCTCCACGCCTGGCTGAGCGCTCGCTCGGCGGCGGGTAGCAACGTATGAGTCTGGGTTGGGTCGACTTCTTTGCGTATGTGCTGTTTGCTCTCAAATATGTGGCGATTGCCCTCGCCCTGTTGATGTTCATCCTGGGTCTGGATGACCTGTTCATCGACCTGGTCTACTGGTTCCGCAAACTGATCCGGCGCTGGCGGATCTACGAAAAATTCGAGCGCGCCGACGAAGAGCGGCTCTACACCATCCCCGAAAAGCCCCTGGCAATCATGGTGCCGGCGTGGAACGAGGTGGGCGTGGTCGGCGAAATGGCCCGGCTGGCCGCCTCGACCATCGATTACGAGAATTATCAGATCTTCGTTGGCACCTACCCCAACGATGCGGAAACCCAGGCCGACGTCGACGCGGTCTGCCAGCACTACCCCAACGTACACAAAGTGGTCTGCGCCCGCCCCGGCCCGACCAGCAAGGCCGACTGCCTGAACAACATCATCGACGCGATCCTGCGCTTTGAAAGCGAGGCGAAAATCCAGTTCGCCGGGTTCATCCTGCACGACGCCGAAGACGTGATTTCGCCGATGGAATTGCGCCTGTTCAACTATCTGCTGCCGAACAAGGACCTGATCCAGATCCCGGTCTACCCCTACGCCCCCGAGTGGAAAGGCTTTACCGCCGGGCACTATGTCGACGAGTTCGCCGAGAACCACGGCAAGGATGTCATCGTGCGCGAAGCCCTGACCGGCCAGGTGCCGAGCGCCGGGGTCGGCACCTGCTTCAGTCGCAAGGCCATCAGCGCTCTGCTCGAAGACGGCGACGGCATCGCCTTCGATGTGCAGAGTCTTACCGAGGACTACGACATCGGTTTCCGCCTCAAGCAAAAAGGCATGAAGTGCATCTTTGCCCGTTACTCGGTCAGCGATCCGAAACTGGCACTGAAGCAACCGTGGGTGCTCGGCATGAACCGCGAGTTCTCCCAGGTGATCTGCGTGCGCGAGCATTTTCCTCGCGATCTGCAACATGCCATCCGGCAGAAATCGCGCTGGATCGTCGGCATCGTCTTTCAGGGCACCAAGAACCTCGGCTGGAGCCGCAAGGGCCTGCTCAACTACTTCCTGTGGCGTGATCGTCGCGGGCTGATTGCCTACATGTTGAGTTTTCTGGTCAACCTGCTGTTCGTGGTGCTGATCGCGATGTGGCTGATTACGGTGATTTCGCCGGACTCGTGGCGCTATCCATCGATTCTCTCCGACAGCTCGCTGCTCTCGGTATTGCTCTGGCTCAACGGCTTCATGCTGCTCAACCGGCTGTTCCAGCGTGGCTGGTTCGTGACCCGTTATTACGGGCTGGTGGAGGGCCTGCTCTCGGCACCCCGCATGATGTGGAGCAACTTCGTCAACTTCTTCGCCAACCTGCGCGCGCTGCGTCAGGTCATGGAGATGGGCGATTCGCGGCGCGTAGCCTGGGACAAGACTACCCATGAGTTCCCGGCATTGACCAAGGCCCAACGGACGCCGCTGGGTCATCGACTGATGGAAAAAGGCCTGCTCACCGAGGAGCAACTGGAAGCCGCGATCACAAGCCCCGTGCGTCGGCGCCTGGGTCGCGAACTGCTGCTGCGTGAGTACATCAACAGCACCCAACTGGTACAGGAACTGGCCGAACAACTGGAGCTGGAATGGGCTCCGCTCAATCCCTTCAAACTCGACCCGCGTCTGATCGAAGCCGTACCGCGCCGGGTTGCGAGCCACTACGGCGTGCTGCCGGTCGCCGAGGAAGGCGAGACTCTGGTGCTGGCCTCCGAAGGTCCCGTCAGCCAGGTTTCGCTCGGCGCAATCAGTCGCCAGTTGAAACGCCCGGTGCGCTGCCGACTGGCACCGCAAGGCCGGGTAACGCTGGGGATTCGCTACTGGTACGCCAGCCCCCGGCAAAGTGAGGAAGTGCGTCACATGCTGCAAGTGCTTGAACGCCATCAGGACGACGAAGCTCTGCTGGAACGGGTGAGCCGCCATCAGGTGTTGCTTGGCAACCTGCTGCAAGTGCGCGGCATGGTGCCGCCGACCCTGTTCAATCAGGCGCTGATCGACTTCGATGCGGACAAGATGTCCCTCGGCGAACACCTGATTTCCCGCGGAATGATCACGGAGCAAGTGCTCCAGCAAGCCCTGGCCGACCAGGCCAGTGAACAACAAGCGGCTTACCGCATCGTTCGGGAGGTCGCATGAAACCAGTACATCGTCACACCTTGCTGATGGGCAGCCTGCTGCTCGGCCTGAGCAGCGCATACCCGCTGCACGCCGCGCCGCTGAGCGACTTTGAACAGTTCCGCAGCTATCCCTACATGGATCGCAGCTACCGCGAAGCCAAAAAAGGCAACTGGAAAGAAGTCGAACGGCTGATGCGCCACCTGCTGGAAAAGGTCCCGAAGAACGACGAAGCGCGGGCGTTGCTGGTGGAATCCCTGGCCAGACAGCGGCGTTACAAGGACGCCGTCGAAGCCTTGCCGGCCAATGACAGCGAAGCCACGCTGGACTTGCGTCTGACCTGGATCGAACAGGATCCGCCGAGCAGCACTCAGGTCGAGCAGTGGATGGCGACCAGCGACCTCAATGACCGCGTGCGCCTGTGGCAGGCCTACAGTTTGAGCCTGGCCAAATTCGGTGGCGCGGCCAAGGCCCACGACTGGCTGGCGCAACTGGCGCCCAGGGGCGATGACAATATCTTGCGTCTGGCCCGCGCCAATTGGTCCGAGCAATTGCGTGACTGGAGCGGCACCATCGAGCAACTGGCACCGCTCGCGGCGCGCAAGCAACTGGATGCCGAGGGCTGGCAACGTCTGGCCAACGCCTATGTGCAGCGACTGGACGAAAAACCGCTGCAACAACTGCTGCAACAGGCCCCAAGTCCTGAGGCCGCGCGCAAGGCGCGTCTGGCGATGGTCGATCGCGCCATCGCCATGGGCCACGATCAACAGGCGCAGCGCTGGCT
>NZ_QAIK01000173.1:48060-49543 GCF_003061005.1 Pseudomonas sp. HMWF021 | reverse complement strand
GGCAGATCCGGCGCAACGCCAGCGGCTGTGGGAACTGGCACGCCAGACCGACGATGTGCCCAGCGTTCAACGCCTGAGCAACGACCTGCAGCGCCCCTGCCTGGAAACCGCCGACTGGTTGTCGCGTCACGACCCGGAAGCGGCACTGACGCAATTGCGCAGTTGCCAGCCAAGCGATGATCCACAAGCGTGGCTGGTGCTCGCCCAGCGCCTGCAAGCCACCGATCTGCTGCAAAGCACAACCCTGCCGCAACCGTGGGAGAACCGGCGACAGGCGCAACTGCTCGATGTCTGGCAGGAACAGGGCCAGAGCAGCAAGGTCATGGTCTGGCTCGCCGGGCAGCGGCAGACCCCGGCGGTGGTCAAACGCCGCGCGCAACTGGCCCAAACCATGGGGCGTCGCACCGAGGAGCAAACGCTGTGGGAATACCACTACCGTCAGACCGGCGATCTGGCGTCGCTGAATCAGGCCAGTTTCCTCGCACTCGACAGCGGTGATCGTGCCCACGCGCAGGAGCTGCTGGAAAATGCCTATGACCGCTTCGGCGCACGCCTGCCGGGCACCGCGCTGCAGCGTCTGGCCGGAATCTACGCATCATCCAGAGAGACCACACCCGCACAACAGCAGCGGATGGCATCAATGATCCGTCATATCGACGGTGCCACTCGCGGCCAATTGCTTGCGCAACTGGCAGAAAACGGTCAGTGCGATGCGGTGCAGCAAGCGCTTGGCAATCACCCGCAAGCCGCTGGCGATTATCGTGCGCTCGGCCGTTGCGCCATGCCGGATCGCCCCGGTGAAGCGGTGGTTTATTACCAGCAAGCGGAAAAACTCGGTGACCGCAGCAGTCGTTTGCCGCTGGCTTACGCGCTGGAAGCTGCGGGCGACTCCGCAGGCGCCTTGGCGATCTGGCGCAGTATTCCCGCCGCCGAACTCAGCGACAACGCCCGCCTGACCGCCAGCCGTAGCGCGCTGAATGCCGGTGACAGCCAGGCTGCCGAGGGTTACTGGCAACAAAGCAAGGCACGCGGCGCCAATGAATGGGCACTCGGCGCAGCGATTGCCGATGCCCGTGGCGAGCATGCCGAGGCCTTGCAGCGCCAGCGTCAGGCGTTGCAGCAAGCGCCGGATGCCGGGCATTTCTACGCCGCGTCCGTCACCGCACAAAAGGCCGGCGACCTGGCGCAAAGCAACGCGTGGCTGGCGGAAGCGGTACGCCGTGAGCCGGACAACCCGCGTTACCGCGCCGATTACGGTATGCGCCTGTCCGGCGCGCCGACTCGCGAAGAACGCGCCCGAGCGATTCCGTACCTGCAGCAGGCGACCCGGGATTTCCCCGAGGATTATCGTCTCGGCGAAACCCTGGCTTGGCGCTATGACGAAGTCGAAGACAGCGCCTCGGCGCGCAAAGAGCTGCGTCGGGTCATTGATCTGGAGCAGAACCCGGTGGCCGCCGACGACGAAGACGGCAGCATGGAAGCC
>NZ_QAIK01000173.1:26354-48050 GCF_003061005.1 Pseudomonas sp. HMWF021 | reverse complement strand
TCGTGCCCACGAAACCCTGTCGCGTCGTGACAGTTTCACCCTCGCCAGCACCTGGTCGCCTGCGGGCGTATCGACCAACGATTTCCTGCGCGACGACGACAGCAAGGGTACACGCCGCAGTGCCCGCTCGCAGAACGTGCAAGTAGCGATGTGGGACCACGCGCTGGGCGAAGAACCGAGCCGCGCGGGCAGCACGCTGTCAGTCTACGGGCGGGTTCTGCTCGGTGGTCAGAGTCGCTCCAGCTACGCTGAATCCGCTGCGGCGGGCGTCGGTCTGCGCTACAAACCGTGGGGTACGCAAAACATCAACCTCTACGCTGAAATCTACAAGCAGAGCCAGTTCGACGAGCAGGACAATCACGGCCTGAGCCTTGGGCAGATGATCAATCCGCACAAGCTCTCGGATCAACTCGACGATCATCGCCAGGACGGCCACACCACCACCGACTACCTGCTGCGCGCCACGGCCTCGTTCCTCGATCAGGGCCAATACCGCAACGACTGGCGCGTTGATGAAAGCGACTGGGATGAGCGTTTTCTCTACCTGGATGCCGCATGGTGGACCAAGGCTGGCGACCATCAGTGGCTGTCGCGTTTCCAGCAAGGTCACGCGTGGAAGCTGCCGTCCAACGCCGCGCAGACGATCATGCCGTATGGCTTTCTCGAATTCGCCAGTCAGGATCCGAGCAACGACTGGCGCCAGGATCTGCGCACCGGGGTCGGTCTGCGCTGGCAATGGTGGTACGACGATGATCGCTACAACGCTTACCGCTCGAAACTGACGGTGCGCACCGAGTACCAGCAATCGCTGGGCGGCAATCTGTATGACGGTGGCAACGGTGTGTTGCTGGGCGTGGAGTGGAATTTCTGATGGCGCGCTGGATGATGTTTTTCTGTCTGCTGCTTGGCGCAGTTGTCGTACGTGCCGACGAGCGCGTGTTTTACCAACCGCTGAATGTCGATGCCAGCCTCAGTCAGGCTCAGTGGCAGCAAATCTGGCAAGACACTGCGCGTCAGGGTGCCCGCAGCGTGATCGTGCAGTGGACAGCCTATGGTGATTCGGACTTTGGCGGCGCCAACGGTTGGCTCGCCAACAGTCTGAAACTGGCGCAACAACAAGGCTTGCAACTGGTGCTCGGGTTGAAGATGGATCCGGCCTATTACCAGCGCATCGACGAACTCGACAGTGCCGGCCTCGGCACCTACTGGCAGGCACAGTTGGGCCAGTCACTGGCGCAACAGCAAACATTGCGCAAGGACTGGAAGCTGCCGGTCAGTGGCTGGTATCTGCCACTGGAGCTGGACGACTTGCACTTTTTGGCGACAGATCGCCGAGCCACATTGCAACGCCAGCTCAAGGATTTCGCCAGCAAGCTCGATGCGCCCTTGCACATCAGTGCATTCAGCGCCGGCAAACTCGCGCCGGGGGTAAACGGGCAATGGCTGGGCGAACTGAGCGCGGTCGGGCTTCAGGTGTGGTGGCAGGATGGCGCCGGCACGAAGAAACTGTCACCGGTGGTACGCAGCGGTTATGCCAATGCACTGCCCTGCTCAGTGGGCATCGTACGCGAGGCGTTTCGGCAGGTCAGTGCGGAGGGACAGGCCTTTCGAGCCGAACCTGCGCCACCCGATGCGACCTCCACTGGCTGCCACGCCAGCGCGGTATTTTCCCTGCGTTACCGCCCATGGGGCCGGGTGATCCTCGACAACCAGCGCAAGCAGCAAGCCAGCAATGTACAAACTCATTGAAGAGCAGGTACTGAAGAAAACCGCGCCCGCCGAGTTGCGGGCCGAGTTCATCCAGCATGAATTCGAACGACTGCACACGTTCAGCCTGCTGATTTACGTCGCCAGTATTGCCATCTGGCTGGTGTTCGATCTGGTCGTCAGTTTTCTCGGTGCACAGGGCTTCACCTGGCGCTCGATGGCCTTCGTCACGTTCTTTGCAACGCTGACCGTGGTGCTGGGCTTCACCCGCAAGGCCCGGCATTTTGACGTGATCACGCTGCTGTTCGTACTCGGCCTTACCGTGGGCGTGCGATTGATCGTCACCGGTATCCCGCCCGCCGTTCATAGCTCCTGGCTGGTGCTCGCTGCGGCCAGCATGCTGTATAGCGTCTCGGTGCTGCCACTGAGTCGCTGGGCGTTCTTTGCGACGCAGGTGATCATCTGGCTGGTCCTCAACCCGTTCATCAACACCCCCACTACCCTGATTGAGCTGCGTGGCGTGATGACCGCTTGCTACAGCGTGTTTCTCTGCTCGCTGACGATCTACACCTTTCTCAAACTGCGTGAGGCCAAGCTCTACAACTACATCATGTCCCGGCTGCTGCTGGATCAGGCCTATAACGACACGCTGACCGAAATCCCCAACCGTCGATCGTTCATGACCGTCGCGCAAAAACACCTGCAAGCTGTCCCTCGCGAACACGACCATTACCTGGCGATGATCGACATCGACAACTTCAAGAAAGTGAATGATGTCTACGGTCACGACATCGGTGATGAAGTGCTCAAACGCGTGGCAGCCGATATCAAGACAGTGATGGTGCACCACGATTTCGCACGTCTGGGCGGCGAAGAGTTTGCGATTTACCTGACGGGTGTGCGGCGCGAGGATGTCGAGGCGCTGGCGGGCGAGTTGTGCCGGGTGGTTCGCGAGCAACCGACACAGCACCCGGTCACGATCAGCATCGGTGTGGCTCGGGTGGAGGATGGCGATACCTTGAATCAGGCGCTGATCAAGGCGGATGACGCGTTGTATGAGTCAAAGCATACGGGGAAGGATCGCTTTACCTTTCATCAATGATTTTGTGGCGCAGGACAGATTGCATTCGCGAGCAGGCTCGCTCCCACTCTGGAACACATTCCACAGTGGGAGCGAGCCTGCTCGCGAAAGAAGCGCTCAAGGATTACGCGACGTCACGCACCAGCAACACCCGCGTCACCCGTCGCTCTTCCACGGCCACCACGGTCATCTGCCAGCCTTCGTAGTGCAGGCGATCACCCTTCATCGGCAAGCGATCCAGCAGGCTCATCACCAGCCCCGCTAACGTCTGATAGTCCTCGGTTGGCTGCGCACCAAACCCCGTGCGTTCTCGCACCCGCATCAGGTTCAGCGCACCGCTGACGACAAACCCGCCCTGCTCCTCGATCACGTCCGGCCCCTCGACTTCGCTGGCATCGGGCAGCTCGCCGGCAATCGACTCAAGGATGTCGGTCATGGTCAACACACCGACGAAGTCACCGAACTCGTTGATCACAAAGGCGATGTGGGTCGAAGCCGCGCGCATCTGCTCCAGCGCATTGAGGATCGAATAGCTGTCGAGCAGGTTGATGCTCTTGCGTGCCAGATGTTCCAGATTCGGTTCGTTGCCGGCCAGATACTCCTTGAGCAACTCCTTCTTGTGCACGAAGCCCAGTGGTTCATCCACCGCACCGTTGCGAATCAACGGCAGGCGCGAGTAGGACGAATGCATCAATCGCGTACGAATCGTCTCGGCGTCGTCGGCCAGATCGATGGTGTCGACGTCGGCACGTACGGTCATCAGGTTGCGAATCGGCCGTTCGGCCAGTTGCAGCACGCCGCTGATCATTACTCGCTCGCGACGGTCGAACAACTCCGCACTTGGTGCTTCACCGTCGTCCAGCAGGTCGGAAATCTCCTCGCCGACCTCCTCCACCGCCAGCTTGCGTCCGCCCAGCAAGCGCATCACCGCATGCGCCGTGCGCTCACGCATGGGGCGCATGCCTTGCATCGAGCGCTTGCGTCGAGCACGGGCAATCTGGTTGAACACCTCGATCAGGATCGAGAAGCCGATGGCCGCGTACAGATAGCCTTTCGGGATGTGGAAGCCCAGGCCTTCGGCGGTCAGGGCAAAACCGATCATCATCAAAAAGCCCAGACACAGCATGATCACCGTCGGGTGCGCATTGACGAAACGCGTCAGCGGCTTGCTGGCCACGATCATCAGAGCGATGGAAATGATCACCGCGATCATCATTACTGCCAGTTCATCGACCATGCCGACTGCAGTGATCACCGCGTCCAAAGAGAACACCGCGTCGAGCACCACGATCTGCGCTACGATCGGCCAGAACAATGCGTAAGCCGCGTTGGTCGAGCGCTGGCCGACATGCCCTTCGAGCCGCTCGTGCAACTCCATGGTGGCCTTGAACAACAGGAACACACCACCGAACAGCATGATCAGGTCACGACCGGAGAAGCTCTTGTCGAACACCTCGAACAGCGGCTGCGTGAGGGTCACCAGCCAGGAAATACTCGCCAGCAGGCCCAGGCGCATGATCAGCGCCAGCGACAAGCCGATGATCCGCGCACGGTCGCGCTGATGCGGAGGCAACTTGTCTGCCAGGATGGCGATGAACACCAGGTTGTCGATACCCAGCACCAGTTCCAGCACGATCAGAGTCAACAGGCCTAACCAGGCCGTGGGATCCGCTAACCATTCCATAAAATGTCTCGATCTCTCTTCAGTGAATTCAGGCTGCCGGGCACGGCAAAGTGCAACGCGAAGGCTCTGAAGCCGCGTTGACAACGATAGTCGGGAGTCGGAAAACCGGATACTGCGAGTGCGTCAAGACCGCGCCATGGCGCGAGGAGAAAATGCGATTGGGAGGCTCCAAGAGGGTGTTCATGCAAATCCTGAATGAAAAATGGCCTTGGAGCGTACAGGCTCAGGGCACATTTTCTACAGCGCCAAATCATTTCAAAATCTGTATCAACAGCCCATCGCCCCCCCTGTAGGAGCTGCCGCAGGCTGCGATCTTTTGATCTTGACCTTAAAAAAACAAAGTCAAAAGATCGCAGCCCTCGGCAGCTCCTAAAGTTGGCTGTCATCTTCCGGCAAAGCGCAACCGCGACAGCTGTCGCAAATCCCCCTCCACGTAATAATCGTTAGTCCAGCTGTCATCCACCACCAACGGACTCACCTGCTTCAGCTCGAGTTTTTTCGCGAAATAGCGAAAACGGTAATGCTCGTAGAACCGCAGCAATTCCAGGCCATAGCGGTCCGCCAGATCGATATCGCCTCGGATGATCAGGTAATTTTCGTCGTTGCCGTTACTGGCCGACGTGCTGAGGTTGTGGCTGCCGCTGATGATGGTCGGCGCAGCGCTGGTGAAGTCGGTGACCACGGCTTTGGTGTGCACCAGCAGGTTGCCCTTCTGGCCTTTCATGTTTTCTTTCAGCCAGCCTTCCAGCCCGGTGTTGAGCAATGCTGTGGCGGCAAATTCGGCGGTGCGATCGGCGTGAAATCCGGTGATGCGGCTGGCGGTGTTCTGCAGACCGTAACGCAGAATGTCGTCATGGGGCTTGCCGAGCAACGCATTGAGAATCGCGTCCGGCAGGCTGAACGCGGTGACGAACAACACGTCCTTTTTCGCCGCCTCGATGATCTCGACGAACTCACGCAAATCGCCCCCACCGCTGCGTGGTGAGAACCCGGCAAACAGCGCTTGCGCAGGATCCATCGGATTGTGTTCGGTGATCCAGCTGCGTGTGGCTGCGACATCAGCGGGGTTGGCCCAGACCTCATCGAACGTTTGCAGATAGGCAGTGGCAATCGTCACATCGTCGAGCGTATGCACCACATTGGCCTGGCGATACACGCCATTGGCGGTGAAATTGGTGCTGCCGCACAGCACGGCCTGCGGTTGTCGCTGACCGGTGTCATCGACACGGCTGAGGACGATGAATTTGTCGTGAAAAATATTGTGAGTCACCCGGCCCCGCTTGTTCGCCGCCGGCAATTGGGCAAAGTTCGCTTCGTTGAGGGTTGTATCCGTGTCATCAGGCTGGGCGTGATACAGCACCCGCACCTGCACCCCTCGGGCGAACGCCGCGTTCACGGCATCGATGATCGCCTGCAACTGATACTCGTAGATCGCGATATCCAGCGCCCAATTGGCGTCCACGGCACGCTCGATGTACCCGAGCAAACGCTCCAGCAAGCCGTTCTCCAGCCACAGTCGTGCCGCGTCGGGCCAGGCTTCGATGGCCATGTTCTTGTTGGCGCTGATCTGCGCGTCGAGGTCGGGAAACTTGCGCTGGAAGGCCTGACTGGCAGCGACGGCGCGGTTGAAGATCACGCTTTGATTAACCGGGTGGCCGTCGTCACTGGTGATGCTCAGCTCCAGCGATTCGCCCAGTTGCGGCGCATCCGCCGTACCGTAAGCCAGGTGCACGCGATAGTGCATCGTCGTGCCCGGATTGACCGCGTAATCGGCCCAGCGGAATTTCTGCAGCGGCGCCTTATCGCTGGGCGTGGCGTGATATTGCGGGAACGTGTGCGCCTTGCCGGGAAACGTCAGGCTGTTGAACAGGAACAACCACGGTTTGTCGCCCTGCTGCTTTTCGATGGCAAAACCGAGCAGGCCTTTGCGCCGGGGTTCGGCCAGGTCCATGGCGAGCAGCACGCCGTTGGTGCCGGCGTAGGCTTTGACGCGAAAATCGTCCTGAGGATTGGCGACCAGTACCCGCATGATTCACTCCTTGTGATTGGGCTGGGGTGGAGCATAGAGCAGCGCTGCGGTTTTGGTGATCCTGCATGATCCGAGGCGATGCCATCGCGAGCAGGCCCTTGGCATCGCTCAGCGCCTGATGCCTACGGGTCGAGGCCGAGGCGTCGACGATCACCAGCCACAATTCGTGGGCAGAACGAGTGCGCAGCTGGAACTGCAAATCGGCGCGGGTCTGCGGCCGACCGTTGAGCAATGTCCCTGGCCAGTTCACCAGGCCGCTGCCCGCGGCGTGGCGCTGGCCCTGGCGTCCGTGGTCGAGTTGTCCGGCGCGGGGTCTGGCATTCGCCCCCGCGTCGGATCGGGGACGAATGCCGGTTACTTTTTTGGCCAGCTCGGCACTTCGCGGCGTGCGCCGGTGGCCAGTGACGGAGCGGGCATGTCGCCCCACTGCCCTTGCCCTTCGCTCGGGTCGATTTGGCTATTGGCCGAGGTTTGCGCGGGGGGTTGCGGACTGGAAGAAGTTGGCTCTTTACGGCGATGACGCAGGGCAAATTCCGCCACGGCGTCGATGTCCTGCTCGGCAATCGCTTCAGCGCCGCGCCATGCCGCATGCGCACGGGCCGCACGCAACCAGACCAGATCGGCGCGCAAGCCATCGACACCTGCCGCGAAACAACGCTCGGTGATGCTCGCCAACGCTTCGTCATCCAGCGCAATGTTCGCCAAAGCATTGCGCGCCTGTTCGCAACGCTCACGCAGGGCTTGTTGCTGCGCTTCCCACTGCGCGCAGAACGCTTGCGGATCGCTGTCGAAATCCAGTCGGCGACGGATGATCTGCCCGCGTTCGGTCGGCGCAGTATGGCCGCTGAGGGCGACGTTCAGGCCGAACCGGTCAAGCAGTTGCGGGCGCAGTTCGCCCTCTTCCGGGTTCATCGTGCCGATCAGCACGAACCGTGCCGAATGCCGATGGGAAATGCCGTCGCGTTCGACAAGGTTGGTGCCACTGGCCGCCACATCGAGCAGCAGATCCACCAGATGATCGGGCAGCAGGTTCACTTCATCGACGTACAGCACGCCGCCATCGGCCTTGGCCAGCACACCGGGGGAAAACTGCGCACGGCCCTCGCTCAGCGCGGCGTCGAGATCGAGGGTGCCGACCAGACGTTCTTCGGTGGCGCCCAGCGGCAAGGTGACGAATTGACCGCTCGCGAGCAGGTCGGCCAAGCCACGGGCCAAAGTGGATTTGGCCATGCCACGCGGGCCTTCGATCAGCACCCCGCCGATTTTCGGGTCGATGGCGGTCAGGCACAGCGCGAGTTTCAGGTCATCGGCGCCGACCACGGCGGAGAGCGGGAAATGCGGGGTGTCGGTCATCTTCAATACTCGGTCATGGTCGGTGAATTGCTTTACTGTAGGAGTGAGCCTGCTCGCGATTGCGGAGTGTCATTCAAAAGTGAGTTGCCTGACCCACCGCCATCGCGAGCAGGCTCACTCCTACAAAATGTTGTGGTGTGTCAGGTGTCTTCTTCTATATCCAATAGCAGGTTTTCCAGTGCTTCTTTATAGGCCCCGGGTTCCTGCCACATTCCACGCTGTTGCGCTTCCAGCATGCGTTCGGTCATGTCACGCAGCGCATGGGGATTGTGCTCGCGGACAAAATCGCGGGTTGCCGGATCAAGCAAATAGGCATCGGCCAGCAACGCATACTGATGATCGTCGATCAGTTGCGTGGTGGCGTCGAAGGCGAACAGGTTATCAACCGTCGCCGCCAGTTCGAACGCGCCTTTATAGCCGTGACGCTTGACCCCGTCGATCCATTTCGGATTGGCCGCCCGCGAGCGGATCACCCGGTTCAGTTCTTCTTTCAGGGTACGGATTTTCGGCAGATCCGGTTGACTGTGATCGCCGTGATAACTGGCCGCCGCTTCACCGCGCAGGGTTTCCACCGCCGCGAGCATGCCGCCCTGAAACTGGTAATAGTCATTGGAATCGAGCAAGTCGTGCTCGCGATTGTCCTGATTCTGCAGCACGGCCTGCACCTGACTCAGGCGCTGGACGAACTGTTCACGAGCGGCGGTGCCTTCGTCAGAGCCGCCGTACGCGTAGGCGCCCCAGTTCAGGTAGACCTCGGCCAGATGTTCACGGCTCTGCCACAGACGCCCATCGATGGCGCCCTGCACGCCCGCGCCGTACGCACCGGGTTTGGCGCCGAAAATCCGCCAGCCGGCCTGGCGCCGCGCCGCTTCGGCATCCAGCCCCGATTGCAGCAGCGCCTCGCGCTCGGCACGCACCTTCGCCGCCAGCGGATTGAGGTCATCCGGCTCGTCCAGCGCTGCCACTGCTTGCACGGCGGCGTCGAACAGCCGAATCAAATTGGCAAAGGCATCTCGGAAGAAGCCCGAGACCCGTAGCGTCACATCGACCCGTGGCCGATCGAGCAGGCTCAGCGGCAGAATCTCGAAATCATCGACGCGCTGACTGCCGGTGGCCCAAACCGGGCGCACGCCCATCAGCGCCATGGCCTGGGCGATGTCGTCACCGCCGGTGCGCATGGTCGCCGTACCCCACACCGACAAGCCGAGCTGGCGCAGGTGATCGCCGTGATCCTGCAAATGCCGCTCGAGAATCAGCGTGGCTGACTGGAAACCGATGCGCCAGGCGGTGGTGGTCGGCAGGTTGCGCACGTCCACCGAGTAGAAATTGCGCCCGGTGGGCAACACGTCGAGACGGCCACGGCTGGGCGCGCCGCTTGGACCGGCGGGGACGAAGCGACCGCCGAGCGCATCAAGCAGACCGCGCATTTCAGCAGGGCCGCAGGCGTCGAGGCGTGGGGCGACGACTTCGCGCAGGTTCTCGATGATTGCGCTGACTTCTGCCCCCCTCGGTTCCTGTAGGAGTGAGCCTGCTCGCGATGGCGCCAGGTCAGGCAATTCAGTGTTGAATGACACACCGCTATCGCGAGCAGGCTCACTCCTACAAGGGGCGTGCACTGTTTCGAAGATCAGTTGGGTGGCAAACAGTTCGAGACGTTCGCGGGTGTCGCCGGCGCTGCGCCAGATTTCGTCGCTGACGTTTTGCAGCTCCGGCGGACGTGGGCCGTTCCAGGGATCAGCGAGTGCACAATCCAGTGGATCAAAGCCCAATTCAAAGGCCTTGGCCAACGCCCGCAGCAGACTCGACTGCGCACCCTTGCCGTCGCCGCGCGGGATGCGCAGCAGCGCCAGCAGCGTGTCGATGCGCAAACGTCCGGTCGGCGATTCACCGAAAATGTGCAGGCCATCGCGGATCTGCGACTCCTTCAGGTCACACAGATAGGTGTCCAGGCGCGGCAGCCAGATTGCTGCGTCAGCATCGCTGTCCAGACCGGCGTCGAGTTGCAGTTCGCGGTCGATCTGCGTCTCGCGCACCAGTTGCAGGATGTCACGCTGCAGCTCCCGCGCACGACGCGGATCGAGCAGTTGTGCCTCGTAATATTCGTCGGCCAACAGTTCCAGATTGCGCAGTGGGCCGTAGGTTTCGGCACGGGTCAGCGGTGGCATCAGGTGGTCGATGATCACCGCTTGCGTGCGCCGTTTGGCCTGCGCGCCCTCGCCCGGGTCGTTGACGATAAACGGATAGATGTTCGGCAGCGGCCCGAGCAGCGCGTCCGGCCAGCAATTCTCCGATAGACCAACGCCCTTGCCCGGTAACCATTCGAGGTTGCCGTGCTTGCCGACGTGAATCACCGCGTGCGCGCCGTAGGTGTTGCGCAGCCAGAAATAGAACGCCAGATAGCCGTGCGGCGGCACCAGATCCGGGTCGTGATACACCGCACTCGGATCGACCTGATAACCGCGCGCCGGTTGAATACCGACGAAGGTCAGGCCAAAACGCAGCCCGGCGATCATCATTCGCCCGTCGCGGCACATCGGATCGTTTTGCGGCGCGCCCCAACGTTCCAGCACTGCCGCGCGATTGGCCTGCGGCAGCGCATTGAACATCGCCAGATAGGCGTCCATTGCCAGGCTTTGCTGACACGGACGCAAGTCGATGTTGTCGAGGTCGTTGCTCACGCCGCCGAGCAATTGCTGGATCAACGCGGTGCCGCTGTCCGGCAACGCTACCGCTAGCGGAAAGCCTTCGGCCTGCAATGCCCGCAGGATATTCAACGCCGCCGCTGGCGTATCGAGACCGACGCCATTGCCGATGCGACCGTCGCGAGTCGGGTAATTGGCGAGAATCAGCGCGATGCGTTTTTCAGCGTTCGGCAGCCGCGCCAGATCGCTCCAGCGCCGGGCCAGTTCGGCGACAAAATCCATGCGCTCGGGCTGCGCGCGATAGCAGACCACATCGGACTGGCTGCGCTCGCTGCGCCAGGCCAGGTCCTTGAAGCTGATCGGCCGGCTGATGATGCGTCCGTCGAGTTCCGGCAAGGCAATGTGCATCGCCAGATCCCGCGGCCCCAGACCCTGCTCGCTGTCGCGCCAACCGGGTTCGTTGTCCTGAGCGCAGATCGCCTGAATCACTGGAACATTGCGCCGGAACGGCCGCAGATGCGGAGCCTCGGGGCTGGATTGGGCAAACCCGGTGGTGTTGAGAATCACAGCGGCTTCAACTTCGTCCAGCCAATCCTCGACCACACTCAGGCAGCCAGGTTCTTTCAGGCTGGCGACGGCGATCGGCAACGGATTGAGCCCCGCCGCCTGCAAGCGCTGGCAGAACACATCGATGAACGCGGTGTTCGCCGCTTGCAAATGCGAGCGATAAAACAACACCGCCGCGACCGGTTGACCGGGCAGCCATTCGGCCTGCCAGTCGCTCAGTGCGGCGGTGTTTTTCTGTGGGTGGTAAATCGCCGTACGCGGCAACGCTTGCGGCTCGCCCCAGGCGTAGTCGCGCGCCAGCCAGCGGTTGGCCAGGCAATGGAAGAAGTCCAGCGCATTGCCCATACCGCCCTGACGCAGGAACTGCCAGAGGCGGTCGCGATCTTCGGCGGGCACGGTGCTCAGGTCGCTGAGTTCCGGGTCGGGACGATCATCGCCCGGCACCAGAATCACCTGCACGCCGCGCTCGGACAATTCCACCAGACGCTCGACGCCATAGCGCCAATAAGCAATGCCGCCGTGCAGTGAAATCAGAATGACTTTGGCGTGACGCAGCACCTCATCGACGTACAGATCGACCGAGGCGTGATTCTGCACCTGCATGGGGTTGGCCAGACGCAGGCTCGGGTAATCCTCGGGCAACTGCTGCGCAGCTTCGGCGAGCAGCGCCAGGCTGGAATCGCCGCTGCACAGGATTACCAGTTCGGCGGGGGTTTGTCCAAGGTCGGCAATGTTGTCATCCGACACGAAACCGCCGGGCTGGGTCCTGAGCAGGTGCATGGCTTAAACGCTGAGCGCGGCGCGCAGTTGCGCTTCGAGTTGCGCAGCATCGAGCTCCTGACCGATCAGCACCAGACGTGTGACGCGCGCTTCGTCAGCGCCCCACTGGCGGTCGAAGTGCTTGTCGAAACGCGTGCCCACGCCTTGAATCAGCAGGCGCATCGGCTTGTTCGGAATCGCCGCGAAACCTTTCACCCGCAGAATGCCGTGCTTGACCACCAATTGCGTCAGCGCGTCGAGCAGCAGGCTTTCGTCAGCTTGCGGCAGTTCGATGGAGATCGAATCGAAGGCGTCGTGATCGTGGTCATCGTGATCGTCATCACCGTCGTGGTGGTGATCGTGATGGCTGTGGCGGCTGTCGATATGTTCTTCGGAACCGGCGCCGAGGCCGATCAGCACGTCCAGCGGCAGGCGGCCGTTGCTGGCTTCGATGATTTTTACAGCGGGCGGCAGTTCTTCAGCGACTTCCAGACGTACGCGAGCGAGGTCTTCAGGGCTGGTCTGGTCGGCCTTGTTGAGGATCACCAGATCGGCGCTGGCCAGTTGGTCGGCGAACAGTTCGTGCAGCGGCGATTCGTGATCCAGGTTCGGGTCGAGTTTGCGCTGGGCGTCGACCTGATCCGGGAACGCGGCGAAGGTGCCGGCGGCCACGGCCGGGCTGTCGACCACGGTGATTACCGCGTCCACGGTGCAGGCGCTGCGGATTTCCGGCCACTGGAAGGCTTGCACCAGCGGTTTTGGCAGGGCCAGACCGGACGTCTCGATGAGGATGTGGTCGAGATCACCGCGACGGGCGACCAGTTCACGCATCACCGGGAAGAACTCTTCCTGCACGGTGCAGCACAGGCAGCCGTTGGCCAGTTCATAGACGCGACCGGTGGCTTCTTCTTCGGTGCAGCCGATGGTGCATTGCTTGAGGATTTCACCGTCGATGCCCAGCTCGCCGAATTCATTGACGATCACCGCGATGCGACGGCCCTGAGCGTTGTCGAGCATGTGCCGCAGCAAGGTGGTTTTGCCCGAGCCGAGAAAACCGGTGACGATGGTGACGGGGAGTTTGGCCAGTGTTTTCATCGGATGCCCTTTGGCAAGGTGGCGGGCATACGGGACGAGATCCGCTGCGAGCGTGCGCGCGGAAGAATTCGCCACCGGATCACCCCGCCCGGTTGTAGTGAGAAATCTGTGACGAGGCAGGTCTCCTGGCTGACGGTGTTCAGGCGCGGGGCCTGGCATTCGCTGCGCCTTCCCGCGGGCTCTGTGGATTGAGCTGGCAGTGGCGTGGCAACGAACTTCACCGTTCACAGTTGCGGGGGCAGCCGCGGCTTTGACCGCGTTCCCTTCTTAGCTTCGGCGTGGGCCGAAGAACCTCGAAAGCGCAAGGCTACGCATCGGGTGGTGACCGGTCAATGGTTGGATTGGGGGCATATCCGTTGCTGCGGTAACGGCCATCTGGAGTTTCGCCGTTGCGGCGGGTCACTCTGCCAGACACCGGGTTACGGGGTTTGGTTGTTTTGGATTGGGGGCATATCCGTTGCTGCGGGGGTTGCTGATTACGGTTCCGCCCTTACGGCGGGTCACTTTTTCCAAACGCCGAAAAAGTAACCAAAAAGGCTTCCCCCGGCGTACGGCACTTCGCTGAGGCTCAGTGTTCCCTCGCTACGGTGCCCATCAGGGGGCATCGCCTACGGTTTGCTTCGCTGCACCTCCTCTCGATGTATGCGGCTTCGCCGCATGGCGCTACGCGCCTACCCCCTGATGGACACCTACGCTCGGCCTGCCGAAGGGGCTGAAGATCAAAAGCCAGAGCCAAAGCCAGAGCCAAAGCCAAAGCCAAAGCAGATCAAAAGATCACAGCCTTCGGCAGTTCCTACAGGGGATTGGGTGTATTCAGATAGAGACTGGTCGGCTGTCAGGCCGCCATCGCTGGCAAGCCAGCTCCCACATTTGGATTGAGTGCATTCAGTTTGAAATTGGTCGGCTCGTAGGCCGCCATCGCCAGCAGGTACAGTTCAGATTGCATGCTGCCCTGCGGCAAAGCCGCCCCACTCAACACGATGAGCGTTAGCTCGAGTACCGCTTTTGATCTGAGGGCCCGTCGGCAGGCTGAGTGGAGGGATTTATCCGGGGGTGGGAGCGCAGCGACCGTTTGGCGCAGCCAAACACAGCGAGAGGAGGTGCAGCGAAGCAAACCGTAGGCGCTGCCCCCCGGATGAATCCCGGAGCGAAGGAACCCGAGCCCAGGCGAGGGCCGAACGTCAGGGTAAAGCCTTTTTGGTTACTTTTTCGGCGTCTGGAAAAAGTGACCCGCCGTAAGGGCGGAACCCTAAGTGGCCGTTACCGCAGCACCGGATCCACCCACAAAATTGACTACATTCCCCAACCCATGCTCTCCTACACAACTTGTTACGGGTGCCCTTCACAGGGTGAAACGGGAAACCGGTGAATCATGTGCTTTACTCAAAGCCATGTCAGTCCGGTGCTGCCCCCGCAACGGTAAGCGAGTGAAGCGTCAAATCCACTGTGCCAGTACGGCATGGGAAGGTGACGCTTGCAGGTCGGCCAGACGCCAACCCCTCGTGAGCCCGGAGACCGGCCCGCAACACACAGCACGCATTTTTGCGTCGCTGAACATAACAAACCCGCGGTGGGCGGGCGCTGTTCGAGCCTCTGCGTGCCTGACTCGCAGGGGTTTTCATGCGCTCTATTCACCCGCTGACACTCCAGAGGGAAGCGCCATGTCGATCATCAGCAGCACCGGCAGCAACACCGACAAAATCTCCAGCACCGCCACCTTGAGCCAACGCCTGACCGCCGCGATTTTCGCGTCGATCCTCGGCGCCAGCCTGGTTTACTTCGCCGGTTTCTCGCACATCGAAGCGGTGCACAACGCCGCTCACGATACCCGCCACAGCGCCGCGTTCCCGTGCCACTGAGACCTGCCGACATGATCAAGCGTATCGCGCAAACTGCAGGTTTCACCGGTCTGCTGGCCGCCCTGCTCCTCACCTTGCTGCAAAGCTTCTGGGTCTCGCCGCTGATTCTGCAGGCCGAAACTTTCGAAAAAGCCGAGCCGGTGGCCGTTCACGAACACGCCGATGGCGCCATGGCCGGGCACACTCATGACGCCGAAGCCTGGGAGCCGGAAGACGGCTGGCAGCGTGTGGTTTCGACCACTGGCGGCAATCTGGTCGTAGCCGTCGGTTTCGCCCTGATGCTCGCCGGCCTGTACACCCTGCGCGCACCAACCAAAACCTCGCAAGGCCTGCTCTGGGGCCTGGCCGGTTACGCGACCTTCGTGCTTGCACCGACTCTGGGCCTGCCGCCTGAGCTGCCGGGCACTGCGGCGGCCGATCTGGCGTCGCGGCAGATGTGGTGGATCGGCACCGCCGCCTCCACCGCTGTTGGCCTGGCGCTGATCGTGTTCAGCCGTCATTGGCTGATGAAGCTGCTGGGCGTGGCGATTCTGGCCGTGCCGCACGTCATCGGCGCACCACAACCGGAAGTCCATTCGATGCTCGCGCCGGAAGCACTGGAAGCTCAATTCAAAATCGCTTCGCAGTTGACCAACGTGGCGTTCTGGCTGGCCCTGGGCCTGATCAGCGCCTGGTTGTTCCGCCGCAAAAGCGATGGTCAGTACCACGCATGAGTCATGACAGCGCAGCGCCGACCTTCGTGGTCGGCCTGGGCTGCCAGCGCGGCTGCCCGGCCAGCACGCTGCGCGCGTTACTTGATCAGGCATTGCAGGCGCATCGAATCGAGCTGGAAGCGGTCAAGGCTCTGGCCAGCATCGACTTGAAGCGCGATGAGCCGGGCCTGCAGGAACTGGCCGCGCAATTGGCGCTGCCGCTGCTGTATTTCAGCAGTGAAGAACTGGCCAGTTATCAGCAACGCCTGAGCCACCATTCGCAGATCGCCTACGAGCGTACCGGTTGCTACGGCGTGGCGGAAAGTGCCGCCCTGGCCCTTGCCGAACAGTTGATCCAGGCGCCGGCGAAACTGCTGATTTCCCGGCAAAAATACGCTCAGGCGACCCTGGCATTGGCCGGCGCTGCGTAAAATCCCGATAATCCCCTTGTTCGATCATGAGCAATCTTCATCTGAAGCGTTGCCCTGCCCCGTTTTTCACAGGATTTGTGCATGACTGTCTACTTCATCGGCGCCGGTCCCGGCGACCCGGAACTGATCACTGTCAAAGGCCAGCGGCTGATCCGCAGCTGCCCGGTGATCATCTACGCAGGTTCACTGGTGCCGGCCGCGGTGCTGGAGGGACATCAGGCCGAAACCGTGGTCAACAGCGCCGAATTGCATCTGGAACAGATCATCGAACTGATCAAAACCGCGCATGCCAACGGCCAGGATGTGGCGCGGGTGCATTCGGGCGATCCGAGTCTGTATGGCGCGATTGGTGAGCAGATTCGTTATCTGCGCGAGCTGAATATTCCGTTCGAAATCATCCCCGGCGTCACCGCGACCGCAGCGTGTGCGGCGTTGCTCGGCGCCGAGCTGACACTGCCGGACGTTTCGCAGAGCGTGATTCTGACCCGCTACGCGGACAAGACCGCGATGCCGGCGGGTGAGGAGTTGAGCAGTCTTGCGCAGCATGGCGCGACCATGGCGATTCACCTGGGGGTCAATCATTTGCAGAAAATCATCACTGAATTGCTGCCGCATTACGGCGCGGATTGCCCGATTGCGGTGATTCACCGGGCAACGTGGCCGGATCAGGACTGGGTGGTGGGGACGCTTGCGGATATTGCCGAGAAGGTTGAAGCCAAGGGGTTTCGGCGTACGGCGCTGATTCTGGTTGGGCGGGTGCTGGGGAGTGAGGTGTTTAGCGAGTCGTCGCTGTATCGCGCGGGGCATGCGCACCTTTACAGACCTTAAAAGTCAAAAGATCGCAGCCTTCGGCAGCTCCTACAAGGGAATGTGTATCCTGTAGGAGCTGCCGAAGGCTGCGATCTTTTGCTTCACCCATAAAAAAACGGCGCTCACGGGGCGCCGTTTTTCATGTCCGCAGCGAACACCTTACTCAGTAGTAGGCGTTTTCTTTCTGCGTGTGGTCGGTCACGTCGCGAACACCCTTCAACTCAGGGATGCGCTCAAGCAAAGTGCGCTCGATGCCTTCCTTCAGGGTCACGTCGGCCTGGCCGCAGCCCTGGCAACCGCCGCCGAACTGCAGCACGGCAATGCCGTCCTCGACCACATCGATCAGGCTGACCTGACCGCCGTGGCTGGCCAGCCCCGGGTTGATCTCGGTTTGCAGGTAGTAGTTGATGCGCTCGTTGACCGGGCTGTCGGCGTTGACCATCGGGACTTTGGCGTTTGGCGCCTTGATGGTCAGCTGGCCGCCCATGCGGTCGGTGGCGTAGTCGACGACGGCATCGTCGAGGAACGCTTCGCTGAACGAGTCGATATAGGCAGTGAAGCTTTTCAGCCCCAGCGCGGTATCTTCAGGTTTTTCTTCGCCCGGCTTGCAGTAGGCAATGCAGGTTTCAGCGTACTGGGTGCCAGGCTGGGTGATGAAGACGCGGATGCCGATGCCCGGGGTGTTCTGCTTGGAGAGCAGATCGGCCAGGTAATCGTGGGCGGCGTCGGTAATGGTAATAGCGGTCATGGAAACTCCTCGCAGGCTTGGGCGCAGTTTACGCCAATCATTGCGCCGGACAAAGTCCTAGTATTTTTGTCGGGAAAGATTCTCGACAGACTCGCCAACCGATTCGCCGTCGATCCGCGCTTTAAGCCACTGATAGCTGCGTTTTTCCACCCATTCGTAGCTCAGCCACGAACCCACCGCGATAGCCAGGGCACACACAGCGAACATCAGATACGGATTGATTGCATAGCGCCGGGCAACAAAACCACCCGCCGACAGCACCAACACGTGCATCAGATACACCGAATAAGAACAATCACCGAGCAACTTCATCAACCGATTACGCTCGACGTAGCGTTCCAGTGACATGCAGGCCATCACCAGCACCGCACTCGGCACGCCCCAGTTCAACAGCCTTGGCGCCGGCGCCAGGTGATAGATCGCCAACAACGCGGCGCCCATCGCCAACAGTGGCAGCCACAGACCCGCACCGATCCAGCCCCGGCGATACAGCACGCCAATGCCGATCCCCAGCAAAAATTCGTAGACGATGTCCGAACGGTAAAACTCGTTGATCCAGCCAAACGCCTGACAAACCGAAAACAGCAACGCGCCGACCACCAGCAAGCGCACCTGCCAGCGAAACACCAGCGCACAGGCAAACAGCACATAAAAAAGCATTTCGTAGTTGAGCGTCCAGCCGACATTCAATGTCGGGTAGATCCCGTAGCCACCGGGGTTTTGCGCCGGAATGAACAACAGCGACGCGATGAAATGCGCCCAATCCACCGTCTGATCCGGCAACATCGGCCGGGCGAACACCACCAGCAACGCCATCAGCAGCGTGTACAGCCAGTACGCCGGCACGATGCGAAACAGCCGATACAGCAGAAACCGCGCCGGAGGCAACGACTTGCTTTCGGTAGACAGGAAAATCACCAGACCGCTGATGACAAAAAAGACATCGACGCCGACTGCACCCTTGTCGATGAAGAACTGCCCCACCGGGCCACGGGCCTTGAAGTCGAAAAAAATCTGCATGAAGTGGTGGCAGACCACCGTCCACGCGGCAAGCGCCCGCAGGGCCTGCACTGAAATCAACATGATCGGCTCCCCTGCACAATTCCCGAAACACCACTGAACCCTGTAGGAGCTGCGGCACGCTGCGATCTTTTGATCTTGTGGTTAAAAGATCAAAAGATCGCAGCCTCGTAGCACTCGGCAGCTCCTACAGGGGCTTTGCGGTGTTGCTAAGAATTGGGACAGCAGGCCTGTATTAAACGATCAAAGATTCTCATAGCGGTTCATGTCCAGCACTCCCTCTTCCACCGGATCGGTTTCGTGGATGTATTGGCTCAGGTCGTGGAAATAGAACCAGAATTGCGGATGACTGCGACGGATCCCCCAACGTTCGACGATCTTCTCGAGTCGGTTGGCATCCTTGGCATTCTCCATGGCATCGACAAACTCCGGCACTTGCTCAGCCGGAATGTTGAACATGAAGTTCGGGTAGCTGCTGAGCACGCCCGGATAGATGGTCAAGGTGTCCAGCCCCGGTTGGTAGCGCAGCGATTCGCCCAGAAGGAACGCCACGTTGCTGTGCGCGCGGTTGCGCAACAGGCTGTAGACCTCGCGTTTGCCGCTGCGGGTTTCAATACGCAGCATGGTCGCTTCCGGCAGTTGGTCGATAACCTTCAGACCCGCCGCCGGACGCGACGTCAGGCGACTGAGTGCCTGCTCGGCGTTCTGCAGCGCCGGGTCGATGTTCGGTCGCGAGCAATAGGCGCCGTCACAGCGGTTGATCGGGTCGGGCCGCGCATTGAGATCGCCATAACGCGCCAGCAACTGCATGGCGAAGTCGTATTTCGGGTCTTTCTCATCGAGTTTCAGCGCGGTCGGCTTGTCGTCGTCGATAGCTTCGTAGTCGAGCCACATCTTGAACTGGCCGCTGCTCTGATACCAATCGTCGAGGTAGTCCTCACGGGAGTCGGCCGGCATCAGGCGCAGGAAGTTCTGCTCGGCGCCGTTGCGGATCAGGTCGAAATACAGGCGAGTCTGTGCCTGATGGGAGACGTTGCCGAACACATCGAAGTTGACCGCCAACTGGTAATAGGTGCGCTCCAGCAGTGGATAGTCGAACAGCCACATCGTTTGTGGCACCTCGCCGATCAGGCCTTTGGTCACCGATGCACTGTCGAAGTGGCGGAAAATGCTCAGCAGCGCGTTGTCGTTGCCGGCCCACAGGGTCGACCAGCTCGGCGGCGGCTGGTCGGCGTAGCTGTCACGGCGCAGGGCCTCGTATTCATTGCGCTTGTTGCGGTAGTTGTGCCACAGGCTCAGGACACTGCCGACGTCATCGTTCTGCCCCGGCATCGCCAGCAACGGCGTGGCCTGGCCGCGATAGTTCGGGTCGGTGATGTACAGGTCATGTTCCGGCGCCTGAAACAGCGCCCAGAAGTTGTCGCGAATCACGTCCGTCGCAATCTGCCCACGGCACACCGGTCCGCGAATGAAGGTGCGCACGAAGTATTCGGCGTTGTCGAGCATGAACTGGTAGCGCGCCTGCGCCGGGATAGCCTCGAAGGTGGCGAACGGGTTGGCCCGGCTCTGCGGGCCGTATCCCGGCAGCGCGTTGACCTGCCAGTTGCCGCTGTAGAACAGGCTCTTGACCCGCGCCATCTTCGCCGCGCTCAGCGGGTAAGTGATGTGGGTCTTGTGCACGATCACCCCTTGCACCGGCCACAAGCGGTAATACACCTGCGTGCCCGGATCGTCGTTCGGGCGACGGGTGGCGATCAGGTCGATCGGCTGGCCGGTCGGCGTGCGCGAACGTACCCATTGGAAGTAGTGCCCCGGTTCGCCGTCCTTGAAATATAGGTGCGCCAGGAACCAGTGCTCGAACAACCAGCGCCCGACCAGACTCTGCCGCGCCCCCGGGGTGTTGAGCAGATTTTCCCACTGGACGATTTGCAGCGCTTCCTTGGCGCTCGGCGCCAGGCCTTGCTCGTCGATTGGCGCACCGGACGCCAGCCAGCGTTGCAGGGTCTGGTATTGCTGATCGGTGAGGCCAGTCACCGCCAGTGGCATGCCTTCCTTTGGGTGAGCGCCGGCGTAGCCGTCAAACTCGGCGGGCATCGCGCACATGTTTTCCCGTTGCAGGCCAAGGATGATGTCTTGCGGCAGCTTGGCATTCGGGGTCAGCGGGGTTTTGTGGCCCAGCTCCAGCATCCGCGCCATCAACGCGGCCTGGCTGCCCTGGGCATCGAGCACCGAATAGAAGCCTTTCTGCTGCCAGGCACGTTTGCCGAAGGCGTCGTAGAACAGCCGCGTGGTCGGCGCCGCTTGCGTGCGTTCACCGTCGTAGACCGGCATCTTGCTCGCGCCCCGCCCTGCGCCTTCGCCGCTACCCAGATTGAGCTGGCAGGCAGAGTCGTAGCAGGCATGGCAGGCCACGCATTTCTCGGTGAAGATTGGCTGAATATCTCGGGTATAAGAGATCGCAGGCTCTTGCGCAACGGCGCCCCAGCTTAAGAACAGCAAGAAAATGCTGATGACGCGGTACGACATGCCCTTGATCCCGATCCTGAAAAAAACGCCGCGATTCTACAGTATGACGCTCGTACCAACATGAGCGATATTCATGCAAATAGCCTGCACGCTCCAAAAGCGCACAGGTTTGTTATGATCCCGGCCCTTCGTCATGGTCTTTTCGAGTAGTCCCAATGTCCGATCGCAGCGTCCGCCTTCAAGCTCTCAAGCAAGCCCTCAAAGAGCGCATCCTGATTCTCGACGGCGGCATGGGCACGATGATCCAGAGCTACAAGCTCGAAGAGCAGGATTATCGCGGCAAACGCTTTGCCGACTGGCCGAGTGACGTCAAGGGCAACAACGACCTGTTGGTGATCACCCGTCCGGACGTGATCGGCGGTATCGAAAAGGCTTATCTGGATGCCGGCGCCGACATCCTGGAAACCAACACCTTCAACGCCACGCGCATTTCCATGGCCGACTACGGCATGGAAGAGCTGGCGTACGAATTAAACGTAGAAGGCGCACGACTGGCGCGCAAGATCGCCGACGCCAAGACCGCCGAGAACCCGGACAAGCCACGTTTTGTCGCCGGCGTACTCGGCCCGACCAGCCGCACCTGCTCGCTGTCGCCAGACGTCAACAACCCCGGCTACCGTAACGTCACCTTCGATGAGCTGGTGGAAAACTACACAGAAGCCACCAAAGGCCTGATCGAGGGCGGCGTCGATC
>NZ_QAIK01000173.1:3177-26344 GCF_003061005.1 Pseudomonas sp. HMWF021 | reverse complement strand
ATCTTTGCCGTGCAGGGCGTATTCGAAGAGCTGCACATCGAACTGCCGATCATGATTTCGGGGACCATCACCGATGCGTCCGGCCGTACACTGTCGGGCCAGACCACCGAAGCGTTCTGGAACTCCGTGGCCCACGCCAAGCCAATTTCGGTCGGCCTCAACTGCGCCCTCGGCGCCAGTGAGCTGCGTCCGTACCTGGAAGAGCTGTCGAACAAGGCCAGCACCCACGTCTCGGCGCACCCGAACGCTGGTTTGCCGAACGAATTCGGCGAGTACGACGAGTTGCCGGTGGACACCGCCAAGGTCATCGAAGAATTCGCCCAGAGCGGTTTCCTCAACATCGTCGGCGGTTGCTGCGGCACCACCCCGGGCCACATTGAAGCCATCGCCAACGCAGTGGCCGGTTATGCGCCGCGGCAGATTCCGGAGATTCCCAAGGCTTGCCGCCTCTCCGGTCTGGAGCCGTTCACCATCGATCGCAGCTCGTTGTTCGTCAACGTCGGCGAGCGCACCAACATCACCGGCTCCGCCAAGTTCGCCCGTCTGATCCGTGAAGACAACTACACCGAAGCCCTGGAAGTCGCCCTGCAGCAGGTCGAGGCCGGCGCGCAGGTGATCGACATCAACATGGACGAAGGCATGCTCGATTCGAAGAAGGCCATGGTGACCTTCCTCAATCTGATTGCCGGCGAGCCGGACATCTCCCGCGTGCCGATCATGATCGACTCGTCGAAATGGGAAGTGATCGAAGCGGGTCTGAAGTGCATTCAGGGCAAGGGCATCGTCAACTCGATCAGCATGAAAGAAGGCGTCGAGCAGTTCATCCATCACGCCAAGCTGTGCAAGCGCTACGGCGCGGCGGTGGTGGTGATGGCGTTCGACGAAGCCGGCCAGGCCGACACCGAAGCGCGCAAGAAAGAGATCTGCAAACGCTCCTACGACATTCTGGTCAACGAAGTCGGCTTCCCGCCGGAAGACATCATCTTCGACCCGAACATCTTCGCCGTGGCCACCGGCATCGAAGAACACAACAACTACGCTGTGGACTTCATCAACGCCTGTGCCTACATCCG
This sequence comes from Pseudomonas sp. HMWF021, assembly GCF_003061005.1. Taxonomy (GTDB): domain Bacteria; phylum Pseudomonadota; class Gammaproteobacteria; order Pseudomonadales; family Pseudomonadaceae; genus Aquipseudomonas. The sequence continues at coordinate 25,271 of NZ_QAIK01000173.1, read as the reverse complement.
CGATGAGCTGCCGTATGCCCTGAGTTCCGGTGGCGTGTCCAACGTGTCGTTCTCGTTCCGTGGCAACAACCCGGTGCGTGAGGCGATCCACTCGGTGTTCCTGCTGTACGCGATCCGCGCCGGCCTGACCATGGGCATCGTCAACGCCGGTCAGCTGGAAATCTACGACCAGATCCCGCAGGAACTGCGCGACGCCGTCGAAGACGTGATTCTCAACCGCACGCCAGAAGGCACCGACGCCCTCCTCGCCATCGCCGACAAGTACAAGGGCGACGGCAGCGTCAAGGAAGCCGAGACCGAAGAGTGGCGCAACTGGGACGTCAACAAGCGTCTGGAACATGCGCTGGTCAAGGGCATTACCACGCACATCGTTGAAGACACCGAAGAATCGCGCCAGTCGTTCGCCCGTCCGATCGAAGTCATCGAAGGGCCGCTGATGTCCGGTATGAACATCGTCGGCGACCTGTTCGGCGCCGGTAAAATGTTCCTGCCGCAGGTGGTGAAATCCGCCCGCGTCATGAAACAGGCCGTGGCGCACCTGATCCCGTTCATCGAGCTGGAAAAAGGCGACAAACCGGAAGCCAAAGGCAAGATCCTCATGGCCACGGTCAAAGGCGACGTGCACGACATCGGCAAGAACATCGTCGGCGTGGTGTTGGGTTGCAACGGCTATGACATCGTCGACCTCGGCGTAATGGTCCCGGCGGAAAAAATCCTCCAGGTGGCCCGCGACGAGAAGTGCGACATCATCGGTCTGTCCGGCCTGATCACCCCGTCGCTGGACGAGATGGTCCACGTGGCCCGCGAGATGCAGCGTCAGGATTTCCATCTGCCGCTGATGATCGGTGGCGCGACCACGTCCAAGGCGCACACGGCGGTGAAGATCGAGCCGAAGTACAGCAACGATGCGGTCGTCTACGTCACCGACGCCTCGCGTGCGGTCGGTGTAGCGACACAGTTGCTGTCCAGGGAACTCAAGGCCGGTTTCGTCGAGAAAACCCGCGCCGATTACATCGACGTGCGCGAGCGCACCGCCAACCGCAGCGCCCGTACCGAGCGCCTGAGTTACGCGGCGGCGATCGCCAAGAAGCCACAGTTCGACTGGGCCAACTACACGCCGGTCAAACCGACCTTCACCGGCACCCGCGTGCTGGACAACATCGACCTCAACGTGCTGGCCGAGTACATCGACTGGACGCCGTTCTTCATTTCCTGGGACCTGGCCGGCAAATTCCCGCGCATCCTTGAAGATGAAGTGGTCGGTGAAGCGGCCACCGCGCTGTACAAGGATGCGCGCGAGATGCTCACCAAGCTGATCGACGAGAAGCTGATCAGCGCCCGTGCGGTGTTCGGTTTCTGGCCGGCCAATCAGGTGCATGACGACGACATCGAACTGTACGGCGATGACGGCAAGCCGATGGCGCGCCTGCATCACCTGCGTCAGCAGATCATCAAGACCGACGGCAAGCCGAACTTCTCGCTGGCCGACTTCGTCGCACCGAAGGACAGCGAAGTGACCGACTACGTCGGTGGTTTCATCACCACCGCCGGCATCGGCGCCGAGGAAGTCGCCAAGGCTTATCAGGACGCTGGCGACGACTACAACTCGATCATGGTCAAGGCCCTCGCCGACCGTCTGGCCGAAGCTTGCGCCGAATGGCTGCACCAGCAAGTGCGTAAAGAACATTGGGGTTATGCCAAGGACGAAGTGCTGGATAACGAAGCACTGATCAAAGAACAGTACTCCGGTATCCGTCCGGCACCGGGTTACCCGGCCTGCCCGGATCACACCGAGAAAGCCACGCTGTTCACTCTGCTCGACCCCGAGGCCAGCGAGATGCGCGCTGGCCGCAGCGGCGTGTTCCTCACCGAACATTACGCGATGTTCCCGGCGGCAGCGGTCAGCGGCTGGTACTTCGCCCATCCTCAGGCGCAGTATTTTGCCGTGGGCAAGGTCGACAAGGATCAGGTGCAGAGCTACACCTCGCGCAAAGGTCAGGACCTGAGCGTGACCGAGCGCTGGCTGGCGCCTAACCTCGGCTACGACGAGTGATCGGACGGCCAATCCCCGGGGCTGCCGGGGATTGGCTGACACAGCGCATCACGCGCCTGACAACGACCGGGATGAGCCGGCTTTCGGTGCGCTGCTGTCAGTCTCGGCGAGTTGTTCGATCTCCTGGCGCGACAACTCGATAAGCCGTTCACTGCGCGCGACTTCCCGGACGTACAACGCATGAAGATAAACCGGATCGTCCGTACTCAACCCGTCCACCTCGCTGTCCTCTTGCAACTGGGCTTCATCCAGAAGGCTGAATGCTCCAGGCTGTCGCTCCCGCAGGAAGCGTAGCCAATAGTCACGCTGAATCAGGCTGACAAGGAAATCATCACCGCGTTCGGCTTCGATCACTTGCGTACGGGCAGCAGCGAGCTGTTCTGGAGTGACGCCCGACTGAAATGTCATGTGCCTGGGTTGCCCTGGCAGCTCCAGGCCATCGTCCCAGCCACCGGTCAGACCGATTCGATAGCCCAGGCGTACCTCGGCTTCATCTCGTGCGGTTCCAGGTGTGGCGTTTCTCGCCAGTGCATCAATCTTGTCCAGCCGAAACAACTGCCGGGACAGACGCAGCAACGTCCGACCGTTTTGTGCGGTATTTCCGGCGGGGATTTCGAGCAAGGCATTGTGAACGAACACTTTGCTCTCCAGCTCGCTGAATGTGAGGATACGCCCGTCGGGGCAAGTGCCATGGGTCGTTGAGCCGGCGAACAATACTTGCCGCAGTTCAGTGTTGCCGGCAGCGGCGTCCATGACCATCCAGACCCGACGTGTCAGATCGGCATTGGCCAGCTTGAACTCCTGGCTGAGCTGCAACTGTGAAAGCAGATTGAAAAACGCAGCATGGTCCGGCTCGGCAGCGAGCTGCGACCAGGTCTGCATCCTGGACGTCAATTGCTGCGGCGTTGCATTGGCCAGCCATGGCGCACTCTGCGTGGTATCCACGGGTATATCCGGCAACACTTCGTCGGCTTCGAAGCCATCACTTTCATCACTGCTCGCCGCCGCCGGCTCTTCCAGCAAGTTGTCGAGGTCCGCCCGCGATAGCCCCAGCACCGTATCGTGTCCACCCGCCTCGCGGTAATCCCTGAGGCTTTCGAGGCTTTCTCGGGTCAGGCTGAAGTTGTCACTCAGGTCCGTCCCCTCCATCAGGGCATCGTGGCTGCCGTCAAGCGCACCTGCCGGAATCAACGCCAGTTCGTTGCCACTCAGGTTTAACGTTCGCAAAAGCGGCGCCTGCAGAACCCCGGTCGGCCATTCAAAAAGATTGTTATTGCGCATATCCAGCGATTCCAGGCGCGCAAACGGCCTCACGTCAAAACTGTGCAGTTCGTTGTAACTCAGGTCCAGGTCATTCAACTGCACGAGCCGGCTCAATGACTGCGGCAAATGACTGGCATCGTCAAAGTGGTTGCCCGACAGTTCCAGTCGCTCAAGCGTGGTCATGAGCAAGACTGGTTCAGGTACGCTCACCAGTGCGTTGCCGTTCAACGTGAGCGTGCGCAGGCAAGGAAATGCCTGGAGAAACGCGTCGCAGCCTTGCGGCGTGAACCGCACGCCGGTCAGATCCAGGGTGGCCACATGCGAAAACACCTCTGTCAGCTCGGGTAAATCGCCCAATTGCAGGCCGTTCAGGCTCAAGGCGTGTTCAGCCGCTGCGCCATCGGCCATCAACCCCTTGCCCCAGCATTCGAGGATACGCAATGCTCCCAATCTGCGACTCTGTGCCGAAACTATCCAGTCGAAACCCTGCGTTTGTCGATTGAACAGCCATCCGTTCAGGCGCCGGGTCAGGTCGCCAGTGCGTTGTTCCCAGCCGGCCAGCCGTTCGCTGAGCTGCGCCTCGGATTGCCCGGCGGTGAGCCAGCCATCGATCATTTGCGATGCTTCATCCAGTGGCAGGCGCGGGTTGAGCCGTTGCAATCGCGGGGCAAGATTCGCTGGGCCAGCGGCGCCAACTTCAGGTAGAGGGAGCACATGGCGGGCGATGGAATAGCTGCTTTCGGCGGGTGGAAATTCGAGCGGTACAGATTGCGCAGCAAACCTGCGCAGCGTCCCGGCGGGTAACCCCAAACGATTTTCATGCTGCTGGCGGGCGGCTTCAAGTGCGCCTTCGGCCTCTGCGCTTAACGGCGCTCGCGACAGATCGGTCTTGAGCAGCACATCGTGCTGCAACACCGCTTCGGGCAAGGATTCGATTTCGCTTTCACGCAGGTCCAGCCACTCCAGTTGCGGCAGATCCTGCGCGCCAGTCGGCCAATGCTCCAGCATCGTGCCTCTGAGACTCAATGCCTTCAGCCGCCCCCAGCCAGTGACGTCCAGCGTATGCAGCGGGTTGCTGCGCAGATCCAGATATTCCAGTGCGGTCAGGCCGGCGAGGGTCTGCGCGGTTGCCGGGGTGGAAACGATCTGGTTGTGCGCCAGATTCAGACGGGTCAGCCTGGGCAGGTCTGCTGCGGCAATGGGCACGCTGGTCAAACCATTGCTACTCAGATCCAGTGCCTCGAGTCCGCTGAAACGGCGAATGAACCCGCGCACCTGTTCGGCACTCGCACTGACCCTGCTCAGAGACAAGGACCTGACCTCACTGAACGCGCCATCGGGCAATTGGGGAAGCGTGTGCAGTTGCAGGCCCGACAATTCGAGCACCGCAGCGTTGCCAGACGAGCCATAATGCTGGAAAGCACCGTTGCGCCAACAGGTTCTGATGGACGTCGTCGCCATCGAACGTTTGATCACGTCATCGACACCCAGGCCATCGCGCACTGCCTGCCCGGACCAACCACGCAGGTGTTGATCAAGCTCTGCGTACTGCGCACTCAACACCTCAATCGCCTGGTAACGCGTCTCCGCGCTCTGCCATTGCTCGAAAAATTTGCCGGGGATGGTCACCATCGATTCGGCCATCCCGTCGCAGAGTCGTCGCAGCTGTGCCGCGCAATAGCCGTTGACCATTATCTCCGGCTCCACCGTGTGTTGGAGGCGGCTTCGGATGTACTCGTAGGCTGGCGAAAAATGTTCCCGGGAAAAGTTCGACCATTGCAGCGACAGTCCGGCCCACAGCTGATCGTGGCCGCCGTCGTACATCGCTGGAGGCACCGTACCAATGCGGGTGCCCTCCAGATCAATCCGCCGAAGCCTGGGTAGCTCGAGAATACCCGCCGGCCATTCGGACATCCCGGCGGCGGTCACTCTCAACTCCTGCAGGTTCTGCATGCGACTCAAATTCAGGGCGACAGGGTTCGGGCCAGGAAAATGGATATCCAGTCGTTCAAGACGGATCAACGCTTCCAGTCGGGCCGGCACCTGCGTTGCCAGGGGTTCGACGCAAGTCATTCTCAGGCTCTTGAGTCGTTGCATATTCGCCAACGCGTCGGGCACGTCGGTGAAACCGCTTGCGGTGGCATGGATGTTCAGCTCTTCCAGGTTGGGAAATCTGTCCAGCAACTCGTGCAGACTGGCATCGGTGACAAATCGTCCACGGACACTCAACGCGCGAACATGAGGGAAATCCGCCTCAAGGGTCGGCAGCGGTTCATCGCACACCAGCTCCAGCGAACCGAACTGCGCCTGTTCTTCGGCCAGCGGTGCATTGCGCCAGCACGCCTTGATGTTGCGCACGGTGCTCGCCTTGCCACCGAGCAGCGCTTGCAAAGCAGTCTCCGGCGGCGAGTCGCCCTGCCATTGGGCAAGCGTGGACTCGAGCTGCTGCCACTCACGCTGCAGTGTCTGCAGATGACCGTAGATCTGTGCACGGGTTTTGCCTGCGCGCATTTGTTTGAGCACAAAGTCGCTGGCCTGTTGATCCGTGAGTCCGGGGTAGACATCCCGCACGCGAATCACCAGTGAAGGATCCATGCCTTGCGCTCGTCCGGTAGCGTAATAACCCAGTCTGCGCTCACTGATCCGCACGGGCGGCTTGAAGCTGCGGTGCTTGCCGATTCGTCGCGCCAGCCGTTGCGCCAGCGCTTCACGATGTTCGCTGGCTGAATCGATGACGGCCTCCTGCAAATCGGCACTTTGCTCCACGTCTGGCAGCTCCAGTGCCTGACGTGCGTCATCGGGCAAGGCATGCATGATCGAGGCGAAAAAATTATCGCCCTTGCCGGCATAGCTGTTGATGGCTCGTGCCTGACTGTCGAATGCCTGGTAGACCGGGCCGTTTTTCACCACATATTTGCGACGCGTAGCATTCTCGCTGCCGATCGCATCGAGCAGCGGGCCGTTGATTCGGCCCTCGCGTATTTCCAGCCGCACACTGTCGGGCCAGCCCGGCAGTTTTTCCAGTGCGTGCAGTGCCAGCCACTGGCTGTCTGCCGAGCCCACGGCTCCCGCAGAAAGAACGCTGAATGCCTGACTCACCCGTCCCTGCTGCGCATACCAGCGCCCCTCTTCCAGCATTTTCAGCGGTACGCGGCGAGTTGCATGCAAACGCGCAAGGTCCGCCGCATCGGCATCCAGCAGCACCTGTCTGGCTCCCGCCGCAGAGAGCCCCGGACACTCTCGTTGCAGTCGGTCCATGAGGGGATTGTCCGACGTGATGCGAACCGCTTCTTTCTTGACCAATTGCAAGGCGTCGATCAGTTCCGGCGGCGGCGGTAAATGATCCAGATGGATCTTGCGCAAGGCGTTGTCGCCAAGATCGATGGCGTCTGCCACCTTTAGCAGTTGGGCGTCCGTCACTGCATCGGTGACATGTCCCAGGCGTCGTAGCAGCGTCAGCCGGTCCCATTGCAGCGGACGTTCCAGTGAATGGCGCCAGGCGCCGTAGCCGTTATGTTCGAGCAGCGGCTGGTGAGCCTTCGGGTTGTCCGGGTGCTTGATACGCCACTTGTGCAACGACGCATCCCAGGTCGTTTCATAGACCTTGCCGCGCAGACGAATGAACGTGCGGCCGTCCACCCGGTGCAGCCCCGAATCATCAGGCACCGCGTCGGCAGGCAATGCGCGATTCTGCTCGTAGGCCTTCAGATCGGCTCGCCACAAGCGGCGGGTTCCATCGGGCAGGTTGACCGGCTCCAGCCCTTCGAGCAGCGGTTCGGGTTTCACGGCAGTCAGCTTGCCCAAGGTTTTAGCCCCCGCTCCCATGAGCGCGATCATGGCCAGATTCTCGGCCACATCGATCAAGTGCGCCTTCGCGGCCTGCCGATCGCCGTCACTCCACTCAACCACGCCCTCCAGCGTTTCGTAGAGCAGTTGACCGGCCATTGCCACCATCATGATTTCGCCCAGTATCGGTACAAACATCGAAACCAGGTTCAAGCCGAGCATGCCGAACTCAAGCAGATGATTGAGCTTCCCGGCACGCACCCGGGCATCGACATCGGCACTCGGGACGGCGTGGCTGCGGGCGTCAGCGATGACCTTGTCGCGATTTTGCTCGTAGAGATAGTTCCACGGGTCGATATTGTCCGCCCAGATGCCGTCAGACCCGCGATAGAGACGCCCGCCCGGTTTGAGGTAAGGATCATCCACCGGTTCGCGTTTACCCGGCGTTTGCGCCGGGAGCTCCTTGATCGTCACGATCGGGGAAAATTGCGGGATGTACTGAGCGGTCTTCAGCCAGAAAGAGTGCAATGGATCTACCGGGGAATCCGCTGCGGGCCGGGTGAACTGACTGAAGTAATAAGGACGATCGGAATAAGCCACGAACTGGCTGAAAAATTGCTGATAGGGTGTCGGCTGCGTACTGTCGGGCGTAGCGCGCTCGGTGAAGCGACGCTTGAATACTTCACGCATCTGTGACGTCGAATAACGCTTGAGCGGATGCTGCGAGTCATGCGGAATGTAAACGATGAACTCGTCCGTATAACGATACTTTTCGCAGATGCTGAAAACCATGCAACCGGTCATCCTGTGCTTCATCAGCCCCAGATCACGAAACCACACCTGCTTGTCGCCGATCCACGGATGCACCTCGCCATTGATGACCGCCAGGATCATCGTGTAGTCCTCAGGCTTGATGTCCTGTGTGAGCAGAGCCACTTCTGCCGCCGCCCGCAACGCGGCTTTCTGACTGGCGATGAATTGTTCGCGAAGTGGCGGCTGCCCTTGCGGCGTCGACGCCTCGAAAAATGCCTTCACACAGGTTTGATACTGCGCGCCGATGTCCAGACTGCGGCACAGGGTCAGAAACTGCGGGATCGTCATGTTCAACGCCAGGCTTTGAAATTCACCGGGTGTTGATGTCTGCGTGACGAAAGAGGACTGGCGATGAAACGCCCCGTCTTCGCATTCGGATGCTTCGAAGTTATGTAACGCGGCCTGCAACAGCGACAGCTTCAGCACTTCGAAGGTGTCCACCTCGATTTCCAGCATGCCTACTTGCAGCGGCTTTCGCAGGCATACCAGGGTCTTGTTGAGGTCCAGATCCAGACCGAACCGCTCCTTGAGCGTGCGAGTCAGAATGGGGGCGGCGAAGGTGTCGATGTCCTGCAATGCCGACATCGTCTTGTCCAGTCGGGTCTGCGCGATGAAACTCGCGGTGAAGCATTGCTTGAGCGCCTGCTGTTTATCGGCAGGTGCTGAATCAAACCACGCAGGCATGCGCGTGCTGCTGGCCTTGAGCGCCGAGCGTCTTTCGCCAGTCGCGTCGGTCAGCCAGTCGGGTGACAGGTGCTCAAGCAGGTCGCCATGAATGCTGGTTTTCTCTCGGGGATGGGTGGGCATGTTGTCTCTCCGGGCATATGGAGTGACAGGACACCATGTGCGCCAGAGACAGCTGCGGTAGATAGTTATTGCCTCGGCAACGGTTTGTAACCAATCGCGACCAGGCGGGCGGGCGAGACAGCAAGCTGCGGCGCATTGACTATGCTCTGGGGACACATCTTTGTGACGGAGGATTTATGGACGATCCACTCGACAACAAGCCCCCTACCTTCTGGCAGATGCTGCACAGCGTGATGGCCGCTGCCTTCGGCGTGCAAAGCGGGAAAAACCGCGCCCGGGACTTCACCCATGGCAAGCCCAGTCATTTCGTGATTCTGGGCATCGGTTTCACCGCTGTGTTTGCCCTGACGCTGTTCGCCATCGTCAAGCTGGTGCTGCACTTCGCCGGGCTATGACGAGGTTGAAAAGCCCGGCGCCGAGGGTTGAGCCAGCGCCGGGCAATCATGATTACTCCAATTCCTCACGTTCCTTGAAAGAGCGGCTAATCAGCAGATCGTTCAACTCCTGTTTGTACCAGTTGTCGACGTCTTTGTACGCTTCGTTGTAGGCGTCGGAAGACAACGGTGCGCCGAGAAAGTGATCTTCAATCTCTTCCTGTTTTTGTGTCCTTTCACGTTCAAGATTCGAAAAGTCGTTGGCGTACCTTGCTTGCAGATGTACGCGCCAGGACTCGCGCTGTATCAACCGCTCGTCGAAGACTGACGTTTCTTCACCTGTCAGAATGGTTTCGACGGCTTCCGAGATATCCAGTGGCGTGATCCCGGTCGGATACAACATGCCGGAGGGCTGAAGCGGCAGCTTAAGTATATCAGCGAGCTTGATGCGAAATTCCAGTCTGATTTCCGCGGCATCGAGACCGCTATTTTCAATTTGATCGCTCATCGCTCTGACGATACCCTCAACGGCTTGCAGGCGATCCATGCCCCGTACAAATTCATAGACGGTTTCCCCGTTAGTTCCTGTCTCGGCGAGTGGAAGCATATCAGCCTCCCGGATGGCTGATTCCAGATCATTGAAAATCAAAATCCTGCCATCGCCACAGGTGAATTCGGTTTTCAAGGCAGTCGACTTGGTAAAAACGCTCTTTCTCAAGCCCGGATTCGCATTGATGGCATCGAGCACGGCCCAGACGCGGCGCGTCAACTGCTCTGGCTCGGTCTGAAAATCGCTCGTATGGCGCAACTGCGACAGAATGAAAAAGAAGTCCCGACTGTTGCCAGCGGTGAAAAGATCGTTCCAGACACGGTGTTTGCCCGAATCACTGCTAACGTTCACAAACCAGCGTTCCTTCTGCACCGATGCACTTTCAGTTTCCGGGTGCGGCGTTGGTGAATGCTCCGAGTTCGAGCCTTCATCGTTTGCAGAGCGATACCATTCGATGCGTTCATCGAGTTCTGAAAGCGTGAAGCCCAGCCCTTCTCCCGTCAGCTCAAGAAAATCCCGCAGATCCTCGCATTCCTGTTCCAGTAGAGGGTTACGCGATACGTCGGTGCCCTCTGCCAGACTGCGATGGCCAGACTCGAAAATTTCGCGCGGTAACGTCTCGATCTGGTTCGCGCGCAGAACAAGCTCACGCAGCCGGGGCAATTCCAGCGCTGCCACAGGCCAGTCTCTCAACAGGTTGTTTTCCAAATTCAGACTTGCAAGCCGCCTCAGCCCGGTGACATCCAGTTCGCGGAAGGAGTTATGACTCAGGTCCAGCGCTTGCAGATGTGGCATCTCAAGCAGATGCAGGCGGGTCTGCAGGTTATCCCGCAGGCTGTTATGGCGCGCGTTGAACACCCTCATCAAGCGTAATTCTCCAAGCGTTGCAGGTAACACGTCAATTTTGTTATGGCTCAGGTTCAACGATTCGACCCGGGTGAATCCTTGCAAAAACGCGTCAGCGCCTTGATTCATCAATCCGGTGTTGCTCAGGTTCAATTCCGTGACATGGGAAAAGTGCCAGGTCAGTTCAGGCAGACTGCCAATTTGCAGGCCAGACAAATCCAGCACATGCGATCCTTCCGGCAGTGCCGTTGCGGACGTCGGGCGCAAGGTGCTGCGCCAGCTCGCCAGCAAGCGGTCCGCAGCCCGGCGTCGATCCAGCGCACTGATCGGGTTGTCCTCAAAATAGCCTTGCACATCTATCCAGTCGTTGAGCAACTCGACCCACTGATTGAATTGCGCCTCCCACTCGCTCAACAGGACTTCGATCTGCCCTTCACCCATCCCGCTGGCCATCCATTCGCCGAGCTGCGACTCGACCTGCTCATTGGTCAGCTCAGGGTTCAGACGTTGCAGGCGTTCCAGCGCGGGCAAGTCCACACCTGCGTCGGCTGGCGCCAGCGCCTGGAAAAGTTCGGGCTGTTGCAACACGAACTCCGGGAAATATTCCGGCTCCCCCCCTGTACGCCCTTGGGCGAGGAGCCTGCGAGGAATGCCCAACGGATTGTCCAGGGAGTGCCCAGGATTGGCCTGATCGATGCGCTGCGCAAAATTTCTGGCGTCCGAACGGGCGCGCGCCGACAGACGACATCCGAGCAGGTTGGTGTTCATCAGCAAGGCATCATGCCCTTGCTGCACGTTCTCGGGGATATCGGTAATTGCGCTATGACTCATGTCCAGGCGTGACAATTGCGGCAGCTCAAGCACACCCTCCGGCCACGCCTCGATTGAGCTGTGGCTCAAGTCCAGCGAACGCAAATGGACAAGCCGGCCAACATCCAGGCGGGTAATCGGGTTGTACTGAAGTTGCAGCGATGTCAGCGTATTCAGCCCGTTCAAACGAGCCTGCACCTCGGCAGTGACCTGCAGCCAGTTACCGGAAAAATCCAGATGCCGGAGTGCCGAAAAGTGCTCCAGGGATACCGGCAGGTCTCGCAGATTATTGTGCGCAAGATTCAGCGTCTCGATGTGGGCGAACTGGCTCAACCAGCCATCGGTGCTTTGCAGCGGTAAACCGGTGCGACTCAGGTTCAGTTCCCGAACGTGGTTAAAGCCTTCTGGTGGCAATTGCGGTGCGTCCTCCAGGCGCAGATCAGACAGATCCAGCCGTGTGCCCGCCGCGTCAGCACCGCTGGAAGAACCCGCGACCGAGGTAAAACGCCGCTCCAGGCCTTCTTGCCAGCACTCCATGATTCGATCCGAAGCATTCAGGCGCCCGTTGCGTACAAACCTGTCGCCACTTTCAACGTTCGACCATTGCTCAAGCTCGCTCTGCAACGCAGCATTCTCGATGCGCACGTTGTTGATGCGCTCCAGGCGTGCCGCCGGACTGAGCCCTTGTCGCTGGAACTCGGCCAGGATGTTGTCCACGAAAAACGGCTCGTCTGGCCGCAGGTTTCTCAGCACACCGGCGCAGTATTGCTGCACCCATTGCGGTTCATCGACCAGGTGGGCGCGATTGTCATGCAAGTAGTCAAAAACCCGCGCTATGTCCTGCGTGGTGAAATCGGCCCAATTCATCTTGAGCCCACGCCACAAGCGCTCGTGCCCTTCAAACAGTTCCGGCGGCACCGCTTTGATCTGTGTCGCCCACAGATCCAGCGATCGCAGATGTTCAAGCCCTGAAACACCCGCCGGCCACTGCGCCAGAGAGCCCGAGACTTCCAGCTTGCGCAACGATGCCAAACGGCTGACGTCCAGGGTTTCCATGTCACCGATCAGCGACAACTGTTCCAGCGAGGTCATGTTTTGCAGCGCTTGCAACGAGGCCTCGGAAAACTCCAGCGACAAACCGGAAATCGACAATTCTGTAACACGGTCAAGCCCTGACAGACGTGCAGTCAACGCATCAAGTTCCATGCGTTGCACATTGTGCAATTCGATGCGCCGCACATTTGCAAACGTGCGCAGCAGCGTGTCTCCCTCGGCCAGCAGTCTGGCCCCGGACATGTTCAGCGTACGCACGTGGGAGAAATCGGCATTCAGGGCCGGCAAGGGTGTATCGCCTCGCAGATGCAGTGCTGCTTCGGGTGGTCTGTCGCGATCAAGTCCCTGCCTCCAGCAGTCGACCATGTCGTTGATGACCAGAGCGCGGTCCTCATTGTCCGCCAGTGAATGTTCGAGTGTCGTACGCAGCCCGTCCAGTTCGCGTTGCCGGCGGAGCAGCATCGCGTAAATCTGCTGATTGCTTTCACCTGCGCGCATGCGCTGACGGATGAATGCCTGGGCCTCCGGTTCGCTGAGGTGGGGATAGAGATCGCGCACATGTGCCACCTGGGCGTCGTCCATGCCAAAGCCCTGGCCCCTGCCCGACAATTCGTAGCCAAAACGCCCGCCCGGCAGGCGCAATGACGGTCGAGACCGGGGCATGCGCAACTTCAGCGTGTCCATCATCTGTGTTCGGTGCGTGCGGGCATACGCTGCGACTTTGCGTTGCAGGCCGACTGCCTTGCGGGTGGCTGGAAGCCTCAGGGCTGTGCGCTGTTTTTCCGGCATTGCTTTCACAATGGATTTGAAAAATTGCCGGCCAGCCGGTTCCAGCTGCCGCAGCTCCTTGCCTGCCTCATCGAAAACCCGAAACTGGTCGCCATCCTTGACAAGGCAACGCCGTACGCCTGCCTGTTCGCGGCCGATGCTGTCCAGTAGAGGTCCGTGGATACTGCCTTCACGCACCTCCAGACGTACATTTGCAGACCAGTCCGGCAGTTGCTCAAGAATATGCAGCGCCAACCGGTCGCTGTCTGCACTTGCCAGCCCTTCGCGGTACAGGCCGCCAATTGCCCGACTCAGTCGTCCCTCTTGCACAGCGATACGGGCCTGGTCATTCAGGCGCCGACTGATACGCGCATGCTCATGAAGCTCCACGAGATCCCGGGGATGGGCGCTGTCCAGCAGTTGATCATGAGCACGCCGAGACAACGAGGGAAACCGGCGCTGCAGGGGGCTCGGGACGCCGCTGGCAGCGGGCTGCTTCCAGGGTTGGGCAAGCGCGTCGGATACCGCTGCACGCCTGCTTTTGAGCAAATCTGCCAGGCGTTGGTTGAACACCTGATCCCTGCGTCTCGCCCCCCAGCTCTCACGCGGCCCCAACAGGGCTTCGATCTGCTCTTCACTCAGCCCGGACAACGCCTGTTCGGCAAATCGTCCGTGACGCAGATCGGCGCGCGTGATCCTGACGGTGGTTCCTCCCTCAAGCGGCGTGCCATAGGACTGCGCCTGATGGGTAGAGCCAGGCCCGTCATGCAGTTCCAGCACCCGTCCTTCGGGCCATCCCGGCAGGTCGGTGGCCAACGGGACTGCTTGCATGTAATGGGGGTCGCGGCCGTTTCCTTTATCGACATTCCTGATCAGCCGCTCGACGTTCTGATCGACCCGCACTTGCTCCAGCATATCGGCCAGAACCGCCGGCATGGGCAGACCGTCCATATGGATCCGGCGCAAGGCATCGTCACTGATACCGCATATATCGCCGATCAGGCCCAGGTTTTTGTCGGAGAACCGTTCGGTGTCGTGTCCCAATCGTCGCAGCAACGTCAGCCTGTCCCAGGTCAGAGGCCGTTCATGGCCATGGCGCCAGGCCCCCGCGTTGTTGTGCTCCAGCACAGGTGCGTAGACGCTGCTGTCGGTGGGATGATTGATGCGCCACTTCTTCAATAGCGGGTCGAGGGTTATCTGGTAGAACCTGTTATCCATGCGGATATAAAACTTGCCATCGATCTCATACCGCCCCATTGCGTCGGGACCGCTAGAGGTCGGCAGTCGCACGTCACTGACATAAGAGCCCAGATCCGGTTTCCACAAGCGCGTCCGTCCATCTGGCAACTGTACGGGCTTGAGCGCTTCGATGACCGGTTCGGGACTCAGCTGTTTCAGGGCGGGAGGTTTTTCCCCGGGCTTGCCCAGCACTTTTCCGGCACCGTACATCAAACCGATCATGGCCAGGTTCTCTACCAGATCAATAAGGTGCGCCTTGGCGGCCCTGTGATCGCCTTCACTCCATTCGATGGCCGTTTCCACAGCCTCGGCCAGGAGCTGAACAGCCATCGCAGCCATCATGACCTCCCCCAATACCGGGACGAAACCCAGGGCAAAAGTCCCGAAAAACATGCCGAATTCCAGCAAATGGGCGAGTTTTCTTTTACGTGTTGCAGCATCGATCTGCGCCGTGGGCACGGCATGAGAGGCGGCATCGGTCATGCATTTGGCCTGATGTCGTTCAAAGAGGTAACGCCACGGGTCCAGCGGCTCGGTACTCGACTCCTCACCTTCGAAAGACAGGGGCAACATTTGCAGGTAAAAATCCGGGTTCGGCACCTGAGGGGCAACAGGAAGCGGGGGCAGGTCATCGAGCGAAACGACATGCCCGATGATTTCAGACAGAACGGGGATATTCGATCCAATCCATTGGGCTGCTGTGGCATCCGGTGAGTCCATGGTGAACAACTGGAAATAACCCGGACGATCCGCATAGTCGACAAATTGACTGAAAAACCGCTGGTAGGCCGTCGAGGCCCCTGCCGCAGAGCCTGACTTATCCGGCGTAGTAAAGAGCTTCCTGAACGTCGCGTGCATCTGTTCGCCGCTGTAGGACTTCAGGGGATGATGAGGATCATGAGGAATGTAAACCAGGCCTCGTTTGATGCCGTCGGCCTTGATAATCGAGAAGGTCATGCATCCAGTCAGCCGAAATCGGTTGAGCTCCAGATCGCCAACCCACACCGGATGTCCACGCAACCGTGGCGACTTCTCGCCATCAATGACCGACTGCACCATCGCGTATTCCGCAGGGTCGATATCGCCTTGCAACAGTGCCAGTTCAGCGGCTGCCCGCAGTGCTGCCTTTTGACTTCGGATGAATCTGGTTTGCAGATCCGGGCCGGCCTGATAGAAAAACTTCTTCATATAAGCCTGGTATTGCCCGCCAAGATCGAGCCTTCGACATAACTGGATAAATTCATGGACCTGCAAGCCCAGAGAAATGCCAAAGAAGGTTTCCGAACCTCCAGCCGTGAGACGCCAGCGAAATCCGGATGAATGGTGAAAAGCATCCTCCTCTTCTTCGGACTTTTCGAAGTTGTGCAGCGCAGCCTGCAACAGCTCAAGCTTCAGAACGTCGTATGGCAACACCTGGATTTTGAACAAGCTGTACGTCGCGGCCTTGCGAAGGGTAATCCAGGTGGGAATGTCTTTATCGAGTTCTACACCGTAATGCTCTCTAAGCGCCTTGATCAGCCGCGGGCGGGCGAACGTATCAATGTCCTGCAGCCCGGAAAATGCCTTGTCCAGTTCTGTCTGGGCCTCGAAGTTTGCGGTAAAACAGGCCTGCAACCGCTTTCGCTGCTCAGGCGTAGCGCGCGACCATGCAGATGGCAGACGCACCGATGCGTTCCTGAATTGCGCACGTCGTTCAGAGGTGGCATCAAGCAGCCATTTGGGCATGGACTTGACCAGTAGCTTGCCGTGAATACTTGGCGTGACGTCCCAATGCTTGAGCTTGCTGCTCGAGGGAATGGTGGTGTCGGACATGTGAGTCTCGGTCAATTAAATGGAGAGACATCACAGCACGGGGTGTTGAGGGGGCTGCGGTAACTATGTAGTGCACGCCATCCGTAACGCCGGGGGCGATCCGGAATGCGCGACGGATATCTGCACGCAGGCGGCGCAAAGGCGCATGATCGCAGGCTCGCGAGGACGATCATGCGTCTGTTCGTTTGCCGTCGGCCCTCGCTGGTTTACGGCCTGAACTGTGTATCTACTGATGACTGACCCAAAATACTGCTGTTCCTACAACCAGAATGATCAGGAACAGAATGGCCCACGCATCGACACTGCTATCGCTTTTTCTCGCCTTGGTCGGATTGCTCATTGCATCGCCTCTTGTCGGTTTTATCGGTGATTGCAGAAAGACTCGATCACAGTTAAGACGATGATTGTCCCCGCGACAAATGTGGGTTAATCAACAACCATTCTCGTTAGGCGATTTGGTTCTTTACATATACTCAAACATCACTTTTGCGCATAACTGCAAACGGGTATATTGCCCCGGCTCCGTTAGGGAGTGCGCGGCCGTGCGCGCGTAATTGCCGAGGCACCATCGGACTCCAGCAAGCGAAAACGCAGCGTTTTCCGAGTAGCCCAAAGCCTGAGAACAGGACTTATATGTACGTATACGACGAGTACGATCAGCGGATCATCGAGGACCGCGTCAAGCAGTTCCGTGATCAGACCCGACGCTATCTGGCAGGTGAGCTGAGCGAAGAAGAATTCCGCCCCCTGCGCCTGCAAAATGGCCTTTACATCCAGCGTTTCGCGCCGATGCTTCGCGTGGCGGTGCCGTACGGCCAGCTGACTTCGCGTCAGATGCGCATGATGGCCAAAATTGCCCGTGACTACGACAAGGGCTACGCCCACATCAGTACCCGGCAGAACGTGCAGTTCAACTGGCCTGCGGTGGAAGACATCCCGGACATCCTCGCGGAACTTGCCACCGTGCAGATGCACGCGATCCAGACCAGCGGCAACTGCCTGCGCAACGTCACCACCGACCAGTTCGCCGGTGTCGCCGCCGATGAGTTGATCGACCCGCGTCCATGGTGCGAGATCGTCCGTCAGTGGACGACGTTCCACCCGGAATTCGCCTACCTGCCGCGCAAATTCAAGATCGCCGTCAACGGTTCGACCGCTGACCGTGCGGCCATCGAAGTTCACGACATCGGCCTTGAGCCGGTACACAACGCCGCCGGCGAGCTGGGCTTCCGTGTGCTGGTCGGCGGTGGCCTGGGCCGTACCCCGGTGGTCGGCGCATTCATCAACGAGTTCCTGCCATGGCAGGACCTGTTGAGCTACCTCGACGCCATCCTGCGGGTGTACAACCGCTATGGCCGTCGCGACAACAAGTACAAGGCGCGGATCAAGATCCTTGTCAAGGCGCTGACCCCTGAAGTGTTCGCGCAGAAAGTCGATGCCGAGATGGAACACCTGCGCGGTGGCCAGACCACGCTGACCGAAGCCGAGCTGCATCGTGTCGCCAAACACTTCGTCGATCCGGACTACAAGGCGCTGGAAAACCAGACCGCCGCCCTGGCCGAACTCGACAAAGAGCATCCGGGCTTCGCCCGCTGGCGTTCGCGCAACACCCTGGCGCACAAGAAGCCGGGGTATGTCGCCGTGACCCTGTCGCTGAAACCGACCGGCGTGGCGCCGGGCGACATCACCGACAAGCAGCTCGATGCCGTCGCCGATCTGGCCGAGCGCTACAGCTTCGGCCAGCTGCGCACCTCCCACGAGCAGAACATCATTCTTGCCGACGTCGAGCAGAGCCAGCTGTTCACCTTGTGGGGCGAGCTGCGTGAAGGCGGTTTCGCCACGCCGAACATCGGCCTGCTGACCGACATCATCTGCTGCCCGGGCGGTGACTTCTGCTCGCTGGCCAACGCCAAGTCGATCCCGATCGCCGAATCGATCCAGCGCCGCTTCGACGACCTGGACTACCTGTTCGACATCGGTGAACTGGACCTGAACATCTCCGGTTGCATGAACGCCTGCGGTCACCACCACGTCGGCCACATCGGCATCCTCGGGGTGGACAAGAAAGGTGAAGAGTTCTACCAGGTCTCCCTCGGCGGCAGCGCCAGCCGTGACGCGAGCCTGGGCAAGATCCTCGGCCCGTCCTTCGCCCAGGACGACATGCCGGACGTGATCTCGAAGTTGATCGACGTGTACGTTGAACAACGTACCGAAGACGAGCGCTTCATCGACACCTACCAGCGTATTGGCATCGACCTCTTCAAGGAACGCGTCTATGCAGCGAATCATTAAGAACAACGAAGTCGTTGACGAAACCTGGCACCTGCTGCCGAAAGATTTCAACATCGACGACATCAGCAATTGCGACGATTTGATCGTTCCATTGCAGCTGTGGCGTGAACACAGCCGCATGCTCAAGGCCCGCGACGGCGGCCTGGGCGTGTGGCTGGACGCCGATGAAGAAGCCGAAGAAATCGGTGACGACGTGGCCGAGTTCCAGGTCATCGCGCTGAACTTCCCGGCCTTCACCGACGGCCGCAACTACTCCAACGCCCGCCTGCTGCGCGACCGTTACGGTTTCAAAGGTGAACTGCGGGCAATTGGTGATGTGCTGCGCGATCAGCTGTTCTACATGCACCGCTGCGGTTTCGATGCGTTTGCCGTTCGTGCGGACAAAGACCCGTACGAAGCGCTGGAAGGCCTCAAGGACTTCTCCGTGACCTATCAGGCCGCCACCGACGAACCGCTGCCGCTGTTCCGTCGCCGCTAAGCTTCAAGGTTATGCGCACAAAAAAACGCCGGTCATTGACCGGCGTTTTTTTGTGGCTGACTGTTTACCAGAAGCGCTGTTGTGTCAGGCGACTCCACCAGCTCAGCAGCACGCGATCCACCGAACCGCTGGCGGCCATGCCGATGCGCTCCTGCAGGCTTTTGCGCTCGGCGTAATGCAGGTGATAGACCTCGGCTTTCTTCGCCCGGTCAGCCAGGTATTCGTCGCTGGTCTTGAGCTCATCGACCAGTTTCTTGTCCAGCGCCGCAACGCCAAGCCAGACTTCGCCGGTGGCCACTTCATCAATAGCCAGTTGCGGGCGATAGCGCGAAACAAAGTTCTTGAACAGCTGATGGGTGATGTCCAGGTCTTCCTGGAACTTCTCACGGCCCTTCTCGGTGTTTTCGCCAAACACGGTCAGGGTGCGCTTGTACTCGCCGGCGGTCAGCACTTCGAAATCGATGTCGTGCTTTTTCAGCAGGCGGTTGACGTTGGGCAACTGCGCCACCACACCAATCGAGCCGAGAATTGCAAACGGCGCGCTGATGATCTTCTCGCCGATGCACGCCATCATGTAGCCGCCGCTGGCCGCGACCTTGTCGATGCACACGGTCAACGGCACGCCGGCCTCACGGATGCGCGCCAGTTGCGACGAGGCCAGACCATAGCTGTGGACCATGCCGCCGCCGCTTTCCAGACGCAGCACCACTTCGTCCTTCGGCGTGGCGAGGGTCAGCAGCGCGGTGATTTCGTGGCGCAGGCTCTCGGTGGCCGAGGCCTTGATGTCGCCGTCGAAATCGAGCACGAACACCCGCGATTTGCTCTCGGATTTGTTCTTCTGCTTCTTCTCGGACTTTTCCGATTTGGCCTGGCCCTTGCGCAGGGCCTTGAGCTGATCCTTGTCGAGCAGGGTCTGCTCCAGGCGCTCACGCAGCCCTTTATAGAAATCGTTGAGCCTGCTGACCTGCAACTGCCCTGCCGACTTGCGCCGGCCCTTGCTGCGCAACGCAGCAAAACTGGCGAGCACCACCAGGATGGCGACCACCAGCGTTACGGTCTTGGCCAGGAAACTGGCGTATTCGGTGAAAAACTCCACAGAGACTCCTTAAAACAATGCGCGGATGCAAAACACGCGCGGGATGGCTCCAGCATACCCATGCGCCGCCTCGTCGGCCAGCCGTGAAACCTCTGGCAACAGGCCTGTAACGGGCATTTCAAACAAGCGTATGTTTTTTCATTGACAGCACTCCGTCATCCTCATAACCTCGCCAAACCTTCAACGTACCGGGATGACGCGGACGTGGGCAGCATCTATCTGATTCGACATGGCCAGGCCTCCTTTGGTGCAGACGACTATGACGTCCTGTCGCCCATCGGTGTGCGGCAGGCAGAAATCCTCGGCCAGCACCTCGCTGATCTCGGGATCAGCTTCGATCGCTGTCTGGCCGGCGACCTGCGTCGTCAGCAACACACGGCCACCAGCGCACTGGAGCAGTTCAGCGCCAGGGGCCTGGCGGTTCCGACCCTGGAAACCGACTCCGCATTCAACGAATTCGATGCCGACGCGGTGATTCGCGCCCTGATCCCCGCCATGCTGGAGGACGAGCCGGAAGCCATCGACATCCTGCGCAACGCCGCGCAGAACCGCGCCGAGTTTCAGCGCATCTTCGTCCTGATCATCGAGCGCTGGCTGGCCGGCACCTACGACCCACCCGGGCTGGAGAGCTGGCTGGGTTTCGTCGAACGGGTTCAGGGAGGCCTGCAACGCATCCTCGAACAGGCCGACGGCAACCAGAAAATCGCCGTGTTCACCTCCGGCGGCACCATCACCGCCCTGCTCCACCTGATTACCCGAATGCCTACCCGCCAGGCCTTTGAACTGAATTGGCAAATCGTCAACACCTCGCTCAACCAGTTGAAGTTCCGCGGTCGCGAGGTGGCTTTGGCCTCCTTCAACAGTCACGTACATCTGCAGCTGTTGAAGGCTCCGGAACTCATCACTTTCCGTTGAGTCCGGATAACTGTGAACCTTGCTGTATCAACCAGCGCCTATTACCCAAGAAAGGATCGAACCATGACCTCCGTAGCTGATGCCGTAAAAGCGATGCAAGCCAAGTTCAACCCAGCCGCCGCTGCTGGTCTGGATCTGGTCTTCGGTTTCAACATCACCGACGAAAACAAGCAATACGCGCTGATCGTCAAAGACGGTACTTGCGACATCCAGGAAGGTGAGAACCCGGACGCCAACTGCACGCTGGTACTCGACAGTGCAACCCTGAAAGACATCGTCAGCGGTGAAACCGACGGCATGCAGGCCTTCATGGGCGGCAAGCTGCGCGTTGAAGGCGACATGATGCTGTCGATGAAACTGTCCGAGCTGTTCCCGTCGTAAGACCTGCGACCGGCTTCAAGAAAATCCCGCCCCTGTGGCGGGATTTTTGCGTCTGGCCCCTGTAGGAGCTGCGGCACGCTGCGATCTTTTGCTTTTAAAAATCAAGGTCAAAAGATCGCAGCCTCGTTTCACTCGACAGCTCCTACAGGATTTGCGCCAGCCTCGCCTCCACATTGGATGCCGCCAGCAACTCCTGCGTGTACGGATGCTGCGCCGAGCTGAATAGCTTGCCGGTCTCACCGCGTTCCAGCACTTCCCCCTCCTTCATCACAATCAGGTCATGGGCCAACGCCCGCACCACCGCCAGATCATGACTGATGAACAGGTAAGTCAGCCCATGTTCTTCCTGCAACCGCCGCAACAGCGCAACGATCTGTTTTTGCACCGTGCGATCCAGCGCCGACGTCGGCTCATCGAGCAAGATCAGCTCCGGCTTGAGCACCAACGCCCGGGCGATGGCAATCCGTTGCCGCTGGCCACCGGAGAACTCGTGCGGATAGCGATGTCGGGTCGCCGGATCGAGGCCAACCTCGCGCAGCACATCGATCACCGCCTGCTCACGCTCGGCAGCATTCAAGTCGCTGTGTACCTGCAAGCCCTCGGCAATGATCTGCTCCACACACAGGCGTGGGCTGAGGCTGCCGAACGGATCCTGAAACACCACTTGCAGGCGTTTGCGCAGTGGCCGCAGCTGCTTGCCGCTCAACTGCTCCAGCGCCTCACCGGCAAAGCGAATGCTGCCCTCGGCGTCGATCAGG
>NZ_QAIK01000173.1:448-3167 GCF_003061005.1 Pseudomonas sp. HMWF021 | reverse complement strand
CAAATTCAGATCGATGCCCTTGACCGCCTGCAGCCAATTCTTCGGCCGCAGCCAACCGCCGCCGAGACGAAAACGCACATTCAGATCACGCACCTGTAACAAGTCTTGCGCAACGTCCCGGCACAGCGCTTCGCCCCCAGGCTCGGCGTTGAGCAATTCGATGCTGTAGGGATGCTGCGGCGCACTAAACAATTGCTCGCACGACGCCTGCTCGACGATCCGCCCACCGCGCATCACCGCCATCCGCTGCGCAATGGTGCGCACCAGATTCAGGTCATGGCTGATGATCAGCAGCGCCATGCCCAGGCGCTGTTGTAGCTCTTTAAGCAGCAACAGAATCCTGCGCTGCACCGTCACATCCAGCGCGGTGGTCGGCTCGTCGGCGATCAGCAATTGCGGCTCACAAGCCAGCGCCATGGCGATCATCACCCGCTGGCGCTGGCCGCCGGAGAGTTGATGCGGATAGGCCTTGAGTCGTTCGCGCGGTTTCTGAATGCCGACCAGTTCGAGCAATTCAAGAATCCGTTCACGGGCCTGCGCGCCCGCCAGGCCTTTGTGCAGCGCCAGACTCTCACCGAGTTGCCGCTCGATGGTGTGCAGCGGATTCAGCGAACTCATCGGTTCCTGAAAAATCATCGCAATACGGTTGCCGCGTAACTGGCGCAGATAGCGCTCATGCACACCGAGCAACTCTTCACCGGCGTAACGAATGCTGCCGTCGATCCGCGTGATATTCGGGTCGAGCAATTGCAGGATGCTGTGGGCGGTCACCGATTTGCCCGAGCCGGACTCGCCGACCAGCGCCAGGCATTCGCCCGGACGAATATCGAGGTCGATGCCATGCACCACAGGCTGGCCGTTGAACGCCACGCGCAGGTCGCGGATTTCGATCAGGTTATCGCTCATCTCAAGTCCTCGGATCATAAGCATCTCGGCAGGCCTCACCGATGAACACCAACAGAGAAAGAATCAGCGCCAGGGCAAAAAACGCCGTCAGCCCCAACCACGGCGCTTGCAGATTGCTCTTGCCCTGGCCGATCAGTTCGCCCAGCGAAGCGCTGCCGGCGGGCATGCCGAAACCGAGAAAGTCCAGCGCCGACAAGGTCGCGATCGCCCCGGTGAGAATGAACGGCAGGTAAGTCAGGGTCGCGCTCATCGCATTGGGCAGGATGTGCCGGCTGATCACCTGCCCATCGCCAACCCCCAGCGCCCGCGCCGCTTTCACGTATTCCAGGCCACGGCTGCGCAGGAATTCGGCGCGCACCACATCCACCAGACTCAGCCAGGAAAACAGCGCCATGATCCCCAGCAGCCACCAGAAATTCGGCTCGACGAACCCGGACAGAATGATCAGCAGATACAACACCGGCAGCCCCGACCACACCTCCAGCAACCGCTGCCCGAGCAGATCGACCCAGCCGCCGTAGTAGCCCTGCAAGGCTCCGGCCGCAATGCCGATCAGCGCGCTGGCAGCGGTCAGCGCCAAGGCAAACAGCAGCGACACCCGCGTACCGAAGATCACCCGCGCCAGCACATCCCGCGCCTGATCGTCGGTGCCCAGCCAGTTCTCGGCGCTCGGTGGACTTGGTGCCGGCTCGGTCAGCTCGTAATTCACCGTGTCGAAACCGAACGGGATCGGCGCGAACCACATCCGCCCGCCCTGCCCCTCGATCAACTGCCGCACCTGCGCACTGCGGTAGTCCGGCTGAAACGGCAGCTCGCCGGCGAAATCCTGCTCGGTGTAGCGCTTGAACGCCGGGAAGTACCACTGGCCCTGATATTCGACCAGCAGCGGTTTGTCATTGGCGATCAGCTCGCCGCCCAGGCTCAGGCCAAACAACAGCACAAACAGCCACAACGACCACCAGCCACGTCGATGTGCCTTGAATCGCGCCCAACGGCGCTGTCCGATGGGAGATAAGGTCAGCATCAGGCAGTCCTCGCGGTGAAGTCGATGCGCGGGTCGACCAGCGTGTAGCACAGGTCGCCGAGCAGTTTTATCAGCAGGCCGAACAGGGTGAAGATGAACAGCGAACCGAACACCACCGGGTAATCCCGTGACACCGCCGCTTCATAGCTGAGTCGGCCGAGGCCATCGAGGGAGAAGATCACTTCGATCAACAGCGAGCCGCCGAAGAACACCGTCACCAGTGCCTGCGGTAATCCGGCGACCACCAGCAGCATCGCGTTGCGAAACACATGGCCGTACAACACCTGACGCTGGCTCAGGCCCTTGGCCCGCGCCGTCACCACGTACAGGCGTGAGATCTCGTTGAGAAAGCTGTTCTTGGTCAGGATCGTCAACGTGGCGAATCCGCCGATCACCAGCGCGGTGACCGGCAGCACGAGGTGCCAGAAGTAATCGGCAACCTTGCCCCACGGCGACAGCTCGGCGAAGTTGTCCGAGACCAGCCCGCGCACCGGAAACCAGTCCAGCGCGCTGCCGCCGGCAAACACGATGATCAGCAGCAGCGCGAACAGAAACCCTGGCATCGCATAGCCGATGATGATCGCCACGCTGCTCCAGACATCGAACGCCGAACCGTTGTGCACGGCCTTGCGAATGCCCAGCGGAATCGACACCAGGTAAGTGATCAACGTGGCCCACAAGCCCAGTGACAGGGTCACCGGCAGCTTCTGCCAGATCAGCTCGGTGACGCTGGCACCACGGAAAAAACTCTGGCCAAAATCCAGTTGCGCGTAGCTTTTGAGCATCAAC
>NZ_QAIK01000173.1:0-438 GCF_003061005.1 Pseudomonas sp. HMWF021 | reverse complement strand
CCGGCGGGCTTGTCGAAGCCGTACTGACGCTCGATGTCCGCCACCAGTTTCGGGTCCAGTCCTCGGGTGGCGCGGGACTCTCCGCCAATGGTTTCGACATGACCGCCGCCCACCGCCGCACCGACGCCGATGCCCTGCAAGCGCGCGATCGCCTGCTCCACCGGGCCACCCGGCGCGGCCTGCACGATGACGAAATTGACCAGCAGAATGGCGAGCAAAGTCGGCACGATCAGCAGCAGACGCCGCAGGCTATAACCCCACATGCGCATACTCCTTCTGCTGTTGCTGCATCTGCGTGGCGGTCAGCGCGGTCGGGCTGATTTCCCACCAGGTATCCAATCCGGCATCGTACAGCGGCGCCGTCGCCGGACGGCCGAAACGGTTCCACCACACCGTGGAAATCCCCGGTGGGTAATAGTTGGGAATCCAGTAGTAACC
>NZ_QAIK01000172.1:32256-32983 GCF_003061005.1 Pseudomonas sp. HMWF021 | reverse complement strand
AGTGAAAAGCCCTGCTAAAGGCTTTTTATACTGCACGCCCCGCTGATCTTGCAGGTTTGCTTGCGAGACGTGTTTGCCCACGAGGCAGACGCGGTTTCCTTCGAGTTGAGGCCTATCGGCCGATGCTTCGAGACTCGGTGGTCATATCCAATAACAAGACGAGGTTGCACCCCTATGCCAGTTGGCAATCACCTGCCTCACGGCGAAACCGCTCACGGCGGCCCGCTCAAACGTGAACTCGGCGAACGGCATATTCGCCTGATGGCGCTCGGCGCCTGTATCGGCGTCGGTCTGTTCCTGGGTTCAGCCAAGGCCATCGAAATGGCCGGCCCGGCGATCATGCTTTCCTACATCCTTGGCGGTCTGGCGATCCTGGTGATCATGCGCGCCCTCGGCGAAATGGCCGTGCACAACCCGGTGGCCGGCTCGTTCAGCCGCTACGCCCAGGACTACCTCGGCCCGCTGGCGGGTTTTCTCACCGGCTGGAACTACTGGTTCCTGTGGCTGGTGACCTGCGTCGCGGAAATCACCGCCGTGGCCGTGTACATGGGTATCTGGTTCCCGGATGTGCCGCGCTGGATCTGGGCCCTCGCGGCGCTGGTCAGCATGGGTTCGATCAACCTGATCGCGGTGAAAGCCTTCGGTGAATTCGAATTCTGGTTCGCCCTGATCAAGATCGTCACCATCATCGCCATGGTCATTGGCGGTGTCGGCATCATCGCGTTCG
>NZ_QAIK01000172.1:27488-32229 GCF_003061005.1 Pseudomonas sp. HMWF021 | reverse complement strand
GCTTTGGCAACGACGGCGTGGCGCTGGGGATTTCCAACCTGTGGGCCCATGGCGGCTTCATGCCCAACGGTGTGACCGGTGTGCTGATGTCCCTGCAGATGGTGATGTTCGCCTACCTGGGTGTCGAGATGATCGGCCTGACCGCCGGTGAAGCGCGCAACCCGCAAAAAACCATCCCGAATGCGATCGGCTCGGTGTTCTGGCGGATTCTGCTGTTCTACGTCGGCGCGCTGTTCGTGATCCTGTCGATCTACCCGTGGAACGAAATCGGCACTCAGGGCAGTCCGTTCGTGATGACCTTCGAGCGTCTGGGCATCAAGACCGCCGCCGGTATCATCAACTTCGTGGTGATCACTGCAGCGCTGTCGTCGTGCAACGGTGGCATCTTCAGCACCGGGCGAATGCTCTACAGCCTGGCGCAGAACGGCCAGGCCCCGGCCGGTTTCGCCAAGACCTCCAACGGCGTGCCACGTCGTGCGCTGCTGCTGTCGATTTTCGCGCTGCTGATCGGCGTGCTGCTCAACTATCTGGTGCCGGAGAAAGTCTTCGTCTGGGTGACTTCGATTGCGACCTTCGGCGCGATCTGGACCTGGGTGATGATCCTGCTGGCGCAACTGAAATTCCGCAAAGGCCTGAGCGCCAGCGAACGTGCCGGGCTGAAATACAAAATGTGGCTGTACCCGGTCAGTTCGTACTTCGCTCTGGCGTTCCTGGTGCTGGTGGTCGGCCTGATGGCGTACTTCCCCGACACCCGCGTGGCGCTGTATGTGGGGCCGGTGTTCCTGGTGCTGCTGACGGTGCTGTTTTATGTGTTCAAGTTGCAGCCTACCGGTGAATCGCAGGGGGCGGTGCGTTCGGTTTCCTAAGCTGTAACGCTCGATAGCAAAAGCAAAAGATCGCAGCCTGCGGCAGCTCCTACACGGGATATTTATTCACCCTGTAGGAGCTGCCGCAGGCTGCGATCTTTTGACGTTTTACCGCTGGTCTGAAAGAACGATCCAACTCACCTGAAAACGCTCACATTTCTATCAGATTTACATTCCGCGCAGCATTGAACAGAGGCGCGAACATGAGGACGAGCGCTTTTCTTGAACGAGAACTCAGTCAGCGTCAGGTCGCGCTGTTCTACCTGCTTGCCACCTCGTTGTACGTCCTGCCACTGATCCTCGCCGACTTCCCCTACATCGACGACAACTGGCGCTCACTGGCCGCCGGCAATGCCTGGGCCGGGCAGGGGCGGTTGTTTGCCGACTGGTTTTATCAGGCGCTGACCTTCACCGGTGCTGCACCGAACATCTTCCCCTTGCCCCTTTTGCTCGCTGCGGTAGCGATGAGCCTGGCGCTGACTCGCCTGACGTTTCACTACTTCACTGAACCGACGCTCGCCTCTTGTCTCGTTGCGTTGCCGCTCTGGTACAACCCGTTCCTGTTGCAGAACCTGTCCTACCAATACGACGGCCCGGTCATGGCCCTGAGCATGGTCGCGGTGATCTACGCCATCACGTTCGACGGTTCATCGCGGGTGCAGCGCTGGCTGGTGTCGGCGGCGCTGCTGGCGCTGGCGGTCGGGCTGTACCAGATCAGTCTCAACGTGTTTCTCGGCCTGTGCGGCGTCGAACTGATCCGGGCGATCCACCACCGACTGCCACGGGCAGACATCTGGCGCATGCTGGGTGCAAAACTCGCGCAACTGGGACTGGCGGTGCTGATCTACAGCGTCACCGCCTACCCATTCATGGACTCACGTCGCGCTGAATTGCTGGACGGCTCGGCCCGGCCGTTGCTGCAGATTGGTATCAACCTGGGGCGCGTGCTGGAAAAAACCGGACTGCTGTTGCACGGGGGGCACGCCTGGGTATTCGGCGCGCTGGTGCTGTGTGCGCTGGTCGGAGTGACGTGCGTGCGACCGCCTCGAAAATCCGGCTTTTGCGCACTGCTCGTCGTGCTGACGCTTTTGGTGCTCGTACTGCTGGTGCCGGGCATGACGCTGCTGTTTCGCGATTTCAACGAAGGCGCACGCACCCTGATGGGCTTCGGTGTGCTGCTGCTGGCGCTGTTCTATCTGGCGTATCTGGCGCTCGCTGCCGGGCATCGTCGATTGCCGTTGCTGCTGATCATCCCGTTGCTGGCGACGCTCTCGCTATCGTTCGCCTACGGCCGGGTGCTGACGATGCAGAAAACCTTCGCCAGCAGTGCGCTTTACAGTCTTGGCCACGACATCGCCGAACATGGTGGACTGCGCCAGGCCAAGCGGATCTATCTGTCGGTGACCTACTCGGATCGCTGGCTGGTCGGCGCGGCGGGATCGTTCGAGCGATTGCCGGTGCTGCACTATCTGCTCAACGTCGACTACTACATGCTCGCGGAAAACCTGCCCGCGATGGGCATCACCAACGTCGTGGCCGAACGCGAACGGCGCAATGCCACGCATGTCGGTTATCGGGGTTATCCGCCGTTGGTAGACAGCCTGTACTACCGCATCTACCTGATCGGCGATTACGGTTTCATCGTCATGAAAGAGCCGCCTCACGGCCGATTGCTGCAGTGGTAAAGCGTTGACCGTTCGTCGCAGAAACCCATGTACCTGTAATTTCTGACAGTAGACGGCGCAAGCACCTTGCCCTAGCTTCAAAAGCAAGCCGGACGAAGCCAGGGCAAGGGACCGAAATGAAGGGATGTTCTGCACTGATAGTGATTGCAATTGCCGACGCCCTTATCCACTGGCAGATCTTTTTTGTCCTGTGCATCGCTGTCGAGTTGACCCAGGCTACCAGCAACTTCGCTGCATTCTGCGTGGCGGCGGCGTTCTCGTTGTATGTGAACTTGCTCTACACCTTCGAGAGCAACACATCGGTATTCGGCTATCTGCTGTTCATCGGCCTGATGGGCGCAGCCAGTTTTGGCATCGGCTCGATTGCCGATATTCGTGGCTGGCATGGATTGCTGACGGTGACGGTGTTTACCGCGCTGAACCTGACGTTGGGCTACTGCTTTTTCCGGTTTGTGCTGTTTCGTCAGCAACGGAGCTGAGGCGCCAGCCTGCGGGGCAGACTGGCGCATCGTCGATCAGGCAGCAGCCACTTCCTGCGGCTCAAAACTGTCCGCCCGCGCCATCTGCCACATCCGCGAATAGAACTCGCCGTTGACCTCTCCGGTGAGCAATTCCCCCGGTTTCAGGAACACGTGCAGCTGCGAGAACAGTTTGATTTCGGTCGCCGACATGCGGCGCACCAGGTGCTTGGCCGACAGTTGTGATGGATGTTCCAGCCCTGCAGCGGCAAGCATTTCTGCCAGTGCCTTGAGCGTGTTGCGGTGGAAGTTGTAGACGCGCTGGGCCTTGTCCGGGACGACGAGGGCGCGTTGGCGCAAGGCGTCCTGGGTGGCGACGCCGGTCGGGCATTTGTTGGTGTGGCAGCTTTGCGACTGGATGCAACCGATGGCGAACATGAAGCCGCGCGCGGAGTTGGCCCAGTCGGCACCGATGGCCAGCACGCTGGCGATGTCGAAGGCGCTGACGATCTTGCCGCTGGCGCCGAGTTTAATCTTGTCGCGCAGGTTCAGGCCCACCAGGGTGTTGTGCACGAACAGCAGGCCTTCGCGCATCGGCACGCCGATGTGGTCGGTGAATTCCACGGGCGCCGCACCGGTGCCACCTTCCTTGCCGTCGACCACGATAAAATCCGGCAGGATGCCGGTTTCCAGCATGGCCTTGGCGATGCCCATGAACTCCCATGGATGCCCGAGGCAGAACTTGAAGCCCACCGGTTTGCCGCCGGACAGTTCACGCAGTTGCTGGATGAAATGCATCATCTCGATCGGCGTGGAAAACGCGCTGTGGCGTGACGGCGAGATGCAGTCTTCGCCCATCATGATGCCGCGGGTGTCGGCGATTTCCTGGGTGACCTTGTGCTTGGGCAGGATTCCGCCGTGGCCGGGTTTGGCGCCCTGGCTCATCTTGATTTCGATCATCCGCACTTGTGGATTCTGCGCCTGGGCGGCGAAGCGTTCCGGGTCGAAACGGCCGTCGCTGGTGCGGCAGCCAAAGTAGCCGCTGCCCAGTTCCCAGGTCAGGTCGCCGCCGTGTTCACGGTGATACGGGCTGATGCTGCCTTCACCGGTGTCGTGGGCGAAGTTGCCGAGTTTGGCGCCCTGATTCAGGGCGCGGATGGCGTTGGCGCTGAGCGAGCCGAAGCTCATCGCCGAGATGTTGAACACCGAGGCTGAATACGGCTGGGTGCACTGCGGGCCGCCGACGGTGACGCGGAAACTGCTCGGGTCGCTCAACGGCGCCGGGCGCATCGAGTGGCCGATGAATTCAAAGCCGGACTGATAGACGTCGATCAGCGTACCGAAGGGTTTGTCGGCGGTTTCGTTCTTCGCCCGTGAATACACCAGCGAGCGTTGGGCGCGGGAGAAGGGCAGGGCGTCGCTGTCGGATTCCAGCAGGTACTGACGAATCTCCGGGCGGATGCCTTCGACCAGATAGCGGATGTTGCCCAGGATCGGGTAGTTGCGGCGCACCGCGTGCGGGCTCTGCAGCAAGTCGAACAGACCGAGCAGGCTCAGTACGCCGGTGACGGCGGTGATCGGCCACAGCCAGTCGTGTTCGAGAAAGGGCAGGCTGGCGAGGGTGAAAATCACGCAGACGGCAAAGAAGGCGTAGCGGCTCAGGAGTGACAGGCTCATACGGTTTCCTTGGGTTCGGACTCAATGGTTACCCATGGCGCGCAGACTGGCTTGC
>NZ_QAIK01000172.1:22480-27478 GCF_003061005.1 Pseudomonas sp. HMWF021 | reverse complement strand
GCCCCAAACCCGGCCATCACGGTCTGTCTGCTGCATCGCGTGACCAGGTTTTGCGACTGCTGCGCAGTCGAGCGGGAGCAAGCTCCCTCGCCACAGGGGATTCCAGGCTTCAGATGTCTCCTGCGTGCCAAGGCTATTCAGGCGTTCTGCGCCTGGAGAAAAATCGAAAACAGCTCCGACTGGGATTTGATCCCCAGCTTGCTGTACATGTGTTTCTTATGGACTTTCACGGTTTCTACGGAGATTTCCAGCTTACGGGCGATTTCTTTACTGGAGCAACCGCTGAGCATCAACCGCCCGACATCCAGCTCCCGGGCGGTCAGTTGCGCGCCCTTGAGTTGTTGCACCGACGCTTCCAGTTGCACCCGCCAGTCCGCCGGTGCAGGCGCGGCAGCGAGGGCCACGGTCTGGTTGATCTCGTACGGCAGGCGCTGACGCAACAGGCCCAGCACCCACGGCTGGATCAAAGACAGCAAAGCAATCTGTTCGCCAGTGAAACGTTTTTCACTGCCCAGCGACAGGCACAACGTGCGCTCACCTTCGAGCTGACAATTGAACTGGATTTCGTCGGCGACCACATTCAGACGAAAGTATCGCTGGTAATACTCGGTCAGCTCGAAATGCTCCGGCGCCACCTCGGACAGGCGGTACAACCCGGTGCGCGACTGCTCGCGGCAGGCGATGTAGAACGGGTCGAGCAGGTACAACCCGCGCAGATAATCCTGAAACAGCGGGTCGGGACTGCCGTCTTCGCCGGGGCATTCGGCGAAGACCTGCGGGTGCTGATCGGCACTGAACAGCAGCGCCACCCAGCTATCGAATGCCACGTACTGGTCGAGCAGACGCACCAGTTGCGCCCAGAAATTCGGCTTGTCGAGCGCGTCGATCAGTTGCCCGACGGCGCGGTGCCAGGTGATGTCATCAAACGAAACGGACATGGACTACCCCTATCGGGTTACCCCGGCCGCGTGATTCCCTGGCCGGTTGCTTGCTGCGCATACTGGCCCACAGACAGCCACCGGGCAATCTTTCAGCGCCCGGCCATGACCCCAAGGACTCGCGATGAAAGTCGAACTCGCCCAACTGGCGGGCCGTGACAAAGACACGGCGTACAACCTCGAACGTGCTCTCACGGCGATTGCCGCGTGCGCCGCCGACACACAATTGATCGTGTTTCCGGAAACCCACCTGATGGGCTTCCCGAGCGCCGACACCGTGGCGCAGATCGCCGAACCGCTGGATGGCCCGACCGTCAGCGCAGTGCTGGCCGCCGCCCGCGAGCGCAACATCGCCGTGGTGATCGGCATGGCCGAGAACGACAGCGGTCGCTTCTACAACACCACGCTGCTGATCACCCCCGAAGGCATCGCGCTCAAATACCGCAAGACCCACCTCTGGGCGTCGGATCGCGGCGTGTTCGAGGCGGGCGATCGTTATGTCACTGGCGAGTGGAACGGTGTGCGCGTCGGCCTGCTGATCTGCTACGACATCGAGTTTCCCGAATCCGCCCGCGCCCTGGCACAACTGGGCGCCGAGTTGCTGATCGTGACCAACGGCAACATGGACCCGTACGCCCCGACCCACCGCACCGCGATCATGGCCCGCGCCCAGGAAAACCAGGCATTTGCGTTGATGGTCAACCGCGTCGAGGCCGGGGATGACGGCTTGATGTTTGCCGGCGGCAGTGCGCTGGTCGATCCGCTGGGGACGTTGTTGTTCGAAGCGGGGCGCGAAGAAGGGCAGTTCAGCATCGAGCTGGATCTCGACCGGTTGGAGGCTGCGCGCAAGGATTACCGCTATCTGGATGATCAGCGGTTGAAGCTGCCGGGGGAGGTGGTGGAGCACGCGTGCGGACTGCGTGAGTTGCTGATTCCTGCGCGCTGAAGATCAAGAGATCGCAGCCTGTTGCAATGCGTACTCCTGTAGGAGCTGCCGAAGGCTGCGATCTTTTATCGATTTATCTGACTCACTCAAAACAACAACACACCCGAAACATTCGCCGAACTCGGCTCTGCCATAAATCCAATAAAATCCGGAGTAAGTCGCTCATGGCTCGTTTGCAACGCACCCTGTCATCAGGGGCGGTGGTGCTGTTCGGCATCGCCTATATGACGCCGATCATTGTCCTCGGCACCTTTGGCATCCTCGCGCAATCCACCGCTGGCATGGTCCCGGCCGCGTATCTGGCGGCACTGGTGGCGATGTTCTTTACCGCCATGAGCTACGGGCGCATGGCCGCTGCGTTCCCGGTCGCCGGTTCCGCCTACAGCTATGTGCGCAAGGCGATCAGCCCGAAGCTCGGCTTCATCGCCGGTTGGGCGGTATTGCTCGACTACCTGTTTCTGCCGATGGCCATCTGGCTGATCGGCGCGGCGTACCTCGCTTCGGCGTTCCCGTCGATCCCGCAGTGGATCTGGGTACTGGCGTTCATCGGCATCACCAGCGCGATCAACATCATCGGCCTGAAACTGGCCAGCGGCATCAACGCCTTGCTGATGCTCGTGCAATTTCTGGTGCTGATCGCCTTCGTCGCGCTGTGCGTGCACTACGTGGGTGGCGATGCGCGCACATCGTTGTGGTCGATCAAACCGTTCTTCAACGGCGACATGCAGATGCCGCTGATCATGAGCGGCGCGGCCATCGCCTGCTACTCGTTCCTCGGTTTCGATGCGGTCAGCACGCTGACTGAAGAAACCCGCGACCCACGCCGCACCATTCCACGGGCGATCATGTTGATTACGCTGATTGGCGGGCTGATCTTCGTCGGCGTGTCGTACTTCGTGCAGATCGCCCACCCGTCGGTCCAGTTCGACAGCGTCGACTCGGCGGCTTATGAAATTGCGCGCAACATCGGCGGCGATCTGTTCGTCTCGATCTTCCTCATCGGCCTGATCGTCGGCCAGTTCGCCTCGGGGTTGTCGGCCCAGGCCAGTGGTTCGCGCCTGCTGTTTGCGATGGGCCGCGACGGCGTGTTGCCCAAGTCGTTTTTCGGCACCTTGCATGCGCGCTTCGGCACACCGGTCAACAGCATCCTGCTGTGTGCAGCGGTGGCGTTGCTGGCACTGAAACTCGACGTGACCACCTCGACCTCGTTCATCAACTTCGGCGCGTTCCTGGCGTTCAGTCTGGTCAACCTGTCGGTGATTTTTCACTACTGGATCGGCGGCGAGAAAAAAGGCCCGCGTGAGCTGGTGCTGTTTCTGATCTTCCCGTTCATCGGGCTGGTCGCGGATTTGTGGCTGATGGTCAGCCTGGATCACCTGGCGGTGTATCTGGGCCTGAGCTGGCTGGCGATTGGCGTGGTGTATCTGGCGGTGCTCACCAGCGGCTTTCGTCGTCAACCGCCGGAAATGGATTTTCAGGAAGCCACGTAAGATCTCGGCAGCGACTTTGCTGCACAACGGCAAGCATGTGATGCTTGCCGTTTTTGCACCCAAGGCTTTGTCTGACATGTCGACTTTTTCCGCTCCACCTTCCGGCCTCATCCGTATCGCCGCTGCGCTGTTGCTCAACCCCGATGGCCAGACCCTGCTGGTGCGCAAGCGCGGCACCACGGCGTTCATGCAGCCGGGCGGCAAGATCGAAGCGCATGAATTGCCGGTGCACGCGCTGGCCCGTGAGCTGG
The DNA here is from genome assembly GCF_003061005.1 of Pseudomonas sp. HMWF021. Classification (GTDB taxonomy): domain Bacteria; phylum Pseudomonadota; class Gammaproteobacteria; order Pseudomonadales; family Pseudomonadaceae; genus Aquipseudomonas. Next base: position 23,853 of record NZ_QAIK01000172.1, on the reverse strand, counting down.
AGGAAGAGCTGGGCTTGCAGATCGATCCGGCGCATGCGTATTTTCTCGGCCAGTTTTCGGCGCCAGCCGCCAACGAGCCGGGGTTTGTGGTGCAAGCGCAGATATTTCAGCTGACCATCGACGCCGATGTGATGCCCGCTGCCGAAATCGAGGAAGTGATCTGGATCGATCCCGCGACTGATCCCGCTGTCGTTCTGGCGCCATTGACACGCGACCTGATCCTGCCGTTTTATCGCAATTCGCTGACGGCGATTGCCTGATCATCCACGTACAGGACGCTCACCATGATCCCGCTTCCAGACCTGCTGATCTTCGCTGCCGCCGCGCTGTTGATGGTCCTGACACCGGGGCCGAACATGATCTACCTGATCTCGCGTTCGATCTGTCAGGGACGCAAGGCAGGCGTGACCTCGTTGCTCGGCGTGGCGGCGGGTTTTTTCGTGCACATGTTTGCCGCAGCCGCTGGTTTGACAGCGGTGTTTCTGGCGGTGCCGATGGCGTACGAAGGGTTGAAGTGGGCCGGCGCACTGTATTTGCTCTGGCTGGCCTGGCAAGCGGTCAAACCCGGTGCGCGCTCGCCGTTCGAAGCGCGGCAACTGCCGCCGGATTCGTCGCGCAGACTGATCACCATGGGTTTTCTTACCAGCGCGCTGAACCCCAAGATCGCAGTGTTCTATCTTTCGGTGTTTCCACAGTTCATTACGCCTGAACACGGTTCGGTGTTCACTCAAAGCATCATGCTTGGCCTGACCCAGATCAGCGTCAGTTTCACCGTCAATCTGCTGATTGCGCTGTTCGCTGCGGGCATCGCCTCGTGGTTTGTGCGCAACCCGGCGTGGATGGCGATGCAGCGTTATTTCATGGGGTTGGTGCTCGCAGGTCTGGCGGTGCGCCTGATGCTTGAACAGCGCAGGGCTTGAACATGTGGATCGAACGCCTCGATGCCAGCCACGCGCTGGCTTACCGCGAGTTGATGCTCGAAGCTTACGACCGGCATCCGCAGGCCTTTACCTCCAGCGTGCGCGAGCGCGCGGTGATGCCGCTCAGCTGGTGGGAAGCCCGCTTGACCAGCAAGCTCGACGTGGTGCTCGGTGCGTTTGAAGCGGGCACACTGGCCGGCATCGTCGGTCTGGCTTTCGAGCCGCGAGAAAAGGCCCGTCACAAGGCGACGCTGTTCGGCATGTACGTGTCGGCGGATTTTCGTCAGCACGGTCTGGGTCATGAACTGGTGCAGGCTGCACTGACCGAAGCGCAAAACCACCCTGCGTTGAAAGTCATCCAGTTGACCGTCACGGCCGGCAACGATGCCGCGCTAAACCTGTATCGGCGCTGCGGTTTCATCCAGTTCGGCCTGGAGCCGCTGGCGGTTCGGG
>NZ_QAIK01000172.1:5239-22470 GCF_003061005.1 Pseudomonas sp. HMWF021 | reverse complement strand
GGCGACGACTACTTCGACAAGATCCACATGTGGCGTGAACTGTGATTGCACGCTGAACCCTTGTGGGAGCGGGCTTGCTCGCGAAGGCGGCAGGTCAGAAAACCGGTTGGCTGCCACACCGCCTTCGCGAGCAAGCCCGCTCCTACAGGGATTTGCAATGGCTGTGATTCAGCGCACCGCACTGACGCCATCGAGTGTCGAGAACGAGGTGTCCTTGGCCGTCAGCAAAAAGTCGCGCATGTACGGGGCATCGAGCATGTCCGCACGAATGGCTGCGTACAGCGTGGCAAACAGGCCCTTTTCACCCAGCCGCTTGGCTTTGACATAACCGCGCGAACTGTACTCGTGCAGCGCCCAGTGCGGCATGCCGCAGACGCCACGGCCGCTGGCAACCAGTTGCATCATCATCACCGTCAGTTCCGAAGTGCGCACCTGCGCCGGTTCGATGTCGGCCGGTTCCAGAAAACGGGTGAAGATATCCAGCCGATCGCGTTCCACCGGATAGGTGATCAGCGTTTCAGTCAGCAGATCTTCGGGGACGATGTACGGCTTGCTTGCCAGTGCATGCTGGTTGGCGACGGCGAGCATGGCCTCATAGGTAAACAGCGGTACATAGGTGATGCCGGCAATTTCCAGCGGGTCGGAGGTCACCACCAGGTCCAGATCACCCCGGGCCAGTGCCGGCAGCGGGGCGAAGGAGAAGCCCGAGGCAAGGTCGAGTTCGACTTCAGGCCAGGCATCACGGAACTGGTCGATGGTCGGCATCAGCCACTGAAAGCAGCTGTGACATTCGATCGCCATGTGCAGGCGCCCGGCAGTGCCCCCGGCCAGACGACTGATGTCGCGCTCGGCGGCGCGCAGCAGCGGCAGGGTCGCATCGGCCAGTTGCAGCAGGCGCAGGCCGGCGCTGGTGAAACGCACGGGTTTGGTCTTGCGCACGAACAAGGGCATGCCCATGCGCTCTTCCAGTTCCTTGAACTGATGAGAGAGCGCCGACTGGGTCAGGTGCAGGCGGTCAGCGGCGTCGACCAGGCTGTCGGCTTCACGCAGGGCATGAAGGGTTTTCAAGTGGCGAATCTCAAGCACCGCTGGCTCCTTCAGTAAAATTCATGATGGTGAGAAGGGTGGTGAGTTTGTCTCATGTTGGGTGGTCTGTCGACCATTGCGACACGCGCTGTCGACGGGTTTCCATCGACAGCGCGGGCGTGTGCGGTCAGTCCTGCGGGAAGTGCTTCAGCGCGCTCGAGCGCTTGTCGATATCACCGAGCGGCAATGTCGGGTCATCGGCGCGAGTCTTGCTGCGGTTTTCAGGCAACTTCAGGTGAGCCTTTTCGAAGTCGAGCAATCTGGCGTTCGGCGATCCATAGTGGAAGTGCGCGTACCACAGCAGTCGAGGAGTGTCCCCCTTGACCCAGACTTCGTATTCCTGAAGGTAATCCGTTCGCCCGTCCTTGCGTTTGCCAAGATTTTTCATGGCCTCTTGCTTGCGGATTTCCACGACATCGTGCTCCACCAGATCATCGAGCATGCCGTTGGTGGGTTTTTTGCTGCGCAGGGTTTGCGCGGTGCGCAGGTCACGGCCCCTGAGCTTGAGTTGTCGGGCCTTGGCTTGCAGTTCAGGGACAAGTTCGTGGGCGGGACGCTGTGAAGCGATTTTCGTCGCGCGCAATTCAAGCTCCCGCGCTTCGCTGACCAACATGTGTTCAAGATTGACCGGCAACATATCCTGGCGCGCATAGCCTTGAACTTTCTGCTCATAAGCGTCCACGGTTTGCAGGCGCTTTCGGGCTTCGAAAACCAGGTTGCCAATGTCCAATGGCGCATGGGTTCCCATAACAGGTGCAGGAGTCGAAAGGCGATACTTGCCCTGGCTGGCAGGCTCCCAGGTTTCGATGTGGCCGGTCATGCCGCGGGTGGTGAATCTGTCTTTGCCGGCCAGCCGGTCGCCAACCAGCCATTGATTGTCTTCGCTCTGGAATAGACCTTTATCGTTGGCTTCGACAGGCTTGGGAGGCTTGTTTTTGTTGATGATCTTGCGGGCACGATCGCTGATCTCTTCCAGATTTTTGAGCAGTTGGGTGAAAATTTCCTGGTTGAAATAGGGCTCGTAGCCGGCTTGCCACGCCTTCATTTGCACCTGAAATCGTTCGTACTCCGCGATGCAGGAGGTCAGCATCTGCTTGATTCTGGCCCGACCGCTTTTGATCAGGCGCACGGACTGCTGAGCCATCAATACGCGGTGCATATGCTGGGTTGCAGATTCCAGCTGAGGATGCAGATGAAACCAGGATGCATCACCAATCATTGAGTGGCGCTCAAGCATCGACAGCAGTTGCGAAGCCCGGAAAATCATCATGTTGCCTTTGGTAGGGTGGTTATCCACCAAATCCAGGGCGTCACGGAGTTCTGTTTTCTGAGTTCTGGTAATTTTCTTGCGCCACTCTTTTATGTCGACGACCGCCTCGTCCATGATGTCGAATTCTTTCAATACCCTCAGTTGGGCGTCATCACGCTCCTTGAGCAAGCGCTGGGCGCTCGACAGATCGAGTTCAGTGTCCAATCGATCGGTCAATTCAGCGCTACGGTCCATCCAGCTCACGCTGCGGAGTCTGGCTTTGTACCAGCGCTGAAGGGAGACCCGGGTCACGTTGAGGGCGTAGACCTTGATGTTGTTTTCAACGACTGTCTTTCTCGGCCCAAGAGAGAACACAGCCAGGTCATTGAAGTCCTGATGCAGGCGCTTTGCGTCAATTACCAATTTCTTCTCCTGCGCATCCAGCTCTGGCCCCAGGGAAAGCTTGCCTGCATCGTTGGCACGCTCATAGCGTTCCCGGAGCTGCTCGATCTTGTGGCTAAGCTGGCTTGCAGCCTGGCGGTCGGCATCAACTTGACTGACCCGCAGCTCCCGGCGGCGGTACGCTCTGTCGGCAAACCAGCGCGGCAACCAGCGACGGATCGCTGCCGGCCACAGCGGATCCAGGCCTTCTGCCAGGTGCCCGAGTACCTGGCCACCCCCGGCCAGTCCGCCGTCGAATATCGTACCGTGTACCGCGTAATGGGTGTCCCAGCGTCCATCTGCATCGAGCGCGACGGGCTGCCTGTAACTTTTCAGGCGCGTGCCTTTGAGGCGCAGGGTGCGACCGTCAAGCACGACCTGATAGGTCTTGCCCTCGCGAACGATGAAGTCACCGTCGGCGTGCCGGTAGACATTGCGATACAAACCGCTGGTTGCAGGTTGCAGGCCGCTCAGGGAAATGTCGCCCTCATAGACGTAACCGTCGAACCGCGCTGCAATGTGCCGCGCCTGACGAGCAGAAGGTATTTGCAGGTGGGCGGGGTTGGCGAACGTCTGGCGCAACTGCCGTTGCACGGTATTGCCCCGGGCCGCGCCTGATGCCAACACGGCGCTGGGCAACAGGTCCATGGCCGCGTCGATCAGCGACAACAGCACGGCGTTGATCTCGGCCATGCCCCGTTTGTGCTCGCCTGCGGAAAACTCCCTCACCGCCTGGTTGGCGCTGGTCCAGACGTCGTACAGACCGATCGCTGTGCCGACGAAGGGCACGAAGCCGAGCGCCATTTTCAGATAGCCGTACAGGCGCACACCCTTGAGGGCGTATTGCGCCCGGTACAGATCGTCATTGGAGCGCGAAGTGCGGCGATGGGCTTCAATCAGGCGACCCATTTCGGCGTCGAGCAAGTGGCTGGCCAGCGAGGTGTGTGCCGGCCACGACTGACCGATGCCGATCAGGCCATCGAAATGCAGGAGGACAGCCCGGTCGATACGGGCGCGATGCCGCTGCGGCGTACCGATCAGCGCCCTGCCGGCGAGGTAATCGACCATCTTGATGTGCAGGCACAGATTGAACAGCCCTCTGCGTGCCTGCTCCAGCGTGGCGAATGAACGCAGACACCGTCCGTCGGGGCTGTCGGGCAGATAGAGCAGGGTGCTGCCGCGTACCTGTTCTTCGATGAAGGTCACGCCTGAAAGGGTGGTGGGCAAGTCCTCGGTGTCGACTCCCCCCACGGTCAGATACGCCGGGTGCAGCACGATCCGCTTGCCGGGCGGTTGCCAGGCCTGCGGCGAGCTGGCGTCGATGGCAGTCAACAGCGTTTGCAGTTGATCGGCGTTGAGGATGCGTTCGGCGTGCGCCATATGGCCCTGGATCTGCAACAACAGGCGGTGTGGCTCGAGCAGACACTCGCGACGGTAATCGCGCTCGAAGCGCGGTTCAGTCACCAGCCCCCGGTAGACCGAGCGGATCAGGTCTTCGTAACGCTGAGCCAGATTCAGATCCTTGACCATCTGTTGCAGATATGGCCCGGTGATGCCTTCGCGCAGGCGGGTGTGGTCGGCCGCAATGTCGGCCGTGATGAGGGGCTTCCCGAAGGCCAGCCGCTCGCTCACCGACTCGTCGATGTTGAGCAGCGCCAATTCGTGCATCGCCAGGATGCTGCGGGCCTTGCCGGGAATCCAGACCGTTTTGGTCGGTGTGCCCGGTGTGGCACCGGCAATAAATTGCTGCTCGGTGCTCACCGAGTCTGGCAAGTCGAAGCTGACCGTGAACGCGCCCTCGAGCGCAAAGTCCTGGCGCAGACGGGCGGTCACGTGTTTGCTGGCGAAGTCGGTGGCGCTGGGCAAGTTCAGATCGTGCAGGCTTTCGGCATTTTGCAGCGCCAGAATCTGGCGTTCGATCAGCGCTTTGAGTCGCTCGCGCTCAGCCGTGCTCACCCGCGCCAGCCACGCCGGTAACTGGCTGGCCAGCAAGCCGCTGCGCTGCTGTTCGATCAACAGGTCGAGGGCTCGTTCGCGGGCATTGTTGATCGGTACTTGCAGGCGCGAAATGGTTTGCTCGCCGAGGGTTTGCAGTTCTGCTTTGAGCTGCTCTGCCTGTTGCGGGTCGGCAAATTGCGAGCGCAGATCGGCGGCCTGCCATTCAAATGCCATGTGTTGGGCGCGCAGGCCGGATTCCAGTGCATCGTCATTGATTTCGCCAAGGTGCAGGATGTGTTCAGTGTCGCCCGGCAGAATGTAGAACAGCTCACGTTGCATCGCCTGGCGTGAGGCAAAGCGTTGCAGGCCGCCACCATGCCCGGGCCAGTAGAGCAACAGGCTGCCGGGGTTGTCAGGGCTGGAGAAAACGGCGCGCTCGGCGAACACCAGCACGCCCTCCAGCACTACATACCGGCTGGGCTCTGCTCCGCCGCGTGGCTCGCTGCCAAGCTGTAGCGATGCAACGGCGGCGGTGCCCGTGCGATCCGTGCGTTTCGGATGACTGAGCACCGCCTCGAGCACTGCCAGCTCTGCTGCGCTGATTTGCCCAAGCAGATGTTGAATACCGGCCTCGATACGCAGTGCCTCAAGCCTGGACCGATACAAGGCCGTGAACTGGGTGTCGATGGTCGGTTTGTCGTAAACGCCCGAGCGGTGGATCAGTGCCCGTGCTGCTTCAAAAGTCACGCGCTGCTGTTGATGCAGCCGGTACAGGCGTTGTTCCAGATCCTCCAGTTGCGCAGACCTCGGCGCGAGCGAAAATGTCTCGCCCAAAAACCTCTGCAATATCTGACTCTGCTGCTCTATGGCATTGCGTTGTCGTTGCAGACTGATTTCGGCGCTCAGATGGGCGAACGGTATGTCTGACGGCTCGCTGGTCAGTGTGCTGATGAGGGGGGGGATGGCATGGCGAACACGGTGTCGGCGCGACGCTTGAGATCCTGCTCGTCGGCAGCCTCCAGATATTGCCCGATCAGGTCGATGTGCGCCTCTGCATTAAGGGGCGCCTGATCGCCCTCGACGGGACTTGCGGCGCGCAGTTGTGTGTCCAGTTGAAACTCAAGCACCTGGCGCGCTCCGCTCCTCAGCGCATGGGTGTGCAGTGCATGGTCGAGCGGGCCTCGCAAAAGTCTGTCGTCAATGACCAGGTGCTTGTGGTTTGTCAGCAACCAGTCTTGCAGATCGCTGCGCTGCCTGAAGGTGCTCACTGCCGGGTTTTGAGTGGGCAGGTACAGCAATTGCGCGCCGGTTTGATCAGTGCCCAGGGTCAAAACCCAGGCGCCCGCCGGCGCATCGGCCCTTGAGCCTTTCTGTAGCGCAAGTTGTTCGATGCACACTTGCTGGCCGACAAGCGTCGGCCAGTCCGGCAGCACAGCCTGCAGGCATTTGAGTTGCTCTGCCGGCAACGGCCCGTTGGCGAAGGTATGCTGCGCGCTGGCTTCAAGGTGGCTGCGATAGAGTTGTTCGACTCGCTGTCTGCGAGAGACGGCGGTGCCCGGAGCGCGGTCATCCCACCAGGCATTCCAGCGCAGGGTCAGGTGTTGTACCAGATCCAGCGTCTGCAGCTGCTGCAACAGTTGCCGGGTGGGCAAGCTGCCTCCCGGCCCCGTGATGTGGCTCAGACGAGCCTGCAAGATGCTTTGGTCGGGATGACGGGCCAGGTAGGCAAAAACCTGAGTGAGGCTGAACTGCCGCACCGAGTGTTCCGAGGCTGGAAAAAAGTGAAAGATGACCTGATCGCTGTCCAGTTGCAGCTGCTGGCGGATCAAGTCGTGGATTGCGTCCCGCACGCCTGGGCTGGTGGCGAACAGATCCCGCATGTGCTCGCAGCATTCGCGCCAGCGCGCCCTGGCGCTGAGCAGCAGGCCTTCATTCCGAGGGGCGAACAGGGCAGGCGCCGCAAGGTCGAGGCGGGTTTCGGGGGGCGAGTTGATTTGCAGATTCTGAGGCATTACCGATGACTCCTGTTGAGGATGACGCTCATTGAGCGCGCCTCGCCGGGAGTCGTGGCGGTACATAGTTACCGCGTGCGGCTACGACCGCTGGGCAATCTTCATCAAACTGTCACGCAACTGTGGCAGCGCGCTTGAACAAACTTCATCAGACTCGCGCTCTACTGGGGTTCTGCGTTTCGGTGTTTTTTCATGATCAAAAGCTTTTTTTCGCTCGCGGCCGTTCTGGTCGCGTTTTTATTCGGTGCACCATCGTTCGCGGCCGCGCGTTGCGATGTGAATGTGCCGACCGAGCATGTCGACCTGCAACAAGTGAGCATTGCCTACCAAAGCATTGGCCGGGCGTCGGATCCGGCGCTGTTGCTGGTCATGGGCCTGGGCGGCCAGTTGATCCACTGGCCCGACGAAGTGGTGGTGGCGCTGTGTCAGCAGGGCTTTCGGGTGATCCGCTATGACAACCGCGATGTCGGCCTGTCGACCTGGCGTCAGGCGCCGGTCGAGGCCAACCTGACGTTTGAGGTGCTGCGTTACAAGCTCGGATTGCCGGTGTCGGCGCCCTATTCGCTGACCGACATGGCCGACGATGCGCTGGGTTTGATGGACGCGCTGCATATCGACCAGTTTCACGTGCTGGGCGCCAGCATGGGCGGGATGATCGCCCAGCATCTGGCGGCGATGGCACCGCAACGGGTGGAGAGCCTGACGCTGATCATGACCAGTTCCGGCGCCGAAGGTTTGCCGGCGCCCAGTGCTGCACTGGTGCAACTGCTGGCCCGACGCGGCGCGCCGAATCGCGAGGTGGCGCTGGAACAGCAGGCCGATCTGCTGGCGGCGCTGGGCAGCCCTTCGGTCACTGATGATCGACAAGCGTTGCTGCATCAGGCTGCCTTGGCCTACGACCGGGCGTTCAACCCTGAAGGCGTGAAGCGCCAGATCATGGCGATCCTCGCCGAGCCGAGCCGGGTGGCGTTACTCAATCAGCTGCGGGTGCCGACGCTGGTGGTGCACGGCACGGCCGATCCGTTGCTGCCGGTGATGCATGGCGTGCACCTGGCGGCGCACATCCGTGGCAGTCAGCTGAAACTGATTCCGGGGCTGGCCCACCGTTTTCAAGAGGCGTTCAAGGCGCCGTTGCTGGCGGCGGTGTTGCCGTATCTGCAACAGCATCGTGAAGACACCTCGCACTGGGCGCAGATCGAGCCAGTGGCGGCGGGAAATCTGTTGTAACCGGGTCGGCCCCAGGCTCACTCCTGCACTGGCATGCATCCTCTGTAGGAGCTGCCGAAGGCTGCGATCTTTGGCTTTTAAAAATCAAAAGATCGCAGCCTTCGGCAGCTCCTACAGGTGTATCTTTCAGACTTTGCGATGTGCGTTATGCCCGCGAGGTGTGTGATGAGTTCCGCTTTGAAAATCGATTTTGTCAGCGACGTCTCCTGCCCGTGGTGCGTCGTCGGTCTGTATGGCTTGCTGCAGGCGCTGGAGATTCTGCGCAATGAAGTGCAGGCCGAGATTCATTTCCAACCGTTCGAACTGAACCCGAAAATGGGCCGGGACGGGCAGAACATCACCGAACACATCAGCGAAAAATATGGCTCGACCCCGGAGCAGTCACAGAAAAACCGCGAAGCGATTCGTGCCCGTGGCGCCGACGTCGGGTTTGCCTTTCGCACCGATGGCAACAGCCGCATCTACAACACCTTTGATGCGCACCGCCTGCTGCATTGGGCCGGGCTGGAAGGTGCGCAGTTGCCGTTGAAAGAAGCGCTGTTCAAGGCCTATTTCACGGATGGCGGCAATCCGTCCGATCACGCGCAACTGGCGCAGATTGCCGAAAACGTGGGCCTTGATCGACAGCGTGCCGAGGCGATTCTGGCCAGCGACGAATTTGCCGATGAAGTGCGCGAAGAAGAGCAACTGTGGCTGCAGCGCGGCGTGAGTTCAGTGCCGACCGTGGTGTTCAACGGTCAGTACGCGGTGACGGGCGGGCAACCGGTGGACACCTTTGTCGGGGCGATCCGGCAGATCATGAGCGAAACCCGGGGCGGCACCGTCAACAACTGAATGCCAACCCGGGGCACCGTCAACAACTGAATCCCAACCCTGTAGGAGCTGCCGCAGGCTGCGATCTTTTGCCTTTAAAAGAGCAGGATCAAAAGATCGCAGCCTGCGGCAGCTCCTACAGGGTCAACTGTGCAGGCGCACCCACACCGAAACCAGCACGGTGGCGGCGATCAACCACGCGACAACCGCCACCGCCAGTGACGCCTCCAGGCGCATCCGGTCAACCATCACGTACAGCGTCGCCAGATAGATGAAGTACGGAATGATCGACCACATGCCGAACACGATGGTCGCCTTCAGATCATCGACCGAACGGCCCTTGCCGACGATGTAATGGGCGATCAGGGCAAAGGTCGGAAACAGCGGCACCAGCCCGGCGATGTAATAGTTTCGGGTCTTCGACAGTGCCGCGAGAATCACCACCACTGCCGCGCCAAGTGCTGCTTTGAGAATCAGATCCATCAGTGGCTCAACCCGTACTTTTTCACTTTGTCGAACAGTGTGGTCTTGGCCATGCCCAGTTCCAGGCTGGCCTGGGTCAGGTTGCCGCCGCTGCGTTGCAAGGCATCGTTGAGCAGGTTGCGCTCGAAGGCTTCCACTGCTTCGGCGAACGCCAGACCCTGGCTGCCGCTGCCGGCGCCGGATTTCTTGAACGCCGGCAGGCCGAGGGCAAAGCGCTCGGCGACGTTGCGCAGTTCGCGCACGTTGCCCGGCCAGTCGTGGCTCATCAGGTTCGACAGGGTCTGGTTGTCCAGCTCGGGCAGGGCGCGGTCGAAACGCAGCGCCGACTGCTGGGTGAAGTGCTCGAACAGTTGCAGGATGTCTTCACGGCGCTCGCGCAGTGGCGGCAGCTCCAGCGTCACCACGTTGAGGCGGTAGTACAAGTCGCTGCGGAAATCGCCGGCCTTGCTCGCTTCGTCGAGGTCGGATTTGGTCGCCGCAATCACCCGGCAATCCACCGCCACGCTCTGGTTCGAACCGAGGCGTTCGAGGGTGCGTTCCTGCAACACGCGCAGCAGTTTGATCTGCAAGGGCAGGGGCATGCTTTCCACTTCATCGAGGAACAGCGTGCCGCCGTCGGCGTGTTCGATCTTGCCGATGCGCCGTTTGCCGGCACCGGTGAAGGCGTTGGCCTCGTGACCGAAAATTTCGCTTTCGAACAGATTTTCCGGCAGGCCGCCGCAGTTCAGCGCGACGAACTGCTTGCTGTGGCGGCGACTGAAGTCGTGCAGGCAACGGGCGACCAGTTCCTTGCCGGTGCCGGTCTCGCCTTCGATCAATACGTTGGCCGAGGTGTCGGCGACGTTGGCGATCAGCTCGCGCAGGTTCTGCATGGCGGGCGAACGCCCGATGATCCGGCCTTCGAGGGAGTCGCGTTCGGCCAGTTGCCGCCGTAGCGACGAGACTTCCCGGGCCAGGCTGCGTTGCTCCAGTGCACGGCGGGCGACGTCCACCAGCCGCTCCGGGGAGAATGGCTTTTCCATGAAGTCGTAGGCGCCTTTCTGCATCGCGCCGACCGCCATGGAGATATCGCCATGACCGGTGATCAACACCACCGGCAGACTACGGTCGCGTTGCTTGAGGCGGGTCAGCAGTTCGAGGCCATCGATGCCGGGCAGGCGAATGTCACTGATGACGATGCCGGCAAAGTTGTCGCTGACCCGCTCCAGCGCTTCTTCGGCACTGCCGACGCCGATGCAGGGAATGTCTTCCAGGGTCAGCGCCTGCTGGCAGCCGAGCAGCACATGGGGGTCGTCTTCGACGATCAGCACACTAAGGTCGTGGTTCATATTGGCTCGGCAGAATCAGGGCTTACCAACGGTAAACTGAGGACGAAGGTGGTGCCACCGCTGGCCGGGTGTTCGACACCCAGGTGCCCGCCGGTGGCGGCGGCGAGGCTGGCGGAGAGGGTCAGGCCGAGGCCCAGACCCTGCTCGCCGGGTTTGGTGGTGAAAAACGGCTCGAACAGATGCTTGCGCGCCTCGGCATCGACCCCGTGGCCGTTGTCGCGCACCCGCAGGCGATATTTGCCGTTGAACGCTTCGCCCTCCAGCCACAGCTGCGGCAAGGGCTGCGCCTGCATGGCGTCGAGGGCGTTACCGATCAGGTTGACCAGAATCTGTTCGAGGCGGGTCTGGTCGATCTGCACCTGCACGTCGCTGAACTGCCGGTGCAGGTGCAGCGCCATGCTGTCCACCCGCGCCCCGAGCAATTGCAGCGCAGCATCCACCGCTTTGCCGAGACTGGCCTGACCCTTGTCGTCGCCGCGACGGGCGAACGAGCGCAGGCTGGCGGTGATCCGGCCCATGCGGTCGATCAGGTCGTTGATGGTCTTGAGGTTGGTGCTGGCGACGTCGAGCTGGCCACGTTCCAGAAAGCGGATGGTATTGCCCGACAGGGTGCGCATCGCTGCCAGCGGCTGGTTCAGTTCGTGGGCGATGCTGGTGGACATCTGGCCAATGGCTGCGAGTTTGCCGGCCTGCACCAGTTCGTCCTGGGCCCGGCGCAGGGTTTCTTCGGCCTGGCGCCGCTCGCGGATCTGGCTCTTGAGCCGTTCATTGCTGGCGCGCAGGTCGCCGGTGCGTTCGGTAATCCGACGCTCCAGCTGATTGTTGGCTTCCTGCAAGGCTTCGCGGGCGGCGAGGCGGGTGGCAATGACCTTGCGCCGCTCGTTCCAGGCGATCAGCAGAAACGCCACCAGGGCGAAGGCCACGGCCACCAGAATGCCCTGATTGATCGCTTCACGGCGCAAGTCCTGCAACGGCGTGAGCAGGGTGAAATTCCACGGTGTGTCGTTCAGCGGCCGGGTCTGCGCCAGATAGCTGATGCTGTCGTCATCGGCGCTCAATTCGCTGTTGGCCGGGAAGGTCAGTTTCTCCACGCCTTCGGCCAGGGTTTCGCGGGCCAGCGGTTGCAGTTCGTTGAGCGGGAACCAGTAGTACTGCAGGCTGCGCGCGAGTTTTTCTTTGGTTTCATCACTGAGCGGTATCACCGATTTGAGGCGTCGCGCCGGATCGCTGGAGAGAATGATGATGCCGTTCTCGTCGCTGACGAAGGCTTCCAGGCGGGCGCGCTGCCAGCGTTCTTCCAGGGCTTCGAGACGCACCTTGACCACGGCGACGCCGATGATCTTGCCGTGTTCTTCCAGGCCATGAGCGAGGTAGTAACCGGGCTCGCCGCTGGTGCTGCCGATGCCGTAGAACCGTCCCGGTTCGCCGCGCACGGCTTTCTGGAAATAGGCGCGGAAAGACAGGTCTTCACCGAGATAACTGTCGACGTCGCGCCAGTTGCTGGTGGCCATCACGCGGCCGGTGGTGTCCATGACGTAGATGGCCCGACTGCGGCTGCGCCGGTTCAGGCCCTCAAGGTAAGCATTGACCGTTTGCCGGTGTTCCGGGGTCGGGTCGGCCAGCAGTTGCGGGACACTGGTTTCCAGTTCCAGCAGGCTGGGCAGGTAGGTGTATTTGCTCAGTTCGCTTTCGACCGTGCGCGCGTGCAGTTCGAGCTGACGCTGGCCGTTTTCGCTGAGGCTGCGGATGCCGAAGTGTTCACTGGTCCAGAAGCCGGCGTAACCCAGGCCGATCATCAGGACAATGATCAGCGGCGGCAGGAACAGATGGCGAATCAGACGGGGCTTCACGGCAAGTGATGGCGGCGCTGCGCGATAGAGATTGGGGTCGCATTTCATCACAGTTGCCTTGGGTCAACCACCACCACAAACCTCACCAATCTCCTGTAGGAGTTGCCGCAGGCTGCGATCTTTTGCTGTTGCTTTGTAAAGGCAAAAGATCGCAGCCTGCGGCAGCTCCTACAGAGAGAGCGGCGGTGTTGCTTTTAGTGCTGCAGGATTTTCTCGAGGAAATGCTGCGCGCGTTCGGAGCGGGCGCTGATGTCGCCGAAGAATTCCTCTTTCGGGCAGTCTTCGATGATCTTGCCGGCGTCCATGAAGATCACGCGGTCAGCCACTTTGCGGGCGAAGCCCATTTCGTGGGTCACGCACATCATGGTCATGCCTTCGTGGGCCAGTTGCACCATCACGTCGAGCACTTCGTTGACCATTTCCGGATCGAGCGCCGAGGTCGGTTCGTCGAACAGCATGACGATCGGGTCCATCGCCAGCGCACGGGCAATCGCCACACGCTGCTGCTGACCGCCGGACAGTTGCCCCGGGTGCTTGTGGGCATGGGCCGACAAGCCGACGCGCTCGAGCAGTTGCAGACCTTTTTTGGTCGCTTCTTCCTTGCTGCGGCCCAGCACCTTGATCTGCGCGATGGTCAGGTTTTCGGTGATGGTCAGGTGCGGGAACAGCTCGAAATGCTGGAACACCATGCCGACGCGCGAGCGCAGTTTCGGCAGGTTGGTCTTGGAGTCGGCAATCGAGGTACCGTCGACGACGATGTCGCCCTTCTGGAACGGCTCCAGCGCGTTGACGCACTTGATCAGGGTCGACTTGCCCGAACCCGACGGGCCGCAGACCACGATCACTTCGCCTTTCTTGACCTCGGTGCTGCAATCAGTCAGCACCTGGAAGTCCCCATACCACTTGTTGATGTTTTTGATAGAGATCATACGGCGAACCTTTTTTGCAGACGCTTGACCAGCAGCGAGGCGGAAAAGCTGATGATGAAGTAGACGACACCGGCGAAGATCAGGAACTCGTTGGAACGACCGATGATGTCGCCGCTGGAACGGGCGGAGTTGAGGAAGTCCACCAGGCCCACGGTGTAGACCAGCGAGGTGTCCTGGAACAGGATGATCGATTGTTGCAGCAGCAACGGGGTCATCTTGCGGAACGCCTGGGGCAAGATGATCAGACGCATGGTCTGGCCATAGGTCATGCCCATCGCTTGCGCGGCGGCCATCTGGCCTTTGGGGATCGACTGCACGCCAGCCCGGACGATCTCACAGAAGTACGCGGCTTCGAACATCATGAAAGCCACGACGCAGGAGGTGAACGCGCCGATCGGGGTGTCTTCGCCGGTGATCCAGCGCAGCACGAACGGCACCGCCAGGTAGAACCAGGTGATCACCAGCAGCAGCGGGATCGAGCGGAAGTAGTTCACGTAGGCGCCGGCGACGCGCGACAGCAGTTTGCTCGACGACAGGCGCATCAGTGCAAGGATGGTCCCCAGCACGATGCCGCCGATCACCCCCATGACCATCAACTGCAAGGTCATGAGCATGCCGTTCCATAGGCCCGGGATCGCGGGGATGATGCCGCTGAAATCGAAGTCCATTATTTACCCCCCACGGAGATCAGGCCGGGCACTGCGACTTTCTTCTCGACCATGCGCATCAGCAACATCAGGCTCATGTTCAGGGTGAAGTAGATCAGCGTGGCCAGGGTGAAGGCTTCAAACAGGTTGGCCGAGAACTCGGCGGTCTGCTTGGTTTGCGCCAGCAGTTCCATCAGGCCGATCAGGGACGCCACGGAGGAGTTCTTGAAGACGTTGAGGAATTCCGAGGTCAGCGGCGGAATGATGATGCGGTAGGCCTGGGGCAGCAGCACGTTCCAGTAGATCTGCGGCAGCTTGAAGCCCATGGCGCGGGCGGCGGATTCCTGGCCGCGTGGCAGCGCCTGGATGCCGGTGCGCACTTGCTCGCAGACCCGGGCGGCGGTGAACAGGCCCAGGCACACGACAACGCTCAGGTAGGCCGAGGTGGTCGGGTTCAGATCCTGTTTGTACCAGTCCTGCAGGTTCTGCGGCAGCAGATCGGGTACCAGGAAGTACCAGATGAACAGCTGCACCAGCAGCGGCACGTTGCGAAACAGTTCGACGTAGCAGGTCGCGATGCCCGATACGATGCGGTTTGGCACGGTGCGCATGACCCCCAGAATGGAGCCCAGCAGCAAGGCGATAATCCATGCCACGACAGCGATGGCAATGGTCCAGCCCAGGCCGGCGATGTACCAGTCGAGATAAGTCTCGCTGCCAACGCCAGTGGACTTGAAGAACACGCCCCAGTCCCAGTTGTAATTCATTAGGGTCTCCCCTCGAGATCGATCGATGTACAAGCACCCGCTTGGGGAAAATCCTTTCCCGTCCGACGTTGAACGCCGGGCACACGCGATCGGCTCGAAAACCGCCAGGTCGAGTGTTCCACTGTGAAACCAGCAGGTAACAGACGCCTGAGGGAGGGTGGCTCCCTCAGGTGATAAGGTTAGTCAGGAATCAGATTTTTACGTCAGGCGCCGGCTTGTCGCTCGGGTTGGCAATCAGTTCCTTGACCTTATCGCTCATCGGGAAGTTGAGGTTCAGGCCTTTTGGTGGAATCGGGCTCTCAAACCACTTGCTGTAGATCTTGTTGATCTCGCCCGATTTGTACAGGCCAACGATGGCGTCATCCACAGCCTTCTTGAAGGCCGGGTCGTCCTTGCGAACCATGCACGCGTAGGCTTCGAAGGATTGCGGAGTACCGGTGATGACCCAGTCGTCCGGCTTCTTGGCCTTGGCTTCTTCGCCGGCCAGCAGGGCGTCGTCCATCATGAAGGCAACGGCGCGGCCGCTTTCGAGCATGTTGAAGGATTCGCCGTGGTCCTTGGCGGAGATGATGTTCATGCCCATCTGCTTGTCGGCGTTCATCGCTTTGATGATGCGCTCGGACGTGGTGCCGGCGGTGGTCACGACGTTTTTGCCTTTGAGGTCGGCAAAATCAGCGAAGGACGGCTTGCCATCCTTGCCTTTCTTGACCAGCAGACGGGTGCCGATTTCGAAGATGTTGACGGTGAAGTCGACTTGCTGGGCGCGTTCGGCGTTGTTGGTGGTGGAGCCGCACTCGATATCCGCGGTGCCGTTCTGGATCAGCGGGATACGGGTTTGCGAGGTCACCAGGTTGTATTTGACCTGCAGGTCTGGCTTGTTCAGGTCTTTTTTCAGGGCTTCAACGATGGCCACTTGAATGTCGTGGGAGTAGCCCACTGGCTTGCCGGAAGCATCCGCGATGTAGGAAAACGGGATGGAGCTGTCGCGGTGAGCGAGGGTGATGGTGCCCGAATCGTTGATTTTCTTCAGGGTGCCGGTGAGTTCGGCGGCGAAAACTGGCGTGCTGATCAGAGCGGCCGCAATGGCTGCGCCCAGGATATGGGGAACGATGCGCATCAAATTTTCCTCGAATTGTTTTTTTTATGGAGCCAGTTCGTCGGCCCTTTTGTGCTTCGAATGCCTGACGGCTCCTGAAGTGTTGGCACGGCAGGCATTCGTCGAGAGAGTGTAGAGCATGAGTCGTGCCAGAGCAGTCGCTAGTGGCTAATTGCTTGATTAATAAGGTGATTAAAGTTTTGTGTCGGTATTTTTGGCTGAAACTGATCCGGTTAACCGAATTGACCGCAAGGTCGCGTTCGGAAAACCGAACACAGTTCAGTGAGAATCGATGCCCTGTAGGAGTGAGCCTGCTCGCGATAGCGGTCGAGCAGTCAAATGGAGGGAGCCTGATGCACTGCTATCGCGAGCAGGCTCACTCCTACAGGGAAGGTGTACGCCCCATAAAAAAGCCCCTGAATCATGAGATTCAGGGGCTTCGTTTCAAGCGAGGTTCAAATCATGCCGCTTCAATCTTGCGGTTCTGCTCGACCTTGCCCAGGTATGCCGCCAGTTTCTCCTGCTCGGCCGGGGTGGTGAACAGGCCCAGTTTGCTGCGACGCCAGAGGATGTCGTGAGCGGTGGTGGCCCATTCTTCGCTGCACAGGTAATCGACTTCACGGGTGTAGAGCCCGCCGCCAAGGTGTTCGCCCATGTCATTCAGCGACTCTACGCCTTCGAGCATGCGCCAGGTGCGGCTGCCGTAGGTAGTGGCCCAGCGGCGGGCGATCTCGGTGGGCACGAAGTCGAACTTGTCGCGAATCTGCGCGCTCAAGGCTTGCGGCGTGGTCATGTCTTCGCCGCCGGGCAGTGTCGCGGTGGCGGTCCAGCTCGGGCGCATCTGGGTGAAATACGGCATCAACTGGGCCATCGCCGACTCGGCGAGTTTGCGGTAGGTGGTCAGCTTGCCGCCGAACACCGACAGCAGTGGCGCTTCTTCGCCGCCGCCAGAGAGGGCCAGCGTGTAGTCGCGGGTCACGGCCGACGGATTGTCGGATTCGTCGTTGCACAGCGGACGGACGCCCGAGTAGCTGTGCTGGATATCGTCGCGGCTGATCTGCTTCTTGAAGTGAGCGTTGACCACTTTGAGCAGGTAATCGGTTTCGCCGTCGGTGATTGCCACTTTCGCCGGGTCGCCGGTGTATTCACGGTCGGTGGTGCCGATCAGGGTGAAGTGATTCAGGTACGGAATGGTGAAAACGATGCGCTGATCCTCGTTTTGCAGGATGTGCGCGTGATCGCCTTCGTACAGTTTCGGCACGATGATGTGGCTGCCCTGAATCAGACGGATACCGTACGGCGATTCCATTTTCAGGTCGTCACGGATGAACTTGGCGACCCACGGGCCGGCAGCGTTCACCAGTG
>NZ_QAIK01000172.1:2881-5229 GCF_003061005.1 Pseudomonas sp. HMWF021 | reverse complement strand
CCTTTTTCCCGGGCGGCCATGGCGTTGAGCACGACGAGGCGGGCGTCATCGACCCAGCAATCGGAGTATTCGAAGCCTTTGGTGATTTCGCTTTTCAGCGCGCTGTCGGCGCCGAATTTCAGGCTTTTCGAACCTGGCAGCTTTTCGCGCTTGCCGAGGTTGTCATAGAGGAACAGACCGGCGCGAATCATCCACGCCGGACGCAGGTGCGGGCGGTGCGGCAGCACGAAGCGCATCGGCTTGACGATGTGCGGCGCCTTGGCCAGCAGCACTTCGCGCTCGGCCAGTGCTTCACGCACCAGTCGGAATTCGTAATGTTCGAGGTAGCGCAGGCCACCGTGGATCAGCTTGCTGCTGGCCGACGAGGTGTGGCTGGCCAAGTCATCCTTTTCGCAAAGGAACACCGAGAGACCGCGACCGGCGGCATCCGCTGCGATCCCCACGCCATTGATCCCGCCGCCAATCACGGCAAGGTCGTAGATCTCGGAGATAGGGGGCGTACGCAAGGTAGAGGTGGACATCGGCTGGCCTCGGGCTCTTTTGATTTTCTGTCTTGGAAATCGAACATAAATGTTCATTTGCGAAAATGGTAGCCCATAAAGCCGCGCGCAGCCAGTCGCCTTCGATTGAAAAAACTCATCGAAGGACGGCAAAAAGAAAATTTTCGAACATTAAAAGCAAAAAGATCGCAGCCTGCGGCAGCTCCTACAGGTCAAATCGATCCATGTAGGAGCTGCCGCAGGCTGCGATCTTTTGATTTTGAGCGGTTAAACGACTTCCAGACGAATCTTGTGCTGGCTCAGCAACTGCGCCAACGCCGGCACCGGCTGCTGATCCGTCACCAGGCAATCAATCAGGCTGATCGGCCCCAACCGGATCATCGCATTGCGCCCGAACTTGCTCGAGTCCGCCGCCAGGATCACCTGCCGCGCATTGGCGATGATCGCCTGGGAAACCCGCACTTCCTGATAATCGAAGTCCAGCAGGCTGCCGTCTTCGTCGATGCCACTGATACCCACCAGCGCGAAATCGACCTTGAACTGGTTGATGAAGTCCACACTCGCCTGACCCACCAAACCGCCATCACGGCGCACGTTGCCGCCGGTCAGCAGCACATCGAAATCATCCTTGGCGCTGAGCATCGAGGCGACGTTCAGGTTGTTGGTGATGATTTTCAGGTGGCTGTGGTTGAGCAGGGCACGAGCAATCGATTCGGTGGTGGTGCCGATGTTGATGAACAGCGAGGCGTGATCGGGGATCTGTGCGGCAATGGCTTCGCCGATGCGTTGTTTTTCGTCGCGCATCTGGTCGGCGCGCATCGCATAGGCAGTGTTTTCGACGCTTGAATCATAGGCCGCGCCGCCATGGTAGCGGCGCAACAGATTGGCTTCCGCGAGCTGATTGATGTCGCGGCGGATGGTTTGCGGAGTAACAACGAACAGCGTCGCCATTTCCTCGATGCTCACATAGCCGCGTTCGCGGACCAGCTCGAGGATTTGCTGCTGACGGGGAGGCAGATTCATGGGGCTTCCTTTGGGCTGCCGTGCAAAATTTGCCCATGATGCCGCAGGAATCCGCTCCCTACCAGTTACATACGGTTACGAGTCCTCAGACTGGCTTATTCAGCGTCCTCACGTTCCCAGTCACGGGTACGGCTGACAGCCTTTTTCCAGCCTTTGTAGAGCTTCTCTTTCGCCGCTTCGTCCAGGCTTGGCTCGAACTCACGCTCGATCACAGCCTTGCCGCGCAGTTCTTCCAGGCTGCCCCAGAAACCGCACGCCAGACCGGCCAGATACGCCGCGCCCAGCGCTGTGGTTTCGCGCATTTGCGGGCGCTCGACCTGAGTGCCGAGGATGTCGGCCTGGAACTGCATGAGGAAGTTGTTGGCGACCGCACCGCCGTCCACGCGCAGGGCCTTGAGGCGTTCGCCGGAGTCCTGTTGCATGGCGTCGAGCACGTCACGGGTCTGATAGGCGATCGATTCCAGCGCGGCGCGGATGATGTGATCCACGCGCACGCCGCGGGTCAGACCGAACAGTGCGCCACGGGCATACGGGTCCCAGTAAGGGGCGCCCAGACCGGTGAAGGCCGGCACCAGGTAAACACCGTTGCTGTCCTTCACTTTATTGGCGAAGTATTCGGTGTCGTGGGCGTCGTTGATGATCTTCAGCTCATCGCGCAGCCACTGCACGGTCGAACCGCCGTTGAACACCGCGCCTTCCAGGGCGTAAGCCACTTCGCCACGCGGGCCGCAAGCGATGGTGGTGAGCATGCCGTGTTGCGATTTCACCGCTTTGTCGCCGGTGTTCATCAGCAGGAAGCAGCCGGTGCCGTAGGTGTTTTTCGCC
>NZ_QAIK01000172.1:0-2871 GCF_003061005.1 Pseudomonas sp. HMWF021 | reverse complement strand
GGCCTGGCTCGACGCACATCTGGCCGAACAGCGCAGCCTGCTGGTCGCCAGCGATACCGCCGATGGCGATGCCGCTCTTGGTACGACCGTAGATTTCCGACGACGCTTTGACTTCCGGGAGCATCTCGCGCGGGATGTCGAGGATCTCCAGCATCTTCGAATCCCATTCCAGCGAATGGATGTTGAAGAGCATGGTGCGCGAGGCGTTGGTGTAGTCGGTGACGTGCACCTTGCCGCCGGTGAATTTCCAGATCAGCCAGCTATCGACGGTGCCGAACAGCAGTTCGCCATTGCGCGCACGCTCGCGGCTGCCTTCGACGTTGTCGAGGATCCATTTGAGCTTGGTGCCGGAGAAGTACGGGTCGGTGACCAGGCCGGTGTTGTCACGAATGTATTCTTCGTGGCCATCGCGCTTGAGCTGCTGGCAGATCTCGGTGCTACGGCGGCACTGCCAGACGATGGCGTTGTACACCGGGCGGCCAGTGGTCTTGTCCCAGACCACGGTGGTTTCACGCTGGTTGGTGATGCCGATGGCGGCGACCTGATCGTGATGCAGGCCGGCCTGGGCCAGCGCTTCAACCATCACCGCGCTCTGGGTGGCGAATATTTCCATCGGGTCATGTTCGACCCAACCGGCCTGTGGGTAATGCTGGGCGAATTCGCGCTGGGCGGTGCAGACCACGTTCGCATCGCGGTCGAAAATGATCGCGCGGGAACTGGTCGTACCCTGATCGAGGGCAATGATGTAGTTCTTATTCTGAATGTCGGTCATGTCGATTGCCTTGGACGAAATAAGGGAGAGTGGGCCGTGGCGCGGGCTCGAAATGGGCAGGAGCCCGCGCCGACTGTTTCAAGAAGTTCTTGGTTTGCCGTCAATGGCCGGTTCTGCATCCTTTGTAGCAGGTGTGGCGCCGGTCAGGTGACGGGCGATGAGCCCGCGATACCCGGCAGCGCCGAGGCAGGCACCGACAATCGGTGCAAAAATCGGAATCAGGAAGTACGGGATTTCACGTGCGCCGGTGAAGGAAATTTCACCCCAGCCGGCGAAGAAAGTCATCAGTTTCGGGCCGAAGTCACGGGCCGGGTTCATCGCAAAACCGGTCAGCGGGCCCATCGAACTGCCGATCACGGCGATCAGCAAGCCGATCAGCAGCGGCGCCAACGGGCCTTTCGGCAGGCCGTTGTTGTCATCGGTCAGGGACATGATCACGCCCATCAGGATCGCGGTGATGATCATCTCGACCAGGAACGCCTGGGCGGTGGACAGCACCGGATTGGGGAAAGTGGAGAACACCGACGCCAGTTCCAGGCTCGCAGCCGAACCGCGAACCATTTGGTGAGTTTGTTCGTAATCGAAGAACAGGTTGCTGTACAGCGTATAGACCAACAGCGCGCCGCAGAAGGCGCCGGCGATCTGCGACAGGATATAGAACGGCAGTTTGCGCTTTTCGAAGTCAGCGAAAATGCTCAGGGCAATGCTGACAGCGGGGTTCAGATGCGCGCCGGAAACCCCGGCGGTGAGGTAGATCGCCATGCTCACGCCGACGCCCCAGATGATGCTGATTTCCCACAGGCCGAAGCTGGCGCCAGCGACCTTGAGCGCGGCGACACACCCGGTGCCGAAAAAGATCAGCAGTGCAGTACCCAGAAATTCGGCCAGGCATTGGCCCGATAGCGATGGTTGCGGTAAAGCAGTTGTCATTGAAAACCTCGGTTTTTGTTGTTGTCTGGCGCGTTTGCCGTCAGGGCAGAGCGCGATTTTCCCCGGGGCAGGATCCCCATCCTGTTCCCGGTGTACTGCTGGGTGCTGCGATGTCGATAATTCTTACATTATTCAGATTCGAAAAAATATAGACAAGAAACAAACCTGTCAAAGGTCGAAAGTGAACCGTCGGTCACAATAAAACTATCAGCCTGCTGAATGATCCTTCCCGCAAGCGCGGTGCTAGACCATCGATTAGCCTGCAATGCCCGGAAAACGGGGCTTGCGCTAGAGCCTTTTGCGATGCAATGGCCTAGAATCCGGCGCAGGTTTTTTCTCTTGATGCCGAGCCTGGAGCTGCCATGACCCCTGCGTTGGACTTGTTGAAAAAAGTTCGTGCCGAACATCGCGTGCACAGTTACGAACATGACCCGAAGGCCGCCTCCTATGGGCTGGAGGCCGCAGAAAAACTGGCGCTGGAGCCGGCGCAGGTGTTCAAGACGCTGCTGGCCGCCAGTGAAAAAAGTGAATTGCTGGTGGCGGTGGTGCCGGTCGTCGGAAGCCTTGACCTCAAGGGGCTGGCGCACGCGGCGGGCGTGAAGAAAGTCGAAATGGCTGACCCGGCTGCGGCACAGCGTTCCACCGGTTACCTGTTGGGCGGCATCAGCCCGCTGGGGCAGAAAAAACGTCTGCGCACGTTCATCGACAACTCGGCTCAGGGCTTTGCGACTATTTATGTCAGTGCCGGCCGACGCGGCCTGGAAGTCGAGTTGGCGCCCGCAGTGCTGGCCGAACACACCCAAGCCACGTTCGCCGACATCGGTCGCGCGTAGCACTCATTTCTGTATGAGGAAAATTGGCCGGTTCTGTCTCTGGCAATGATTTGGCCCGCGCCGCATGCTCTGCCCACGGACTTACGGAGAAGGTTATGCAGCTTGAGTTTCATCAGGTCGACGCGTTCAGTGATCGGCCGTTCAGTGGCAATCCGGCAATGGTTTATCGGCTCGACGCATGGCTTGCGGATGAGCTGATGCAAAAGATCGCCGCCGAACACAATCTGGCGGAAACCGCCTTCGTGGTGCGCGAAGGCGCGGCGTGGCACATCCGCTGGTTCACTCCGACCACCGAAGTGCCGCTGTGTGGGCATGCGACGTTGGCGAGCGCCTACG
>NZ_QAIK01000171.1:31754-40257 GCF_003061005.1 Pseudomonas sp. HMWF021 | reverse complement strand
CGGTCTTCCTGGGCCAGCGCCATGTACATGCGCGGCATCAGCGGGAAGTGAAAGGCCATGTGGCATTCATCGCCATTCACGCCTTCAGCATCGGTGTCGCCGAAGTACAGCTGGGTGTCTTCCGGCCATTGGTTGGCCTCGGCCAGCAGCATGCGGTCGGGGTAATTGGCGTCGATTTCGGCACGAATCTGCTTGAGGACGTCGTGGGTCTCCGGCAGGTTTTCGTTGTTGGTGCCGTCGCGCTCGATCAGGTACGGAATGGCGTCAAGGCGCAAGCCGTCGATGCCCATGTCCAGCCAGTAGCGCATTACCGACAGCACCGCTTTCATCACTTGCGGGTTGTCGAAGTTGAGGTCCGGCTGGTGCGAATAGAAACGGTGCCAGAAGTACTGGCCGGCGACCGGGTCCCATGTCCAGTTGGACTTTTCGGTGTCGAGGAAGATGATCCGGGTGCCGTCGTATTTCTGATCGTCATCCGACCACACGTAGAAGTCCCGCGCCGCCGAACCGGGCTTGGCCTTGCGCGCCCGCTGGAACCACGGGTGCTGGTCGGAGGTGTGGTTGATGACCAGCTCGGTGATCACCCGCAATCCGCGTTTGTGCGCCTCGGCAATAAAGCGTTTGGCGTCGGCCATGGTCCCGTAGTCGCTGTGTACGCCACGGTATTCGGCGATGTCGTAACCGTCATCGCGACGTGGCGATGGATAGAACGGCAGCAGCCAGATGGTGTTGACGCCGAGTTCGGCGATGTAATCGAGTTTGGCGATCAGGCCGGGAAAGTCGCCGATCCCGTCATTGTTGGAGTCGAAAAACGATTTCACGTGAACTTGATAGATCACCGCATCCTTGTACCAGAGCGGGTCTTTGATGAAGGTGGCTGCCTTGGGTTTCTTCGCCATGTGAAACTCCTGCTGAATTCTTTGCGATTCCTGTGTAGGAGCTGCCGAAGGCTGCGATCTTTTGATCTTGTTTCTAAAAAATCAAAGGCAAAAGATCGCAGCCTTCGGCAGCTCCTACAGGGGTCGGTGTTTGTCTTATGCGGCAGTAATCCGCCAGATCCCGAACGGCTGGTAAGCCGGGTCAATGCGCATGAACTGGTACTTGCCATGCCAGTCCCAGCGATGACCGTTCATCAAGTCTTCACCATGGGTGGTCGCATCGTCCGGCAGGCCCATCTCCCACAGCGGCAGTTCGAAATTGGCTTCCTGCACGTTGTGCGGATCCAGGCTCACCGCCACCAGAATGAAGTTGCTGCCGTCGAAGCTGCGCTTGCCGAAGTACAGAATGTTGTCGTTCCAGGCGTTGTAGATTTTCAGCCCCAGGTGCGTGTGCAGTGCCGGGTTCTGTCGGCGGATGCGGTTGAGCTGGGCGATTTCGGCAATGATGTTGCCCGGTGCATTGAAGTCGCGGACGCGGATCTCGTATTTCTCCGAATCGAGGTATTCCTCCTTGCCCGGCACCGGCGCCGATTCGCACAGTTCATAGCCGGAATACATGCCCCACAGGCCCGAGCCCATTGTTGCCAGCGCCGCACGGATGAGAAAGCCCGGACGCCCCGACTCATGCAGGAACGCCGGGTTGATGTCCGGCGTGTTGACGAAGAAGTTCGGCCGGTAGCATTCACGCCACGGCGATTCGTTGAGTTCGGTGAAATAGGTCGCCAGTTCGGCCTTGGTGTTGCGCCAGGTGAAATAGGTGTAGCTCTGGGAATAACCGACCTTGCCCAGACGCGCCATCATCGCCGGCGTGGTGAACGCCTCAGCGAGGAAAATCACTTCCGGGTGCAATGCCCGCACATCGGCGATCAGCCATTGCCAGAACGGTAGCGGTTTGGTGTGCGGGTTGTCGACGCGAAAGATCTTCACGCCTTCCCTGACCCAACCGACGACGATATCGCGCAGCTCGACCCACAGGCTGGGGATCGCGTCCGGCGCATAAAAATCGACGTTGACGATGTCCTGGTATTTCTTCGGCGGGTTTTCCGCGTATTTGATCGTGCCGTCCGGGCGCCAGTTGAACCAGCCCGGATGCTGCTTGAGCCATGGGTGATCCTGGGAACACTGGATAGCGAAATCGAGGGCGATCTCCAGGCCATGCTCGGCGGCAGCAGCCACCAGGCGGCGGAAGTCTTCGCGAGTGCCGAGTTGCGAGTGAATCGCTTCGTGGCCGCCCTCCTCGCTGCCGATTGCGTAAGGGCTGCCCGGATCATCCGGCCCGGCCGTGAGGGAATTGTTGCGACCCTTGCGATGGGCGCGGCCAATCGGGTGAATGGGCGTGAAGTACAGCACGTCAAAACCCATGTCCTGGATCATCGGCAGACGCGAATGCACGTCGTTGAACGTGCCATGGCGGTTGGGATCGTCGGTGATCGAGCGGGGAAACAGCTCGTACCAACTGGCGAACTCGGCCAGCTCCCGTTCGATATCCACAGGGAATTCGGCGCTCAGGCTCAGATAGGCACGGTGATCGGCCTGGGCCATCAGTTGCGCACTGCGCGAGTGCAGGAACAGCGCCACCTGCTCGGTTTCGAGCAGGCCGGACAGCTCGTGATGCAGCGCCGCAAGCTGTTCGCTGAGCTGGCCTTCGCTGCGCTCGGCGGCCTGCTGCACCATGCTGCGGCCTTCCTGCAATTCCAGTGAAACCGGAACGGCAGCGTTATGCTTTTTCTCCAGTTCGTACTGGAAACTGGCGAAGTGATCGATCCACGCCTCGACACAAAAGACAAAACGCCCCTGATGCTCGGGCCGAAAGCGGCCCTCCCAGCTGTTGTTGCCGAGGTCATTCATGACTTCGCTTTGCCAGGTCTCGGTGCCTTCCTCGTGCCAGCGCACGCGCACGGCAAGCTTGTCGTGGCCATCGGCGAAGACCTTGCTGGTGACGACGACGTCACGCCCGGCGATCGACTTGACGGCAAACTGCCCGCCATCGAGGGTCGGCATGGTGTTTTCGATCACGATGCGCGGCAGCAGCAGCGCCTGCGACAGCGGCATGTGCGGGTTGTAGCTCTGCTCTGAAGGTTTTTCAGCAGACATCGAGCATCTCTCCTTTACGCCCCAAGGACGCTCTTGTGCCGGATCCGTGTTCACAATGAGGCACCGGCCACGACTTGAACTGACTTAGGTTCCGAGCGACCGGCGCGGGGAAAAGTTCACAGGGATTTGCCTGAACAAATCAGCGGATCGAAATCGCCAACAGGTGGTCAATCCACTTAAGCACTTCTCACGCCATGTGCCACACGGAGGTCTACAGATGAACATCCCGATCCCGGCCGAAACGCCTGATCCGAACATCGACAAACCCACCCTGCCCGAGACTGAACCGCAACCGGTTCCCGAGCAGGAACCACCGGGCACCACGCCTCCTCCGAAGGAAGAGCCACCCACGACGATGCCCCCCGTCATCGTCTGAAAAACGCCTCCCCCCTGTACCTGCGGCAGCTCCTACAGGGTTAAGCCAACTTGTTACAGATGCCGGTTTTTCTCCTCGTCTTTCTCGAACAGCCTGACCACCCGTGGCATCACGCTGAAAATCCCCAGCGCCAGCAACGTACTGAGTAACGCCGTCGCCTCTTTGCCCAGCCCCGCCGCCACGCCGATTGCCGCGGTCATCCACAAGCCGGCCGCCGTGGTCAGGCCTTTGACATGTCCTTCATCACCCTCCTGATTCTTCAGGATCGTCCCGGCACCGAGAAAACCGATCCCGGCGATCACCCCTTGCAACACCCGGCTCATCGCATCCGATTCAGCCCCGGAGGTCTGCGGCACCAGAACGAACAGCGCCGCGCCGAGCGCCACCAGCATGTGCGTACGCACCCCGGCAGCCTTGCCTTTGTGTTCACGTTCGAAGCCCAGAATTCCGCCCAGTACCGCCGCCATCACCAGTCGCACGGTGATGCGTGTCAGTTGTGAGGCATCGCCGATGTCAGCGAACTCCGCTTGCAGGGTTTCCCACACTTCATGCCACCAGGCATTCATCGTTTGATCCTTGTTATTGGCTGGATAAGGGATGGACAGCAGCGACCATTAATCAGTTGCGCAGAACGATCGGCAAAACGCACGCCCTAACCTTTCAGGTACTCATGAAAAAAGGACAGCCTCATGCCCGTTCGAATCGATGAATCCAATCCCGAATCCAAAGTGTGTTTTTTCACCGTCGAAAATGGCGAAGAAATTCGTATCTGCGACACCTTGGAAGTCAAAACGGACAGTGAAAAAGCCATGTCATTCGTTGAGATAGAAGGCCGGCGCGTGTACATCACCGAAGCCGACGCCGACGCATTGACCGTCGCCGGCGCCAGAGACGGTCGCAAGCATCTGAAGGCAGACGAGAGTGATTCGGTGATTTGACTGACCCGGATCAACACCCGGCGCAAGCGCCTGCGTTAGGCGTTTGCGCCTTTGTCGGCGGGCTGCTTCAAGTTGTCGCAGGGCCGGCGCAAAAAGCCATCTGATCCGCTTTTTATTCAGATAGCTGAGTCTGTTATGCAAACAGATCGGCGCTCATAGTTCGTTCGCCTGATGGAGGCTGATGAGCGAACGACCATGAGCGAACAAATCCCCGTCCGAACCGTAGAAGCAGCGCCAACCATAAAAAATGTGCCTGGTCGCCCAATGAAGGCGAAGGCCGGCTCCACCGACAAACAGATCCACACCCGCAGTTTCACTGGCCTGTTCCGAACCCTGCGCATGAGCGGCGCGGGGTTTCTGTTTTTGCTGTTTTTCGGCACCGTGTGGCTGAACTGGGGCGGGCGTCAGGCGGTGCTGTGGGACTTGGCCGAAAGCAAATTCCACATCTTTGGCGCGACCTTCTGGCCACAGGATTTCATCCTGCTTTCGGCGCTGCTGATCATTGCCGCGTTCGGCCTGTTCGCCATTACCGTGTTCGCCGGCCGGGTGTGGTGCGGTTACACCTGTCCGCAGAGTTCATGGACGTGGATCTTCATGTGGTGCGAGAAAATCACCGAAGGCGAACGCAACCAGCGGATCAAACTGCAAGCGGCGCCCTGGAGCCTGAACAAACTGGCGCGGCGCGCGGCCAAGCACACCTTGTGGCTGGCGATCAGCGTGCTGACCGGGCTGACCTTCGTCGGCTACTTCACCCCGATCCGGCCGCTGGCCGAAGAGCTGTTCACCCTGCAGATCGGCGGCGTCAGCCTGTTCTGGGTGTTGTTCTTTACCGCCGCCACCTACATCAATGCCGGTTGGCTGCGTGAAGCGGTGTGCATGCACATGTGCCCGTATGCGCGGTTCCAGAGTGTGATGTTCGACAAGGACACCTTGGCAATTTCCTACGACGTGGCCCGTGGCGAAAACCGCGGCCCGCGCAAGCGTGACGTGAAACCCGCCGAAGCGGGCCTTGGCGATTGCATCGACTGCCAGTTGTGCGTGCAGGTCTGCCCGACCGGCATCGACATCCGCGACGGCCTGCAAATGGAATGCATCGGCTGCGCGGCGTGCATCGACGCCTGCGATTCGATCATGGACAAAATGAACTACCCGCGCGGCCTGATCCGCTACAGTTCCGAGCGCGAACTGCAAGGCGGCAAGACCCATCTGCTGCGCCCACGGTTGATCGGCTACGTGGCGGTGTTGCTGGTGATGATCGGCGCTCTGGCGCTGGCCTTGGTCGAACGGCCGATGGTTTCGCTGGACGTGACCAAGGATCGCGGGCTGTTCCGTGAAAACGGTCAGGGCCAGATCGAAAACATCTACACCCTCAAGGTGATCAACAAGACCCAGCAACGCCAGGACTACCACCTGAGCCTGGTGGATGGGGACGGCTTCCAGTTGCAGGGCAAGACCGAATTGAGCCTGGCGCCGGGGGAGATCGTCGATGTGCCGGTGTCGGTGGCGATGACCACCGAGCGCCCGGCCAGCAGCTCGCAGACCTTGAGTTTCAAGATTGCCGACAGCGACGAGCCACAGGTTTACAGCGTGGCGAAAAGCAGGTTTGTGGCGCCGATGAATCGCTGATCCCTTAGACTGCGGCGCTGCCATTCGCGAGCAAGCTCGCTCCCACAGGGTTTTGTGGACTCTACAGATCCAGTGTGGGAGCGAGCCTGCTCGCGAATGAAGGCGACGCGGTCTTCCAGAATGAACCCAACCCGGACCCAAGATGAAACGCTACGAAAAATTCGCCGACGACATCGCTGAACTGATCCGCTCCGGCGTTCTCGGCCCCGGGCAGCGGGTGCCGTCGGTGCGCTACGCCAGCCAGACTTACGGGGTCAGCCCGTCCACGGTGTTCCAGGCCTATTACCTGCTGGAACGTCGCGGCCTGATCCGTGCGCGGCCGCGCTCCGGCTACTTCGTCAACACCCACGCACCGAGCCCGTTCTCGGAGCCGGTGATCAGCAGCCACGTCAACGACTCCACCGAAGTCGACGTCAGCGAACTGGTGTTCTCGGTGCTGGAATCGATCAAGGACCCGAGCACCGTGCCGTTCGGCTCGGCGTTCCCCAGCCCGACCCTGTTCCCGCTGCAACGGTTGTCGCGTTCGCTGGCCAGCGCCGCACGGGAGATGGACCCGCGCATGGTGGTCACCGACATGTCGCCGGGCAACCCGCAACTGCGCCGGCAGATCGCCCTGCGTTACATGGTTGGCGGGTTGATGCTGCCGATGGAAGAACTGCTGATCACCAACGGCGCACTCGAAGCGCTGAATCTGTGCCTGCAAGCGGTCACCGAACCGGGCGATCTGGTGGCCATCGAAGCCCCGGCGTTCTACGCCAGCCTGCAAGTGCTGGAGCGCTTGAAACTCAAGGCCGTGGAAATTCCCGTGCACCCGCGCGACGGCATCGACCTCGGTGTACTGGCGCAAACGCTTGAACGGCATCCGATCAAGGCCTGCTGGTGCATGACCAGTTTCCAGAACCCGATGGGCGCGACCATGCCCGAGGCGAAGAAACAGGAACTGGTGGAACTGCTGCGCCTGCATCAGGTGCCGCTGATCGAGGACGACGTCTACGCCGAGCTCTATTACGGCCAACAGGCGCCGAAACCGGCCAAGGCCTTCGACACCGAAGGGCTGGTGATGCACTGCGGTTCGTTCGCCAAGAGCCTGGCCCCCGGCTACCGCATCGGCTGGGTCGCCGCCGGACGCTACGCGCAGAAAATCGAACGACTGAAACTGATGACCTCGCTGTGCGCCTCGATGCCGGCGCAAGCGGCCATCGCCGACTACCTGCAACACGGCGGCTATGATCGCCATCTGCGCAAACTGCGCTATGCCCTGGAAGAGCAGCAAAGCGCGATGCTCGCGGCGATTGCCCGCTATTTCCCGGCGCAGACCCGCGTCAGCCAACCGGCGGGCGGCTACTTTCTGTGGCTGGAGTTGCCACCGCAGATGGATTCGCTGAAGTTGTTTCAGATGGCGTTGGCGCAGGGCATCAGCATCGCGCCGGGGCCGATTTTCTCACCGACCCAGCGCTTCAGAAACTGCATCCGCTTGAATTACGGCAGCCCTTGGACCGAGAGCTCGGAGAAGGCGATGGAGACGCTGGGGCGGATTGTGCGGTCGTTCTGACAGTCGATGTTGCCTGTGCTGCCCTCTTCGCTGGCAAGCCAGCTCCCACAGTGATCGATGTCAGTCGCAGATATTGTGCACGACACAGAAACCTGTGGGAGCTGGCTTGCCAGCGAAGAGGCCAGATCAGCCAGCACAAATGCCGAAGATCAGCGCCCACCACCCAGATCAACAAACGTCCCGGTCGCATAAGAAGCCTTGTCCGACAGCAACCAGACAATCGCCTCTGCCACCTCATCCGGCCGCCCGCCCCGGGCCATCGGAATCGCCGACTCAAGTTTGCTGACCCGATCCGGATCACCGCTCAATGCGTGGAAATCGGTGTAGATATAGCCCGGACGCACCGCGTTGACCCGAATCCCCTCGCCCGCCACTTCCTTGGACAGACCGATGGTGAAGGTGTCGAGCGCGCCTTTGGAGGCGGCGTAGTCGACGTATTCGTTGGGTGACCCCAGACGCGCCGCAACCGACGACACGTTGACGATGCTGCCACCCTGCCCGCCGTGCTTGGGCGACATGCGCAGGATCGCGTGCTTGGCGCAGAGGATCGGCGCCAGTACGTTGGTTTTCATGATTTTGAGAATGCGGAATTCGGACATTTCATCGACCCGCGATTTGTGCCCGACGGTGCCGGCATTGTTGACCAGTGCAGTGACCCGACCCAACTCGGCGTCGACCCGGTTGAACAGCGCGATCACCTCGTCTTCGATGCTGACATCGGCGCGCACGGCGATAGCTTGCGCCCCCAGCGCCCGCACTTGCTCCAGCACGCTTTGCGCAGCCTGTTCGTCCGACTGATAGTTGATGCAGATCCGATAGCCCTGCCCGGCAGCCAACAACGCCGTTGCGGCGCCGATTCCGCGCCCGCCACCGGTGATAACCATGACTTTATCCATGCTGGCCCTTCCCCCAAATGCACACGTAACAGTCGGGTGGAAGAATAACCGCCATTGAGCGGTTTTGCATGGGCTCTGTCAAA
>NZ_QAIK01000171.1:0-31736 GCF_003061005.1 Pseudomonas sp. HMWF021 | reverse complement strand
CGGTACGACCGATCAAAAAAGGGCCGCTTCGCGCCCCAGCGGGAGCAAGCTCCCTCGCCACATTCAGACAGCCGCCAATGTCTCTCCACGGGCAATGTTCTGCATGAAGCGCTCCGCTGGCAGCGGATGCCCCAACAGATAGCCTTGCAGCGAATCACAGCCCAATTTCGTCAGGAAGTCCTGCTGTACGCCGGTTTCCACACCCTCGGCGACAATCCGCAAGCCCAGGGCCTGCCCCAACGCCACGATGGCCGAAACGATGGCCGCGTCATCGCTGTCGTGCTCCAGATCGCGGACAAATCCGCGGTCGATCTTCAGCTCGTTAGCCGGCAGGCGCTTGAGGTACATCAGGCTCGAATAGCCGGTGCCGAAGTCGTCGATCGACAGGTCCACGCCCATGTCCGACAACTCCTGCAACACGGTCATGCTTGCATCGGCGTCGCTCATGGCGGTGGTTTCGGTGATTTCCAGGGTCAGGCTGTTGGCCGGCAGATGATGCGTGGCCAATGCCTTCGCTACGCTCTGCACCAGCCCGGCGTGGCAGAACTGCAACGCCGAGAGGTTCACCGCGATGCGCCAGTCGGTGTAACCGAGCACGTACCATTCGCGCATCTGCCGGCAGGCCTCGTTGAGTACCCAGTCGCCGATGGCAATGATCAGGCCGGTCTTCTCCGCCAGATCGATGAACTTGTCCGGCAGCAACATCCCCTGCGTCGGATGCTGCCAGCGCAACAGTGCTTCGGCACCGACCGGGCGGCGATTGGCGGCATCGAACTTGGGCTGGTAATGCAGGCTGAACTGATTGTGCTCCAGCGCGGCGCGCAGATCCTGCAACAACTGCAGTTGTTTGCGGGCGTTGCTGTTCATCGAGACATCGAAGAAGCTGTAGCCGTTTTTACCGCCACCCTTGGCGTGGTACATCGCCGCGTCGGCATTCATCAGCAGTTCCTGAGCGCTCTGGCCATTGCCCGGATACAGGGCGATGCCGACGCTGGCGGAAATCTGCAAGTCATGCTCGGCCACGCGGAACGACTGGGCGATCAACCCGACCTGACGCGCGGCCAGGCCCAAGGCGTCGTTGGGTTCGGTCAGGCGCACCAGCAGCACGAATTCATCACCACCGATCCGCGCCAGCGTGTCCTGACTGCGCAGATCTTCACGCAGACGCACCCCGACCTCGCGCAGCAGTTGATCACCCATATGGTGGCCAAAAGCATCGTTGACCGGTTTGAAACCATCCAGATCGATGAACATCAGCGCAAAACAGCCGCCCTGCTCCTCGACCTTTTTCATCGCCTGATTGATCCGGTCATCCAGCAGCATGCGGTTCGGCAGGCCGGTCAACGTGTCGTGCAGCGCCAGTTGCGTCAACTCGCGATTGGCCAGGGTCAGGGACTTCGCCAGATCGGCAGTGCGCGCTTCGAGGCGCGCATCGAGAATGGATGTCAGCAAGGCAATCGACAGCACCGCCAACGTGGTGATCAGCACCAGACCATCCAGGCCGTTGCCGCGCAGGCCATTGAGCGTGGCGCCGCAGAAACTGCCCTCGGGAAACTGTGCTGCCGCCATGCCGGTGTAGTGCATGCCGACGATGGCGATACCCATGATGACCGCCGCGCCGCCACGGATCACCCCGACGTAGGGCGAATGCTGACGCAGGCGAAAGGCTATCCACAACGCTGCTGCCGAAGCACCGACTGCAATCAGCAATGAACTTGCGAACAGCGTCGGATCGTAGTCGATACCGGGTGTCATGCGCAGGGCGGCCATGCCGGTGTAATGCATGGCGCTGATGCCGGAGCCCATGATCAGTGCACCAAATACCAGTTGCAGGATGGGCAGTTTCGGCTGGCTGACCAGCCACAGGGCGAAACCACAGGATAAAACGGCGATCAGCAATGACAGTGCGGTGATCGGTATGTCGTAACCCAGGTCGATGGGCAGTTTGAAGGCGAGCATGCCGATGAAGTGCATCGACCAGACACCGACGCCCATCGCCAATGCGCCGCCGGCCGTCCAGAAATGCACTGCCCGCCCACGGGCAGTGGCGATGCGCCCGGTCAGATCAAGCGCCGTGTACGACGCCAGAATCGCCACACACAACGAAATGAAAACCAGAGTGAAGGAATAATTACCGATGAGCATGAAGATTCTCGTGACCACCCGCACCGCACTGCGTCCGTTCCCGGCCGGGCAAATGCGGCGATTGTACTGATTGCGCAGAAGAACGCACTGACAAAGTAACCATTTTGCCATCAACCCGATGAAACGCTTGTTTGATCACTCTGCAAGGCTCTGGAACAACGACCACAACCTGTAGGAGCTGCGGCACGCTGCGATCTTTTGATCTTCATTTCAAAAAAACAAAGTCAAAAGATCGCAGCGTGCCGCAGCTCCTACAGGATTATTCCGAAGCCAGTTGACCGTCCCACCCGCCGCCCAGCGCGGCAATCAATTGCACGCTGGCAATGAGGCGACTCTGCAGGATGTCAAGCACGGTGCGCTCGTTGCTCAGCGCCGTGGCTTGAACCACGACGACATCGATGTAGGCAATCAACCCGGCCTTGTACTGGTTCTGGGTCAGGCGCAGGGAATCGCGCGCGGCATCCAGTGCTTCCTGACGCACAGCCGCCTCGTCCTCATATACCTTCAGTTGCACCAGATAGTTTTCTACTTCACGGAAACCGTCGAGCACGGTCTGGCGGTACTTGGCGACGGTCTGGTCATACACCGCTTCGGTGCGATCAACTTCGGCCGAACGGATCCCGCCGTCGAAGATCGGCAAGTCCAGTTTCGGCCCGACCGACCAGAACCGGTTCGGCAGGGTTAGAAGATTTTTCGAGGTACTGCTACTGTAGCCGCCGCTCATGCTCAAGGTCAGATCCGGGTAATACGCCGCTTTCGCCACACCGATGTTGGCGTTGGCAGCGATCACCGAGCGCTCTGCCGAAGCGATGTCCGGGCGCCGTTCCAGCAGTTGCGAAGGCAGGCTCAGGGGGATCTGCGGCAGGTTCGGAATGTTCTGTGTTTCCGCGATGCTGAACTCGGCCGGCGCTTGCCCGGTGAGCACGGCGATAGCGTTTTCGAACTGCGCACGCTGCCAGATCAGATCGACCAGATCGGCCTGGGTACTTTTCAACTGGGTTAACGCCTGCGCCACCGCATCGCGTCCGGAGATCCCGGCGCGGTACTGGTTCTGGGTCATTTGCAGCGATTTCTCGTAGGCCGCGACGGTGGCCTCAAGCAAGCGTTTCTGCTGATCGATCACCCGCAGTTGCAGGTAGTTCTGCACCAGCTCCGACTGCTGGCTCAA
The DNA here is from genome assembly GCF_003061005.1 of Pseudomonas sp. HMWF021. Classification (GTDB taxonomy): domain Bacteria; phylum Pseudomonadota; class Gammaproteobacteria; order Pseudomonadales; family Pseudomonadaceae; genus Aquipseudomonas. Next base: position 28,423 of record NZ_QAIK01000171.1, on the reverse strand, counting down.
GCGCATCGCCGCCAGATCGGCGAAGCTCGCCTGGGCGCTGGCTTCATTGGCCTCAAGCCCGCGACGCAACTTGCCCCAGACATCCGCTTCCCAACTCACGCCCAACTGCGCGTTGTAGGTGTCGCGTATGCCGCTGGCCGAACTGCTCAGGCTCGAACTGCTGCTGCCGGTGCCCTGGCTGGAACGGGTCTTGCCCACGCTCAGGTCCACATTCGGGTAAAACGCCCCACGGGCACTGCGCACCAGGGCCTGAGCCTGACGGAACTGGGCTTCGGATTGCGCGACAGTCTGGTTGGCACTGTTGAGTTTCTCGATCAGGCTGTTGAGCTGCTGATCTCCATACAGCTCCCACCAGGCGCCACGGGCCAGCGAATCACTGGGGTTGGCCTGTCGCCAGCCCTTGGCTTCCTTGTATTGCGCGATCTCAGCAGTCTGCGGACGCTGATAGTCCGGCCCGACGGCGCAGGCACTGAGCATCGCCACGCACAGCGAGAGGCTCAGCAGACGCGAGCCGCGCACAGAGGCCAGATTGAGAAGCGAACGGTCAGTCATAGCGGAGTTTCCAGAGCGGCGTCAGTACGCACGCCACGCCATTTGTTGAAGCGGTGGCGCAGCTTGTCGAGATAGAGGTAAACCACCGGGGTGGTGTAAAGGGTCAGAACCTGGCTGAAGATCAGACCGCCGATAATGGTCAGGCCCAATGGCTGGCGCATTTCCGCGCCTTCGGCACGGCTGAGCAACAGCGGCAGGGCGCCTAGAATGGCCGCCAGCGTGGTCATCAGAATCGGTCGCAGCCGCTGCAGGCAGGCGCTGCGGATCGACTCCAGCGGCGACAGGCCTTGATGGCGTTCCAGTTGCAGCGCCAGGTCGATCATCAGGATCGCGTTTTTCTTCACCACACCGATCAGCAGGAACAGTCCGAGCAGCGAAATCAGGCTGAACTCGCCGCCCAGCGCATAAATCGACAGCAACGCGCCGACCCCGGCCGAGGGCAAGGTGGAAAGAATGGTCAGCGGGTGAATGTAGCTCTCATACAGCACGCCGAGCACCAGATACACCGCCAGCAGCGCGCCGAGAATCATGAACGGCTGGCTCTTCTGGGTCGCGGCAAAGGCGTCGGCGGTGCCGGCCATTTTCGCGATCACGTCTTCCGGCAGGCCGACTTTGGCAATCGCCCGCTCGATGGCGGCGCTGCCCTGCTCCACCGTCACGCCTTCGGCCATGTCGAAGGCAATGCTTTCCGAGGCGAACTGGCCTTCGTGGCTGACGCGGTCGTCTTCCAGACTGTTTTCATAATGGGCGATGGTCGACAACGGAATCCGTGCGCCATCAGCGGTAATCACGTGCACCTGATTGAGCGTCACCGGGTCCTGCGCGTATTTCGGATTGACCTCCATCACCACCTGATACTGGTTGAGGCTGTCGTAGATCGTCGAAATCTGCCGCTGGCTGTAGGCGTTGTTCAACACTGCCGTGACCATGTTCATGTCGACACCCAGGCGCTTGGCCTGATCGCGGTCGACAATCAGCGTCACTTGTTGCGCGCCGCGTCCTTCGCGGGCGTCGATGGCGGTCAGCTCGGGCAGTGCACGCAGCGCGGTGACCACTTTCGGATACCACTCGCGCAATGCGCCCAGATCACCGCTTTGCAGGATGTAGCTGTATTGCGAGGTGGTCTGCTCTCGGCCACCACCGAACTGCAGGTCCTGATCCGCCATCAGCATCAACTGGGCGCCGGGCACCTTGGGCATTTCCTTGCGCAGGCGTTCGATGACTTTCTGCGCCGACAGATTGCGCTCCTTGATCGGTTTCAAACGTACCAGCATGAAAGCGTTATTGGTGCCGTTGTTGCCGCCGATGAACCCGGCCACACTCTCGACTGCCTCGTCCTTGAGCACGGCACGGCGGAAGGTTTCCATTTTCGGCTGCATCACGCTGAACGACAGGCCATCGTCGCCGCGCACGAAACCGATCAACTGGCCGGTGTCCTGCTGTGGCATGAACGTCTTCGGCACCACCACATACAGCGCGACGTTGACGCCCACCGTGATGATCAGGCTGAGCAAGGTCAGACGTCGATGACGCAGCACCCAGTCGAGACTGGTGGCGTACTTGCCGACCATCCAGTCGTTGGTTTTGCGGCTCCAGCGTTGCAGACGGTTTTCCTGGCCCGGCGTGTGTGGTTTGAGCCAGCGCGCGCAAAGCATCGGCGTCAGCGTCAGCGAGACCACCAGCGACACCACGATGGCTGCCGCCAGCGTGATGGAAAACTCGCGGAACAGGCTCTCGACAATCCCGCCCATGAACAGGATCGACAGGAACACCGCCACCAGCGACACGTTCATCGACAGCAAAGTGAAACCGACTTCCTTGGCCCCGAGGTAGGCAGCCTTCATCGGCTTGACGCCTTCGTCGATGTGCCGGGAAATGTTCTCCAGCACCACGATGGCATCGTCCACCACCAGACCGGTGGCCAGAATCAACGCCATCAGCGACAGGTTGTTCAATGAGAAGCCATAGAGGTACATCACCGCGAAGGTGCCGACCAGCGACACCGGCACCGCCAGTGTCGGAATCAGCGAGGCGCGGAAATTCCCGAGAAACAGGAACACCACCAGAATCACCAGCGCCACGGCGATCAGCAGGGTCATTTCCGCTTCGTGCAGGGTGGCCTTGATCACTGGCGAGCGATCCATCGCCAGGTTCAGTTTGACGCTGGCCGGCAGCACCGCTTGCAACGCCGGCAACTGCGCCTTGATCTCGTTGACCGTCTCGATGATGTTGGCGCCGGCCTGACGGTTGATCACCAGCAGCACCGCTGCGTCATCGTTGAAGAAACCGCTGTTGTAGCGGTCTTCGACGCCGTCGCTGACTTTGGCCACGTCCTTCAGGCGCAGCGCCGCGCCGTTGTTGTAGTGGATGATCAGCGACTCGTAATCCTTGGCCTTCTCCAACTGGTCGTTGGCCTGGATCTGCCACAGGCGTTCGCCGTCTTCGACCGAACCCTTGGGCCGGCGCACATTGGCCCCGGCAATGGTCTTGCGCACATCGTCAAGCGCCACGCCGTACTGGTTCAGCGCCTGCGGTTCGAGTTCGATGCGCACCGCCGGCAGCGAGCTGCCGCCGATCTGCACTTCACCCACACCCTGCACCTGGGACAGGCTCTGCGAGAGGATGGTCGAGGCCAGGTCATAGAGCTGGCCTTTTTCCAGCACGTCCGAAGTCAGCGACAGCACCATGATCGGTGCCTGCGACGGGTTGACCTTCTTGTAGGTCGGCATGCTGCGCATCCCGCTCGGCAACAGGTTGCGCGAAGCGTTGATCGCCGCCTGCACCTCACGCGCCGCGCCGTTGATGTCGCGGTCCAGGTCAAATTGCAGAATGACCCGGGTCGAACCCTGACTGGAACGGCTGCTCATGGTGTTGACGCCGGCAATCGCGCCGAACGAGCGCTCCAGCGGCGTCGCCACCGTGGACGCCATTACTTCGGGGCTGGCACCGGGCAGACTGGCCTGGACCACGATCACCGGGAAATCCATTTGCGGCAGCGGCGATACCGGCAACAGGCCGAAGCTGACACCGCCCAGCAGCATGATCGCCAGGCTCAGGAGCATGGTCGCGACCGGGCGCTTGATGAAAGGACCGGAGAGGTTCATTGAACGTATTCCCCGGATTCACCCTGTACCCCTGTGGGAGCGGGCTTGCTCGCGAATACGGTCTGACATTCAACATTGATGGTGACTGATCCAGCGCTTTCGCGAGCAAGCCCGCTCCCACAGGAGGTCTGTGTACGGACAGTCATACCGATACCTCTTCGGCATCGGTCTTGCCAAAGCGCCGACCGAGGCGATCGAAATACAGGTAGATCACCGGCGTGGTGAACAAAGTCAGCACCTGGCTCACCAGCAGACCGCCGACCATCACCAGACCCAGCGGCTGCCGCAGCTCAGCCCCGGAACCGGTGGCGAGCATCAGCGGCACTGCGCCGAACAACGCCGCCAGCGTGGTCATCAGAATCGGCCGGAAACGCAGCAGCGCCGCCTGATAGATCGCCTGCTCCGGCGCCATGCCCTGGGTGCGTTCGGCGTCGAGGGCGAAGTCGATCATCATGATCGCGTTCTTCTTGACGATACCGATCAGCAGGATGATGCCGATGATGGCGATCATCCCCAGGTCGTTGCCGCTGAGCAGCAGCGCGAGCAAGGCACCCACCGCCGCCGACGGCAGGGTCGACAGGATAGTGATCGGGTGGATGTAACTCTCGTAGAGCACGCCGAGCACGATGTACATGGTCACCACCGCCGCCAGAATCAGCAGCAAGGTGCTCGACAGCGACGCCTGAAACGCTTCGGCCGCACCCTGAAACTGGGTCTGCACGCCAATCGGCATGCCGATGTCCTTTTGCACCTGATCGATGATATCCACCGCATGCCCCAGCGCCACGCCGGGCGCGAGGTTGAACGACATCATCACTGCCGGGAACTGGCCGATGTGGGTGATCGCCAATTGCGCCTGACGCTCCTCGACATGCGCCAGACTCGACAGGCGCACCTGCGCGCCATCGGTAGTCTTGACGTGAATCTGGTCCAGCGCCGCCGGCCCGATCTTCTCCCCGGCCTGCGCTTGCAGCACCACGCGGTACTGGCTGGCCTGGGTGTAAATGGTGGAAATCTGCCGCTGACCGAAGGCGTCATACAGCGCATCGGTGATGTTCTGCACCGAAACACCGAGGCGCGACGCCGCATCGCGGTCGATCACCAGATAGACCTGCAAGCCCTTGTCCTGCAAGTCGCTGGCAACGTCGGTCAGTTCCGGGCGCTGGGCCAGCGCCTCGACCAGACGCCCGCTCCACTGGCTGAGCAACTCGGCATCCGGTGAGGACATGCTGAACTGGTACTGGGTACGGCTGACCCGATCCTCGATGGTCAGATCCTGCACCGGCTGCATGAACAGGCGAATACCGACCAGTTTGTCCAGTTGCGGTTGCAGGCGCGCGATCACCTCGGTGGCGCTCAGGTCACGCTGGCCGTGGGGCTTGAGGTTGATCAGCAGGCGACCGCTGTTGAGCGTGGCGTTGTCGCCATCGACACCGATGTAGGACGACAGGCTTTCAACCGCCGGATCCTCGAGAATCACCTTGGCCAGCGCCTGCTGACGCTCGCCCATGGCCGCGAAGGAAATCGACTGCGGCGCCTCGGAAATGCCCTGGATCACCCCGGTGTCCTGCACCGGGAAGAAGCCCTTGGGCACCACCATATAGAGGAACACGGTCAATGCCAGCGTACCGATGGCGACCAACAGGGTCAGCGGCTGATGTTTGAGGACCCACTGCAACTTGCGTCCGTAGGCGGCAATCATCCAGTCGATGAAGGCGCCGCTGGCCCGGTAGAAGCGGCCCTGTTCGTCGGCTTCCGGCTCGCGTTTGAGCAAGCGCGCGCACATCATCGGGGTCAGCGTCAGCGAAACCACCAGCGAAATCAGGATCGCCACCGCCAGGGTGATGGCGAACTCGCGGAACAGCCGCCCGACGACGTCAGCCATGAACAGCAGCGGAATCAGGACCGCGATCAGCGACAGGGTCAGGGAAATCAGGGTGAAGCCGATCTGCTTCGCGCCTTTGAGCGCCGCCTGCATCGGGCTGTCACCCTCCTCGATGAAACGCGCGATGTTCTCCAGCATCACGATCGCATCGTCGACCACGAAACCGGTGGCGATGGTCAGCGCCATCAAAGTCAGGTTGTTGACCGAGAAGCCGGCCAGGTACATCACGCCAAACGTTCCGATCAGCGACAGCGGCACCGCCACCGACGGGATGATCGTCGCGCTGGCACGCCGCAGAAACAGGAACGTCACCATCACCACCAACGCAATGGCGATCAGCAGTTCGTGTTGTACGTCGGTGACCGAGGCGCGGATGGTCTGGGTGCGGTCGGTGAGCACGGTAACGTCGAGGCCGGCCGGCAGGTTGTCGGTGATGCTCGGCAGCAGTGCCTTGATCCGGTCGACTACCTCGATCACGTTGGCACCCGGCTGACGCTGGATATTGAGCAGCACTGCCTGATTCTGGTTGGCCCACGCCGCCAGGCGTTCGTTCTCGGCGCCGTCGACGATTTCCGCGACATCCTTCAGGCGCAGCGGCGCGCCGTTCTTGTAGGCAAGGATCAGGTTGGCGTAGTCCTTGGGCGACGTCAGCTGATCGTTGGCATCGAGCATCGAGACCCGGGTCGGGCCGTCGAAGTTACCTTTCGGCTGGTTGACGTTGGACGCGCCGATCAGGGTGCGCACGTCTTCCAGGTTCAGGCTGTTCGCCGCGAGGGCTTCCGGGTTGACCTTGATCCGCACCGCCTGCCGCTGGCCGCCGGCAATGCTGACCATGCCGACGCCGCTGATCTGCGCGATCTTCTGCGCCATGCGCGTATCGACCAAATCATTGAGTTTGGGCAGGAGCATGGTTTTCGAGGTGATCGCCAGGGTCAGCACCGGGGTGTCCGCCGGGTTGACCTTGTTGTACACCGGCGGCGCCGGCAAGTCGGTCGGCAGCAGATTGGTCGCAGCGTTGATCGCGGCCTGCACCTGCTGTTCGGCGACGTCCATGTTGATGTCGAGGCTGAAGCGCAGGGTCAGCACCGAAGCGCCGCCGGAACTGGTCGAGGCCATTTGCGTCAGGCCCGGCATCTGCCCGAACTGACGTTCGAGCGGTGCGGTGACGGCACTGGTCATCACGTCCGGACTGGCGCCGGGATACAGGGTCATGACGCGAATGGTCGGATAATCGACCTGCGGCAAGGCTGAGACCGGCAGCAGGCGATAGGCAATCAGGCCGGCCAGAACAATGGCCAGCATGCTCAGGGTGGTGGCTACCGGACGGAGAATGAACAGCCGCGAAATGTTCATGCGCCCTTCTTGGCCTTGTCAGCCGCGGCGGCGTCCGGCGCACTGGCGGCGGGTTTGCCCTGCAGGTGGCCGGTCGGGGTGGTCGGCACGTCATTGCTGTCGTTGACCACTTCCACTTCGCTGCCTTCTTTGAGGCGGTCGGTGCCTTCCAGCACCACGCGATCTCCTGCAGCGAGGCCTTCGGTGATCACGGTGTTGGTGCCGTCACTGGCGCCGATCTTCAGTTGGCGGATGGTGACTTTCTTGTCGCCGTCCAATGCATAAACGAAGGTACCGTTGGTGCCGAACTGAATCGCCGCCGACGGTGCCAGCACCACGCCTTTCAGGGTGTCGGCCAGCAGGTGCACATTGACGAACTGATTGGGGAACAGCGACTGGTCGCGGTTTTCGTAACGGGCCTTGAATTTCAGCGTACCGGTGGCGACGTCGATCTGGTTGTCGAGGCTTTGCAGCACGCCGCTGGCCTGGATTTTCGTGTCGCCGCGATCCCACGCTTCGGCCGGCAGTTTCGCGCCACTGTGGTAGCGGGCAAGTACGGTTTCGAGGCTGTTTTCCGGCAGGGTGAAGACCACGCTGATCGGTTGGGTCTGGGTGATTACCGCGAGGAAGGTGGTGTCGTTGGCGGCGACAAGGTTGCCGACGTCGACCTGACGCAGACCGACACGACCGGCAATCGGTGCGCGGATCTTGGTGAATTCGAGATTGAGTTTGGCGTCATTGACCGCCGCCTGATTGGTCTTGACCGTGCCCAGGTACTGGCCCACCAGCGCTTCGGCGGTGTCCAGGGTCTGCTTGGCGATACTGTCTTCCTTGAACAGGCCACGATAACGCTCGACATCGACCTGAGCGTTTTTCAGCTGCGCCTGATTCTGCAGCAAGGTGCCCTCAGCCTGGAGCAAGGCGTTCTGGTACGGGCGCGGATCGATCTCTGCCAGCAGGTCGCCAGCCTTGACCATCTGCCCTTCCTCGAAGTTGATCTTGACCAGCTCGCCGCCGACCCGGCTGCGCACATTGATGGTGTTGAGCGCGGTTACCGTGCCCAGCGCCTTGTAATACAGCGGGAAGTCACCCGTGACCGCCGGCGCCACCCGCACCGGAATCGGCCCGGCCGCGCCACCGAAGCCCGGCCGCATCATCCCCGAACGTCCGGCGTGGCCGTTCGCGGCCTTGTCGGTACCCTCCTTGTGGGCCGAACCGGCAGGCCAGAATTTCCAGCACAGGACGGCGATGACCAACAGGACGAGCAGGCTGATCAGCCAGCGACGGGAGTTGCGAGGGGACGATTGCATGGATTGATTAACCATTGGGCGCGTGGGCTTCTTTTACGGGAGGCTGAACGATAAGCACTGATCGGATTTAAGCAAAGCAGCTTTACCGGCAATTTACCTTCAACTTACGTTTCAAGGTGTGAGGCAAAACACTGATACACAAATGAAAACGGCCTGGACAGGGCCAGGCCGTTAACAATTGTAAAAGCGCTTATTTCAGAACGGCGAGTGCTGCGTCGTAGTTCGGCTCTTCAGCGATTTCCTTGACCAGCTCGCTGTGCAGCACGTTGTCGTTCTCGTCCAGAACTACCACGGCGCGGGCGGTCAGGCCTTTGAGCGGGCCGTCGGCAATGGCTACGCCGTAGTTTTCGATGAACTCGGCGCCACGCAGGGTCGACAGGTTCTGCACGTTTTCCAGACCTTCGGCGCCGCAGAAACGGGCCTGAGCGAATGGCAGGTCAGCCGAGATGCACAGCACCACGGTGTTGTTCAGTTCGTTGGCCTGAGCGTTGAACTTGCGCACCGAGGTGGCGCAGGTCGGGGTGTCGACGCTTGGGAAGATGTTCAGCACTTTGCGCTTGCCGGCAAAGTCTTTCAGCGTGACGTCGGACAGATTGCCGGCAACCAGGGAAAAGGCTGGCGCCTTGGAACCGGCTTGTGGCAACTGGCCGTTGACTTGAACCGGGTTGCCCTTGAGGGTGACTTGAGCCATGACTTTAGTCCTTCTGAACGTGGTTATTGAGCATGCAAGAGGCCGAAGTTAACCACGAAATTGTCTGACGACCTATGCCCTGACTGAAAATTGTCAGGGGCCTGCGCAAAAAATTGTATACAACCCACCTCCCCCGTAGGAGCTGCCGCAGGCTGCGATCTTTTGACTTTGACCTTAAAGAGCAAAATCAAAAGATCGCAGCCTGCGGCAGCTCCTACATTCGCAGTTGCAGTGTGTCGGGTTGCGGTTGTTAAAACGCCGGGATGCATCTTTTATTCAGAGACCTGTCGATTCGTGAGGCGCTCGTTCGACTAAGCAGTGAATCAACCCCATTCCCTGGAGAAACCATCATGCGATTCATGATCCTTGTCAAAGCCAGCGCCGACTCCGAAGCCGGCATCATGCCCAGTGAAGAGCTGATTACCGCCATGGGCAATTTCAACGAAGAACTGGTCAAGGCCGGCATCCTCATCGACGCCGACGGCCTGCACCCCAGCAGCAAAGGCGCCCGCGTGCATTTTTCCGGCGACAAGCGCACGGTCGTCGACGGCCCGTTCATTGAAACGAAAGAGCTGGTGGCCGGTTACTGGATCTGGGAAGTGAAGTCGAAGGAAGAAGCCATCGAGTGGGTCAAGCGCTGCCCGAACCCGATGCCGGGCGACTCCGATATCGAAATCCGGCAGATCTTCTCCGCCGAGGATTTCGGCGCCGAATTCACCCCCGAAGCACGAGCGCAGGAAGAACGGATCCGCGAGCAAGCAAAGAAAAACGGCTAACCCCCGCCCCTGTAGGAGCTGCCGAAGGCTGCGATCTTTTGACTTTGGTTTTTAAAAGCCAGATCAAAAGATCGCAGCCTTCGGCAGCTCCTACGGGGGCGAAGGTTTTGCGCTCAATGTGATTCTGTACACAAAACCAAAGAATTAATCCATTCGACTGGCTAACTCCCGATTAGCTGCTAGCGTCAATCAGACGTGTCCTACAGGCTTGATAAGAAAGGAATTACGGCCAACGGCCGAGAAGTGCCGGGTCGTCCATGCAGTAGCCACCAGGGAAACGGGGACCATGTCAAAGAAATCGGGGATTCGCGCCTTGCTGCTGGCGAGTTCGCTGGCGCCTGTGTTTTGTGCTCTGGCGAATAACGCCGAAGAGGCCAACAAAAGTAACAACCCGCTGAACCTGGCGCCCGGCGCCAATCTGCAGGATTACTACACGCCCAAGCTGTTCGACAGCAACCTGCACACCAACGATGCCTTGCTGCGCGGCACCTTGCCGATTGCGCCCAATGACCTCATCGGCGTGCCGCAGTTGCTGCGCGCAACCATGCCGATCAGCACTCGCCCTGATCCGCACGGCGGCTACAGCACCGGCATCGGCGATCTCAATCTGTTCGACATCTTCCTGCTCAAGACTGAAGGCGTGCAGTTGGGTATCGGCCCGCAGATCACCGCGCCGACGGCTGCCGAGGACGAACTGGGCACCGGCAAATGGCAGGCCGGTCTGGCTGCCGTGGCGATTGATTCGTCACCGCGCGGCCTGCTCGGGGCGCTGGTGCAGTACCAGAGTTCGTTCGCCGGCGACCACGACCGCGCGCACGTCGAAACCGCAACCATGCAGCCCTTCATCATCCATAACCTGGAAAAAGGCTGGTATCTGCGCTCCACCGGCACCTGGACCTTCGACTTGAAGAACAACACCCATTACATCCCGATCGGCCTGGGTGCGGGCAAGGTCTGGAAGTCTGGCAGCAACATTCTCAACGCCTTCCTCGAACCGCAGTGGACGGTCGAACGCAAAGGCGACGGCGTGCCGCAATTCACCCTGTTCGCCGGGATCAACGTGACGTTCGGAAAATAAGGAAATACCCATGCACATTGCTTTGCGCGCGGCCGGTTTCAGCCTGATGACCCTGTTCGCCAGCTGCGGCGTCGGCGCTCAGGGTTTCAGCGCCAGCCCCGAAGAAGCCCGGGGCATTGCCAAGGACGCCTACCTCTATGGCTTCCCGATAGTGGAAATGTACAAGACCCTGTACACCCAGGCCGTGGACAGCAAGAGCCCGAACTTCAAGGCATCGTTCAACCAGATCGGCAACACCGCAAAGGCCTTCACCGCCAAGGACACCGCTTTCGTCACGCCGAACGCCGACACGCCCTACTCGTTCGTCTGGATGGACCTGCGCAGCGAGCCGCTGATCCTCACCTTGCCACCGATCGAAGAGCACCGTTACTACTCGGTGCAACTGATCGACGCCTACACGCAGAACTTCGCCTACCTGGGCACCCGCAGCACCGGCAACAACGGCGGCCACTTCATGATCGCCGGGCCTGACTGGCAGGGGCAGCAACCGGTCAATATCGACCGCCTGCTGCGCAGCGAAAGCAACATCGCCTACGCGCTGTACCGCACGCAGCTGTTCGACGAGAAGGATCTGGGCAAGGTCAGGCAGATCCAGAAAGGCTACAAGGTCGAGCCGTTGAGCCATTACCTCAAACAGAAAGCCCCGGCGCCGGCACCGAAAGTCAGCTGGCCGAAACCCACGCCGACCATGAGCGAAACCCCGGACCTGTTCCGCTATTTGAATTTCATGCTGGCCTTCACCCCGCCGCAGGACGTTGAAAAAGACCTGCTGGCGCGCTTTGCCAAAATCGGCATCGGTGGCGGCCAGCCGTTCGACCTGAGCAAGCTCAGTGCCGAGCAGCGCAAGGCCCTGGAAGACGGCATCAGTGACGCGAAGGCGGAATTCGCCGCGTTCAAGAAAGACAAGGTCGACACCCACGAAATCAGCAGCGGTGATCTGTTCGGCACCCGCGACCACCTCAAGGGCAATTACCTGTATCGCTACGCCGGCGCCAACATGGGCATCTTCGGCAACTCCGCCGAAGAGGCGAACTACTTCGGCTACTTCGTCGACAAGGACGGTCAACCGGCCGACGCGGCGAAACATGACTACACCCTGCATTTCGACAAGGGCGCCCTGCCCCCGGCCGACGCCTTCTGGTCGCTGACCATGTACGACGGCAAGAGCAAATTGCTGGTGGCCAACCCGCTCGATCGCTACCTGATCAATTCGCGGATGCTGCCGGACTTGAAGCTCGATGCCGATGGCGGTCTGACCCTCTACGTGCAGCACGACAACCCCGGCAAGGACAAGCAGGCCAACTGGCTGCCGGCACCGAACGGGCCGTTCTACGGCGTATTGCGTCTGTACCTGCCGAAACCGGAAGTGGCCAGCGGCGAATGGAAAATGCCGCCACTCACCCCGGTCAACTCAAAACAATAAACGGAGCCAGTGATGGTCAAGCCTTACGTTGTGCGTCCACTGCTGGCGCTGTGCATGATCGGCAGTGCTCAACTCCATGCAGCCGAAGGCGGGGTCGGCCGGCCGATTACCGGGCAACAGGTGTATTCCAACGCCGGGATCATCCCGCCGGAACCGGGCTGGGTAGTCTCGGTCACCAGCATCTGGTACGACGGATCGCTCAAGGGCAGTCGCGGCGCGCCGATTTCCGGCGAGGTCAGCGCCGGGATCGACATGAAAGTCTCCTACACCATGACCAACCTGACGCACATCTGGGACACCGGTAAAGGCCCGTGGAATTTCGCCTCGGCGATCGGCATTCCGTTGCAGTACACCGACATCGATGCCGCCATCACCGGCCCACGCGGACGCACCCTTGGCACCAGCGACTCCGGCACGCAGTTTGCCGACGCACTGGTCACGCCGATTGCCGCCGGTTATCACTTCGATGAACTCAACCACATCGCGTTTTCCCTGCCGATCTACGTTCCCACCGGCGCCTACAACGACAATCGCCTGGCCAATCCGGGCCAGAACAATTACACGTTCATGCCCACCGTGGCCTTCACCCATCTGGACGGCAAGGGTGGCGAATTCACCCTGTCCAGTGGCCTGGAGTTCTACACCGAAAACACCACCACCGATTATCGCAACGGCAATATCTTCACCCTCGACGCGTTGTGGACCCACGGGTTCGGCAGTGGCTGGAGCGCCGGTCTGGCGGCCGGTTATATCCAGCAGGTCACCGATGACAAGGGCCAGACCGCCGATACGCTGAATGGCTTCCGTGGCCGTTCGGTCGGCGCCGGCCCCGTGGTCGGCTGGGCCGGCAAGTTCGCTGATGCCCAGGCCAACATCAGCGCGCGCTGGGTGCCGGAGTTCGACACCAAGAACCGACCTGAAGGCAACGGCTTCGGCGTCAACATGACCCTGGCATTTTTCTAGAAGGAGCCAGGGATGGCTGATTTACAGGTTGGGAACCGAGGTGTGGCCTTCGCGAGCAGGCTCGCTCCCACATGGAGTTCGTGTGCAGCGAAAATCCCCTGTGGGAGCGGGCTTGCCCGCGAAGAGGCCCGCCCAGCCACCACAACCCTGAACACACCCCCTGTAGGAGCGAGCCTGCTCGCGATGGCGTCGTATCAGTCGCCTGTTTCCTTGATCAACAGCAGCCTCGCTTGCGGTCTGCTTTTCAGCAGCCTGGCCTGTGCAGCGCAAGACCTGCCGACCCTTGGCAAAACACCGCCAGCAACCGTCCAGAAGGGCGATCCCGAAACCTGCCAGCGCCTGCAACAGGACTTCGACATCGACCTGAAAAAAGTCGTCGCCGCCGGCTGCGATCCCTCCACCGAACAGATCGCCAAACTGATGGACAACCCGGTGGGCAATCTGGTGCTGCTGTTCAACCAGTACGATTACACCGCGCTCAAAGGCCCGCACAGCAACGGCACGCGGATGCTCGGCAAGTACAGCTTCATGCCGACCTTCCCGATTTCCATTGGCGAAGACTGGAACCTGATCAACCGTTTGCCGGTGAGTTACGTCAGCGCGCCGGTCAACCGCAAGGCCGGCAACCTGATCGGCATGGGGCCGAATGAACTGCTGCACGATCGCGGCGATTTCGCCTCGGTGATTCAGGATCCGTTCGACCGCACCAGCGGTTTCGGCGATCTGGCCTACGTCGGCGTGTTCTCGCCCAAGGAGCCGATCCGTTTCGAGGGCGGCGGCAAAATGGTCTGGGGCTTCGGCCCGACCGCGATGTTCCCCACCGCCGAACACGACGTACTCGGCACCGGCAAATATTCCCTCGGCCCGGCGTTCGTCGCCGCCTACCTTGGCCCCGACTGGACCCTGGGCGTATTTCCGCAGCACTGGTGGTCGGTGGCCGGCGACAGCCAGCGCAAGGACGTCAGCCTGACCAACGTGCAGTACTTCATCCAGCGGGCGATTCCCGGGCCGGAGCAATGGCGGATCGGCATGACCCCCAACGTCACCGTCAACTGGAAGGCCGAGGGCGGCAACAAGGTCACCTTCCCCATCGGCCTCGGCGCCGGGCGGATTTTCAATGTCGGCAAATTGCCGGTGCGTATCTCCGGCGAGCTCCAGTACTCGGCAATTCACCCTGACGACCTGATCAGTAGCCGCTGGAATTTCCGGCTGTCGTTCATCCCGGTCATTCCGACGTTCATGTTCTGAGAAAGGAAGCACACGCCATGACAGCTCTCACCGACCTTAACGCCCTGCAAGCGAGCATCGCCGAGTCGGTGCTCGGCCAGGATCAGGTGATCCGCCAGATCCTCGTCGGGCTGCTGGCCAACGGGCACCTGCTGCTGGAGAGCCTGCCGGGGCTGGCCAAGACGCGCACGGTCAAGGCACTGGCCACGCATCTGGAAGCAAAGATGAGCCGCATCCAGTTCACCCCGGACCTGCTGCCCTCGGACATCACCGGCGCCGAGGTCCTGCATCAGGTGGCCGGGCAGAACGAAATCCGTTTCCAGCAAGGGCCGCTGTTCGGCAACCTGATCCTCGCCGACGAAATCAACCGCGCCCCGGCCAAGGTTCAGGCCGCGTTGCTGGAAGCCATGGAAGAACGGCAGATCACTGTGGCCGGCACCAGCCATGCATTACCGGAACTGTTCATCGTGGTCGCCACGCAAAACCCGATCGAGCAGGAAGGCACTTATCCGTTGCCGGAAGCGCAAATGGACCGGTTCCTGATGAAGGTGCTGCTCGATTACCCCAGCGCCGACAACGAAAGCCAGGTGCTACGCCTGTTGCGCGCCGAAGAGTTCGCCCAGGGTGCGAACACCGCGCCGGGCAAGGGTTTCAGTCTTTCCCAGGACGTGATCTTCGCCGCGCGCAAGGAAGTCAGTGCGGTGCATGTGTCTCCCGCCATCGACCGTTACCTGATCGACCTGATCAACGCCACCCGCCACCCGGCCGACTACGACGAAGACCTCGGACGCTGGATCAGCCTCGGCGCCAGCCCTCGGGGCGGCATCGGTCTGGATCGTTGCGCCCGCGCGGATGCGTGGTTGCAGGGTCAGGATTTCGTCTCGCCGGACAACGTGCGCGCGGTGGTGCACCCGGTGCTGCGCCATCGCCTGCAACTGAGCTACGACGCCGTTGCCGATGGAGTGACGGCTGATCAGGTGCTGGACCGCTTGCTGGACAAAGTGGCGATTCCGGCATGAACACTGACGGGCTGGTCTATGTGTCTCTGGCGCAATTGATGGCGCTGGAGTTCAAGGCCCGTGACCTGAGCTTTCTCGCGCGCCAGCCCCAGGGCAGCATCCTCGCCGGCAACCATGCCTCGCGCCTGCGGGGCCGTGGCTTGAACTTCGATGAGTTGCGCCGCTATCAGCCCGGTGACGATTTGCGGCATCTGGACTGGCGTGCTTCGCTGCGCACCGGCAAACCGGTGGTACGCACCTTCACCGAAGAGCGCGATCGCCCGGCGCTGATCGTGGTCGATCAGCGCATGTCGATGTTCTTCGGCTCGCAGCGCAGCTTCAAATCCGCCCTCGCCGCCGAACTCGCTGCACTGGCGGCGTGGATGGTGTTCAACGCCGGCGACCGGGTCGGCGGGCTGGTGTTCAACGATCAACGCATCGACTGCATTGCGCCGTTGCGCAGCCGCAAACGGGTCGAAGCCCTGCTCAACCGCGTGGTGCAGCAGAATCAGGCGCTGAACGCGGGCAACCCCGACGCTGAAGACGAGGATCAACTGGATAAAGCCTTGCAGCGCTGCCTGGCACTGGCCGGGCACGACCATTTGATCTGCATCATCAGTGATTTCGCAGGCGCCGGCGAACGCACTTTGCAACTGATGCGCCAACTGCGCGCTCACAACGATGTGATCGCCCTGCAGATCTACGACCCGTTGGCCATGAAACTGCCGAGCAACGGGCGACTGCTGATCACCCAGGGCCAGTTGCAGGTGGAGCTGGCGGTCGAAAAACGCAGCGTGCATCAGCCATTGGGCGATTACCTCGGCGGCCGGCTCAAGGACGTCGCCACCCTGCTGCGTCGCAGTCAGGTGCCGCTGATGATGTTCAGCACCGCCGAAGAAGCCCACGCGCAATTGCGCGCCGAGCTTGGCAAGTCTGCCGGCCCGCGACGATGAACCCGACGATTCCCGACATCAGCCAGCTCAAGGAGCTGAGCCTGCCCGCGCCGGTCAGTTATACGCCGCAGACCTGGGGTTGGTGGCTGTTGCTCGCGCTGCTGGTTGCGGTGGCATTGCTGGTGGGTGTACGGAGTTATGTGCAATGGCGACGGGATCAGTACCGGCGCGAAGCATTGGTGCGATTGGCGCAGTTGCGCGGACGCAGCGATGACCTCAATGCCCTGCGCGAACTGCCCGAACTGCTCAAGCGTGTGGCCCTGTCGATGCCCCTGAAACACCGCCCTGTAGGAGCTGCCGAAGGCTGCGATCTTTTGATCTTGTTGTTTAAAGGCAAAATCAAAAGATCGCAGCCTTCGGCAGCTCCTACAGGGGTGGCGGCGATGGGGAGATCGGAGTGGCAGGCCTTTTTGCAGCAGCACAGTAAAACCAGGCTGCCCGACGACTTCAGCGCACAACTCGCCCAACTCGCCTACGCCCCCGACGCCACCCTGCGCGCCCTCCCCGCCGAGCAGCGCCAGGCGCTGTTCGACACCTGCCAACACTGGGTGGAGCATCATCATGTGGCAGCTTGATTACCCGTGGCTGTTGCTTCTGCTGCCGCTGCCGTGGCTGGCCTACCGTTACCTGCCTGCATATCTGGAAGCGCGCAGCGCCGTGCGCGTGCCGTTTTTCGCCGCCATGAGTCGTGCGGTCGGGGAAGCGCCGAGCCGGGTCGGCAATCGCCACAACCACTGGCAATTGCTGCTGAACCTGCTGGTCTGGACGCTGGTGCTGCTTGCCGCCGCACGCCCGGTGTTCGTCGAAAAACCCATCGAACGCCAGCAACCGGTGCGCGACCTGATGCTCGCCATCGACATCTCGCAATCGATGGAAACCGAAGATTTCACCAACGCCAGCGGCCAGAAAATCAATCGCCTCGCCGCCGTCAAAGAGGTGGTGCAAAACTTCATCGACAAGCGCAAGGACGACCGCATCGGCCTGATCGTGTTCGGCAGCGGCGCTTACCCGCAGGCGCCGCTGACCCTGGATCACGCCAGCCTGTCGCTGTTGCTGGCCGACACCGGCATCGGCATGGCCGGGCCGAACACCGCCATCGGTGATGCCATCGGTTTGAGTCTGAAGCTGCTGGACCAGGCCCACGAACAGCAGAAAGTGCTGATCCTGCTCACCGACGGCAACGACACCAGCAGCGCGATCACCCCCGATCACGCCGCAGAAATGGCCGCCAACAAAGGTGTGGTGATTCACACCATCGGCATCGGCGACCCGACGGCCTCCGGCGAGGCGCAGGTCAATCTGCATGGGCTGCAACAAATCGCCGAAACCACCGGCGGCCAGTTCTTCCGCGCCGAAGACCGCACGGCGCTGGATCAGGTCTACAGCACCCTCGACCGTCTTACGCCACATCAAGTGAAAAGCCTCAGCCATCAGCCACAGCGCGAGTTGTTCTACTGGCCGCTGGGCGCCGCCCTGATTCTGCTGACCCTTTATCACCTCGGCGCGCTGCTGCGCCCGCGACTGGCAATAACCCGCCAGCGGCAGGAGGCCTGAGATGGAGATCAACCTCAGCGACTTCCACTTTTTGCGTCCGCTGTGGCTGCTGCTAACGCTGTTTGCGGCGCTGTTGCCGCTGATCTGGAGTCGCAGCCGCGACTTGCAACGGCGGCTGCGCGGCAACATCGCCGCACACTTGCTGCCGCATCTGCTGGTCAACCCGCAGGATCACCAGCGCCTGCGCCCGGTGCATTGGCTATGCGCGCTGCTGATACTCGGCGCCCTCGCCGCCGCCGGGCCGACCTGGGAGCAGGATCGCCCGGACTTTCTGGACAATCGCGCACCGCTGATCGTCGCCGTGGACCTGTCGCCGTCGATGGATGCCAACGACGTACCACCGACGCGCCTGCAAGCGGTCAAACACAAACTCCATGACCTGATCCAGCGTCGCGCCGGCGCGCGCACGGCGCTGATCGCCTATGCCGGCAGCGCGCACCTGGTGTTGCCGCCAACCGACGATCCGGCGCTGCTCGACACGTTCATTCAGGCGCTGGGCACCGGGCTGATCGACAAACCGGGCAAGGACGTTGGCGCCGTCATCGAGCAGGCCAAACGCCTGCTCAGTGCCGAGAAAACCCCGGGCAGCCTGTTGCTGATCACCGACGGTGCCGACACCAAGCAGCTCGATGACCTCGGCAAACAACTCGACGGCAGCCAATTGCAGGTGCTGGTGCTCGCGGTCGGCAACGAGGACGGCGGCGTGATTCAGGGTGCTGGCGGGCAGCCGACAGTCGACAGCAACGGGCGCCCGGTACTCGGCAGTTTCGATGCGGCAGCGCTCAAACAACTGGCCTCTGCCGTCGACGCGCCGCTGGGAAGCCTGACGCTGGGCGACGATGATCTGGACTGGATCGAACTGCACGCCCAACTACACTTCGAAAATGCCAGCGCCGAACAGCAGGAACTGCACTGGAAAGACGCCGGTTACTGGCTGTGCTGGCCGCTGCTGGTTCTGGCGCTGGTCGGTGTGCGCAAGGGCTGGAGCGTCAACTGGGCGCCGGTGTTGTTCCTCGCCGTGGGCCTGGGCTGGCCCGCCGCACCCGCGCAGGCCAACGCGCTGACCGATGCCTTCTTCACCCGCGATCAGCAAGGGCGCTGGGCCGTCGAGCATGAACACTGGCCCCAAGCGGCGGCGTTGTTTGTCGATCCGTACTGGAAAGGCGTGGCGGCCTATCACGCGGCGGACTACGACCTCGCCCTGGCGACGTTCGCCCGGCTGGACACCGCGCAAGCCTGGTTTTATCTGGGCAACATTTACGTGCGGCGCTTCAAGTTCGATCAGGCGATTGCCGCTTACACCCAGGCCTTGCAGCGGCAACCGCAGTTCCCCGAAGCCACGGCCAACCTGGCGCTGGCGCAAGCCTTGCTCAAGGACACCGACAGCGCCGCGAAAAATGCTCCTGAGACCAAACCCGATGAAGTGAAGCTCGACAAGGCGCCGGGCAAGGGCCAGAGCAAAAAGGTCGAAACCGAACAGGCGGCGTCCGATGCGCTGTGGCTGCAGAACCTGACGACTTCGCCGGCGAAGTTTCTCAAGCAGAAATTCAGTTTGCAGGATCAAGCGGGGGCCAGGCCATGAACCGGGTTGGCTTCATCGCTGGCAAGCCAGCTCCCACAAGGTTTTGCGCTGTTAACTCGATTGGCGAAAACACAGACAGTCCCTGTGGGAGCTGGCTTGCCAGCGATGGGGCCAGATCTGCCAGCAAAAAAATCTGCACCTTGCTCATGACCAGCTTGCTCAGCCTGAATGCCTCTGCCGCCGAACCCCAACTGAAAATCCAGGCCCATCTGCAACCCGCCGAAGGCGCCATGGTCGGCGGTCTGGTGGAGCTGCAAGTCGATGTGCTCACCGACACCTGGTTCACCAGCGCCGCCACCCTGCCCGCGCTGAAACTCGACGGCGCTCTGGTGACGCCGCCCGATGGTCAGGCGCAACACCTGAATCAAACCATCGACGGACAATCGTTCAGCGGTTTGCGCTACAGCTACCTGATCACCCCCAATGTCGCCAAGGGTTTCGAGATCCCGGCGCTGACCGTCAGTGCGACACCGGGTCAGGCCACCACAACACTCAGCGCGCAAAGCCAACCGCTGCACTTCAACGCCGCTCAGCCGCCGGGTTTCAACCCCGGGGAAACACCACTGGTAGCCAGCGGTCTGCGCTTGAGCCAAAGCGTCATCAACACCACTACGCCGTTGAAAGTCGGCGACAGCATCACTCGTCAATTGACCCTGCAAGCCGATGGCGCGCTGGCGATGATCCTGCCCGCTCCGTCAATGGCTGACATCGCCGGGCTGAGTCGCTATCCGCAGACGCCACAGATCACCGCGCTGGATGACGGGCGCGGCAGCGTGCTCGGCGGTCAGCGCATCGACGTGGTGACCTACCGCATCGACAAGGCTGGCGCGTATACCCTGCCGGCGATTGCCGTGAAGTGGTGGGATTTGAAAAGCCGACAGACCCGCTCCGCGCAAGTGCCCGCCGTGACGTTCGAAGCCGTGGCCGACACGCGCTACAAACCGGTGTTCGCGATCAGCGATGACCTCAGACAACTCGGGCGCAACACGCTGCACGTCTCGACGCATTGGCTGCTGTGGCTGACGCTGCTCGCGGTGTGCATCGGCGCCGGTTTTTGGCTGCGCCCGCACCTGTTGCGTGCTCATCGGCAATGGCAGGCCCGCAGACACGCGCGACAACTGGCCTGGGAACGGTCGCCGGACTTCGCTTGGCAACAAATCGGCCCGCAACTGCAAGCCCGACCGGCTCAATTGAGTGCGCTGTACCTGTGGCTGCGTCGCAGTCGCCTGGGGCTGCAACTGGTGAATGCCGGCCCGCGTCTGCAAGGGCTGTTGCGCGGCCTTTACGGGCGTGATCCGCACCCTGAACAAACACTCGTTCAACTGCGCCAATCGTTGACTACGCTTCACAGTCAGGCCGCACAACAGCAGCACAAACCGGCTCCGGCCCTGCGCCCGCTCAACCCCGTTCAGGAAAGGGAATTCCCATGACCAATCCGCCGCCGCACCGTCAACGTTTCAGCCTTGCACTGTGGTTGGCGCTGGCCGTACCCCTGCTGGCCCAGGCCACGGAACCCCTGCCGTCATGGAACGACGGCCCGGCCAAAAAACACATCATCGAGTTTGTGCAAGCCGTCACCGACCAGTCTGGCAAAGATTTCGTCAAACCCGCCGAGCGCATTGCCGTGTTCGACAACGACGGCACCCTCTGGAGCGAGCAGCCGATGTATTTCGAGTTGCTGTTCGCCCTCGACGAGGTCAAGCGCAATGCGCCGCAGCACCCGGAATGGCAAACCACCCAGCCGTTCAAAGCGGTGCTGGAAAACGACCACAAGGCCCTGGCCGCCGCTGGCATGGACGGCATTCTGAAAATCTTCGGCGCCACCCACACCGGCATGACCACCGAGGCCTTCGACGACTACGCCAAGACCTGGCTGAGTCAGGCCCGGCACCCGAAAACCGGCAAGCCCTACACCGAAATGATCTTCCAGCCGATGCTGGAAATGCTCGACTACCTGCGCAGCCAGGATTTCAAGACCTACATCGTCTCCGGTGGTGACACCGCGTTCATGCGTGCCTTCGCCGAGAAGGTCTACGGCATCCCGCCGGAACAGGTGATCGGCACCACATTCGTCACCGCGTTCCAGTTCAAGGACGGCAAGGCCTCGATCCTGCGCACGCAGAAACTGGCGCACAACGATGACGGCCCGGGCAAACCGGAAAGTATCGACGCCGTCATTGGCAAACGACCGATTCTCGCGTTCGGCAACTCCGACGGCGACCTGCAAATGCTGCAGTGGACCGCCGCCGGCCCCGGCAAACGTTTCATGGGGCTGGTGCACCACACCGATGCGAAGCGCGAGTGGGCCTATGACCGAAAATCCGATATCGGGCGACTCGACAAAGCCCTCGACGAAGCGAATTCCCGTGGCTGGACCGTGGTGGACATGGCGACCGAGTGGCGCCGGATCTACCCGTTCGATCCACCGGCAACCGGGCAGGTGCAATAAGAAAAAGCGTGATGCAGGACTGCAAGAAACGTAAGTCGCAACAACGACCCCCGCGATAAGGAGCAAGTCAGATGACTCGCATACGCAAGTGGCTACCGAAACTCGCCCTGGTGGCAACCTCGGTGATGGCGCTGTCGGCAACCGCCACAGCGGCTGAGAAACCCAACATTCTCGTCATCTTTGGTGATGACATCGGCCAGACCAATATCAGCGCCTATTCCATGGGCGTGGTCGGCTACAAGACCCCGAACATCGACCGGATTGCCAAAGAAGGCATGATGTTCACCGACTACTACGCGGAGAACAGCTGCACCGCCGGTCGATCCTCGTTCATCACCGGCCAGACGCCATTGCGTACGGGCCTGTCGAAAGTCGGCATTCCGGGCGCACCGGTCGGCCTGCAGAAACGCGACATCACCATCGCCCAGGCGCTCAAGGGCCTGGGTTATGCCACCGGGCAATTCGGCAAGAACCACCTCGGTGACCGCGACGAATACCTGCCGACCAATCACGGTTTCGACGAGTTCTTCGGCAACCTCTACCACCTCAACGCCGAGGAAGAGCCGGAACGTCCGTACTGGCCGAAAGACGACGCCGCCTTCGTCAAGGCCAACTCGCCACGCGGGGTGATCCACAGCTTCGCCGACGGCAAGATCGAAGACACTGGTGCGCTGACCACCAAGCGCATGGAAACCATCGACGACGAAACCACCGCCGCCGCACAGGCGTTCATCGAGAAGCAGGCCAAGGCCGACAAGCCGTTCTTCGTCTGGATGAACACCACGCGCATGCACGTGTTCACCCACGTACGTGATTCGATGAAGGGCCAGAGCGGCATGCCCGGCAACGAATACGCCGACGGCATGCTCGAGCACGACGCCGACGTCGGCAAACTGCTGAAAACCATCGACGACCTGAAAATCGCCGACAACACGATCATCGTCTACACCACCGACAACGGCCCGAACCAGTTCTCCTGGCCGGACGCGGCGACCACGCCGTTCCGCAACGAGAAGAACTCCAACTGGGAAGGTGCGTATCGCGTACCGGCGATGATTCGCTGGCCGGGCAAGATCAAGCCGGGTGAGGTCTCCAACGAGCTGTTCTCGGGCATGGACTGGTTCCCGACCCTGCTCGCGGCGGCTGGCGAAACCGACGTGAAAGACAAACTGCTCAAGGGCTGGGCGCCGACGTCCGGCGGCACCAGCTTCAAGGTGCATCTGGACGGCTACAACCAGTTGCCCTACCTGACCGGCCAGCAGCCCAAGGGCGAGCGCAAGGAGTTCTACTACTTCAATGACGACGGCGTGCTGGTCTCGATGCGCTTCGACAACTGGAAAGTGGTGTTCTGCGAACAGCGTCAGCCGGGTGGTTTCCGGGTCTGGAGCGAACCGTTCGTGTGCCTGCGCGTACCGAAAATCCTCAACCTGCGCATGGACCCGTATGAGCGGGCGGACGTGGTGTCTGACCAGTTCTATGACTGGAACACCAAAAACGTTTATCTGGCCGGCGTCGCGGTGACCAAGTCGGCAGAGTTCCTGCAGACCTTCATCGAATACCCGCCAAGCCAAAAACCGGCGAGCTTCAGCATCGACCAGATTCGTGCGGCGGTTGACGCCAAGATCGCGGAAAAAATGAAAGCGGCTCCGGCTGCTCAATAACACCGTTGAACCGTCGCCCGCCCTCAGGGGCGGGCGGCCTGTTTTCACCTGAGACCGCGCCGGCCCCAATCGCTGGCAAGCCAGCTCCCACAGGTATTTCTGTCGACCACAACATGAGTGTTCACTGAAAATCCTTGTGGGAGCTGGCTTGCCAGCGATGAGGCCCGCACCGTCACGATTATTGTGTGATTTGAACAAGGTCCCCCGCATGCCCTCACGTATCGCCAGCAAGCCGTCGGCCATACCCACCACGCACGCCGCCACCCCGGCGCTGCTGATCCCCGCCCTGCTGCTGTGCATCTCCGGCGCCGCTGCGCTGGTGTATCAGGTGCTGTGGATCAAGCAGCTGTCGCTGGTGGTCGGTGTCGAGGTTTACGCCATCACCACCGGCATCAGCGCGTTTTTTGCCGGGCTGGCGATCGGTGGCTGGTTGTTCGGACGCTGGGCCGATCGCTTGCAGCAACCGGTGCTGCTCTACGCCGGGCTGGAAGTGCTGGTGGCGGTACTCGGTGTTGGCGCGACGGTTGCGATGAGCCTGGCGGCCAGCCCGTTCGCCTGGTTGCAAAGCCATGTCGGCCTGTTGGCCTGGCTGTTGCCCTTCGCGTTGGTGGGCATTCCGGCGGTGTTGATGGGCGGCACGCTGCCGGTGTTGGTGCGCTCGCTGGCGGCTGACCCGGGCAAGGCCGGCGGTCAGCTGTATGCGGCCAACACCCTCGGCGCAATCGTCGGCACCCTGCTCGCCGCGTTTGTGCTGATCGCCACCCTCGGTGTGCGTGGCAGCGCGCTGTTTGCCGCGATGCTCAACCTGCTGGCCGCCGCCGGCGCGCTGTGGCTGCAGCGTCAGCATCCGATGCCGATTGCGGCCCCGGTCAAACATCACACCGGGAAAGCCGCGGACCGCACGGCGCTGTGGCTGTACTCCATCGCCGGCGGCGTGGCGCTGGGGTATGAAGTCGTCTGGTCGCAATCGATCGTGCAGTTCATGAGCACCCGCACCTACGCATTTGCCGTGGTGCTTGCGACGTACCTGACCGGCCTGTTCATCGGCAGCGCCCTGCTCGCCCGTCGCGTTGAGCGCATTCGCGATCCGTGGGGCGTGTTCGGCCTGTTGATCGCAGGTGCCGGGCTGATCGCGCTGCTGGAAATCACCCTGCTCGGGCGCTGGCTGGTGGTGGCGCAAAGTCAGGCCGAGAGCTGGCTGCTGGCGATGGGCGCCAGCGAGCTGGCTGGCATGAGCGCACGGTTTGCGGTGGCGGCGCTAAGCATCGTGTTCGTGCCGACTTTGCTGCTCGGCGCGGCGTTTCCGCTGGCCCTGCGCTTGAGTGTCGGACGTGAGCAGGTCGGTCGCGATGTCGGTGCGGTGGTCGCGTTCAACACGCTGGGCGGGATTGTCGGGGTGATGCTCTGTGGTTTTCTGCTGATTCCATTGCTGGGGCTGGTGCGCACGCTGGGCTTGCTGGCGCTCATTGCCGCCGGCATCGGTTACGTGGCTGTGCGCAAGGGCCACCACGTCAAAAAAGGCCGGCGTCAGGCCGTGGTCGCGTTGGGGCTGCTATCGGTGGCGCTTGCGCTACTGACCCCGATGGACAAATTCGCCAGCCTGCTGCCGGGTGCGCGTAACGGCACGCTGACGTTCTATGAAGAAGGCCGTGGCGGCACCGTGGCGGTGGTCGCTCAGGGTCGAGGAGAAAACACTTTTCACCGCTTGTACATTCAGGGCGTGTCCAACACCGGCGACGCCATGCCATCGCTGCGCTACATGCGCATTCAGGCGCTGCTGCCGCTGCTGATCCACAACGGCGAACCACGTTCGACGCTGGTGATCGGCTTCGGCACCGGCATCACCGCCGGTGCGATGTTGCGCTATCCGGGGCTCGAACATCGGGTGGTGGCCGAGTTGCTGCCGTCGGTGGTCAAGGCTGCGCCGCTGTTCAAGGGCAACTTCAACGCCGCCAGCGATCCCGGCATTGACGTGCGCTTGCGCGATGGTCGCCAGGAACTGCTGCGCAGCCCGCAGACCTACGACCTGATCACCCTTGAGCCGCCACCGCCGTCGGCGGCCGGCGTGGTCAATCTGTACTCCCGCGACTTCTATCAACTGGCGGCCAATCGTCTTGAACAACAAGGCATCGTCGCGCAGTGGTTGCCGCTGCCGACCCAGAACATCGACGACTCGCGCTCACTGGTGCGCAGCTTTCTCGACGTGTTCCCGTACGCCTCGCTGTGGACCAGTGAGTTTCACGAAATGCTGCTGGTGGGCTCGCTGCAGCCGATGGAACTGGATGCGGCGAAAATCACTCAGCGCTTCCAGCAGGCCAGTGTGCGCAGCACTTTGCAGGATGTCGGGATCGGCTCGGCGGCGGCGCTGCTCGCCACCTGGGTCACCGACCGCGCAGGCCTTGAGCGCTTCGCGGCAAATGCCCCGGCGGTGACGGACGATCAGCCCCGCATCGAATACGCGCCGTGGGTGCGCAGCAAGGAAATTACCCGGGTGTTGCCGGCGTTGCTGGATCTGTATGTGCCGTCGCCGCTGGTCAATGCCGATGCCGGTTTTACCGAGCGGATGGACACCCACCGCCAGCGCCTGATGCAGTTCTACCGCGCCAGCCTGCATGCGTATGACGGTGATCGGGAAGCATGGGGGCGGGATATGCGTGAAGTGATGCGTTGGGAAGGCGGGAATCCGTACTTCCGCTGGTTTACCGGACAGTAACGCCGCCCTGTGTAGGAGCTGCCGCAGGCTGCGATCTTTTGATCTTGTTTTTAAAAAATCAAAGTCAAAAGATCGCAGCCTGCGGCAGCTCTTACAGAGGCCCCGGGTTATTTGCCGGCCTTGAGCTTCACATACATCTGATGCATGTCATTGGCCCAACCATCGATCACCGGTTTGACGTCGTTGGCGGTCATCGCCTGGGTGTCGTTTTCCAGCGGTTTGCCGGTGCCTTTGCGCACCACTTGTGCCACGACCTGGTTGGTCGCGCCATCGAGGAACACCGCTTCGGTGGCCAGGGTGGTTTCCTGATCGCGAATGCCGCTGGCAGTGCTGACGGCTGCCGCCACCAGAGCCACCGGGATCACTTCATACGCGTGGAGGCCTTCGGTCTTGCTGCTGACGGCGGTGATCGCCGCCCGCACCACGATCACGCCCGGGCCTGGCCCGGCGGCCAGCGGCATGTCTTTGCTGATTTCACGCTTGAGCGCCTGATCGTAGTAGGAGGTGATGCCGTTGAGGGTCTGTTGGGAAATCTTTGCGGTCGGTTGCGGCTTGGGATAGAGCTGGGTTGGTTCGATGTAGGCGCTGGTGAATTTGCGCACATCCACCTTCGGATCGATCCAGCGCATCACCTCGGCACCCGAGGGCGATTTGGCCTCCTTGAGCTGGCTGTAGTCCTTGAGAAAGCCGGAATACTCATCGGGAGCGACGGTTTTGCTGGAGCAGCCCACCACGCCGAGCGTGGCAATGCAGAGGGTGCCCATCATTACTGCTAGCTTCATGCTGTAACTCCTGTCAGAAGGCCTGAATGTATTGCTTGGGGGGAGTTACAGGTATAGCTAAAACCTCGGCGATTGCGCTGCAAAAGCGCAAAATTCAC
The DNA here is from genome assembly GCF_003061005.1 of Pseudomonas sp. HMWF021. Taxonomy (GTDB): domain Bacteria; phylum Pseudomonadota; class Gammaproteobacteria; order Pseudomonadales; family Pseudomonadaceae; genus Aquipseudomonas. Next base: position 1,292 of record NZ_QAIK01000171.1, on the reverse strand, counting down.
ACAAGACCGGGAGCTGCTTCACACCCGTCATTTGACAGATGACGGGCATCCGGCAAAGCTGCACCGAGCTTGAACGCACGCCAGCAGGCCAATGCACCTGGACCACGGAAGTCGTAATGCCCAAGCATAAAAACAAAGTCGCACAGCCTGATCCTGATTCGTCCCGACCGTCCCTTTCACGTTATCTGTTTCCCGTCACCATCGGCGTATTGCTGGCCGCTGTGGCCGGTATCGGCTGGTTTCTGTTCAGCCCTGCGCCAGCACCGTCCAAGGCCCCGCCGATCAGTGCGGCCGCACCCGTGGTCGCCAAACCACAACCGGTGGCACAGAAGCCCGCCAGCATGGTCGACGAGCAACAATGCCAGGGCTGCCACACCGAACAGGTCAAGGACTGGCAAGGCTCGCACCACCAATTGGCGATGCAGGCAGCGAACGGCGAAACCATGCTCGGCGACTTCAACAACGTCACCTTCAAGGCCGAAAACGAGACCACTCGGTTTTCGCGCAAGGGCGACGAGTTCTGGGTCAACACCCCAGGCATCGACGGCAAGAACGCCGACTTCAAAGTCGCCTACACCTTCGGCATCGCGCCCCTGCAGCAATACCTGATCGACGTCGGCGAAGGCCGTTTGCAGGCGCTCGGTGTGGCCTGGGATACCGAGAAAAACCGCTGGTTTCACCTCTACCCCGGCCAGGGCGTGAACTTCAAGAATCCGCTGCACTGGAGCAAGCCGAGCCAGAACGCCAACTTCATGTGCGTCGAGTGCCACACCACCGGGTACAAGCGCAATTTCGACGCGGCCAGCAACACCTTCAACAGTCAGTGGAACAGCCTCGGCGTCGGCTGTCAGGCCTGCCACGGTCCGGCCTCGAATCACCTGGAGTGGGCACAGAAAAAAGACGACCTGATCCACAAGGGTTTTGCCGTCGACCTCAAGGACAAGAACGCCAGCGTCGAGATCGAAACCTGTGCCCGCTGCCACGCGCGCCGGGCCCCGTTGGGTGATGGCTACACCGTCGGCAAGCGCTTGATGGACGACTACCTGCCAAGCACTCTCACCCGCGAACTGTATGCGCTGGACGGCAAGATCAAGGACGAAGTGTTCGAACACGGCTCGTTCCTGCAGAGCAAGATGTTCGACAAGGGTGTGCGCTGCAGCAACTGCCACAATCCGCACAGCACCGAACTCAAGGCGCCGGGCAACGCGGTGTGCCTGCAATGCCACAACACGGCGGGCAAGACTTCGGTCGAAGGCGTCGATGGCAAAGGCCTGCAGGCGAAGAACTACGAC
>NZ_QAIK01000028.1 GCF_003061005.1 Pseudomonas sp. HMWF021 | reverse complement strand
GTCTATTACAGCTCGATGATTCGTGGCGCCTGGGTCGACAGCTATCTGCAGACCCAGGAACTGCTGGGCCTTAAGGAGGGGCAGGGCATCAGCAACGAAGATGCCGCGGACTACAAGGCGTTCGAGACGCGCCTGCAGGAACAGATGGCCAATTACCGCAACACGGTGACCACCGATGAAGACCGGGTCGAGTTCGCCGCGTTCGAGAAAGATCACGACACCTACATGCAGATCCAGGATCAGGTGCTTGATCTGCACAAGCGCAATCTGGAAGCCGAGGCAGTCAAGCTGTTCACCGAGAAGCTGACCCCGGCCTGGTACACCGGCCGCATGAAACTCAATGACATCATTGGCGAGAACAAGAAGGTTGCCGATCAGGCCATGGCCAACATTGATGACGCGGTGGCGGCGGCCAAGGTCAGCATGTTCGTCTCGCTGCTGGTGGCCGTGCTGGCGGCCGGTGCCTGTGGCCTGCTGCTGATGCGCGCGATCATGGCGCCGATGAACCGCATCGTGAAAATTCTCGAAATCATGCGTACCGGCGACTTGAGCAGCCGCCTGAATCTGGACCGCAAGGACGAATTCGGCGCGGTGGAAACCGGCTTCAACGACATGATGACCGAGCTGACTTCGCTGGTGTCCCAGGCCCAGCGCTCCTCGGTGCAGGTGACCACCTCGGTGACCGAGATTGCCGCCACCTCCAAACAGCAACAGGCCACCGCCACCGAAACCGCGGCCACCACCACCGAAATCGGCGCGACCTCGCGGGAAATCGCCGCCACCTCGCGGGATCTGGTGCGCACCATGACCGAAGTGTCCACCGCCGCCGATCAGGCCTCGGTACTTGCCGGGTCGGGCCAGCAAGGGCTGGCGCGCATGGAAGACACCATGCACTCGGTGATGGGCGCGGCGGATCTGGTCAACGCCAAACTGGCGATCCTCAACGAGAAGGCCGGCAACATCAATCAGGTGGTGGTGACCATCGTCAAAGTCGCCGACCAGACCAACCTGCTGTCGCTCAACGCTGCCATCGAGGCCGAGAAGGCCGGTGAATACGGTCGCGGTTTTGCCGTGGTCGCCACCGAAGTGCGACGTCTGGCGGATCAGACCGCCGTCGCCACTTACGACATCGAACAGATGGTCCGCGAGATTCAGTCGGCGGTGTCTGCCGGCGTGATGGGCATGGACAAGTTCTCTGAAGAAGTGCGCCGTGGCATGGCCGAGGTGCAGCAGGTCGGCGAGCAGCTGTCGCAGATCATCCATCAGGTGCAGGCGCTGGCGCCGCGGGTGTTGATGGTCAACGAAGGCATGCAGGCTCAGGCCACCGGTGCCGAACAGATCAACCATGCGCTGGTGCAGTTGGGCGACGCCAGCAGCCAGACCGTCGAGTCGCTGCGTCAGGCCAGTTTCGCCATTGACGAACTGAGCCAGGTGGCCGTCGGGCTGCGCAGCGGCGTTTCGCGATTCAAAGTCTGATGAGCGAAATCACCGCCAAACGCAGCGCTGCGCCCGTGGCGAAGCAGGCGTTGTTCCTGCTGTTTCGCATCGGCAGCGAGCGTTACGCCTTGCGCGCCACCGAGGTGGCGGAAGTGCTGCCGCGCCTGCCGTTGAAGCCGATTGCCCAGGCGCCGAACTGGGTCGCCGGGGTGTTCGCCTATCGCGGTACGGTGGTGCCGGTGATCGATCTGAGTGCGCTGACTTTCGGCCACGCCGCCGAGGCGCGCACCAGCACGCGGCTGGTGCTGGTGCATTACCACCCGGATGAGCTGCAGCCGCCGCGCTGGCTCGGGCTGATCCTCGAACAGGCCACCGACACCCTGCGCTGCAACCCCGACGATTTTCAGCCTTACGGTCTGGACAATCGCCAGACGCCGTACCTCGGCCCGGTGCGCGAAGATGCCCAGGGGCTGGTGCAGTGGGTGCGGGTCAACGACTTGCTGGATGACGCCGTGCGCAGCCTGTTGTTCCCCGCGCCGGATGAGGCGCAGTCATGAGCGGCGACCAACGCTTTTTCGATTTCCTCAAGGAACGCATCGGTCTGGATGTCACCTCGGTGGGGCCGGCGATCATCGAGCGCGCGGTGCGCCAGCGCACGACGCTGTCGCAGGCGGCGCACAGCGATGAATACTGGCAACTGCTGCAAGGCTCGCGTGACGAACAGCAAGCATTGATTGAAGCGGTGATCGTTCCCGAGACCTGGTTTTTCCGTTACCCGGAATCTTTCTCCACCCTCGGCAAACTGGCGCGCAAGCGTCTGGACGAACTGAACAACATGCGCGCGCTGCGCATTCTCAGCCTGCCGTGTTCGACCGGTGAAGAACCTTATTCCATCGCCATGGCGTTGCTCGATGCGGGCCTCAAACCCCATCAGTTCAAGGTCGACGGCATGGACGTCAGTCCGCTGTCGGTGGACAAGGCACGACGGGCGCTGTACGGCAAGAATTCATTTCGGGGTCAGGATCTGGACTTTCGCGAGCGTCACTTCAGTGCCGAACAGGAGGGGCATCGAGTCAACGAAACGGTGCGCGAGCAGGTGCGCTTGCAAGTCGGCAACGTGCTGGATCCTGCGCTGCTCGCCGGTGAGCCGCCGTTCGATTTCGTGTTCTGCCGCAACCTGCTGATCTATTTCGATCAGCCGACCCAGAAGCAAGTCTTCGAAGTGCTCAAGCGTCTGACTCACGTTGACGGCGTGCTGTTCATCGGTCCGGCCGAGGGCAGCCTGCTGGGGCGGCTGGGCATGCGTTCGATCGGCATCCCGCAGTCGTTCGCCTTCAGTCGACACACTGACCCAATGCCGGAGCCGGTGTCATTGCCGACCCCCACACCGTTGCCCGTGCGCCAGCCATCGCGCAGCCCACCGCCGCCACCTGTGGTGCGTCAGCGACCGTTTGCCAGCGTCGCGCCGTTGCCGGTGACCAGCAAAAGCGCCAGCCCGGACGCCGCGACCCTGCTCGCCAACATTGCCGCGCTGGCCAACGAAGGCAAAAGCGCGGAAGCGCGGGCGGCCTGCGAGCAATATCTGCGCAGTCACGAACCGGTGGCGCAGGTGTTCTACTGGCTCGGCCTGCTCAGTGACGTGGCCGGCGCCGCCCTCGAAGCCCAGAGCCATTACCGCAAGGCTTTGTACCTTGAGCCGCAGCATCCCGAAGCGCTGATGCACCTGGCCGCTTTGCTGCAGGCCCAAGGCGACAGCGCCGGTGCCAGACGATTGCAGGAACGCGCCGCGCGCAGCGGCCGCACTGCCGACAGTGAGCGTAAACGATGATCCCGTCCGACACCTTGAACGTCACCCACGAAGACGCCCGGGCCATCGATGATTGCTGGAACCGCATCGGCATTCACGGCGACAAGTCGTGCCCGTTGCTGGCCGAGCACATTCATTGCCGCAACTGCGCGGTGTATTCCGCTGCTGCCACGCGCCTGCTCGACCGTTATGCGTTGCAGCAGGACGAGCGCGATCCGGTCGCCGTGGCGGTTGAAAACGACGTCAAAACCCGTTCGCTGCTGATGTTTCGCCTGGGCGAAGAATGGCTGGGACTGGCGACTCGCAGCCTGGTGGAAGTGGCGCCGCTGCAGGCGATTCACTCGTTGCCGCACCAGCGCTCGCGGGCCTTGCTCGGCGTGGCGAACGTGCGCGGGGCGTTGGTGGCGTGCCTGTCGCTGGTCGAACTGCTTGATCTGGACGTTAACACCGCACCGGTCACCGGCGCGCGGATCATGCCGCGCATGCTGATCATCGCCGCCCACGGCGGGCCGGTGGTGGTGCCGGTGGACGAAGTCGACGGTATCCATGCCATTGACGAGCGCATTCTCGACGCCGCCTCGCGCACCGGTGGTGAACACAACAGCACGGCCAGCGCCAAATACACCCGTGGCGTTTTGCAATTTCGCGGGCGCAGCCTGCGTTGGCTGGATGAAGAACAGTTGCTGTCTGCCGTGACCCGGAGCCTCACATGACCCCCGAGCAAATGCGCGACGCCTCGCTGCTGGAGCTGTTCAGCCTCGAAGCCGAGGCCCAGACCCAGGTCCTCAGCAGCGGGCTGCTGGCGCTGGAGCGCAACCCGACCCAGGCCGATCATCTGGAATCGTGCATGCGTGCGGCGCACTCGCTCAAGGGCGCGGCGCGGATCGTCGGCATCGACAGCGGCGTCAGCGTCGCCCATGTGATGGAAGATTGTCTGGTCAGCGCCCAGGAAGGGCGGCTGTTGCTGCGTCCCGAGCACATCGATGCGTTGTTGCAGGGCACCGATCTGTTGATGCGCATCGCCACGCCCGCCAATGCTCCGCAACCGGCGGACATCGAGGCATTTGTGGCGTTGATGGGCCGCCTGCTCGACCCTGTGGCGTCGCTCGCCCCAAGCACCCCGCCGATGGCCGAATTGCAGATGCAGGCGCCGCCGCCGACTCCGATTGAAACCCCGGCGCCAGTGATCGATACACCGCTGGAAACCTCCGACCCGGCCCCGCGCAAGAACAAGCGCACCACCGAGGGTGGCGAGCGCGTGCTGCGGGTCACCGCCGAGCGCTTGAACAGCCTGCTCGACCTGTCGAGCAAATCGCTGGTCGAAACCCAGCGCCTCAAACCGCATCTGGCGACCATGCAGCGCCTCAAACGCATGCAGAACAATGGTTTGCGGGCGCTGGAAAGCCTCAATGTGCACCTCAAGGAACATGCGCTGAGCCTCGAAGCCCAGGAGGCCCTGGAAGATGCGCGGCGTCTTTTGGCCGAATCCCAACAGTTGCTCGCAGAAAAGAATGCCGAACTGGACGAGTTCGCCTGGCAAGCCAGCCAGCGCGCACAAGTGCTCTACGACACCGCGCTGGCCTGCCGCATGCGCCCATTCGCCGATGTGCTCACCGGGCAAGTGCGCATGGTTCGTGACCTGGGGCGCAGCCTTGGCAAGCAGGTGCGACTGGAGATCGAAGGCGAGAAGACCCAGGTCGATCGTGACGTGCTGGAAAAACTCGAAGCGCCGCTGACCCATCTGCTGCGCAACGCCGTCGATCACGGCATCGAAACCCCGGAACAGCGCCTGCTCAAAGGTAAGTCCGAAGAAGGCATGATCCGCCTGCGTGCCTCACACCAGGCCGGTTTGCTGGTACTGGAATTGAGCGATGACGGCAACGGTGTCGATCTGGAAAAGGTCCGCCGCAGCATCGTCGAGCGTCAGCTGTCGCCGGCAGAAACCGCCGCGCAGTTGAGCGAAGAAGAGCTGCTGACCTTCCTGTTCTTGCCGGGTTTCAGCCTGCGCGACACGGTGACCGAAGTGTCCGGGCGTGGCGTCGGCCTCGACGCGGTGCAGCACATGGTCCGCCAGTTGCGCGGTGCGGTGGTGCTGGAGCAGACAGCGGGCGAGGGCAGCCGCTTTCATCTGGAAGTGCCGCTGACCCTGTCGGTGGTGCGCAGTCTGGTGGTGGAAGTCGGCGAGGAGGCCTACGCGTT
>NZ_QAIK01000170.1:43059-43651 GCF_003061005.1 Pseudomonas sp. HMWF021 | reverse complement strand
TGACGTCTACAACAGCATCGAAGGGATCACCGGCTCGAAATTCAACGATACGTTTTTCGCCGACAGCCGCGCGATTGCGTTTGACGGTGGGGCCGGCATCGGCTGGGACACCGTGGATTACTCGGCGTCTGCCGAAGCGGTCAACGTCGAAATTCGTCCGGGCACCTCTTCAGTGGCGACCGGCGGTGATGCACAGGGCGACACCCTGACCAACATCGATAAAGTCATCGGTTCGGCGTTCAACGATACCTTCACTGCGGCGGCTATCAGCTACGCGACCTTCGAAGGTGGCGCCGGTGACGACATCTACTACGTCAATGGTGGCGGCGTAACGGCCATCGAGCAGGTCGGTGGCGGTAACGATGAAGTGCGGGTCACCTACAAGGAACACACCCTGGCGGCGAACATCGAGCGCATGACCTTTACCGGCACGGGTGCTTTCAGCGGTAAAGGCAATGACATCGACAACATCATCACCGGTGGCGCGGGTAACGACACGCTACAGGGCGGTGGCGGTGCCGATCAGTTCTTCGGTGGCGCGGGCATGGACATCGTGTCCTATGACGACAGCACCGTGGGTGTGAGCATCAAT
>NZ_QAIK01000170.1:36929-43049 GCF_003061005.1 Pseudomonas sp. HMWF021 | reverse complement strand
CGCCGACAGCCGCGCGATTGCGTTTGACGGTGGGGCCGGCACCGGCTGGGACACCGTGGACTATTCGGCGTCTGCCGAAGCGGTCAACGTCGAAATTCGCCCGGGCACCTCTTCAGTGGCGACTGGCGGTGATGCACAGGGCGACACCCTGACCAACATCGATAAAGTCATCGGTTCGGCGTTCAACGATACCTTCACTGCGGCGGCTATCAGCTACGCAAACTTCGAAGGTGGCGCCGGTGACGACATCTACTACGTCAACGGTGGCGGCGTGACGGTCATTGAACAGGCCGGTGGCGGCAATGATGAAATACGTGTCAGTTGGAAAGAGCACGCAATGGCGGCCAACGTCGAGCGCATGACTTACACCGGTACGGCTGCATTTACCGGCACAGGCAATGACAGCGACAACATCATTATCAGTGGCAGTGGTAATGATCTGCTGAAGGGCGGCGGCGGTGCCGATCAGTTCTTCGGGGGTGCGGGCATGGACACTGTGTCCTATGACGACAGCACCGTGGGCGTCAGCATCAACCTGAAAACCGGTGTCAGTACCGGGATCGCGTTGGGCGATACCTACGACAGCATCGAAGCATTCACTGGCTCGAAGTTCAACGACGTCTTTGTTGGCAGCTCCGCTGTGTTCGCCATCAACGGCGGCACCGGCCTGGATATGGTCAGCTACGAGTCGTCGGACAGCGCGGTCACCATCGACCTGAAAACCAACGCCAACGCCGGTGATGCGGCAGGCGATACCTTCGCAGCCATCGAGATCTTCCAGGGCAGCCGGTTCGCCGATACGTTCCTGGGCTCCACCGCCAACGACAACTTCGTGGGCGGAGCCGGTGCCGACGTGTTCGACGGACGTGAAGGCATCGATACGGTCTGGTACGCCAACAACGCCACCGCCGTGAACATCAACCTGCAGACCGGTGTCAGTCAGGGCGGTGATGCCGAAGGCGATGTATTCATCAATGTCGAGAGCCTGATCGGGACGAGCTTCAATGACACGCTGACCGGCAACGCGGCCGCCAATGGTCTGGAGGGTGGTGTGGGCAACGACGTCATTTATGGCGGTGATGGCAACGATGTCATCTATGGCAGCCTGTACACCCCGCTCGGACCGTTTGCAGTCAATGTTGCAGCGGTTGGGCCGCAGGCCGACCTTCTGTATGGCGGCAATGGCAACGACACCATCGTTGCAGCGCCCGATGACCGTGGCACCCAGGCCTTTGGTGAAGCCGGTAATGACACCATTACCGTGGTGTATGGCATGGCTGACGGTGGTGAGGGCGACGATCTGCTGACCGGGACTGGCGCCGGCTACTCGCTGTTCGGTGGTGCAGGTGCTGACAAACTGTTTCTGCAGGGGCCGGGTTCGGCGTTCGGCGGTGAGGATAATGACACCTACACCGTCAATACCTCGAGACTGGTCACCATTCAGGACAATGGCACCAGTTCCGGCGACAAGTTGGTCCTGACGAACATCAGCGCTCAGCAACTGCTGCTTGATCGGGTCGGCAATGACCTGTTCCTGCATCAGTACAGTGTGTTCGAAGGCCAGACTCCGGAAGACGGCGTGCGACTGAAGGACTGGTTCGCAGGTTTCAACAATATTGAATATATCCAGTCGTCTGACGGCAAGTTCATCAACCTGCCAACCGGCAATGACGGGTTCACCCTGTTCGGCTGATCGCTGAATCCGATAGCTTCACACCTGCAATAGGGATGAAACTATCTGTTTGATGTATGAGGGGGGCTGACCCGGTTTGCATGAACCGGATCAGCCCCTTTTTTGCGCCGGCTGATTGGCTTTGCGAGCTGGCGCGTTTCCTGCAAGTCACCCCTCAAATCGCCATAAAACGAGCGCTCGCGGTCATTGCCCCTGCGCCCGAAACGGCAGAAAGGTTTAGCCAGAAGGCCGTAGCGCTCAAGAAAGCGACGTGCAGCCCTGTGACAAACGAGAGGGGAGATGATGAAGGCAGTTATTTTGGCGGGTGGTCTGGGCACGCGCATCAGTGAAGAGTCGCACCTCAAGCCCAAGCCGATGATCGAGATTGGCGGCAAGCCAATTCTCTGGCACATCATGAAGCAGTACTCCGCCCACGGGATTCACGACTTCGTGATTTGCCTGGGCTACAAGGGGTACGCGATCAAGGACTTCTTCGCCAACTACTTCCTGCACACCTCCGACGTGACCTTTGACATGCGGGAAAACCGCATGGACGTACACCAGAATTACAGCGAGCCGTGGCGCGTGACGCTGATCGATACCGGGGAAGAAACCATGACCGGTGGCCGCCTGCGCCGCGCCGCACGGTATCTGGAGAAAGAAAAAGCGTTCTGCTTCACCTATGGCGACGGTGTCTCGGACCTGAACATCAGTTCGCTGGTGGATTTCCATCTGACCCACGGCAAACTGGCGACAGTGACGGCCGTACAACCGCCGGGACGCTACGGCGCTCTGGATCGTGACGGTGATCGAGTGCTCGGGTTCACCGAAAAACCCCGGGGCGACGGTGGCTGGATCAATGGCGGCTTTTTTGTGTTGTCGCCCAAGGTTCTGCCGCTGATAGAGGGCGACGAGACGTCCTGGGAATCCGGGCCGCTCGATGGTCTGGCCGCGCGCGGTGAATTGATGGCTTATCAGCACGATGGTTTCTGGCAGCCAATGGACACCCTGCGTGACAAAAACCACCTCGAAGCGCTGTGGCAAAGCGGGGAGGCCCCATGGAAGCAATGGGCCTGAGTGCGGATTTCTGGCGCGGCAAGCGCGTACTGGTCACCGGTCACACCGGTTTCAAGGGCAGTTGGCTGACCCTGTGGCTGCAAAGCCTCGGCGCGCAAGTCAGCGGTTTCGCCCTTGATCCTTCGACCGAACCGAGCCTGTATGAACTGGCGCGGGTTCACGAAGGGATCAACGATCAGCGCGGTGATCTGCGTGATCTCGGCGCATTGCTGGAGATCATCGCCGACACCGAGCCGGAGATCGTTTTGCACCTGGCTGCGCAGCCACTGGTGCGTGAGGGCTATCGCGATCCGCTGGGTACTTATTCCAGCAACGTCATGGGCACGCTGAACCTGCTCGAAGCGATCCGTCAGGTCGGTTGCGTGCGCGCCTGCGTGCTGGTGACCACCGACAAGGTCTACGCCAACAAGGAATGGCTGTGGCCGTACCGCGAAGACGAAGCCCTCGGCGGTCACGATCCTTACAGCAGCAGCAAGGCTTGCTGCGAACTGTTGGCGCAGTCTTATGCGGCGTCGTTCTTCCCGGCCGACAAGTACGCCGAACACGGTCTGGCCCTGGCCACCGCGCGCGCAGGCAACGTGCTGGGTGGCGGTGATTTCGCCCCTGAACGACTGATTCCCGACGTGCTCAAGGCCTGGACTGCAGACGAGCCGGTGACCCTGCGTTATCCGCAAGCCGTGCGCCCGTGGCAGCACGCGCTGGAGCCGCTGGCCGGTTACCTGCAACTGGCTGCCGGCCTCTACGAGCAAGGCCCGGAATACGCCGGGGCGTGGAACTTCGGGCCGGGCGAGGCCGACATGTGCAGCGTCGGCGAAGTGGTCGAACTGCTCGCCAGTCGCTGGCCACAGGCGCGCGGTCTGCGCATCGAAAAAAGCGAACTGCACGAGGCCGGTCTGTTGCGCCTCGACAGCAGTCGCGCCCGTCAGGTACTCGGCTGGCAACCACGCTGGACCTTGCAGCAATGCCTGACCCAGACCCTCGACTGGCACCTGGCGTGGCAGAACGGCGATGACATGCGCAACGTCACCCTCGGCCAACTGAACCTGTACCGGGGCGCGCTGTGAGTGAGTTTTCCTTGAAACCGTTGCCGCTTGCCGGGCTGTTCAGCGTCCAGCACAAACGCTTCGAAGATCAGCGCGGACATTTCGCCCGGTTGTTCTGCGAAGGCAGCCTGAGCGCGTTCGGCAGCGAATTTCATATCCGCCAGATCAACCATTCCTGCACCCGTGAGAAGGCGAGTGTGCGCGGTCTGCATTATCAGAATGCCAATGCGCCGGAAGCCAAGTTGATCACCTGCCTGCGCGGTGAAGTGTGGGACGTGGCGGTGGATCTGCGCCCTCATTCCGAGACCTTTCTGCACTGGCACGCCGAGCATCTGAAGGCCGGTGACGGCCGCAGCCTGTTGATTCCCGCGGGGTTCGCCCACGGATTCCAGACCCTGACCGACGATGCCGAACTGCTTTACCTGCACAGCGCCGATTACGCGCCGCAGCACGAGGGCGGGCTGTCGGTGAACGATCCACGGCTGGCGATTGCCTGGCCGTTGCCTGTCAATAATTTGTCAGCGCGTGATTCCAGCCATCCTGCGCTCGATCAACACTTTGCCGGAGTGCGTCTATGAACTGCCGTGGGTGCGCCGCACCGCTGAGCCTGCCGCTGATCGACCTCGGCACCTCGCCACCGTCCAACGCCTACGTGCACGCCGATCGGCTGGAGCAGGCCGAGCAATGGGTGCCGCTCAAGGTCGCGGTGTGCCAGCAATGCTGGCTGGTGCAGACCGAGGACTACACCTCCGCCGACAGCCTGTTCGACGCCGAGTACGCCTATTTCAGTTCGTTCTCCAGCACCTGGCTGGCCCATGCCGAGCGCTATGTCGCCGAGATGGTCGAGCGCTTTGGCCTGAACGCCGACAGCCGCGTGGTGGAAGTCGCTGCCAACGACGGTTATCTGCTGCAGTACGTCGCCGCTCGCGGCATCCCGTGCCTGGGCGTCGAGCCGACCCGCAGCACCGCGCAAGCGGCGCGGGAAAAAGGCCTGCAGATTCGTGAACTGTTCTTCGGTCGCGAGACGGCTGCACAGCTGCACCGCGAAGGCTGGGGGGCCGACCTGATGGCGGCCAACAACGTGCTCGCGCATGTGCCGGACATCAATGACTTCCTCGGCGGTTTCGCCACGCTGCTTAAGCCGACCGGCGTCGCCACCTTCGAATTCCCGCAACTGCTGACGCTGATGGCGGGTGCGCAGTTCGACACCCTGTATCACGAGCACTATTCCTATCTGTCCTTGACCGCTGTGCAGACCCTGTGTGAGCGCAATGGTCTGCAAGTGTTCGACGTCACTCAGTTGAGCACTCATGGCGGTTCGCTGCGGGTGTTTGTGCAGCGCAAGGACGGTGAACGCCGCGCGGTGCAAGCGGCGGTGCAGCAACAGCTGCAGGCAGAAATCGCTGCCGGGGTGAAAACCCCCGAGTATTACGCGACCCTCGCGCCGGCAGCCGAACGCATCAAGCACGAACTGCTGCGCTTCCTGTTGCAGGCCAGGGCCGAGGGCAAGCGTGTGGTCGGTTACGGCGCAGCCGCCAAAGGCAACACCTTGCTCAATTACGCCGGGGTCAAACCCGATCTGCTGGCGTGGGTGGCCGATGCCAACCCGCACAAACAGGGCAAGTTCCTGCCGGGCAGTCGCATTCCGATTGTTGCGCCCGAACGCATTGAGCTGGAAAAACCCGACTACATCCTGGTCCTGCCGTGGAACCTGTTGAGTGAAGTGACACAGCAGTTGGCGTCGGCCAAAACGTGGGGCGCACGCTTTGTCGTCGCCGTTCCGGAGTTGAGTATTCGATGAGCAGAATTCATTACACCAAACCGAGCGTTGGCGAACTCGAAGCCCGCTACACCCTCGATGCTGTACAGAATGGCTGGGGCGCGCGCTGCTATGAATACCTGACACGTTTCGAGCACGGCTTCGCCGAGCACCTGGGCGCAACGTATGCGATCGCCACCTCCAGTTGCACCGGAGCCCTGCATATGGGGATGGCAGCGCTTGGCATTGGTGAGGGCGATGAAGTGATCCTGGCCAACACCAACTGGATTGCCTCGGCAGCGCCAATCACTTATCTGGGGGCGACCCCGGTGTTTGTCGATGTGCTGGCCGATAGCTGGTGCCTGGACCCGCAACGGGTCCGGCAGGCGATTACCCCGCGTACCAAAGCCATTCTGGCAGTACACCTGTACGGCAATCTTTGTGACATGGATGCCTTGCTGGCCATCGGCAAAACATTCGGCATTCCTGTGATCGAAGATGCGGCGGAAGCCATCGGTTCGCAGTGGCGCGGGCGGGCTGCCGGCTCGCTGGGCGCATTCGGTGCCTTC
>NZ_QAIK01000170.1:33971-36919 GCF_003061005.1 Pseudomonas sp. HMWF021 | reverse complement strand
GATCGAGGAATTGATCGCACGCAAGCGGGCGATCTTTGCCAACTATGCGCAGGCGCTGGAGGGCGTGGCGGGGGTGTCGCTCAATCCCGAGCCGTCCCACGGCCGCAACGGCTACTGGATGCCGACCGTGGTGTTCGATGCCGACACCGGCATCCATCGCGACCAGTTGATCGCCGCTTTCCAGGCTGCCGACATCGATGCCCGGGTGTTTTTCTGGCCGCTGTCGACACTGCCGATGTTCAGCGAACACGTTGTCGAGACGCCGGTGTCCTTCGCCCTGCCGGAGCGCGCCTTCAATCTACCCAGCTATCACGACATGACGGATGCCGATCAGGCTCGGGTCATCGAAGTGGTGCGTAATGTTCTCAAGCAAAGGGGAAAACCGTGAAGGTCTATCTGTTGGGTGCAGCCAATCCTGAAACGATGCGCATGATCCAGGCAGTTCAGCGAACCCTGCCAAACCAGGAGTTCGCCTTTCTGGACAATGATCCGCAAAAGCAGGGCACCCTGTTCTACGGCCTGCCTGTGGTCGGTGGTGTGGATCGGGTCGCCGAACTCAAGGGCGACGATGTGCGGTTCGTCAATCTGATCACCGGCAGCACGCGAGCGCGCTATGAGACAACCTGCCAGATTGTCGAAGCCGGCGGGCAGTTGGCCAACTTCGTTCACCCGGGCATCGACCTGACAATGACCCGCATGGGTGTCGGCAACTATCTGCAGGAAGGCGTGATCCTGCAGGCGGAAGTTTCCATCGGCGACAACAGCAGTATTCATATGGGCGCATTGATCGCACATGAAACCCATGTCGGCAATTCGGTTTTCATTGCCCATGGCGTGAGTGTGTCCGGCTGCTGCGAAATCGGCGACGGAACCTTCATCGGCACCAACGCCAGCATCCTGCCACGCATTCGAATCGGTCGCTGGGCGACTGTCGGTGCCGGAGCAGTGGTCACCAAACATGTTCCGGATTACGCGGTTGTGATCGGCAACCCTGCCAAAGCCATCAAGAATAATCCTGATTCCTTTCAAGACGGCCGGGTTTTCAAGTAACCGCCGCAACATCAATTCTGGAGTGTGCAATGAATCCACATGAGCAGTTTCGTGAAGAAGTAAAAGAGAACATCCAGGGTCTGCAGCGGGACAAAGCCCTGCAGGCGGCCTCACAGGACTGGATCGATTCCACGGCCAAACACAAGTACACCTACAACTTCAGCTGGATGGGTCGCCCTATCATCCAGTTTCCCCAGGACATGATCGCCATGCAGGAGATCATCTGGTCGGTGCAGCCGGACATCATCGTCGAAACCGGGATCGCCCACGGCGGCTCGCTGGTGTTCTACGCCTCGATGCTGGAGTTGATCGGTCACGGTGAAGTGCTGGGTGTCGACATCGATATTCGTCAGCACAACCGTGAAGCGATCGAAGCACATCCGATGAGCAAACGGATCCGGATGATTCAGGGTTCGAGTATCGATCCGTCGATCGTCGATCAGGTTCGTCAGCAGGTCGAGGGCAAGAAAGTGCTGGTGGTGCTGGACTCCAACCACACCCACGAGCATGTGCTGGCGGAACTGCAGGCCTACGCTCCGATGACGTCGGTGGACAGCTACTGCGTGGTGATGGACACCGTGGTGGAAGACATGCCGCAGGATGCGTTTCCCGATCGCCCATGGGGAAAGGGTAATAACCCGAAAACCGCCGTGTGGGCGTATCTCGAAGAAAATCGTGATTTCGAGATCGACCAGTCCGTTCACAGCAAACTGCTGATCACGGTCGCACCGGACGGTTATCTGCGTCGCGTACGTTAATCGACAAGACATCGTTGAGATCTTTCGGCTACTCGCCGGTTGGGGAAAATTTATGCAAGGCAAGAACAGCTCTAAATCTGGATTGGCACTTAACGATCAGTTGACCGTGGTGCTGATATCGCACGAGCGACCGGCGTTTCTACGGCGGGCGGTGACTTTTTACAGCAGCTTGCCTTGCAGGATTCTCGTTCTGGACTCCTCGGCCGAGGCATTGCCGGGCATCGCCGGCAGCTACCCTAATGTCGACTACCAGCACCTGCCGCAGTACGGCTACTGGGGGATTCGGGCAAAGCTGGCCTACGGCGTGGATCAGATCACGACACCCTTGATGGTGTTTGCGGCCGACGATGACTTCCATGTGCCCGAAGCGCTGCATGAATCCGTTGCGTTCATGCAGGCCAATCCCGATTACAGCTTCTGTCACGGCTACAGCATGATGTACCTGTCGCTGGCCGACAGGGTCAGCTACTACCGGCGCGATAAAAAAGTCTGCGAAGACTATCCGTCGGACAACGCCGAGGAACGGGTGCACGATTACCTGTATCAGTACCTGCCACCGTTTTATGCGGTACAGCGCACCGCGAACCTTCGCGAGTGGTATCGGATCCTGCCCCACGACACCTCGTTCCAGTGGCAGGAAGTTGGTCATGCCTATTACCTGCTGGCGCAGGGCAAGGCACGGATTCTGCCGATTCCTTACGTGGTGCGCGAACTCAACTACGAGCATTCCGACCACAACACCGAGATCTACCATTCGCTGGCGTACGCCGACGCCAAGACTGTCGCCGAGCGCGAAGCCTTTGCCGAATTCCTGGCCGCAGTGCCGACGCAACTTCGGCACGAGAGCCCGGAGCAGGGCAAACAGTCTGTGCTGGCCAGTTTCGAGGCGCTTGCCGACGGCCTGCGCAACCGTCGTTCCTTGACTGCCGAACTGATTTTCGAGTCGAGCTGGACCCATATCGACACCGGTCCGCTGCGCCGTTTCGGTCCTAATCAGTACGTCGAGATGCCGTTCTACAATCAGCCGTTCTTCGATCAGTTGACCCACTTCGAATTTCTGCTGCATGCGATGCCGGCAGGGCGTCTGCAGTTGCAAGGCCTGGAAGGCATCTGGGCGCGCCAGCAGAACCTGATGCTGGC
>NZ_QAIK01000170.1:24942-33932 GCF_003061005.1 Pseudomonas sp. HMWF021 | reverse complement strand
CCCGCAAAGCGTCGTCGATCGTTTGTGGCAGGCCCATGACAGCAACGTATTCAACCGACAGGTCATCAGTCGACTGATTGACCAGTTGCCATCGTTGGGTGAGGAAGAAGACGCACAGAAACTGCGCGACTGGAACGCGCGCCTGCAGGCGACATCGCCCATTGGCAACGATCAGGCCTTCGGCAACATGCTGACCGGCCGTCTGCTCAAGTGGCTTGAGGCGCGTCAACCGGATGCCGAACAGGCCGAGGCGATCACCCGTCATCTGGCGGCCAATAATGGCGGTCCGCAGTTCGGCATTTTCCTGCTCGATCTGGACAATGACATCGCCAGGTTGCAGGTCACCCTGGACAGCTTGCTCGAAGGTCACAGCAAGGCCTTCAAGGTCGTGGTGTTCACCAGCGGTGAGCCGCTGGCCGCAACGACTGCACAAAACATCCTGCACTTTGTGCGGGTCACACCGGGCAACTTCGTCGACAAGCTGAACCAGAGCGTCCGTCAGTCGCCGTGCGACTGGCTGCTGCTGGCTGAAGCGGGCGACGAGTTCACCGCAGGCGGCCTGTTGCGCGCCGGACTGGAGCTAGCCTCTGCCGACGGGTGTCGTGCGGTCGCGACCGACGAAATCCAGCGCACCGCCGATGGCGCACTGGTGGATGTATTCCGTCCCGGGCTCAATCTCGATCTGCTGCAAAGCCTGCCGTCGCTCATGGCGCGGCATTGGCTGATCCGCCGTGACGTGCTGATCGAGGCCGGTGGTTATCAGACCGATTTCAGCAAGGCGCTGGAATTCGATCTGCTGCTGCGCATCATCGAGCAGGGTGGCCTGGAAGGTTTGGCCCACCTCGACGAACCGCTGCTGATTGCCGGCGCTTCGGTAATGGAAGAGAACGCCGATGAGCGTCAGGCGCTGCTGCGTCATCTGGGCAACCGTGGCTACAAGGCGAAAATCACCTCGTTCAAACCGGGCACGTACCAGATCGACTATCGCCACGTCGAACAGCCTCTGGTGTCGATCATCGTGCCGGCCATCGATGATCTTCCTGCATTGCGACGTTGCCTCGACGGCATCTTGTTGCGCACTCGCTATACCCGCTATGAAGTGCTGATCGCAGCAGGTTCCAATCTGTCCGCCGATGTCAACGACTGGCTGGGCACATTGCAAGGCACCAGGGTACGTGTGCTGCATGCCGGATCGCCACTCAGTGCCGTGGCACTGAGCAACGCCGCCAGCCAGCAGGCACAAGGTGAATACCTGGTGCTGATGGCTGCAGACAGTGAAGTGGTCAATCCGAACTGGATAGAGTCGCTGCTCAATCATGCCCAGCGTCCGGAGGTCGGCGTGGTCGGTGCGAAACTGGTCGGCCGCGATGGCAAGGTCACCCAGGCCGGTCTGATTCTCGGTCTGAACGGCGGTATAGAGGCTGCCTTCATCGGTGAGAAGCACGATGCTGACGGCTACATGCAGCGTCTGACCGTGGATCAGAACTACTCGGCAGTGTCGGGCGTTTGCCTGATGATCGGCAAACAATTGTTCGATGCGCTGGGTGGTCTGGACGAAGCGCAATTTGCCGACGGCTTCAGCGACGTCGATCTGTGTCTCAAGGTCGGGCAGGCTGGCTATCTCATCGTATGGACGCCGTCGGTGCAGGTGCTGCATACCGGCGAACTGCCGCAAGCACCCCTGGCCCTGCAGGTTTTGCGGGAGAAATGGGGTGGCGCCTTTGCGCAGGATCCGGCGTACAACGCGAACCTGGCCCTCACCGGCAAAGGTTTTACGCTAGCTGAAAATGCTTCGATCGACTGGTCGCAGTTACTCGCTTGAGTCCGTCGGACAAAGAACAGGAATCAGTACATGGTCAACGGTAAATCGGTCTTCATTCCAGCCAGCACGCACTGCGCCGCCATGGCCAGCTCGCGCGACGGGGTGATGGCGTATTTCTGCAAGCCGAATGCCGATCTGTACGCGGAGCTTTCGACATGATTCCCTACGGTAGACAGAACGTCGATGAGGCGGATATCGAAGCAGTGGTAGCGGTGCTGCAATCGGACGGGGTAACCCAAGGGGCGGTTATCGAAAACTTCGAACGCGCAGATATCGATGCGGTGGTGGCGGTGCTGCAGTCGGACTGGTTGACGCAGGGGCCGACCATCGAACGCTTCGAGCAGGCCATGGCCGAACGCTGTCAGGCCGACTTCGCCGTGGCGGTGTGCAACGCCACGGCCGCGCTGCACATTGCCTGCCTGGCTGCGGGACTGGGGCCAGGCGATTACTTGTGGACGACGCCGAACACTTTTCTGGCTTCGGCCAATTGCGGGCGTTACTGCGGTGCCGACATCGACTTCGTAGATATCGACCCGCTGACCTGGAACCTCGACGCTGAGGTGCTGGCCAGCAAACTCGAACTCGCCGAGCGTGACGGCTTGCTGCCAAAGGTATTGGTCGCAGTGGCTTTTGCCGGACAAAGCTGCGACATGCGGCGCATCGCGCAACTGGCGCAGCGTTATGGCTTTACGGTGATCGAGGATGCTTCCCACGCGGTCGGTGCCTCCTACGCGGGGCGCCCGGTGGGTTGCAGTGAGTTTGCCGCGATGACCGTGTTCAGTTTCCACCCGGTGAAAATCATCACCAGCGCCGAAGGCGGAATGGTGCTGACCAATCGAGCGGACCTGGCCGAGCGCTTGCAACGCCTGCGCTGCCATGGCATGACCCGTGATCCGGCGCAGATGATCGGGCCGACCCACGGCCCGTGGTATTACCAGCAGGTGGAACTCGGCTTCAATTACCGGATTACCGACCTGCAAGCAGCGTTGGGCCTGTCCCAGATGAGCCGGCTGGACGATTTCGTCAGTCGCCGTCGCGAACTGGCGGCGCGGTACGAGCGGTTGCTGGCGTACCTGCCGGTGACGTTACCCAGCGCGCAGGCGGAAGCGGATTCGGCCTGGCATCTGTACGTGATCCGCCTGCAGACCGAACGCATCAGCCGCAGCCATCGCGAGGTCTTCGAAGGTCTGCGCGCGGTGGGTATCGGTGTGAACCTGCACTACATTCCAGTGCACCTGCAGCCGTATTATCGCGACCTCGGATTCGCCGAAGGAGACTTTCCCGAGGCGGAGCGTTATTACGCAGAAGCGATCAGCCTGCCGATGTTTCCGCTGTTGAGCGATGAACAACAGGATCATGTGGTCGAGCAACTGCGCCGGTTGACTGAATAAGTCGCCCTGGCGACGGATGAGAATTTGATGCGTGATCTGAGTGAGCAAGAAAAATTCTGGCAAGGCGAGTTTGGCAATGAGTATGTGGATCGCAACATCGGCGCGCCGCTGGTAGCGGCCAATCTGGCGCTGTTTGCCAAGGCTCTGGCGCGGGCCGGCCGAATTGCCAGCCTGGTGGAACTGGGCACCAACGTCGGTAACAATCTACGGGCGCTGAACCAATTGTTGCCACGTTGCGAGTTGTTCGGTGTCGAGATCAATGCCAGTGCCTGTGCCCAGGCCCGGGCACTGGGAATCGCACAGGTCTGGCACGGATCGCTGTTCGATTTTGCGCCCGAGCGCCGTTACGACCTGGCGTTGAGCAAAGGCGTGCTGATCCACCTAGCGCCGGAGCTGCTACCGGACGCCTATGCGCAACTGTATGAGTTGAGCCGGCGCTATATTCTGATCGCCGAGTATTACAACCCGACACCGCTGCAAGTGTCTTATCGCGGCAATAGCGACAAGTTGTTCAAGCGCGATTTTGCCGGCGAAATGCTTGACCGGTATCCTGACCTGCACCTGCTGGATTACGGATTCGGCTATCACCGTGATCCACAATTTCCGGTGGATGACATCACCTGGTTTCTGTTGGAAAAACGCCCTTGAGTCACGTTGCAATTATCCCGGCCCGCGGTGCCAGCAAGCGAATCCCGCGCAAGAATCTGAAGCCGTTCGACGGTGTGCCGATGATTGCCCGTTCGATCCGCACTGCGTTGGAGTCGGGTCTGTTCGCGCAAGTGGTGGTGAGCACCGACGACGAAGAAGTCGCGCAGGTGGCGCGCGAGCATGGTGCGCAGGTGCCGTTCCTGCGTCCTGCGGCGCTCGCCGATGACTTCACCGGCACCGCGGCGGTGATCGTGCACGCCTTGCAACAGTTGCCGGCCTTCGAGTACGCCTGCTGCATTTACGCCACAGCACCGTTGTTGCAGGCAACGTATTTGCGCCAGGGACTCGAGTTGCTGGAGCAGCACCCTGACAAGTCCTATGCGTTTTCGGTGTGCAATTTCGGCTTTCCCGTGCAGCGTGCGCTGACCCTCGACGGGCAGGGTGCCCTGAGCGCCTTGTACCCGGAGTTTCGCAACACCCGTTCGCAGGATCTGCCCGAAGCCTTTCAGGATGCCGGTCAGTTCTATTGGGGGCGCAGCAAGGCATGGTTGCGCGGCGAGGTGTTGTATTCGCCGGCCAGCCTGCCGGTGATACTGCCGCGGCATCTGGTGCAGGACATCGATACCGTCGAAGACTGGAAACGCGCCGAGTACCTCTACGCCGCACTCAAGGCCGGCGGAGAATGTCAGTGAGGGTGCTGATCCGCGCCGACGCCTCGCCGACCATTGGCAGCGGCCATGTCGCTCGCTGCCTGCCACTGGCGCGGGTATTGCGTGCCCAGGGCAGTCATGTCGCTTTCGCCTGCCGGCGTTTGCCGGGGCACCGGATCGATGCGCTGCGAGCCGAAGGTTTCGAGACCTTTGCTCTGCCGGCGCACTACGCTGACGAGGATCCGCAACAGGCCATCGAATCAATGTTGCCCTGGCAGGCGGATATCGAGGCGCTTGAGCAACAGCTTCGGGGTCAGCCGGGCTTCGACTGGATCATCGCCGACCACTATGGCCTCGACCATCACTGGCAAACCGCCGCCCGGCGTTGGGCGCCAAGAATCGCAGCGGTGGACGATCTTGCCACCCGACACTACAGCGTCGATCTGCTGCTTAATCAGAATCTGTCCGGTCTCAGCGAAAACTATGCACCGCTGCTGCTTGCCGATTGCCGCACCTTGCTGGGGCCGCGCTACGCCATGCTGCGCGAAGAATTCGTTTGCCCGGCCATCGAGATCAAACCCAGAGCCCGACGGGTGCTGGTAAATTTCGGTGGTTTCGACGCGGCGATGCAGACCCATCACGCGATGCTCGCGCTCAAGGATTTCGCCGGGCTGGAAGTGGATTTCGTCGCCGGCGCAGACAACCCGGCGTGGACGCAAATGCAAACGCTGGCCGCCACTCGGCCGCACTGGCGCCTGCACAGTTTTGTCAGCGATTTCCAGCAACGCATGACCGGCGCCGACCTGTTCATCGGCGCCGGCGGCGGTACGAGTTGGGAGCGCGCGGCCCTGGGCCTGCCGACGATCTGCATCGCCGTATCGAACAATCAGCAGGCCAACGGCGAAGTCATGGCGGCGGCGGGCGCGCATGTGTTCATGGGCGCCCGCGAGCAGGTCAGTGTCGAGCAGTTGCGCGACGCCATCGGTTTTGTCGTCGACAATTTCTATCTGCGCCAGAGCCTGGCCGAGCGTTCGCGGCAACTGGTGGACGGGCGCGGTGCGTTGCGCGTGGCGGCGGCGCTGGCCGGTGCGGTGCTCAAGCTGCGCGTGGCGACTCTCGATGATGCGCAAATGCTGTTTGACGGGCGCAATGCCGAGGCTGTGCGGCGCTGGTCGCTGGACAGTGGCGCAATCGAGTGGCCGCAACACCTTAACTGGCTTAAGGAAAGCTTGCGCAATCCGCAGCGCTTGCTGCTGATCGCCGAGGCCGATGATGGCCCGGTTGGCGTGTTGCGTTATGACCTGCGCGGTTTTGAGGCCGAAGTGTCGCTGTATCTGCTGGAAGGACGATTCGGTCTGGGCTGGGGCAGGGCGCTGCTGGCGCGAGGTGAGGTGTTCGTCCGCGAGCATTGGCCGCAGATGAGCGCCATTACCGCTCAGGTCCTGCCGGGCAATCTTGCGTCTGTGAATGTGTTTCGTGACGCCGGATTCACCCAGAGTGCCTGCGCGTTCACCAAGGTTTTGAAGGATCACCCTGATGAGTAGTTTCAAGATTGGCGAACGTCTGATCGGCGCCGATGCGCCGCCGTTCATCATCGCCGAAATGAGCGGCAACCATAACCAGTCGCTGGAGCTGGCTCTGCAGATTGTCGAGGCCGCCGCCAAGGCTGGCGCGCACGCCTTGAAATTGCAGACGTACACCGCGCAGACCATGACCCTGGATCTGGCCGAGGGCGAGTTTTTCATCGAGGATCCGAACAGCCTGTGGGCTGGTACTTCGCTGTACGACCTGTATGAGAAGGCTCACACCCCGTGGGAGTGGCATGCGCCGATTTTCGCCCGGGCCAAAGAGCTGGGGATGCTCGCGTTCTCGACGCCGTTCGATGACACGGCGGTGGACTTTCTCGAAAGTCTCGACGTGCCGGCGTACAAGATCGCCAGTTTCGAAAACACCGATCTGCCGTTGATTCGTCGCGTAGCCGCGACCGGTAAGCCGCTGATCATCTCCACCGGCATGGCCAGCATCGCCGAACTCGACGAAACCGTGCGCGCCGCCCGTGAGGCGGGGTGCAAGGATCTGGTGCTGCTCAAATGCACCAGCACCTACCCGGCGACGCCGCTCAACAGCAATGTGCGCACGATCCCGCATCTGCGTGAGCTGTTCGGTTGCGAGGTCGGGCTGTCCGATCACTCCATGGGCGTTGGTGTGTCCGTGGCTGCTGTGGCACTCGGGGCGACCGTGGTGGAGAAACACTTCACCCTCGACCGTTCGGCAGGTGGGGTCGATGCCAGTTTCTCGCTGGAACCTGCGGAGCTGGCCAGTCTGGTGGTGGAGACCGAACGTGCCTGGCAGGCCATGGGCCAGGTGCATTACGGCGTCACCGAGTCCGAGCGCAAGTCGCTGGTTTATCGCCGTTCGCTGTATGTCACCGCCGACATGGCCGCCGGTGAGCCCTTTTCCGGGGACAATCTGCGCGCCATTCGCCCGGGTCTCGGTCTGCCGCCCAAGCACACGGATGCCGTCCTCGGTCGCCGCGCCCGTCAGGCGATCAAACGCGGCACGCCGCTGGACTGGTCGTTGGTCGAATAACCCGATCTGTAACCGATTCGGCAAAATAGCGTGACCTGCGAGTCATAACGCGCATCTTCACTGTATTGTATTGACCGGGGAGATGGCGCCTGGCCGTGTATCGGTTCCAGTGATAGCCCTTTGCGCTCCCCGTGGCTGCCCGTTGTGGCGGCCGTTTTCTGTTTGTCGGCGCCCCTCGAATCCTTGCGAGCGGTGGTTTTGGGCTGTTTTTTATTGGGAAGCCGTAATGATTGGCATAAAAAGCATTGCGAGCTACGTTCCTGTAGCCGGCGTGGACAATTACGCACAAGGTGCAAAATTCGAGAAGGATGAAGAATTCATCCTCGGTAAAATCGGTTCGGCCTTCCTGCCGCGCAAAGACGCTGAACAGGAAACCTCCGATCTGTGCGTGGAAGCGGCCAATGCGCTGTTTGCCAGCAACCCTGAACTGAAGCGTGAATCGATCGACGCACTGATCGTCGTCACCCAGAACGGTGACGAAGAAGGTCTGCCGCACACCGCTGCCATCGTGCAGGACAAACTCGGTCTGCCGACTAATGTCGCGGCGTTCGACATTTCCCTGGGCTGCTCCGGTTACGTCTACGGGATCTACGCGATCAAGGGCTTCATGGAAGCCGCCGGCCTGAAGAACGGCCTGCTGATTACCGCTGACCCGTATTCGAAAATCGTCGACCCGGAAGACCGTAACACCACCATGCTCTTCGGCGATGCCGCCACTGCCACCTGGATGGGCGAAGACCCGGCCTGGGCGCTGGGCAAGGCCAAGTTCGGCACCGACGGTTCCGGTGCGCCGCACTTGAAAGTCACCGATGGCGTGTTCTTCATGAACGGGCGTCAGGTGTTCAACTTTGCGCTGCTCAAAGTCCCGGCGCACTTGCATGAACTGCTCGACGATTCCGGTCTGAAGGCTGACGACATCGATGCATTCTGCATTCACCAGGGCAGTGCGGCGATTGTCGATGCCGTAGCCCGACGTTTTGAAGGCGAACCGGAAAAGTTCATCAAGGACATGGTCGAGACCGGTAACACCGTGTCGTCGAGCATTCCGCTGCTGCTGGAAAAACACGTGCTCGATTCCGACTGGCAGCGCATTGCGCTGAGCGGTTTCGGTGTCGGTCTGTCGTGGGGCTCGGCGATCATCTACCGTCCTTGAGTCCGGCCTAAAAACGGCGGATACAAAAATAGCGTTCAAGGTTACCCTTGAACGCTATTTTTTTGCCTGAATGGAGCGCTAGGCGGCATGAGCGATTTTTTCCAGAACAACGCCCTGGTCATCCAGCAACGCTGGCCGACATTGTTCGAGCGGTTGATGGCTGAAGACAGCTCACTCGTTCAGGCCGAGCTGGTGCAGGGGCTGGGTTCGACGCTTGCCGTGAACGGCGTGCAACTGACCAGTCGCCACGACCGGGTTCACGAAGCCCGCATTCAGGCCGCCAGCCTGCCGCAAAAGCCGCAGTTGCATGTCTACGGCACTGGCCTGGGCGACTTGCCAGTGGTGCTGCTGGAACGCGCTGACCTTGAACGGTTGTACGTGCATGTGCTCAATGGCGCGCTGTTTGCGCTGGTGCTGCAACTAATCGATCAGCGCCAATGGCTGGAAGACCCGCGCGTGCAGCTGTTCTACGCCGGTGATCTGTCAGACATCTGCACGCCGTTTTTCGCCTTGCCGGCCGAGATGCTGCTGGCCGATGACTTCAACGCCAAGATCCGTGATCGGCTGGTCAGCGAAGTGCACCTGAGTTTCAACAATCGCGAGTTCGACCCGCAGTCGCCATTCATTCAGCAACGCTTGCAGGACTGCATGCCGGTGCTGCTGGGCGATGATGATGTGGCGCAGTTGTTCGGCACGGCCCGTGGCCGGGAAATCTACGTGATTGGCACCGGGCCTAC
>NZ_QAIK01000170.1:16368-24919 GCF_003061005.1 Pseudomonas sp. HMWF021 | reverse complement strand
GCAAACGCTACGGCGGTTATTCGGCCAGCCCGGTTTATGCCCGGTTGCGTGAACAATACCCGCGAGGGCAGTTGCATGTGGGCGGCAGCGTGATTCATCCGGCCGTGGACCTGGCCGTGAAAATGGGCGCGCTGAGCATTACGCTGTTCGGCGCCGACTTCGCGTTCCCGATGAACAAGACCCATGCCGGCTGGAATGATGGCGATCTGGGGCCCGGCGTCGATCAGGCTCGATATTGGGTGCAGGACGGCAATGGCCAGCGGGTCAGCACGCAGTTGAATTTCCGTGGCTACCTGTGTGTTCTGGAGCGTTATATCGCTGCGCATCCCCAGGTGCAGTTCTTCAACAGCAGCCGGGCAGGCGCATTGATCGCCGGCACGCAGTTCAATCGGGAGTTCGTGCAATGACAGCGATTGAGCAATGCGTCGACGAATGCCGTCGATGCGCCGGGCTGTTCCGTTTGGGGCGTGATGTCGAAGCTGCGCTGGATATGGTCGATGTGTTCGACGACGCGCAACAATTGCTGATCGCTGCACCTGCGCAGTTTCAGCAGGACTGGGCCGCTGTACTCACGCACATGCTGGAGTGTCAGGAGCGGCAGGACTGGTTGGGACTTGCAGACTGGATGGAGTTCGAGTTGATCGAATTGTTGCAAAAAGCACGATCGTCAAAGTGACCGACCGCACTGGCCTGCGGCTTTGCGCGCGGGTCGGTTTTATGGCGTCATTTTTTCGCAGGTGGGAGGGCGCTAAGCCCTTGTTTTCTCTGGGGTGGCAGGTTGATGGCAAATTTTTTTAAAAAAGCCCTCAAGCAACCTGCCAACCCGACGATAACTATTACGAAGGTTCTCTAGGCCATTCCAGGCGGTTGCCAGGGCCGGAAGCCGCAGTACCCAACCAACGAGGAATTCGTCATGGCTTTAACAGTAAACACCAACACCACGTCGCTGAACGTTCAAAAGAACCTGAACCGCGCTTCCGACGCTCTGTCGACTTCGATGCAGCGCCTGTCTTCCGGCCTGAAAATCAACAGCGCTAAAGACGACGCTGCTGGCCTGCAAATCGCTACCCGTATGTCTTCGCAGATCCGTGGTAACACCCAGGCCATCCAGAACGCCAACGACGGTATCTCCGTTGCTCAGACCGCTGAAGGCGCTCTGCAAGCTTCGACCGACATCCTGCAGCGTATGCGTGAACTGGCTGTTAAAGCTCGTAACGGTACCAACGGCACTGCTGACCAGACCGCAACCAACGCTGAATTCGCTCAGATGTCTGACGAAATCACCCGTATCTCGGCTGCTACCAACCTGAACGGCAAAAACCTGCTGGACGGTTCGGCTGGTACTGTAACTCTGCAAGTTGGCGCCAACACTGGCTCCGCCAACCACATCGACCTGGTTCTGAGCGGCAAGTTCGACGCTGCAAGCCTGTCGGTAGGTAGCGGTACTGTCGTTCTGACCGGTGCTACTTCCGCAGCCGCCGCTTCGAACATCGACAACGCGATCACTGCAATCGACGCTGCAATTGCGAACATCAACGCCACCCGCGCTGCTCTGGGTGCTTCGCAAAACCGTCTGACCAGCACCATCTCCAACCTGCAGAACATCACCGAGAACACCACTGCTGCACAAGGTCGTGTACAAGATACCGACTTCGCCGCAGAGACTGCTAACCTGACCAAGCAGCAAACCCTGCAACAGGCTTCGACCTCTGTTCTGGCTCAAGCCAACCAACTGCCTTCCGCTGTACTGAAGCTGCTTCAGTAATCTCGGAATGAGTCGGGGCGGGAGGGTGCGCTGGTCGCGCTCTCTCGCTTTTTTACGTTAGGAGGTGATGAGCATGGACATGAGCGTAAAGCTTAACGTGTCTTATCCGGCTCCCAAGCCAGCGACGCCTGTTGTTGATAAGCCGTCGGAGACGCCAAAAGTTGCACCGGCCGACGCTCCGGTCGCTGACAGGAAAAGTCAGCAAACGGATGACGCCAAGTTGAAACTGGCGGTGCAGGAGATCGAGAAGTTCGTTCAATCGATCAAGCGCAATCTGGAATTTTCGATCGACGAGCATTCCGGCAAGGTCATCGTCAAGGTGATCGCAAGCGAGACGGGTGAAGTGGTACGCCAGATCCCCTCCGCAGAAGCACTCAAGCTCGCAGACAGCCTCGCCAACGCAAGTCACGTGTTGTTCGACGCCAAAGTCTGATAGCTGGCATGAATAGTGTTTGTCTTTCTTGATGACGCCTGGACGGGTCAAAAGTCTGGCAACAATCTGAAGGGAGATGCACATGGCAAGTCCAATTCTACCGGGTTCCGGACTGGGTTCCGGCCTGGACATCGGCGCGATCGTGACCGCGCTGGTCAACGCCGACAAGTCGCCGAAGCAGACGCAGATCGATTCCGCGACCAAAACCAATACCCTGAAGATTTCCGGTGTCGGCACGTTGAAGAGTGCGCTGACCGCGTACCAGACGGCGATGGCCAACCTGGGCAGCAAGACCAACCCGGCGTTTGCCGGCTTCACGGCGACTTCTAGCAATACGTCGATTCTGGGTGCTACCTCCGATAACACTGCGGTTTCGGGGACTTACAACGTTGTTGTCAATCAATTGGCCACTGGCTCGAAAGTCGCCAGTGCTTCTTTCGCCGGCGGTGCTGCCAGTGCCATTCCGAGTGGTACCCTGAAAATCAGTCAGAATGGCACTGATTACAATGTCACGATCCCGGCCAATGCGACCTTGCAGAGCACTCGGGACGCCATCAACACGGCTCAGGGCTCCAATGGCATTTCTGCCAACATTGTGACTGACAGCAGCGGCGCTTCGCGTCTGGTGATCAGTTCGAGCAAGACCGGTGCAGGTTCTGACCTCACCGTCAGCGGGATTGCCGGTCTGGAAATCGACGGCACTCAACCGATGGGGGCAACGCCTGCGCCAGGCGCTTCCGGCAACGTCAATGGCATTGCACAAGATGCCAAAGTGACTATTGACGGCCTCCAGGTTTCCAGCAAAAGCAACACGGTCAGCGGTGCAATCAGTGGCTTGACCCTGAACCTGACCGCTGTGAGCCCTGTGACCGGTAGCGTTGCGACGCCCACCGTTGTCAGCGTCGATACCAACACCAAGGGGCTGCAGACTTCGGTTCAGGCGTTTGTCGACGCCTACAACACCCTGAAGAACACCATCGATACCCTGTCCAAGGCGACGCCGGATGAAGACGGCAAGCTGACTGTGCAGGCGGCGTTTACCGGTGACTCTCTGCCGCGCTCGCTGATCGCCGACATCCGTAGCCAGTTGACTTCTGCCGGGCCGGGTGGTGCTTTGTCCTACCTGTCGCAGATCGGTGTGATGACCGACCGCCTCACCGGTAACCTGACGTTTGATACCGCTGCGTTCACCAAAACCATGGCTCAGCCCGGGATGGCTGGCCAGGTTCAGCAAATGTTCACCGGGACCGACGATACCAACGGTCTGCTGTCGCGCATGAGCAAGGCGGTAGACCCGTATCTGAAGGCATCTGCCGATGGTAAAACCACCAGTGGTTTGCTTGATCAGCGCCTGACCATTCTCAATAACAACACGCGCAATCTTACCTCCCAGCAGTTGGCGCTGGACCTGCGAGTTGCCAACCTGACCAAGACGTTGACTGCGAAATACAACGCCATGGACTTGCTGGTAGGGCAGATGAAGGCGACGGCCAGCAACATCACGTCGTTCTTCAGCTCGCTGAACGCTCAGCAGTCCGCGAAGTAACCTGCGAGAACGACAAAAACCCGGCTACGCTTCATCGGCGTGCGCCGGGTTTTTGTCTTTTGATCTAAAGTTCTGTGATTCGTTGGCGATACACTGGTTATACGAGTCATTGTGGCAATGAGGTAGAACATGAACCCAATGTTAGCCCTTCG
This sequence comes from Pseudomonas sp. HMWF021, assembly GCF_003061005.1. Classification (GTDB taxonomy): domain Bacteria; phylum Pseudomonadota; class Gammaproteobacteria; order Pseudomonadales; family Pseudomonadaceae; genus Aquipseudomonas. Next base: position 21,023 of record NZ_QAIK01000170.1, on the reverse strand, counting down.
GCAATATCAGAAAGTCGGCGCGCATGCCCAGACCTCCGAGGCGAGCCCCCACCGTCTGGTGCAAATGCTGATGGAAGGCGGGCTGGCCCGCATCGCTCAGGCCAAGGGAGCCATCGAGCGCAAGGATATTCCAGGCAAGTGCACAGCAATCAGCAAGGCCATTGGCATCGTCAGCGGTCTGCGCGAAGGTCTGGATCTGGAAAAGTGTGCCGAAGAACTGGCTGATCTGGACGGACTGTACATCTACATGATGAAGCGCCTCGCCGAGGCGAACATCAACAGCGATCCTCGCATTCTTGATGAGGTCGCCGGCTTGCTGAGCACGGTCAAAGAAGGTTGGGATGCCATTGCTCCCGAGCCTGCTCCGCAGTTTTAAAGGAGATCGTCATGAGTCTTGTATTGCAGCGAATCGCAGACACCCGTGAAGCGTTGGTCGGCGCGCTGGCCGAGCGCAATTGGGAAGCCATTGGCGAGCTGGATCTGGCTTGCCGTTCCTGCATGGAAGACGTCATGGTCGAGGCCTCCCTGGATGAGGAGGCCTTGCGCAGTAACCTTGAGGAGTTGCTCCATGTCTACAAGGAGCTTCTCGAAGCGGCCATGGGAGAGCGGCAGGCGATAGCCAACGAGATGTCGCAGATCACCCAAGCGCAAAAGGCGGCAAAGGTTTACCATCTGTTTGGTTAATTAACCCCCAGTTAATCCAGACATGTGCGCCATAAATTTGACTGTGCACGGTTTTTTGACTTAACTAGTGGCTGTTTTCAGATTTCAGGCGTCTACAGGCACAAGGTGTCCTGCAAGCGTCTCGCTTGCCCCATTTTTCGGGCATTGAGTTGACTAGGGAAGTTGCTATTGCATGTGGCGTGAAACCAAAATTCTGCTGATCGATGACGATAGCGTCCGCCGCCGCGACCTGGCGGTGATCTTGAATTTTCTCGGCGAAGAAAATTTACCCTGCGGCAGCCATGACTGGCAGCAGGCTGTCGGCTCTTTGTCATCAAGTCGTGAAGTCATCTGTGTACTGATCGGGACGGTCAATGCTCCGGGTGCACTTTTGGGCTTGTTAAAGACACTCTCGACATGGGATGAGTTCCTTCCGGTTTTGCTGATGGGCGATAATTCTTCCGTCGACCTGCCGGAAGACCAGCGCCGCCGGGTGCTTTCAACCCTGGAAATGCCACCCAGCTACAGCAAACTGCTCGACTCCCTGCACCGTGCCCAGGTCTATCGCGAGATGTACGATCAGGCCCGCGAGCGCGGCCGTCATCGCGAACCGAACCTGTTCCGCAGCCTCGTCGGCACCAGCCGCGCGATCCAGCACGTGCGCCAGATGATGCAGCAAGTGGCCGATACCGACGCCAGCGTGCTGATCCTCGGCGAGTCGGGCACCGGCAAGGAAGTGGTTGCGCGTAACCTGCATTACCACTCCAAGCGTCGCGACGCGCCATTCGTGCCAGTCAACTGCGGGGCGATTCCGGCAGAGCTGCTCGAAAGCGAACTGTTTGGCCACGAAAAGGGCGCCTTCACCGGCGCCATCACCAGCCGTGCCGGGCGTTTCGAACTGGCCAACGGCGGTACGCTGTTCCTCGATGAAATCGGCGACATGCCGTTGCCGATGCAGGTCAAACTGTTGCGCGTGCTGCAGGAGCGTACCTTCGAGCGCGTGGGTAGCAACAAGACCCAGAGCGTTGATGTACGCATCATTGCCGCGACTCACAAGAATCTCGAAAGCATGATCGAGATCGGCACCTTCCGCGAAGACCTCTACTATCGCCTGAACGTGTTCCCGATCGAGATGGCGCCGCTGCGTGAGCGCGTCGAAGACATCCCGCTGCTGATGAACGAGTTGATCTCGCGCATGGAGCACGAAAAGCGCGGCTCGATCCGTTTCAACTCGGCGGCGATCATGTCGCTGTGCCGTCACGGCTGGCCGGGCAACGTCCGCGAACTGGCGAACCTGGTGGAGCGCATGGCGATCATGCACCCGTACGGAGTGATCGGCGTGGTCGAGTTGCCGAAGAAATTTCGCTACGTCGACGACGAAGACGAGCAGATGGTCGACAGCCTGCGCAGCGATCTTGAAGAGCGTGTGGCGATCAACGGCCATACCCCGGACTTCACCGCCAACGCGATGCTGCCGCCGGAAGGCCTGGACCTCAAAGACTACCTCGGCGGTCTGGAGCAGGGTCTGATCCAGCAGGCGCTTGACGATGCCAATGGCATTGTGGCGCGTGCCGCCGAACGTCTGCGTATTCGTCGCACCACACTGGTGGAGAAGATGCGCAAGTACGGCATGAGCCGGCGCGAAGGTGATGAACAGGCGGATGATTGACGCCTGTTTTTCAACTCCCTCATTTATAAGCAGTTTTTTTTAGGCACGGGTATTGCTACATCCCTCGCAACGTTCCGTTTAACTGACGGTCAGCCAAGCGAGAGAACACGATGCCCCACGCCCAGATGTCTTCTGCCTCCAATGCCCCGGGGCTACCGTCGTCCGTAGAGCAGGCGAGCCGTCAGGGTCTTGAGCAGGCGTTCGCGCTGTTCAATCAGATGTCCAGCCAGTTGACCGACTCCTACAGCATGCTTGAAGCCCGGGTTACCGAGCTCAAGGGCGAGCTGGCGGTGGTCAGTGCCCAGCGCATGCAGGAGTTGGCCGAGAAGGAACGTCTGGCCAACCGTCTGCAAAACCTCCTCGACCTGTTGCCCGGTGGCGTCATCGTGATTGACGGCCACGGCATGGTTCGCGAAGCCAATCCGGCGGCGATCGACCTGTTGGGGCTGCCGCTGGAAGGCGAGTTGTGGCGCCACGTCATCGCCCGTTGCTTCGCCCCGCGTGAAGATGACGGTCATGAAATCTCCCTGAAAAACGGTCGGCGCCTGTCGATTGCCACTCGCTCGCTTGACGCTGAGCCGGGTCAATTGGTGCTGCTCAATGACCTGACAGAAACCCGTCACCTGCAAGATCAACTGGCGCGCCACGAACGTCTCTCCTCGCTGGGACGTATGGTCGCCTCGCTGGCCCATCAGATCCGCACGCCGCTGTCCGCTGCGCTGCTTTACGCCAGTCATTTGACTGAGCAGGAATTGCCGGTCGCCACCCAGCAGCGCTTTGCCGGGCGCCTCAAGGAGCGTCTGCATGAACTGGAACACCAGGTGCGCGACATGCTGGTGTTCGCCCGAGGCGAGCTGCCGCTGACCGATCGCATCACCCCCAATACCTTGATGCAGTCGCTGCAAGCGGCGGCGCTGACCCATGTGCAGGATTTGCCCATTCGCTGGCAGTGCGACAGCCACGCCGGCGAGTTGCTGTGCAACCGCGACACGCTGGTCGGGGCGATTCTGAACCTGATCGAAAACGCGATTCAGGCCAGTGACGGCAACGTGCGCCTGAAAGTGCACTGCTACAGCCGTGACAACAGCCTGCGTCTGTGTGTCAGCGATAGCGGCAGCGGTATTGAGCCGCAGGTACTCGAGCGTCTCGGTGAGCCGTTTTTTACCACCAAAGTGACCGGCACCGGGCTAGGCCTGACCGTGGTCAAGGCGGTGGCGCGGGCGCATCAGGGAGAATTGCAGCTGCGCTCGCGGGTCGGGCGCGGCACGTGCGCGCAGATAACCCTGCCGCTGTTTTCCGCTGTACACGGAGCTGAGTAAACGTCATGGGCATCAAGGTTCTGCTGGTCGAGGATGACCGCTCGTTGCGCGAAGCACTGGCCGATACGCTGTTGCTGGCGGGCCACGACTACCATGCAGTCGGCAGCGCCGAAGAGGCGTTGCAAGCGGTCGAGCGCGAAGCGTTCAGTCTGGTGGTCAGCGACGTCAACATGCCTGGCATGGATGGCCATCAACTGCTTGGGCTGTTGCGCGCCCGGCAGCCGCAATTGCCAGTGCTGCTGATGACTGCCCACGGCGCGGTCGAGCGTGCGGTGGATGCGATGCGTCAGGGCGCGGCCGACTATCTGGTCAAGCCCTTCGAGCCCAAAGCCCTGTTGGATCTGGTTGCTCGCCATGCCCTGGGCAGCGTCAGCAGCGCCGACAGTGAAGGCCCGGTGGCGGTTGAGCCGGCCAGTGCGCAGTTGCTGGAACTGGCCGCACGAGTGGCGCGCAGCGATTCCACGGTATTGATCTCCGGTGAGTCCGGCACCGGCAAGGAAGTGCTGGCGCGCTACATTCATCAGCAGTCCCACCGCGCCAGCCAGCCGTTCATCGCGATCAACTGCGCGGCAATTCCCGACAACATGCTCGAAGCTACGCTGTTCGGTCATGAGAAGGGGTCATTCACTGGCGCCATCGCGGCGCAGGCCGGCAAGTTCGAACAGGCAGACGGCGGCACTATTCTGCTCGACGAAATTTCCGAGATGCCTCTGGGCCTGCAAGCCAAGTTGCTGCGGGTGTTGCAGGAGCGTGAAGTGGAGCGCGTCGGCGCCCGCAAGCCGATCACGTTGGACATCCGCGTGGTCGCCACCACCAACCGGGATCTGGCCGGCGAAGTGGCGGCGGGGCGTTTTCGCGAAGACCTTTTCTACCGTCTGTCGGTTTTCCCCCTGGCATGGCGTCCACTTCGCGAGCGCACTGCCGATATCTTGCCGCTGGCCGAGCGGTTGCTGAACAAACACGTCAATAAAATGAAGCATGCGGCGGCGAAACTTTCGCCAGAA
>NZ_QAIK01000170.1:4395-16358 GCF_003061005.1 Pseudomonas sp. HMWF021 | reverse complement strand
ACCCATGGCCGGCCAATGTGCGTGAGCTGGATAACGCGATTCAACGGGCGCTGATTCTGCAGCAGGGCGGATTGATCCAGCCGCAGGATTTCTGTCTGACCGGCGCGGTGACGTTTACCCCGGCGCCGGCGGCTGTGCCGGTACAACCGCTGGTGCGCGAGATCGAAGTCGAGGCCGAATCCGCCGGTGCGCTGGGCGATGACCTGCGGCGCCGGGAGTTCCAGATGATCATCGACACCCTGCGCACCGAGCGTGGCCGCCGCAAGGAAGCCGCGGAAAAACTCGGTATCAGCCCGCGTACCCTGCGCTACAAGCTGGCGCAGATGCGTGATGCCGGGATGGACGTCGAAGGCTATCTGTTCGCCACCTGAACGTTGTCGCTGTCAATTGTGGGAGCGGGCTTGCTCGCGAAAGCGGTGGGGCAGTTGCGAAAATGTCGACTGACACTCCCTCTTCGCGAGCAAGCTCGCTCCCACAGTGATTTCGCGGTGCCTGGACGGGCTTTTATAAAATAAGTCCGCCGAGCTGGCACCCTTGTTGCTAACACCTGTGTACCCGCCGAGTGAGTGTCAAAAAATTGCGGGCCGCCCAAGAGAGTAGACCATGAGCCAAGGTATTGAATTTAATCGGTTGATGATGGACATGAAGGCCATGAAAATGGACGCCATGGCCACGCCGAAATCGACTGCCGCCGTCCCTGAACTGGCAGGCAGCAGCTTTTCCGACATGCTCGGTCAGGCCATCAACAAAGTCAGCGATACCCAGCAGGCGTCGACTCAGTTGGCCAACGCATTTGAAATCGGCAAGAGCGGCGTCGATCTGACGGACGTGATGATCGCCTCGCAGAAAGCCAGCGTGTCGTTCCAGGCTCTGACCCAGGTGCGCAACAAGCTGGTTCAGGCTTATCAAGACATCATGCAGATGCCGGTTTAAGGACGAGATTGAGTCATGGCAGAAGCAGTCGCCGATAACGTTCCGGCCAAGGCCACCCCGATAGACGGCAAACCGCCGCTGTTCGGCCTGTCCTTCCTGGAAAACCTCTCCGAGATGACCGTGCTGCGTCAGGTGGGCCTGTTGGTCGGCCTGGCTGCGAGCGTGGCGATTGGCTTTGCCGTGGTGCTGTGGTCGCAGCAGCCGGATTACCGTCCGTTGTACGGCAGCCTTGCCGGCATGGACGCCAAGCAGGTCATGGACACCCTGGCCTCCGCCGACATCCCTTATACCGTCGAGCCGAACTCCGGCGCCTTGCTGGTCAAGGCCGACGACCTGTCCCGTGCGCGGATGAAACTCGCGGCCGCTGGTGTCACTCCCAGCGACGGCAACATCGGTTTCGAAATCCTCGACAAGGAACAGGGTCTGGGCACCAGCCAGTTCATGGAAGCGACCCGTTACCGTCGCGGCCTCGAAGGCGAACTGGCGCGCACCATCTCCAGCCTGAACAACGTCAAGGGCGCTCGCGTGCACCTGGCGATTCCGAAGAGCTCGGTGTTCGTGCGTGATGAACGCAAGCCAAGCGCTTCGGTACTGGTCGAGCTGTACTCCGGGCGTTCGCTGGAGCCGGGTCAGGTGGTGGCGATCATCAACCTCGTGGCGACTTCCGTTCCCGAGTTGAGCAAATCGCAGATCACCGTCGTCGATCAGAAGGGCAACCTGCTCTCCGATCAGGCGGAAAACTCCGAAATGACCATGGCCGGCAAGCAGTTCGATTACAGCCGTCGTATGGAAAGCATGCTCACTCAGCGCGTGCACAACATTCTGCAACCGGTACTGGGCAACGATCGTTACAAGGCTGAAGTCTCGGCCGACATCGATTTCAGTGCCGTCGAATCCACCGCCGAGCAGTTCAACCCGGACCAGCCGGCGTTGCGCAGCGAGCAGTCGGTCAATGAACAGCGCACCGCCAGCAATGGCCCGCAAGGTGTGCCGGGTGCCCTGAGCAACCAGCCGCCGGCGCCGGCTTCGGCCCCGCAGACCACCGGTGGCGCGCAAGCTTCTACCGGCATGATTCAGCCGGGTCAGCCACTGGTGGATGCCAACGGTCAGCAGATCATGGACCCGGCCACCGGCCAGCCTATGCTTGCACCGTACCCGGCGGACAAGCGTCAACAATCCACCAAGAACTTCGAACTCGACCGTTCCATCAGCCACACCAAACAGCAGCAGGGTCGCCTGAATCGTCTGTCGGTGTCGGTGGTGGTCGACGATCAGGTCAAGGTCAATGCGGCCAACGGCGAAACCACCCGCGCGCCGTGGAGCGCCGATGAACTGGCGCGCTTCACCCGTCTGGTGCAGGACGCGGTCGGCTTCGATGCCAGCCGTGGCGACAGCGTCAGCGTGATCAACATGCCGTTCTCCGCCGAACGCGGTGAAGTGGTGGCCGATATTCCGTTCTACTCCCAGCCATGGTTCTGGGACATCGTCAAACAGGTGCTGGGTGTGTTGTTCATCCTGGTGCTGGTGTTTGGTGTGCTGCGTCCGGTGTTGAACAACATCACCGGCGGCGGCAAAGGCAAGGAGCTGGCCGGTCTGGGCAGCGACGTGGAACTCGGTGGCATGGGCGGCCTGGACGGCGACCTGGCCAACGACCGCGTGAGCCTCGGTGGTCCGCAGAGCATTCTGTTGCCTAGCCCGAGCGAGGGTTACGACGCACAGCTTAATGCAATCAAGAGCTTGGTGGCCGAAGATCCGGGTCGCGTGGCTCAGGTCGTGAAAGAGTGGATTAACGCAGATGAGTGATAACCGAGCCGCAACCGTCAAACTGAACAAGGTCGACAAAGCCGCGATTCTGCTGCTGTCCCTGGGTTCGACCGATGCAGCCCAAGTGCTGCGCCACATGGGCCCCAAAGAGGTTCAGCGTGTCGGTGTGGCCATGGCGCAGATGGGCAACGTCCATCGCGAGCAGGTCGAGCAGGTCATGAGCGAGTTCGTCGACATCGTTGGCGATCAGACCAGCCTTGGCGTCGGCTCCGACGACTACGTGCGCAAAATGCTCACCCAGGCCCTGGGCGAAGACAAGGCCAACGGCCTGATCGACCGCATCCTGCTCGGTGGCAACACCAGCGGCCTCGACAGCCTGAAATGGATGGAACCGCGCGCCGTTGCCGACGTGATCCGTTACGAACACCCGCAGATCCAGGCCATCGTGGTGGCGTACCTCGATCCGGATCAGGCCGGTGAAGTGCTCGGCAACTTCGACCACAAGGTGCGTCTGGACATCATCCTGCGCGTCTCGTCGTTGAACACCGTGCAACCGGCGGCCCTGAAAGAGCTGAACCAGATTCTCGAGAAGCAGTTCTCCGGCAACTCGAATGCCTCGCGCACCACCCTGGGTGGCATCAAGCGTGCTGCAGACATCATGAACTTCCTCGACAGCTCGATCGAAGGCCAGCTCATGGACTCGATCCGCGAAGTCGACGAAGACCTGTCCGGTCAGATCGAAGACCTCATGTTCGTGTTCAACAACCTGGCCGACGTCGACGACCGCGGCATCCAGGCGCTGTTGCGCGAAGTCTCTTCCGATGTGCTGGTGCTGGCCCTCAAGGGTTCGGACGAAGGCGTCAAGGAGAAGATTTTCAAGAACATGTCCAAGCGTGCCGCCGAACTGTTGCGCGACGACCTCGAAGCCAAAGGCCCTGTGCGCGTCAGCGACGTGGAAACCGCGCAGAAGGAAATCCTCACCATTGCCCGTCGCATGGCCGAGGCCGGCGAGATCGTGCTCGGTGGCAAGGGCGGCGAGGAAATGATCTAAGCCCATGGACAAGCATGACGAGTCAGTGACGGATCTGATCCGCGCCCGCGATGTCCGTGGTTTCGAATCCTGGGCGCTGCCCAGCTTCGATCCGCCGAAACCGGAACCCGAGCCGGAACCGGAGCCTGAACCGCCGGAAATGGAAGAAGTGCCGCTGGAAGAAGTCCAGCCACTGACCCTGGAAGAACTCGAGAGCATCCGTCAGGAGGCTTACAACGAGGGCTTTGGCATCGGCGAGAAAGAGGGCTTTCACAGCGCCACGCTCAAGGTGCGTCAGGAAGCCGAAGTGGCGCTGGCGGCGAAACTCGCCAGCCTCGAGCAATTGATGACCCACCTGTTCGAGCCGATTGCCGAGCAAGACACCCAGATCGAAAAGTCGCTGGTCGACCTCGTGCAACACATCACCAGACAGGTGATCAAGCGCGAGCTGGCCATCGACTCCAGCCAGATCGAACACGTCATGCGCGACGCGCTCAAGCTGTTGCCGTTGGGCGTGGACAACGTGCGTCTGTACGTTAATCCGCAGGACTTCGAGCAGGCCAAGGCCTTGCGCGAGCGCCATGAAGAAACCTGGCGCATTGTCGAAGACGACACGTTGCTGCCGGGCGGGTGCCGGGTTGAAACCGAGCACAGCCGCATCGACGCCAGCATCGAGACTCGCGTGACTCAGGTCATGGCCAAACTGTTTGACCAGTTGCACGAGCAGGCTCTGCACCCGGCCGCGCCGGACCTGAGTCTGGACATTCCTGAAGAAAGCCAACTGGCGGCTGCGCCGCAAGCGCCGCTCGCGGACACCACCGATGCGCCTTGAACGCACCAGTTTCGCCAAGCGCCTCAGCACCTATGCCGACGCCACCGAAATCGCCGGCGCGCCGATTCTCGAAGGGCGCCTGCTGCGCATGGTCGGCCTCACCCTCGAAGCCGAAGGCCTGCGCGCCGCCATGGGCACGCGCTGCCTGGTGATCAACGACGACAGCTATCACCCGTCCCAGGTGGAAGCGGAAGTCATGGGTTTTTCCGGCAGCAAAGTCTTTCTGATGCCGGTCGGCAGCGTCGCCGGCATCGCCCCGGGCGCCCGTGTGGTGCCGCTGGCGGAAACCGGTCGCCTGCCGATGGGCATGAGCATGCTCGGGCGCGTGCTCGACGGCGCCGGACGCGCGCTGGACGGCAAGGGCGGGATGAAGGCCGAAGACTGGGTGCCGATGGACGGCCCGACCATCAACCCGCTCAACCGCGACCCGATCCACGAACCGCTGGACGTCGGCATCCGTTGTATCAACGGTTTGCTGACGGTCGGGCGCGGTCAGCGTCTGGGTCTTTTTGCCGGTACGGGTGTCGGTAAGTCGGTGCTGCTGGGCATGATGACCCGCTTCACCGAGGCCGACATTATCGTCGTCGGTCTGATCGGTGAGCGGGGTCGAGAAGTTAAAGAGTTCATCGAGCACATCCTCGGTGAAGAAGGCCTCAAGCGTTCCGTGGTGGTGGCGTCCCCTGCGGACGACGCGCCGCTGATGCGTCTGCGCGCGGCGATGTACTGCACGCGGATTGCCGAGTATTTTCGCGACAAGGGCAAGAACGTCCTGTTGCTGATGGATTCGCTGACCCGTTTCGCCCAGGCCCAGCGGGAAATTGCCCTGGCCATCGGCGAGCCGCCAGCGACCAAGGGCTATCCGCCCTCGGTGTTCGCCAAACTGCCGAAACTGGTGGAGCGCGCCGGTAACGCGGAGAAGGGCGGGGGTTCCATCACCGCGTTCTACACCGTGTTGTCCGAAGGCGATGACCAGCAGGACCCGATTGCCGACTCGGCGCGGGGCGTGCTCGACGGCCACATCGTGTTGTCCCGGCGTCTGGCGGAAGAAGGTCACTACCCGGCCATCGACATCGAAGCCTCGATCAGCCGGGTGATGCCGGCCGTGGTCTCGGCGGAACACATGCAGCGTGCGCAGTACTTCAAGCAGCTGTGGTCGCGCTATCAGCAGAGCCGCGACCTGATCAGCGTCGGCGCTTACGTCGCCGGTGGCGACCGCGAGACCGATCTGGCGATCTCTTTGCAACCGCAACTGACCCGCTATCAGCGTCAGGGCCTCAACGACAAGATCAACATGGGCGAAAGCCAGGCCTATCTGGAAACCCTGTTCGCCCCTGCGGCGGGCGGGTAACCGGCCATGGCCGTGAGCCGAGCTGCGCGTCTGGCACCAGTGGTGGAAATGGCCGAGCAGGCCGAGAAAACCGCCGTGCAACGCCTGGGTTACTTTCAAGGCCAGGTCAAAGTGGCCGAAAGCAAACTCGCCGACCTCGATGCCTTTCGTCTGGATTATCAGGAACAGTGGATCGTGCGCGGCAGCGACGGGGTTTCCGGGCAATGGCTGCTGGGTTACCACGGCTTTCTGGCGCAACTGGATACGGCCATCGACCAGCAGCGGCAGAGTCTGGTCTGGCATCAGAACAACCTGGTCAAGGCGCGGGATGCCTGGCAACAGGCGTTCGCCAAGGTCGAAGGCCTGCGCAAACTGGTGCAGCGCTACCGCGAAGAGGCGCAACGCCTCGAAGACAAGCGCGAGCAGAAGCTGCTGGACGAGTTGTCGCAGCGTTTGCCGCGGCACGATCCTTTTTAAAGCCAGATCAAAAGATCGCTGCCTTCGGCAGCTCCTACACCGATCCTGTAGGAGCTGCGGCACGCTGCGATCTTTTGACTTTGCTCTGCACCTTGCCCCAACCCTGTCCAGGTGCTAAACCTTGTACACGTTCGTCAATGACAAGGAAGCCAGTCAATGTCAGTCGTTACAGAAGTCTCTCCGGATGGTCAAAAACTGACGATTTCGGTCAGGGGGCGGTTCGATTTTGGGCGCCATCAGGAATTTCGCGAGTCCTATGAGCGGCTTAACAGAAAACCCGACTCCATCGTGGTGGATCTGAAAGACGCCACCTACCTCGACAGCTCCGCGCTGGGCATGCTGCTCCTGCTGCGCGATCACGCCGGCGGCGACGACTCGGACGTACGGGTGATCAACAGCAACTCCGACGTGCGCAAGATCCTCGCCATCTCCAACTTCGACAAACTCTTCGACATCAGTTGACGGCCATGCAGGCGCAAGAGCCACTGACGATCCTGATCGCCGAAGACAGCGCCGCCGACCGTCTGCTGTTGTCGACCATCGTCCGCCGTCAGGGCCATGAAGTGCTGACCGCCGCCAATGGCGCCGAAGCGCTGGAGGTATTCAAGCGTCAGCCACCGCATCTGGTGCTGATGGACGCGATGATGCCGGTGATGGACGGCTTCGAAGCGGCGCGGCAGATCAAGGCGCTGGCGGGGGAAACCCTGGTGCCGATCATCTTTCTCACTTCGTTGACCGAAAGTGAAGCGCTGGCTCGTTGTCTGGAGGCGGGTGGTGACGACTTTCTGGCGAAGCCGTACAACCAGGTGATCCTCGCCGCCAAAATCAAGGCAATGGATCGCTTGCGCCGCTTGCAGGCCACGGTGTTGCAGCAGCGCGACCTGATCGCCAGGCATCACGATTACCTGCTCAACGAACAGCGCGTGGCCAAAGCCGTTTTCGACAAGGTGGCGCATTCAGGTTGCCTGAGTGCGCCGAATATTCGTTATCTCCAATCGCCCTACGCGCTGTTCAACGGTGACCTGCTTCTGGCGGCCTACACCCCGGCCGGCGACATGCATGTGCTGCTCGGTGATTTTACCGGCCACGGCTTGCCGGCGGCGGTGGGAGCAATGCCGCTGGCCGAGGTGTTCTACGGCATGACCGCCAAGGGTTACGGCCTGGCCGAAACCCTGCGCGAAATGAACGCCAAGCTCAAGCGCATCCTGCCGGTGGACATGTTCTGCTGCGCGACCATGCTTTGCCTGAGCTTTCAGCGCCGCACTGTGGAAGTGTGGAACGGCGGCATGCCCGACGGCTATCTGCACCGCATCACCACGGGCGAACGGCTGCCGCTGGCGGCGCGCCATTTGCCGTTGGGTGTGCTCAGCCCGCAGGCGTTTGACGATCGCACCGAAGTGCAGGCCATGGCGGTCGGGGATCGAGTGTTCCTGCTGTCAGATGGCGTGATCGACACCACTGACGCCGAGGACCGGTTGTTTGGTGTCGAGCGTTTGCAGCAGCTGTTCGCCGCCAACCGCGAGCCGGACAACCTGTTCGCCGAGATTGAGCAAGCCTTGTGCGAATTTCGCGGCGAACCCCGTGACGACGTGAGCATGGTCGAGATCAGCCTGCTAGAGGCGGCGCATGTCGTGCCGTCGGCGCCGGTGTATTCCGACAGCGGCCAGTCGAGCCCGCTGGACTGGTCGGTGAGCTTCGAGTTTCGCGGGGCTACGCTCAAGCGCTTCAATCCTTTGCCGTATCTGCTGCAGTTGTTGCAGGAAGTGCATGGTTTGCGCACCCAGGGCGGGGCGATCTACAGCGTGCTCGCCGAGTTGTACTCCAATGCGCTGGAACATGGCGTGCTGGGTCTGGATTCCAGCCTCAAGCGTGATGCCGCCGGGTTCGCCCGCTATTACGAGCAGCGCAATGCCCGACTGGAGGCCCTGCAGGACGGCTATGTGCGCGTGCATTTGGAGATCAGGCCGCAAGGCACGGGTGGCTGTCTGGTCATCCGTGTCGAGGACAGCGGCAAAGGTTTCGATGTGGCGCGGGTGATGGAGCGGCCGCTGGAGGGTGTCCGTCTGTCGGGGCGCGGCGTCAGTTTGATCCGGCAATTGGGGCATAACGCCAGTTGGTCGGACGAAGGTCGCAGTGCCTGCGTAGAGTTTTTCTGGGAGGTTAAGGCATAATTCGCGCATTCTTGATCAAGGAGTGAACAAGTGACTGAGATACATATTGATCGCGAGGCGCTAAGCGTACTGCGCGAAGTCATGGAGGATGGTTATCCGGAGCTTCTGGATACCTTTCTGGCGGATTCCGAAAGTCGCTTGGTCGAGTTGCAAAAGACAGCGGATGCCAAGGCGTTGTCAGAAGTTGCCCACAGTTTAAAGGGCAGCGCCAGCAACATGGGAGCAGTCCGGTTGGCGGAGCTCTGTCAGGAACTGGAATCTGAAGCCGAAAATAAAAGCCCCGCGGAAATCGTCAAAATGGTGGCCGACATCAGTTGCGAATTCGCGAAAGTCCGTCCTGACTACGAAGACGAACGCCAGCACGCACTGACCCACTGACCCCTGCCGTCCGGCGCTTTTCGCAAGCGCCGGACAACTCTGGCCCGACACTTGCAGTATTCCCCGTCAACTGTACCTACGATCCCAGTGCAGCGGAGACCGTGTCATGCCTGCGACCCCCAATGTTCTTCTTCAATCTGCCGCCCAGGCCAAGGCGCAAGCCGCTGCTGCCAAAACGCCGGTCATGGCCGCAGACACCGGGGACAAGGCCTCGAGCTTCGCTCAGGTGTTCGCCGATCAAGGCCCGAAAAAATCGCTGGCGAGCGCTGACAGTTCGCTGAAACCTTCGCGCGACAAGGTTGCCGACAACAGCGACAAGAAAGATTTCGCCAAGGACAAGTCTGCCGCCACACAACCGGCCGTTGCCGATAGCGGCAATGCCTTGCCTGCCGACAAGACTGCGTCGACCCCATCCGATGATCAGGCCGCCGGCGACGACGCTGCCGCTGATACGACGCAGACACCAGTCGCTGATACCACCCCGGTGGATCCGGCGCTGGATCCGGCTCTGGCGCACACCGTGCAGCCGCTGGTGACCGCGCCTGTGCCGGCACCGGTTGCTGCAACACCAGAACCGGTCAAGGCCGAAACGCCGGTCGTGGCCGCTGCGGTAACGCCAGCAGTGGTCAAAGACCCGGCGGCATCCACCGACAGCGCTTTCGACCCGGCAGCCGATCCACTCGATTCGCTACCGGCGTTGCGCATGGCGATGGAGCAGGGCGGGCATATTTCCGCCAGCAGCCAGGCACAACCCAAAGCTACGCCAGCCCAGACCCAGGCCGACGGTGAATTGACTTCAGCGCAGAACTTCGCTGCCGGCATGGCCAGCATGCTCGACGTGCAGGCCGACAAGGACAGCACCAGTCAGAATGGTGAAAAGGCCTTCAGCGGCCTGATCGACGATGGCCTGAAAGATCTGAAAGCGGCCACCAGCGACACCCGTGTCGATGACTTCGCCAACCGTCTGGCGGCGCTGACCCAGGCAGCCACACCGAAAACCGCGAACGCGGTGCCGGTGAACCAGCCGATCGCCATGCACCAGAGTGGCTGGACCGAAGAAATCGTCAACCGCGTCATGTACCTGTCGAGCGCCAATCTGAAGGCGGCGGATATTCAATTGCAGCCGGCAGAGCTGGGGCGTCTGGACATCCGTGTGAACATGGTGCCGGACCAGCAGACTCAGGTGACCTTCATGAGCGCGCATCCAAGTGTGCGTGAAGCACTTGATGGCCAGATGCATCGCCTGCGCGACATGTTCACCCAGCAGGGCATGGGCCAGGTCGACGTCAATGTCTCCGACCAGAGCCGTGGCTGGCAGGGTCAGCAGGGCCAGGAACAGGCGCAGCAGGGCCAGGGTGGCCGCACCAGCGCGACTGGCGGTCGTCTGGATTCGACCGATGAAGAGCTGACGCCGGCGGCAGTGGCTGAAGCCGCCGCGCAAACCACCAGCGTGATTGGCAGCAGCGCCGTCGACTATTACGCCTGATTCAAAGTATCCACAAAAACCTGTGGGAGCTGGCTTGCCAGCGATGGCGGCGGCACATTCAAAACCAATGTGTCAGACAAATCGCTATCGCTGGCAAGCCAGCTCCCACAGGGCTCGCATCGATTCATGCTCCCACTCCTCCGACGCTCCGACACTTCTGGCATAACACTTGCTCTTGCCTTGCCGTGCGACTGTGAAAACCCGATTAGTGACGGATTATTGGCATGGCGAAGAGCGAAGCAGCAGCTGTAAAAGACCCCGCGACCAAAGGCAAACTCAAGATGATCATCCTGATCGTGGTGGCTCTGCTGCTGGCGATCGGTGTGTCCGTGGGCGCGACCTGGTACTTCATGCACAGCGCTCAGAGCAAGCCTGCCGCAGCGGCCGAGGCCACTCCGGTCGGCAAGCAACCGGCGATTTTCGAGCCGATGGCGCCGGCGTTTGTCGCCAACTACAACCAGAACGGCCGTCAGCGCTACATGCAGGTGAGCATCACCATGTTGGCGCGTAACCAGGCCGATCTGGAAGCGCTCAAAGTGCACATGCCGGTGATCCGCAACAACCTGGTGATGCTCTTCTCCGGTCAGGATTTCGCCACGCTGGCGACCCCGGTCGGGCAAGAGATGTTGCGCCAGAAGGCTACAGCCAGCGTCCAGGAAGTGGCGCAGAAAGAGCTGGGCAAAGTGGTGATCGAACAGTTGCTTTTCACTAATTTCGTACTGCAGTAGGAACACGACATGGCCGTGCAGGATCTGCTGTCCCAGGATGAAATCGACGCGCTGTTGCATGGCGTCGACGATGGTCTGGTACAGACCGATAACGCTGCCGAACCCGGCAGTGTCAAAAGCTACGACCTGACCAGCCAGGATCGCATCGTCCGTGGACGCATGCCGACCCTGGAGATGATCAACGAGCGTTTTGCCCGCTACACCCGCATCAGCATGTTCAACATGCTGCGCCGCTCGGCGGACGTCGCCGTCGGTGGCGTGCAAGTGATGAAGTTCGGCGAATACGTGCACTCGCTGTACGTGCCGACCAGCCTCAACCTGGTCAAGATCAAACCGTTGCGCGGCACCGCGCTGTTCATCCTCGACGCCAAACTGGTGTTCAAGCTGGTGGACAACTTCTTCGGCGGCGACGGCCGTCACGCCAAGATCGAAGGGCGTGAATTCACCCCGACCGAGCTGCGTGTGGTGCGCATGGTGCTGGAGCAGGCCTTCGTCGATCTGAAGGAAGCCTGGCAGGCGATCATGGAAGTCAATTTCGAGTACATCAACTCGGAAGTGAACCCGGCCATGGCCAACATCGTCGGCCCGAGCGAAGCGATCGTGGTCTCCACCTTCCACATCGAACTCGATGGCGGTGGCGGCGATCTGCACGTGACCATGCCGTACTCGATGATCGAGCCGGTGCGCGAAATGCTCGACGCCGGTTTCCAGTCGGACCTCGACGATCAGGACGAGCGCTGGGTCAACGCCCTGCGTCAGGACGTGCTCGATGTCGACGTACCGATCGGCGCCACCGTGGCCCGCCGCCAGTTGAAGCTGCGCGACATCCTGCACATG
>NZ_QAIK01000170.1:0-4382 GCF_003061005.1 Pseudomonas sp. HMWF021 | reverse complement strand
ATCGAGCGGCGCTGAAGCGCCGCTCTCACCCCCACGCATTTAACTGAATTGTTGCCCGCCGAGGACAAATGATGAACGACGAAATGAACGCCCAGGACGATCAGGCACTGGCCGACGAATGGGCTGCGGCCCTGGAAGAGACCGGTGATGGCAGCCAGGCCGACATCGACGCGCTGCTGGCCGCCGACGCTGGCGCCGCAAGCTCCAACCGTCTGCCGATGGAAGAGTTCGGCAGCGTGCCGAAAAACAACGATCCGGTGACGCTGGACGGTCCGAACCTGGACGTGATCCTCGACATCCCGGTGTCGATCTCGATGGAAGTGGGCAGCACCGACATCAACATTCGCAACCTGCTGCAACTGAACCAGGGTTCGGTGATCGAGCTGGATCGCTTGGCCGGTGAGCCGCTGGACGTACTGGTCAACGGTACGCTGATTGCGCACGGCGAAGTGGTGGTGGTCAACGAGAAGTTCGGCATTCGCCTGACCGACGTGATCAGCCCAAGCGAACGCATCAAGAAGCTGCGCTGAGTGAAACGGTTTCTCTGGGCATTGCTGGCATTGCCATTGAGCGTGCTGGCCGCCGAGCCGTCGACGGCGACGACCGTGCCTGCTGCCACCGCGCCGATGGTCAACAGCGGCGTGGCCGGGCAACTGACGCAACTGGTGCTTGGTCTGTTGCTGGTGCTGGGGTTGATCTTCTTCCTCGCCTGGCTGCTGCGCCGGGTGCAACAGTCGGGGCCGGCGGGCAAGGGCCAGGTGATCGAGCTGATCGGCTCCCGCGCGCTCGGCCCGCGTGACCGGTTGATGCTGGTGCAGGTCGGCAACGAGCAGATTCTGTTAGGCCTCAGCCCTGGCACCATCACCGCGCTGCATGTGCTCAAGGAGCCGGTGCAAGTGCCGAGCAGCAGCGAAAAAGCGACCCCGGAATTTGCCCAGCATCTGCTGAAGATTCTCGGCAAGGATCAGAAGGATAAGAAGTAATGGGTGCGCTACGCATCGTCTTGACGCTGGCCCTGATGCTGGCCGCGCCGCTGGCATTCGCCGCCGATCCGTTGTCGATTCCGGCGATCACGCTGGGCACCAACGCCGACGGCGCGCAGGAGTATTCGGTCAGCCTGCAGATCCTGCTGATCATGACCGCTCTGAGCTTCATTCCGGCGGCCGTGATCCTGATGACCAGTTTCACCCGGATCATCATCGTCTTCTCGATCCTGCGTCAGGCCCTCGGTCTGCAGCAGACGCCGTCGAACCAGATCCTCACCGGCATGGCGCTGTTCCTCACCATGTTCATCATGGCCCCGGTGTTCGACCGGGTGAACAACGATGCGCTGCAGCCGTATCTGGCGGAAAAACTCACCGCGCAACAGGCGGTGGAAAAGGCCCAGGTACCGATCAAGGACTTCATGCTCGCCCAGACCCGCACCAGCGATCTGGAGCTGTTCATGCGTCTGTCCAAGCGTACCGACATCGCCACCCCGGATCAGGCACCGCTGACCATTCTGGTGCCGGCGTTCGTTACCTCCGAACTGAAAACCGCGTTCCAGATCGGCTTCATGATCTTCATCCCGTTCCTGATCATCGACCTGGTCGTGGCCAGCGTGCTGATGGCGATGGGTATGATGATGCTGTCGCCGCTGATCATTTCGCTGCCGTTCAAGATCATGCTGTTCGTACTGGTGGATGGCTGGGCGCTGATCATCGGCACCCTGGCCAGTAGCTTCGGAGGTGTTTCGCCATGACGCCGGAAGTGGCGGTCGATATCTTTCGTGAAGCGCTGTGGCTGACCACGATGATGGTCGCAATCCTCGTCGTGCCGAGCCTGCTGGTCGGCCTGCTGGTGGCGATGTTCCAGGCCGCCACCCAGATCAACGAACAGACCCTGAGCTTCCTGCCGCGTCTGCTGGTGATGCTGGTCACCCTGATCGTCGCAGGTCCGTGGATCGTGCAGACGTTCATGGAATACATCATTCAGTTGTACAAAAACATTCCGATGGTCATCGGCTAAGCCATGCAATCGCTGCTTCAGCTGACCGACACCCAGATCAGTACCTGGGTGGCGTCGTTCATGTTGCCCCTGTTTCGTGTCGCCTCGATGCTGATGGTCATGCCGGTATTCGGCACCACCCTGGTGTCGCGCCGCGTGCGTCTGTATTTCGCTGTGGCCATTACCGTGTGCATTGCCTCGGGGCTGCCGCCGATGCCGGCGGTCAATCCGCTGGCTCTCAGTGGCTGGTTGCTGATCGCCGAGCAGATTCTGGTGGGCGCGGTGCTGGGGTTTTCCCTGCAGCTGTTTTTCCAGGCCTTTGCCGTGGCCGGGCAGATTGTCGCGATCCAGATGGGCATGGGCTTCGCCTCGATGGTCGACCCGGCCAACGGCGTGTCGGTGGCCGTGATCGGGCAGTTCTTCACCATGCTGGTGACCCTGTTGTTCCTGTCGATGAACGGCCATCTGGTGGTCTTCGAAGTGCTCACCGAAAGCTTCACCACGCTGCCGGTGGGCGGCGGGTTGATGACGGCGCAATACTGGGAGCTGGCCGGCAAGCTCGGTTGGGTGCTGGGGGCGGCGTTGCTGCTGGTGCTGCCGGCGGTCACCGCGCTGCTGGTGGTCAACATCGCGTTCGGCGTGATGACCCGCGCCGCGCCGCAACTGAACATCTTCTCCATCGGTTTCCCGCTGACTCTGGTGCTGGGCCTGTTCATCGTCTGGGTCGGTCTGGCGGACATCCTCAATCAGTATCAGCCGCTGGCCTCCGAGGCCTTGCAGTTGCTACGCGAACTGGCACGGGCGCGCTGAGGCATGGCTGAGAGCGAAAGCGGTCAGGACAAAACAGAAGACCCCACGGAGAAACGTAAAAAGGATTCCCGTGAGAAGGGTGAGATTGCCCGTTCCAAAGAGCTCAACACCCTGGCGGTGATGCTCGCCGGCGCTGGTGGCCTGCTGATATTCGGCGGCATGCTGGCGCAGGAATTGATGGACCTGATGCGCCTCAATTTCAATCTTTCGCGGGAAGTGATCATGGACGAAAAATCCATGGGCACCTTCCTGCTGGTCTCGGGCAAGATCGCCCTGATCGCGATTCAGCCGGTCATGATCACGCTGTTGCTGGCTGCGTTGATCGGGCCGATCTCTCTCGGCGGCTGGCTGTTCGCCGCCGGCTCCATGGCGCCGAAGTTCAGCCGGATGAACCCCGGTGCGGGCCTCAAGCGCATGTTCTCGATGAAGGCCGTGATCGAGCTGGTCAAGGCGTTGGCCAAGTTCCTCATCACGCTGTTCGTGGCGCTGATGGTGTTGTCGGCCGACATCGATGACTTCCTGCGCATCGCCCATGAACCGCTTGAGCAGGCGATCATTCACAGCGTGACGCTGGTGGGCTGGAGTTCGCTGTGGCTGGCCTGCGGGCTGATCATCATCGCGGCGGTGGACGTGCCGGTGCAGCTGTGGGAAAGCCACAAGAAGCTGCTGATGACCAAGCAGGAAGTGCGCGACGAGCACAAGGATCAGGAAGGCCGGCCGGAGGTCAAGCAACGCATCCGCCAGACCCAGCGCGAGATGTCGCAGCGCCGGATGATGGCGGCGATCCCCGACGCCGACGTGGTCATCACCAACCCGACCCACTATGCGGTTGCGCTCAAGTACGACTCGGAGAAGGGCGGCGCGCCCGTGCTGCTGGCCAAGGGCAGCGATTTCCTCGCGCTGAAGATCCGCGAAATCGCCGTGGCCAACAACGTCATGCTCCTCGAATCGCCGGGGCTGGCGCGCTCGATCTACTACTCCACCGAACTGGAGCAGGAAATCCCCGGCGGCCTGTACCTGGCGGTCGCTCAGGTATTGGCCTACGTCTACCAGATCCGCCAGTACCGCGCCGGCAAGGGCAAACGCCCGGATCCGCTCAAGGACGATTTGCCGATCCCGCCAGATCTGCGGCGTGATTCCTGAGTCTGCCAAAAAAAACCGCCACCCCGATTTAACGGGGTGGCGGTTTTTTTATGCCTGAACAAAAATCCCCCCCTGTAGGAGCTGCCGAAGGCTGCGATCTTTTGATCTTGATCTTAAAAACAAGATCAAAAGATCGCAGCCTTCGGCAGCTCCTACAGGGGAGGGCAGAGAAGCGTTCTACTGCGGCAACTGCAGATTATCCAACGCCCGATTCACCGCCAGCTCGCCGAGCATGATCAATTGCGCGATGCCCAGCAGCGTCCTGCGCTGCGACGCCGGTATCAGATGGGCGAAGTCATTGGCGATGGTTCTGGCTGAGGCGAGTGTTTCGCTGGCATCGGCCAGCAGTTCTTCGTTTTTGAAGTCGGCGGTGACGGCGTACATCGAGCGGGTTTTACGTTGAATGGGCGTGGCACCGGGCGAGCAGAGGTAGTGGTCGAGGG
>NZ_QAIK01000027.1:94713-189850 GCF_003061005.1 Pseudomonas sp. HMWF021 | reverse complement strand
GCCGCCTGCGCTATTTGAGCAGCAGGCGGCCTAATACTCCTACGGAGTGGTTTAAAAAAACTGAACCACTACACCGCAGGCTGCGATCTTTTGACCTTAAGCCGTTTGCGCCGCCCCGAATGCACCTTGGCGCATCAGCAGAATCACCAGCCCGAACGCTCCCGCCGCCATCAACAACGGCAACGCATGCCCGCTGATCCACTGGCTGCCCGCCCCCGCCAGCAAAGGCCCGATCAGACAGCCGACACCCCACAGCTGCGCAATGTGCGCGTTGGCCCGCACCAGCGCATCGTCGCGATAACGCTCACCGATCAGGATCAGCGACAGAGTGAACAAGCCACCCGCGCTGGCGCCGAACAACACCCACAACGGCCAGATCAGCAGCGTATCGATCAGCATTGGAATCGCCAGGCTCGACAGCATCAACACCACCGCGCAACCGGTGAACAACGTGCGTCGCGACAGGTAATCAGCCAGCGCACCAATCGGCAGTTGCAGTAGCGCATCGCCGACCACCACAGTGCTGACCATCGCCAGCGCGATCTCGGCGGTGAAGCCCTGTTGCAGGCAATACACCGGCAGCAGCGTCAGGATCATTGCCTCGAACGCCGCGAACAGTGACACCGCCCAGGCAATCGCCGGCAGCTCGCGGGCAAAACCCCACAGGTCGCTGAACGTCACGCTGCTGGCTTCACTGCTCGGCGCCCCGCTGCGGCTCATCAACAGCAATGGCGAGACCGTCAGCAGCCCGACGCCGACCCAGAACCCGTAATCGTGCTCAGTGCCGATCGCGCCCAATAGTAACGGACCAGACAGTTGGCTCAGTGCATAGCTGCTGCCATACAGCGCCACCAGACGACCGCGCCAGTGTTCGACCACCAGTTGGTTGATCCAGCTCTCGCCGAGGATAAACACAATGGTCAGAATCACCCCGATCATCAGGCGCAGCACCAGCCACACCGGATAGCTCGGCAACAGCGCCAGCAAGCCGATCGACAACGCGCCGGCCCACAAACACAGTCGCATCAGGTTGGCCGTGCCGAAACGCGCCGCCAGATGACTGGAAATCTTCGCCCCCAGCAGCACGCCAATGGCCGGCATGGCTGCCATCACGCCGATGGCGAAGGAGCCATAACCCCAACCCTCCAGGCGCAACGACACCAGCGGCATACTGACCCCCAAGGCCAGGCCAACACTCAAGACAGACGCCAACACGGCGAAATACGTCGCCCACCGCATGTTCCACGCTCCTGTGGATATTTTTATGTTCACCACAAAACCACTGTGGGAGCGGGCTTGCTCGCGAAAACGGTTTCACATTCAGCAGATGTGCTGACTGATACACCGCTTTCGCGAGCAAGCCCGCTCCCACAGGGGATCTCTGTTTCGTCAGGGAGCCCGGAATCGTCAGGCTCCCGTTAACGACCTACAGCTTGATCCAGGTCGCCTTCAGCTCGGTGTACTTGTCGAACGCGTGCAGCGACTTGTCGCGACCGTTGCCCGACTGCTTGAAGCCGCCGAACGGTGCGGTCATGTCGCCGCCGTCATACTGGTTGACCCACACGCTGCCAGCGCGCAGCGCTTTGGCAGTCAGGTGTGCCTTGGAGATGTCCTGGGTCCACACGGCTGCCGCCAGACCATACGGCGTGTCGTTGGCAATCTGGATCGCTTCTTCGGCGGTATCGAAAGCGATGACCGACAGCACCGGGCCGAAGATCTCTTCCTGGGCGATTTTCATCGCGTTGCTCACGCCGTCGAAAATCGTCGGCTCGACGTAGGTGCCGCCGGTTTCCTGGAGGATGCGCTTGCCGCCAGCCACCAGTTTGGCGCCGTCGCTGTGACCGGATTCGATGTACGACAGCACGGTGTTCATCTGCTGGGTATCGACCAGCGCACCGACGTTGGTCGCCGGATCCAGCGGGTTGCCCGGCTTCCAGGTTTTCAGCGCCTCAATCACCATCGGCAGGAATTTGTCCTTGATCGAACGCTCGACCAGCAGACGCGAACCGGCGGTGCAAACCTCGCCCTGGTTGAAGGCGATGGCACTGGCAGCGGATTCGGCAGCGGCTTGCAGGTCCGGCGCATCGGCAAACACGATGTTCGGGCTCTTGCCACCGGCCTCCAGCCACACGCGTTTCATGTTCGATTCGCCGGAGTAGATCATCAACTGCTTGGCGATCTTGGTCGAACCAGTGAACACCAGCGTGTCGACATCGTTGTGCAGCGCCAGCGCCTTGCCGACGGTGTGGCCGTAGCCCGGCAGCACGTTGAGCACGCCTTTCGGAATGCCGGCCTCAACGGCCAGCGCAGCGATGCGGATGGCGGTCAGCGGGGACTTTTCCGACGGCTTGAGGATCACCGAGTTACCGGTGGACAGCGCCGGGCCGAGTTTCCAGCAGGCCATCATCAGCGGGAAGTTCCACGGCACGATGGCGCCGACCACGCCCACCGGCTCGCGGGTCACCAGACCCAGTTGATCGTGCGGGGTGGCGGCGACTTCGTCGTAGATCTTGTCGATCGCCTCACCGCTCCAGCTCAGGGCCTGCGCTGCGCCCGGCACGTCGATGTACAGCGAATCGCTGATCGGCTTGCCCATGTCGAGGGTTTCGAGCAGCGCCAGCTCATCGGCGTGCTGCTTGAGCAGGCCGGCGAAACGGATCATGGTGGCTTTGCGCTTGGTCGGCGCCAGGCGCGACCAGACGCCGGAATTGAAGGTGGCGCGGGCGTTTTCCACGGCGCGCTGGGCGTCGGCGGCGTCACAGCTGGCGATCTTGCCCAGCAGACGGCCATCGACCGGGCTGATGCACTCGAAAGTCTCGCCGGAGACGGCGTCGGTGTATTCACCGTTGAGGTAGGCGCGGCCTTCGATCTTCAGGTCGCGAGCACGTTGTTCCCAATCGGCACGAGTCAGGGTGGTCATTCGAGTGTCCTCCTCTTGTTGAATAGAGCGCCGCGTTCTTCGCGGTCGTCTTCAGGAATGCTGCCCGGCCAGCCTGCTTTTCGGCCCAAGGCACCCGCCACCCTAAACCAGCGGCCGGGGTTGTTTCAATATATTTGACATAAGCGCGCCATACGGCCTTGCGGTGTTCATTTTAATAAACATAGACTTTGGCCCTTTCAAGCCACCGCGCCGTCATCACGGGAGAAAACAACAATGAACATCCAGAACGTCGTCGACATCAGCCTGACCAGCAGCGAAGCCGAACGCTATCGCCCGGACCCGGCCAAAGTGCTCAAGGGCGACCCTGAACAGGCCGTGTTCCATCAGTACGAAAGCCCTTGCGGGCAAATGGGCGTCGGCGTGTGGGAAGGTGCGGTCGGGCAGTGGACGGTGAACTACACCGAACATGAATACTGCGAAATCCTGCAGGGGGTTTCGGTGCTGCGCGACAGCGATGGCAATGCCAAGACCTTGCGCGTAGGCGACCGCTTTGTGATTCCGGCCGGCTTTCGTGGCACTTGGGAAGTGCTGGAGGCTTGCCGCAAGATCTATGTGGTCTTTGAACAGAAGGCCTGATCAAAATGCCTGCGTAGCCCCCTGTAGGAGCTGCCGAAGGCTGCGATCTTTTGATCTTGACCTTTTAAGATCAAAAGATCGCAGCCTTCGGCAGCTCCTACATAGGCAACAGGCAAAATCCGAGACAACAAAAAAGGCCCGTATCGTGAGATACGGGCCTTTTTCGTAAGTCGGGAAAAATCAATTACTTGATTTTGCCTTCCTTGTAGATCACGTGCTTGCGAACAACCGGATCATATTTCTTGATCTCGATTTTGTCCGGAGTAGTACGCTTGTTCTTGTCGGTAGTGTAGAAGTGACCAGTACCGGCGCTCGAGATCAAACGAATCAATTCACGCATGATTAGCTCCCTTAAATCTTGCCATCGCGGCGAAGTTCGGCGAGCACGACACTGATGCCACGCTTGTCGATGATGCGCATGCCTTTGGCAGATACGCGCAGACGCACAAAACGTTTCTCTTCTTCAACCCAGAAGCGGTGATGCTGCAGGTTCGGCAGGAAACGACGACGGGTTTTGTTGTTTGCGTGGGAAATGTTATTCCCGGTTACCGGACCCTTACCGGTAACTTGACATACTCTCGACATGCCTCAGCCCTCTAAAACCACATGCCCAACCCGGCATGGGTTGGCCGCTTAATCTCTCAGTCATTTGGCGCCAGGCGCCGCGTTTCTTTAGAGGTCTTACCGGCTACACCTACAGTGAAGGAACCGGGCCCCTAGAAAAGAGCGCTGCTTTATACCAGAAAGACCGGGGTGCAACAACAATGGATGTGCAATCAACCGGCAAAAAGGCGCATTTTCCGCCTGCGGACGCTTTGGATAAAGGCTGAGGCGAGTTTTGACCACTCGTCGCAGAAAACCGCCCTTACAGACGTTTCTGACTTTTCGCCCCGCGTCGCGGTCAGAAAAACGCCACTGACCTGCCCCGAAAATACAAAAAGGGGATAGTCATTTGCAATCCAGCCCTCTAGGGTAACCCTTTTCCAGACTGCACCTGCAGATGGCCTTCGATCTGTAAAGGAAGCCGACCATGCGCCTCGCTGCCCTACCCCTGTTACTCGCCCCGCTTCTGCTGAGCCCCCTGGCCCAGGCCGCCGCCCTGAGCGTCTGCACCGAGGCCAGCCCCGAAGGGTTCGACGTGGTGCAATACAACTCGCTGACCACCACCAACGCTTCGGCCGACGTGCTGATGAACCGCCTGGTCGACTTCGACACCGCCAGCGGCAAAGTCGTGCCGAGCCTGGCCGAAAGCTGGGAAGTCAGCCCCGACGGCCTGAGTTACGTGTTCAAACTGCACCCGCAAGTGAAGTTTCACAGCACTGACTATTTCAAACCGACCCGCACCCTGACCGCTGAAGACGTCAAATTCAGCTTCGACCGCATGCTGGACCCGGCCAACCCATGGCACAAAGTGGCACAAAGCGGCTTCCCGCATGCCCAATCCATGCAGTTGCCGGCGCTGATCAAGAAAATCGACGCACTCGACCCGCTGACCGTGCGCTTTACCCTCGACCACCCGGACTCGACGTTCCTCGCGACCCTGAGCATGGGTTTCGCCTCCATCTATTCCGCCGAATACGCCGACAAGCTGCTCAAGGCCGATGCCACCGACAAGCTCAACAGCCAGCCGATCGGCACTGGCCCGTTCGTGTTCACGCGATTTCAGAAAGACGCCTCGGTGCGCTACAGGGCCAACCCGGATTACTTCGGTGGCAAGCCTGCGGTCGACCCACTGATCTTCGCCATCACCCCGGACGCCAACGTGCGCCTGCAAAAGTTGCGGCGCAACGAATGCCAGATCGCCCTGTCGCCGAAACCGCTGGACGTGAAGGCTGCGCAGGAAGAGCCGACGCTGAAAGTGGAAAAGACTGACGCGTTCATGACCGCTTTCGTCGGCATCAACAGCCAGCACCCACCGCTGGACAAGCCGGAAGTGCGCCAGGCGATCAACCTGGCTTTCGACAAGGCCAACTATGTCAAAGCCGTGTTCGAAGACACCGCGGAACCGGCCAACGGCCCTTACCCGCCGAACACCTGGAGCTACGCGAAGAACCTGCCGGGCTACCAGCACGACGTGGCCAAAGCCAAGGCGCTGCTGGCCAAGGCCGGATTCAAGGACGGCTTCCAGACCACCATCTGGACCCGCCCGTCCGGCAGCCTGCTCAACCCGAACCCGAGTCTTGGCGCGCAGTTGCTGCAATCGGACCTGGCGGAAATCGGCATTCAGGCGGAAATCCGCGTGATCGAGTGGGGCGAACTGATCCGCCGCGCCAAGGCTGGCGAGCATGACCTGCTGTTCATGGGCTGGGCCGGCGACAACGGCGACCCGGACAACTTCCTCACGCCGCAGTTTTCCTGCGCGGCGGTCAAGTCCGGCACCAACTTCGCCCGCTACTGCAATGCCGATCTGGACAAGCTGATCAGCGCCGGCAAGACGACCAGCGAGCAAGGCGTGCGCACCAAACTGTACGAACAGGCGCAGGCGCAGATTCAGCAGCAGGCGCTGTGGTTGCCGCTGGCGCACCCGACCGCCTATGCGCTGACGCGCAAGGATGTGCAGGGTTATTCCGTCAGCCCGTTTGGCCGCCAGGACTACTCGAAGGTCAACCTGAAATAACCTGACATAGCCCCCTGTAGGAGCTGCTGAAGGCTGCGATCTTTTGATCTGAAAACAAAATCAAAAGATCGCAGCCTTCGGCAGCTCCTACAGGGGGTAGACGGCTACATCCAGCCACACTCCGCCATCGACAGCGGCTCGCCGTCGCCAATGATGAAGTGATCCAGGACTCGCACATCAATCAGATCCAGAGCCTTCTGCAAGCGCTTGGTCAGTTGTCGATCCGCCTGGCTCGGATCGCTGTTCCCCGACGGGTGGTTGTGACAAAGAATCACCGCCGCCGCGTTGTTGGCCAATGCGCGTTTCACCACTTCCCGAGGATGCACGCTGGTGTTGTCGATCGAGCCGCGAAACAGCGCCTCGAACGTCAGCACTTGATGCTTGGAGTCGAGAAACAGGCAGCCGAACACCTCGTGTGGCTCATGGCGCAGCATGGATTTCAGATAGTCCCGAACTGCCTGCGGATTCTCCAGCGCCGGTTTTTTACGCATGCGCTCGGCCAGATGTCGCCGCCCCATTTCCAGCACCGCCTGCAGCTGCGCGAATTTCGCAGGCCCCAATCCCAACTGTCCGCTGAACGCCGCAAGATCGGCCTCCAGCAACGCGCGCAGGCTGCCGAATTGCGTCAACAGGTGGCGCGCCAGATCCACCGCGCTTTTTCCCGTGACCCCGGTTCGAAGAAAGATCGCCAGCAATTCAGCATCGGAAAGGCTTCCCGATCCCTGTTCAAGCAGCTTCTCCCGCGGCCGCTCCGCCGCAGGCCAATTGCGAATACTCATACACCTTCCTTGTCTGTGGGCGCCGCTGTTCCGTAGCGGTCGCTGTGATATCGTAGCCCATCTTTTTTGCGGGCGAATTCACCCTGGGGAGGGGGTTTCGCCACGTATGTCACCCACGAAATGTAAAGGCAGACCTATGCAGCGGCTGTATCGGAAACGCATCGTTCTGGGCGTCGGCGGCGGCATTGCGGCCTACAAGAGCGCCGATCTGGTTCGTCGCCTGATCGACCAGGGCGCCGAAGTGCGCGTGGTCATGACCCATGGCGGCGCCGAGTTCATCACCCCGCTGACCATGCAGGCCCTGTCCGGGCACCCGGTTCACCTAGACTTGCTCGACCCGGCCGCCGAAGCGGCCATGGGCCACATCGAGCTGGCGAAGTGGGCCGATCTGGTATTGATCGCCCCGGCCACCGCCGACCTGATCGCCCGCTTGGCCCAAGGCATCGCCAACGATTTGCTGACCACTTTGGTTCTTGCCACCGACGCCGTGGTGGCTGTCGCGCCGGCCATGAATCAGGCGATGTGGCGCGATCCGGCAACCCAGGCCAACCTGCAACTCCTCGAAAGCCGTGGCCTGAAGACCTTCGGCCCGGCCTCCGGCAGCCAGGCCTGTGGCGACGTCGGCATGGGCCGGATGATGGAAGCCACCGATCTGGCGCAGTGCGCGGCGGATTGCTTCCAGCGTCAGGCACTGACCGGCAAGCACGTGGTGATCACCGCCGGCCCGACCCAGGAAAACATCGACCCGGTGCGCTACATCACCAACCACAGCTCCGGAAAAATGGGCTTTGCCCTCGCTGAAGCCGCGGTGGAAGCCGGCGCCCGCGTGACCCTGATCAGCGGCCCGGTGCACCTGCCGACCCCGGATCGCGTCACGCGTATCGATGTGGTCAGTGCCCGCGACATGCTCGCGGCCTGTGAGTCGGCCATCCCGTGCGATGTGTTCATCGCCTCGGCTGCGGTGGCGGACTACCGGCCGGAAGTCGTTGCCCCACAAAAACTCAAGAAAGACCCTACAAGCGGCGACGGCTTCGTCCTGCAAATGGTGCGTAACCCGGACATCCTGGCCACCATCGCGACCCGCCCCGACCGCCCGTTCAGTGTCGGCTTCGCCGCCGAGACCGAACACCTGCTCGACTACGCTGCACGCAAGCTGAAAGACAAGAATCTCGATCTGATCGTCGCCAACGACGTGGCCAACCCGAGCATCGGTTTCAACAGCGAAGAGAACGCCTGCAGCGTGATCGACCGTGAACTTCACGCCACCGTTTTCGCCCAGACCAGCAAGAGCAAGATCGCTCGCCAACTGGTCACTTTTATCGCCGAACGTCTGAACCAGGTTTAATTTACATGCACGCTTTGCAAGCCAAAATCCTCGACCCACGCATCGGTACTGAATTCCCGCTGCCGCAATACGCCACCCCGGGCTCCGCCGGCCTCGACCTGCGCGCCATGCTGGAACAGGACATCGTGATCAAGCCGGGTGAAACCGTGCTGATCCCTACCGGTCTTTCGGTCTACATCGGCGACCCCAACCTCGCCGCACTGATCCTGCCGCGCTCGGGCATGGGCCACAAGCACGGCATCGTGCTGGGCAACCTCGTCGGCCTGATCGACTCGGATTACCAAGGCCCGCTGATGGTGTCGTGCTGGAACCGTGGCCAGAGCGACTTCACCATGACCGTCGGCGAGCGTCTGGCGCAGTTGGTACTGGTGCCGGTGGTGCAGGCGCACTTCGAAATGGTGGAAGAGTTCGTCGAAACCGAGCGCGGCGCGGGCGGTTTCGGCCATACCGGCACCAAATAACCGGATGCCCTCCGGTAGGAGCTGCCGAAGGCTGCGATCTTTTGACTTTTGTTTTTCAAGAGCAAGATCAAAAGATCGCAGCCCGCGGCAGCTCCTACAGGGGATATTTGTGCAATTTGTGCAGCAGGTTTTAGCGCCGAAAATCAAGGTTTTGGCAGATGCAAGCCACGCCAGACAAGGCGTCATGGCCCTTTCACACCACGAACTCTCTGTGGAAAACGCCGTCATACCCTTCAGTTTGAGCCTGCCGTCGAGTGAATCGTCGGTCTGTCCCGCCCTTTTCGAGATGGAGCATTTGTGCAGATGAGCACCCCAGCCAAGATCGCCCCGAAGCTTCCCGACAGCATCTTCCGCGCCTATGACATTCGCGGCACCGTGCCGGAATTCCTCAATGCCGAAACCGCCTACTGGATCGGCCGCGCCATCGGCTCGCAGAGCCTGGCCCAGGGTGAACCCAACGTCTCCGTCGGTCGTGACGGTCGCCTGTCCGGCCCGGAGCTGGTTGCAGAACTGATTCGCGGTATTGCCGAGAGCGGCTGCCACGTCAGCGACGTTGGTCTGGTGCCGACCCCAGCGCTGTATTACGCGGCCAACGTATTGGCCGGCAAGTCGGGGGTAATGCTCACCGGTAGCCACAACCCGTCGAACTACAACGGCTTCAAGATCGTGATCGCTGGCGACACCCTCGCCAACGAGCAGATTCAGGTGCTGCACGAGCGCATCAAGACCAACGACCTGACCAGCGGTCAGGGCAGCGTGACCCAGGTCGAAATCCTCGACCGCTACACCACCGAAATCGTCCGGGACGTCAAACTGGCCCGTCGCATGAAAGTCGTGGTCGACTGCGGGAACGGCGCGGCCGGCGTGATCGCCCCGCAACTGATCGAAGCGCTGAACTGCGAAGTCATTCCGCTGTTCTGCGAAGTCGACGGCAACTTCCCCAACCATCACCCGGATCCGGGCAAACCCGAGAACCTCGTCGACCTGATCGCCAAGGTCAAGGAAACCAACGCCGACATCGGCCTGGCCTTCGACGGTGATGGCGATCGTGTCGGCGTGGTGACCAACACTGGCAGCATCGTCTACCCCGACCGTCTGCTGATGCTGTTTGCCCGCGACGTGGTGGCGCGCAACCCGGACGCGGAAATCATCTTCGACGTCAAATGCACCCGCCGCCTGGTGCCGCTGATCAAGGAATACGGTGGTCGTCCGCTAATGTGGAAGACTGGCCATTCGTTGATCAAAAAGAAAATGAAACAATCCGGTGCTCTATTGGCCGGTGAGATGAGCGGGCACATTTTCTTCAAGGAGCGCTGGTTCGGTTTCGACGACGGTATCTACAGCGCCGCACGGCTGCTGGAGATCCTCAGCAAGGAAAAATCCACCGCCGAAGAGCTGTTTGCGACCTTCCCGAACGATATTTCTACGCCGGAAATCAATATCCATGTGACCGAAGAGAGCAAATTCAGCATCATTGATGCACTGCACGACGCACAGTGGGGCCCAGGCGCCGACCTGACCACCATCGACGGCGTGCGAGTCGATTACGCCAAAGGCTGGGGCCTGGTGCGCGCCTCCAACACCACACCGGTGCTGGTGCTGCGTTTCGAGGCCGATGACGAGGCAGAACTTGCGCGTATCAAGGCTGTGTTCCACGCCCAACTGAAACGCGTTGCACCTGATCTCCAACTACCGTTCTGATTCACCCGGAGCCCTGAATGACCCTCGAACGCGAAGCCGCCGCCCACACCGCCCAGGTCCTGTCCGAAGCGTTGCCTTACATCCGACGTTATGTCGGCAAGACTCTGGTGATCAAATACGGCGGCAACGCGATGGAAAGCGAGGAGCTGAAAACCGGCTTCGCCCGCGACATCGTTTTGATGAAAGCCGTGGGCATCAACCCGGTGGTGGTTCACGGCGGCGGCCCGCAGATCGGTGATCTGCTCAAGCGCCTGTCGATCGAAAGCCACTTCGTCGACGGCATGCGCGTCACCGATGCCGCGACCATGGACGTGGTGGAAATGGTCCTCGGCGGTCAGGTCAACAAAAGCATCGTCAACCTGATCAACCGTCACGGCGGCAGCGCCATCGGCCTGACCGGTAAAGACGCCGGGCTGATTCGTGCGAAGAAACTGACCGTCACCCGCCAGACCCCGGAGATGACCCAGCCGGAAATCATCGACATCGGTCAGGTCGGTGAAGTGGTCGGGATCAACACCGAGCTGCTGAACCTGCTGGTCAAAGGCAATTTCATCCCGGTGATCGCGCCGATCGGCGTGGGTGAAAACGGTGAGTCGTACAACATCAACGCTGACCTGGTGGCTGGCAAGGTTGCCGAGGCGCTGAAAGCCGAGAAGCTGATGCTGCTGACCAACATCGCCGGCCTGATGGACAAGTCGGGCACCGTGCTGACCGGCCTGAGCACCCAGCAGGTCGACGACCTGATCGCCGACGGCACCATCTACGGCGGCATGCTGCCGAAGATCCGCTGCGCTCTGGAAGCGGTTCAGGGTGGTGTCGGCAGCTCGCTGATCATCGACGGTCGCGTACCGAACGCAATCCTGCTGGAAATCTTCACCGACACCGGTGTGGGCACGCTGATCAGCAATCGCAAGCGTCCGTAAGACGTCGCGCAAACAAAAAGACCCCGCTCAGCCTGGCTGAGCGGGGTCTTTTTTTGCCTGCAATCCCTGCAGGAGCTGCCGCAGGCTGCGATCTTTTGATGTTTTGCTTTCAAAAAACAAGATCAAAAGATCGCAGCCTTCGGCAGCTCCTACAAGGGCAGCGCGTCAGACGCCGAACTGGGCGCGGTACGCTTCCACGGCTGGCAGATGCTGCTTGAGCTGCGGGTCGTCGGCGAGGAATTCCAGCACCTGGTTCAGCGACACGATGCTGATCACCGGGATACCGAAATCACGCTCGACTTCCTGGATCGCCGACAACTCGCCGTTGCCACGCTCCTGACGGTTCAGGGCGATCAGCACGCCGGCGGCCTTGGCGCCGTCCTGCGAGGCAATGATCTGCATCACTTCGCGGATCGCGGTGCCAGCGGTGATCACGTCGTCGATGATCAGCACTTCACCGGTCAACGGCGCGCCGACCAGGCTGCCGCCTTCGCCGTGGGCCTTGGCTTCCTTGCGATTGAAGCACCATGGCAGGTCACGGTCGTGATGCTCGGCCAGCGCGACAGCGGTGGTGGCTGCCAGCGGGATGCCTTTATAGGCCGGGCCGAACAACACGTCGAAGGGAATGCCGCTTTCAGCAATGGCTGCCGCGTAGAAACGCCCCAACTGGGCCAGGGCCGAACCCGAGTTGAACAGGCCGGCATTGAAGAAGTAAGGACTGGTGCGCCCGGACTTCAGGGTGAACTCACCGAAGCGCAAAACGCCGCGATCGATGGCAAAACGAATGAAATCGCGCTGATACGCTTGCATGAAAAAAACCCCAAATACCACGGATTTAGCTAATTAGCTTGACGCCGTGTATCATACACGCACGCGATTTTTGGGGCCATTTATGCGGATCATCAGTGTGAACGTCAATGGTATTCAGGCTGCAGTCGAGCGTGGTTTGCTCAGTTGGCTGCAAGCACAGAATGCCGACGTCATCTGCCTGCAGGACACCCGTGCCTCCGCCTTTGAACTGGATGACCCAGCCTTCCAACTGGATGGCTACTTCCTTTATGCCTGCGATGCTGAAGTCCCTGCCCAAGGTGGCGTGGCTTTGTATTCGCGGTTGCAACCGAAGGCTGTCATCAGCGGTCTCGGTTTCGAGACGGCCGACCGCTACGGGCGCTACCTGCAAGCAGATTTCGACAAAGTCAGTATTGCCACCTTGCTGCTTCCTTCGGGGATGAACGGCGATGAGGACTTGAACCAGAAGTTCAAGCTCATGGACGACTTCGGCAAGTACCTGGACAAGCAGCGGCGCAAACGTCGCGAGTACATTTATTGTGGCTCGCTGTACGTGGCGCAGCAGAAGCTCGACATCAAGAACTGGCGCGACAGCCAGCAATCCCCGGGCTTCCTGGCGCCAGAACGCGCCTGGATGGACGAGATTGTCGGCAACATGGGCTATGTCGATGCCCTGCGCGAAGTCAGCCGCGAAGGCGACCAGTACAGCTGGTGGCCGGACAACGAACAGGCCGAGATGCTCAATCTGGGCTGGCGCTTCGACTACCAGTTGCTGACCCCGGGTCTGCGCCGCTTCGTACGCAGCGCACGCCTGCCGCGTCAGCCACGGTTCTCGCAGCACGCGCCGCTGATCGTGGACTACGACTGGACGCTGACCATCTAAGCGTCGATTCGCAGTTAGAAAAATGCCCGTATCGCGAGATACGGGCATTTTTTATGGCTCGGGCTGAAGCAGCCCAAACCTCAGACAGCGGCAAAGAACGGCAAGGTCAGGTAAAGCTTGATCACGATGACGTTGATGATGTCGATGAAGAAAGCACCGACCATCGGCACAACCAGAAACGCAATCTGCGAAGGCCCGAAACGCTGGGTCACCGCCTGCATGTTGGCGATGGCCGTCGGCGTCGCGCCCAGACCAAAACCGCAATGCCCCGCTGCCAATACCGCCGCGTCGTAATTGCGGCCCATGATGCGGAACGTCACGAAAATCGCGAACAACGCCATGAGCAGGGTCTGCGCCGACAGAATGATGAAGATCGGTAATGCCAGAGCTGCCAGGTCCCACAGCTTGAGCGACATCAGGGCAATCGCCAGAAAAAGCGACAGGCTGACATTTCCCAGTACTGAGACTTCACGCTCAAAGACCTGATACAGACCCAGCGCAGACAGCCCGTTTCGCAGAATCACACCCACGAACAAAACGCATACAAACGTCGGCAATTCGAATACGGTTGCGTGCAACAGGCCATTCAGGAGATTGCCGGCCAACAAGCTCACGGCAATCAGCGCCAGTGTTTCGATAAACGAAAACGGCGTAATCGAGCGCTCTTTGTTCGGTTGCTCGAACCCCTTTGGCAATTGTGGGGTTTCCTGAGGACTGCTGCCCGGCACTTGAACCCGCGTGATCAGCAGCCGAGCCACCGGACCGCCAATCAAGCCACCCAATACCAGCCCAAAGGTCGCCGAAGCGAGCGCGAGTTCGGAAGCAGAAGCGAGACCATATTTTTCACTGAAAACCGAGCCCCATGCGGCGCCAGTGCCATGCCCACCCGCCAACGTAATCGAGCCCGTGAGCAACCCCATCAACGGATCAATGCCCAGTATTGTGGCGAGGCCGATGCCCAAAGCATTCTGAACCACCAGAAGCCCCGCAACCGCCAGCAGAAATATGCCCACGATGCGACCGCCCTTCCTCAGGCTGGCGAAGTCTGCGCTCAAACCGATGGTGGCAAAGAATGCCAACATCAAAGGTGTTTGCAGTGATGTGTCGAAGCGAATTTCCATATCGAAAATCCGCAAACCCAATAACACCAGGGCCACTACCAGACCACCGGCGACGGGTTCGGGGATATTGTAATTTCGCAGAACGCCAACACGGGCAACAAGCCCGCGCCCCAGTAACAGCACCAGAGAAGCGGCAACAAGTGTTCCGTAAAAATCGAGTTGAATCATCGGGATTATTCTTGGCTATATATTCAGAGGCGAACTTTTTACCTGGACACGCCTAATGAATCGGCTGATTGTCTCAACACTGATTGATCTGAAATTCAACGCCTTCGATGGCTTGAATATATTGAGATACTTCTGAGCGAAATTTCGCGGGGAAGACCTTAACAACCACCGCCCCCCGTTGCCAAGGACGGAGACAGCGCTGAGACGCTTGGAGTTGTGACTAAAGGTGTAAGCACTCAAAACATATAAGGACAATGACTACCGTTCATCTCGAATAGAACTATTCCTACAAGCGAAAGTAATTAATCGAATTGCAATAAAAATGCCCTGATAAGTCAGGGCATTAATTTCAAACCATTTAAATGCGCAAATCGCTAACGCACTGGCACAGAAAACTTCATATCGACCATTACTTGATCAGCCGCCAGGTGAATGGATAGCGATAAGGGAATCCGTCATTGGCCTTCACCCCGGCAATGATCGTCAGCACTAACGCGCCAATGGCCAGCAGGCCCAACAGGAAGAAGCCGATGATCAGCACCATCAGCAGCAGGCAGATCGCTGCGGCAATCGCCACGGTGATCTGAAAATTCAGCGCTTCTTTACCCTGAGCATCAATGAACGGATCGGTTTCGCGCTTCATCTGCCACAGGATCAGCGGCCCGATCAGATTGCCGAACGGAATCCAGATCCCCAGCAAGGCGGACAAGTGACAAAACATCGCCCATTGGCGAACCTCCTGGCTCGGTTTGGGCAGCAACTCTTGCTCATCACTCATTGTGTCCTCCTTGCGGGTTACGAACCTGCTCAGTCGGCCAGTGCAGCCTTTTGCAGTTCGAAGATTTCGTTCATGCCTTTCTTGGCCAGTTCCAGCATGGCGTTCAGCTCTTCAGGCTGGAACGGTGCGCCTTCGGCGGTGCCCTGGACTTCGATGAAGCCACCGGTGCTGGTCATCACCACGTTGAGGTCGGTCTCGGCGGCGGAATCTTCAAGATAGTCCAGATCCAGCACTGGCTCGCCCTGATACATGCCGACCGACACCGCGCCGATCATTTGCTTGAGCGGGTCGCCGCCTTTCAGGCCGCCACGCTTCTTGATCACTTTCAGCGCATCGACCAGGGCAACCATGGCACCGGTGATGGACGCGGTGCGAGTGCCGCCGTCAGCCTGGATCACGTCGCAGTCGACGTACAGGGTCACGTCGCCCAGCTTGGACATGTCCAGCGCAGCGCGCAGGGAGCGGCCGATCAGGCGCTGGATTTCCAGGGTGCGACCGCCCTGCTTGCCACGGCTCGCTTCACGCTGGTTACGCTCGCCGGTGGCGCGCGGCAGCATGCCGTATTCAGCAGTCAACCAGCCCTGGCCCTGGCCCTTCAGGAAACGCGGCACGCCGTTTTCGACGCTGACGGTGCAGATGACTTTGGTATCACCGAATTCGACCAGTACGGATCCCTCGGCGTGTTTGGTGTAGTTGCGGGTAATGCGGATCGAGCGGAGCTGATCGGCAGCGCGACCACTTGGACGTTTCATAGGGAGTACCTGTACTGGGGACGGAAAACTGCCGAGCATTATAGAGCGCTGCACCGTGCCTGGGCACGGGTTAAAAATTCCGGCCGTCGACACAACGCCCTGAAACGCGCATAACCGACGGCCTGCAGCCCTTTGTCACACCGTGTGTTTGGGCGCATCCGCCGCACTGCGCTACAATCCTGCGCCTTTGCTGCCAGTCGGCTTAAATTCATTGATATCGAGCCTGCGGAACATCCCTTCTGCGCCGATCTGCATTGCGAGGTCACCGCCATGGTGCACAGCATGACCGCCTTCGCCCGCGTCGAGAAAGCCGGCGTCCAGGGCACCCTGAGCTGGGAGCTGCGCTCGGTCAACAGCCGCTATCTGGAACCGCACCTGCGCCTGCCGGAGTCGTTCCGCGACCTTGAAGGTGCCGTGCGTGAAGCGCTGCGTCAGGGTCTGTCGCGGGGCAAACTGGAATGCACCCTGCGCTTTACCGAAGAAAGCACCGGCAAGCCGTTGCAGGTCGACCGCGAGCGCGCCGCGCAACTGGTCGCCGCCGCCGAAACCGTTGCCGGTCTGATCAAGAACCCGGCAGCACTCAACCCGCTGGAAGTGCTGGCGTGGCCCGGCGTGCTGGTGGCCGACGCCACTGATCCACAGGCGCTGAACGCCGAGGCGCTGGCACTGTTCAATCAAGGTCTCAAGGAACTCAAGGCCGGCCGCGAGCGCGAAGGCGCGGAGCTGGCACGCCTGATCAACGAGCGCCTGACCTCCATTGAAGAGGACGTCGTGACCTTGCGTGAACTGGTGCCGCAGA
Source organism: Pseudomonas sp. HMWF021 (assembly GCF_003061005.1). GTDB lineage: Bacteria > Pseudomonadota > Gammaproteobacteria > Pseudomonadales > Pseudomonadaceae > Aquipseudomonas. The sequence goes on along the minus strand of NZ_QAIK01000027.1, from coordinate 173,217 downwards.
TGCTCGCCACCCAGCGCCAGAAAGTCCTCGACCGCTTCACCGACATGAAGGCCGAACTGGATCCGCAGCGCCTGGAACAGGAAATGGTCATGCTCGCGCAAAAGAGCGATGTGGCCGAAGAGCTGGATCGCCTGAGCACCCACATCATCGAAGTTCGCCGGGTGCTCAAGTCCGGCGGCGCCGCCGGCCGGCGCCTGGACTTCCTGATGCAGGAGCTCAACCGCGAAGCCAACACACTGGGCTCCAAGGCCTTCGACCCGCGCAGCACCCAGGCGGCGGTCAACCTCAAGGTGTTGATCGAGCAGATGCGCGAACAAGTGCAGAATATTGAGTAAGGCAACAGACATGACCCACAGCACCGGCACCCTGTACATCATTTCCGCCCCATCGGGCGCAGGCAAGAGCAGCCTGGTCAAGGCTTTGACCGATGCCAATCCGGAGATCCGCGTCTCGATTTCCCACACTACCCGCGCCATGCGCCCGGGTGAAGTGGACGGCGTGAACTATCACTTCGTGACCCGCGAAGAGTTCGTGAAGATGGGCGAGCACGGCGACTTCCTCGAACGCGCCGAAGTCTTCGGCAACTTCTACGGCACCTCGCAAAGCCGCCTGCAGCAGACCCTGGACGAAGGTCACGACCTCATTCTGGAAATCGACTGGCAAGGCGCCGAGCAAGTGCGCAAGCTGATGCCGCAGGCACGCTCGATCTTCATCCTGCCGCCGTCGTTGCAGGCCCTGCATCAGCGCCTGACCAACCGCGGCCAGGACAGCGACGAGATCATCGACGGCCGGATGCGCGAAGCCGTCAGCGAGATGAGTCACTATGTCGAGTACGACTATCTGATCATCAACGACGATTTCGCCCACGCGCTGGACGATCTGAAGGCGATTTTCCGCGCCAATCAGCTGCAACAGAAACGCCAGCAAGTGCGTTTCGGCAAATTGCTGGCCGAACTGCTCGGTTAATCAGCACTTCCCAAAACCGCTGCAAGCGCTTTACATTGGTGCTTGCAGCGCGTTGAAGGGTCTGGTCAAAAAATCAGCGCTTCCCTAATCGCTGGTGATTTTTTAAACTGTTGAGTCCGCTCGCCCAACCGGGCAGCGCGCATATTGCATTCGCTCCGAGGAATACCATGGCCCGCGTAACCGTTGAAGACTGCCTAGAACACGTGGAAAACCGCTTTGAGCTGGTCATGCTCTCTACCAAGCGTGCCCGTCAACTGGCCACCGGCGGCAAAGAGCCACTGGTCCAGTGGGAAAACGACAAACCGACCGTAGTTGCGCTGCGTGAAATCGCTGAAGGCCTGATGAGCTACGAGTTCATCGCCGAGCAGGAAATCGTCCACGAAGACCCGGTCTTCGCTGCGTTCGAGGACGAGTCCAACGAGGCCGTCTAAGCCTATGCCTGGTCGACGTAGCACGGCGCGGGAACACAGCCTACGGCAGGAGTCATCATGCCGAGCATAGACGCCCTCGCCGATCGCTTATCGACCTACCTCGGCAACGACCAGGTCAACCTGGTCCGCCGAGCGTATTTCTACGCCGAACAAGCCCATGACGGTCAGCGCCGTCGCAGCGGCGAGGCGTACGTCACGCATCCTCTTGCGGTGGCGAATATTCTTGCCGACATGCACATGGACCATCAGAGCCTGATGGCTGCGATGCTGCATGACGTGATCGAAGACACCGGTATCGCCAAAGAAGCGCTGCAAGCGCAGTTCGGTGAAACCGTGGCGGAACTGGTCGACGGGGTCAGCAAACTGACCCAGATGAACTTCGAGACCAAGGCCGAAGCCCAGGCCGAGAACTTCCAGAAAATGGCCATGGCCATGGCGCGCGACATTCGCGTGATCCTGGTCAAGCTTGCCGACCGCCTGCACAACATGCGCACGCTGGAAGTGCTGTCCGGGGAAAAACGCCGCCGGATCGCCAAGGAAACCCTCGAAATCTACGCGCCCATCGCCAACCGGCTGGGCATGCACGCCATTCGTATCGAATTCGAAGACCTCGGCTTCAAGGCGATGCACCCGATGCGTTCCGCGCGGATCTACCAGGCGGTCAAACGCGCCCGGGGCAACCGCAAGGAAATCGTCAACAAGATCGAAGAGTCCCTTGGCCACTGTCTCGCCATCGACGGCATCCAGGGTGAAGTCAGCGGCCGCCAGAAACACCTCTACGGCATCTACAAGAAAATGCGCGGCAAGCGTCGGGCCTTCAACGAGATCATGGACGTCTACGCGTTCCGGATCATCGTCGACAAGGTTGATACCTGCTACCGCGTCTTGGGTGCTGTGCATAATTTGTACAAACCGTTGCCGGGACGCTTCAAGGATTACATTGCGATCCCCAAGGCCAACGGCTATCAGTCGCTGCACACCACGCTGTTCGGCATGCACGGCGTGCCGATCGAGATCCAGATCCGCACCCGCGAAATGGAAGAGATGGCCAACAACGGCATTGCCGCCCACTGGCTGTACAAATCCAGCGGTGACGAACAGCCAAAAGGCACTCACGCCCGCGCCCGCCAGTGGGTCAAAGGCGTGCTGGAAATGCAGCAACGTGCCGGCAACTCGCTGGAATTCATCGAGAGCGTGAAGATCGACCTGTTCCCGGACGAGGTCTATGTGTTCACGCCCAAAGGCCGGATCATGGAGCTGCCAAAAGGCTCCACGGCGGTCGACTTCGCCTACGCGGTGCACACCGACGTCGGCAACAGCTGCATCGCCTGCCGGATCAATCGCCGTCTCGCACCGCTGTCCGAACCGCTGCAAAGCGGCTCCACGGTCGAGATCGTCAGCGCACCCGGCGCACGGCCGAACCCGGCCTGGCTCAATTTCGTGGTCACCGGCAAGGCCCGTACGCACATCCGCCATGCGTTGAAACTGCAGCGCCGTTCCGAATCCATCAGCCTTGGCGAGCGTCTGCTGAACAAGGTGCTCAACGGTTTCGACAGTGCGCTGGAGAAGATCCCGGCTGAGCGCGTCAAGGCGATGCTCAGCGAATACCGCCTGGAATTGATCGAAGATTTGCTCGAGGACATTGGCCTGGGCAACCGCATGGCCTATGTCGTGGCACGTCGCCTGCTTGGCGAAGGCGAACAGCTGCCAAGCCCGGAAGGCCCGCTGGCGATTCGCGGCACCGAAGGTCTGGTGCTCAGCTACGCCAAGTGCTGCACGCCGATCCCGGGCGACCCGATTGTCGGCCACCTCTCGGCGGGCAAAGGCATGGTCGTGCACCTGGACAACTGCCGCAACATCAGCGAAATCCGGCACAACCCGGAAAAATGCATCCAGCTCTCGTGGGCCAAGGATGTCACCGGCGAATTCAACGTCGAACTGCGCGTCGAGCTGGAACACCAGCGCGGCCTGATCGCCCTGCTCGCCAGCAGCGTCAACGCCGCCGACGGCAATATCGAGAAAATCAGCATGGACGAACGCGATGGCCGCATCAGCGTCGTCCAGCTGGTGGTCAGCGTCCACGACCGTGTGCACCTGGCCCGCGTGATCAAGAAGCTGCGCGCTCTGACCGGGGTCATCCGCATCACCCGCATGCGCGCCTAATTCACACCTAACAAGGAGTCATACATGACCAAGACCGTTATCACCAGCGACAAGGCCCCAGCCGCCATCGGTACCTACTCCCAGGCGATCAAGGCCGGCAACACTGTTTACATGTCGGGCCAGATTCCTCTGGACCCAAAGACCATGGAACTGGTTGAAGGCTTCGAAGCCCAGACCGTCCAGGTGTTCGAGAACCTCAAAGCCGTGGCTGAAGCCGCTGGCGGTTCGTTCAAGGACATCGTCAAGCTGAACATCTTCCTCACCGACCTGAGCCACTTCGCCAAGGTCAACGAGATCATGGGCAAATACTTCGATCAGCCGTACCCGGCCCGCGCCGCCATCGGCGTTGCTGCCCTGCCGAAGGGTTCGCAAGTCGAAATGGATGCCATCCTGGTCATCGAGTAATGCGCACGGCGCAGCCTTCAAACGCTGCGCCGGCTGCTCTGCGGTAAAGAAAAGGTTTTGAAAGGATTCCACCATGCGCAAAGCGCTTGCTCTCTCGCTGCTCGCCATTTTCCTCGGCGGCTGTGCCAGCGACCCCGCCGACCGTGACATCAGCGGCACCTGGATCAACCAGGTGGCGATCGATGCTGCTGCCAAGGGCGGCCCCCTGCGCGAAGCGCTTCAGGCCTATGGCCCGAATCTGGAGTGGGACGTCAACACCAAGGCCGGTCAGGCCCGCTACACCAACGGTTTCGAGAACGTCGAAGGACGGCTGCAGGGCGAACAGTCCGGCGCCTGGAAAGTCGACTTCTATGGCAGCTCAGGCAGCGAGCTGAAGCGCGACGGGGGCCAGATGAAACAGGCCGCCACTGAGAACGAACCGGATCAGGTGTTCGATCGCGCGCAAATCCCCGTGCCGGAAGGCGCACCCATCGGCGCCAGCTTCGAGCGCGCACTGTATTCGGCCTACCTGGGCGGCAGCTGGAAAATTGCCAGCGGCGACGGCGAAGGCAACACCGTGCAATTCCAGGCTGATGGCCAGGTCTCCGGTCTGCCCGGCGCCGACCGCTACGCACTGTGCCTGGCAGGTGACTGCGCCTCGATGAACAGCGACCACGACAGCATGTGGCTGCAGCTCAACGGCCAGGGCAACAACTGGATCTTTGCCCGCAAAGGCAAGGCACTGGAGATCTTCCAGGCAGTGAACACCGCTCTGGCGGATGAAATGCCGCAGTTCACCCCGGGTGAGCGCAAGTGGTTGCTTGAAAAGCAATAAACACACCTGAGAACAATATATAACCCTGTGGGAGCGGGCTTGCCCGCGATGAGGACATCAGACTCAACACCTTAGTTGACTGCCAAGCCGCCATCGCGGGCAAGCCCGCTCCCACAGTGGTTTTTGGCGTTAGAAGGTCAGCACTTGCCTTCAAGTATCGCCGCATAGCCTTCGCGGTAACTCGGATACGTCGGCGTCCAGCCCAGCGCCTTCGCCCGGGCATTGCTGCAGCGCTTGCTGCCGGTGCGGCGCACGCTGGCATCCGGCGCCCAATCGGTGACACCCAGATAGTCGCGCAACCAGGCGACCACCTCGGCCAGCGGTGCCGGCGCATCGTCCACCCCGATATAGATGTCCTGCAATGACTCGCCCCGCCGATCCGCCTTCAGCAGAAACGCCATCAGCCCCGCCGCGTCGTCGGAATGGATGCGGTTGCCATACAACGGCGGCTCTACCGCAACGTGATACCCCTCGCGCACCTGCGTCAGTAACCTCTCGCGGCCGGGGCCATAGATGCCGGTAAAGCGCACGATGCTGGTCGCAATACCGCTTTTGAGCGCGACATGTTCAGCTTCAAGCATCAGCCGCCCGGAAAATCCGAGGGCATCGGTCGCCGAGTTTTCATCGACCCATTCGCCGTCCTGCTGCCCGTAAACGCTGCTGCTGGAAACAAACAGCAGTCGATCAGGCACCTGCCCGAAGTCATCCAGCCAGCTCAGTACATTCTGCAAACCCTGCACATAAGCGGCGCGATAGCCGGCTTCATCGTGATCGGTCGCCGCCGCGCAATACACCACATAGTCCACCGCACCGAACGGCCAGGTCGCTGGGCAATCCTCCTTGAACAGGTCACCGGCCACGCCGATGACGCCGGCCGGCAACCGCGAAACATCACGGCGCAGACCATGCACCTCCCAGCCGGCAGCCAGCAATTGCGTAGCCAGACGACTGCCGACATCACCGCAACCGGCAATCAAAACAGAAGGTGCAGACATCAGAAAACTCCCAAACGAATGGAACAGACCAGCCATCTCAAAGGACGAACGGCTAGCAATGAAGGAAAAAAAGAAACTCTATTACTTTTGTTAACAAGAATTACTTGCAATAATGCACGCCACTTTTGTTCTCGGCCTCACGAGGCCTGGAAGAGCATCAACGTTTTCTATCTCAGGTCCGGCCAGCATGACACGTAATCAACTCCCCGCTTCGCCTACCACACGACCTCGCGCCTTTGGCGCGGTAGCGGCCCTGCTGCTCAGCCTGATGCTGGCACCGACCGCCGCGTTCGCCGACGCACAAGCGCCAGCGGCCCCGACTGCCACCGAACAGCACGCCCCCGCCGCCGCGCCAGCCACCACCGACCCGGTGCAGGCTGTAGACGCCAGCCCGGCCGACGCCCCTGAAGTGCTCGAACCCGACAACACCCTGGGCATGGCCCACGACCTGTCGCCATGGGGCATGTACCAGAACGCCGATATCATCGTGAAGATCGTGATGATCGGCTTGGCCATCGCCTCCATCATCACCTGGACCATCTGGATCGCCAAAGGCTTCGAGCTGATGGGTGCCAAGCGTCGTCTGCGTGGTGAAATCGCTGCTCTGAAAAAAGCCGCCACCCTCAAGGAAGCCAGCGCCACTGCGGCGAAGGAAGGCACTCTCGCCAACCTGCTGGTCCACGATGCACTTGAAGAAATGCGCCTGTCGGTCAACAGCCGTGAAAAAGAAGGCATCAAGGAGCGCGTCAGCTTCCGCCTCGAGCGCCTGGTGGCTGCTTGCGGTCGCAACATGAGCAGCGGCACCGGCGTCCTCGCCACCATCGGTTCCACCGCGCCGTTCGTCGGTCTGTTCGGTACCGTATGGGGCATCATGAACAGCTTCATCGGCATCGCCAAGACCCAGACCACCAACCTCGCCGTCGTTGCACCGGGTATCGCAGAAGCGCTGCTCGCTACCGCGCTGGGTCTGGTTGCTGCGATTCCTGCGGTAGTGATCTACAACGTGTTCGCCCGCTCCATCGCCGGCTACAAGGCGCAGGTGTCCGATGCGTCGGCAGAAGTCCTGTTGCTGGTCAGCCGCGACCTCGACCACCAGCCTGAGCGCAGCTCGCAGCCGCACATGGTCAAAGTGGGGTAATCGGCCATGGGCCTGCATTTGAAAGAAGGCGCAGACGACGATCTGGCCGAGAACCACGAAATCAACGTCACGCCGTTCATCGACGTGATGCTGGTACTGCTGATCATCTTCATGGTGGCTGCGCCGCTGGCGACCGTGGACATCAAAGTCGACCTGCCGGCCTCGACCGCCAAACCGGCGCCGCGGCCTGAAAAACCGGTGTTCCTCAGCGTAAAAGCCGATCAGCGCCTGTACATCGGCGACGACGAAGTCAAAGCCGAAACCCTCGGCGCTGTTCTCGACGCCAAGACCCAGGGCAAGAAAGACACCACCATCTTCTTCCAGGCCGACAAAGGTGTGGACTACGGCGACCTGATGAGCGTGATGGATAAATTGCGTTCGGCCGGTTACCTGAAGGTCGGCCTGGTGGGCCTCGAGAGCGCAGCCAAGAAATGATCACGACGCGCCATAAGCTGACGCGTTACAGCGGTAGCCTGGCCGTGGTGCTGGGCGTTCATGCGCTGGCCATCGCGCTGGCGCTGAACTGGACCGCCCGCCCGCCCATCGAACTGCCGCCGCAGGCAATGATGGTCGAGCTGGCGCCGGTTCCGGCCCCGCCACCGCCTGCTCCGCCGAAAGTCGTCACACCGCCGCAGCCACCAGCTCCGGTCGAAGAGTTGCCCATTCCGAAACTGGCTGAAGCACCCAAGGCCGAGATTGCCGTACCGAAGCCCAAACCCAAGCCAAAGCCGAAACCTCAGCCGCCCAAACCGGTAGAGAAGCCAGAACCGCCGAAGGAAAAACCTTCCGAGGAGAAACCGGCCGACACGCAACCGACCCAGGCACCGACGGAGAAATCCGCCCAGCCGGCACCAGGCCCGTCGCCAGCGCAGATGGCAGCCAAAGCCAGTTGGCAAGGCACCCTGCTCGCGCACCTGGCCAAGTACAAAAAGTACCCGGCCAGCGCTCAGGCGCGAGGCAAGGAAGGCTTGAACCGTCTGCGCTTCGTGGTTGATGGCGAAGGCAATGTGCTGTCGTTCGAACTGGTGGGCCGCTCCGGCAACGCCGATCTGGACCGGGCCACCCTGGAAATGATCCGCCGCGCGCAACCGCTGCCCAAGCCACCGGCCGACATGCTCAACAACGGCTCGATCGAAATTGTTGCGCCGTTTGTGTACTCGCTCGAACGTCGTCGCTAAGCAGCAAGATCAAAAGATCGCAGCCTTCGGCAGCGCCTACAGGTTTACGTCCCCCTGCAGGAGCTGCCGAAGGCTGCGATCTTTTGCTTTTCAGCACATCCACAAACGGCAAACCCACATTGCCCGGTGTCGCATTTCTCACTCAGTCTGATAACGTGCGTCTATCGATTGCAGCCGTTATGCTTGGCCCGCAACTTCATGGACGCTCGCTATGACCCTCACAGAATTACGCTACATCGTTACGCTCGCCCAAGAGCAGCACTTCGGCCACGCCGCCGAGCGTTGCCACGTCAGTCAGCCGACCCTGTCGGTGGGCGTGAAAAAACTTGAAGACGAACTCGGTGTGCTGATTTTCGAGCGCAGCAAAAGCGCCGTGCGCCTGACCCCGGTCGGCGAAGGCATCGTCGCCCAGGCGCAGAAAGTCCTGGAGCAGGCGCAAGGTATCCGTGAACTGGCCCAGGCCGGCAAGAATCAGCTGACCGCGCCGCTGAAAGTCGGCGCGATCTACACCGTCGGGCCGTACCTGTTCCCGCACCTGATTCCGCAACTGCACCGGGTCGCCCCGCAAATGCCGTTGTACATCGAAGAAAACTTCACCCACGTGCTGCGCGACAAGCTGCGCAACGGCGAGCTTGACGCGATCATCATCGCCCTGCCGTTCAACGAAGCCGACGTGCTGACCCTGCCGCTGTACGACGAGCCGTTCTACGTGCTGATGCCGGCCCAGCACCCGTGGACGCAAAAAGAATCCATCGACCCGGGCCTGCTCAACGACAAGAGCCTGCTGCTGCTCGGCGAAGGCCACTGCTTCCGCGATCAGGTGCTCGAAGCCTGCCCGACCCTGACCAAGGGCAACGACGGCGCCAAGCACACCACGGTGGAATCCAGCTCGCTGGAGACCATCCGCCACATGGTCGCCTCCGGTCTGGGCATCTCGATCCTGCCGCTGTCGGCGGTGGACAGCCATCATTACGCCCCGGGCGTGATCGAAGTGCGCCCGCTGTCGGCGCCGGTCCCGTTCCGCACCGTGGCGATTGCCTGGCGCGCGAGTTTCCCGCGGCCGAAAGCCATTGAGATCCTCGCCGACTCCGTTCGCCTGTGCTCGGTGGCCAAGCCCGCCGCGCCGGTTACGGCCGGTTAAGCGAGCGTCATGACTGAGCTGTCGCAAGTGTCGGTGACGGCACTCAAGGGTGTCGGCGAAGCCATGGCCGAGAAACTGGCCAAGGTCGGCCTGGAAAACCTCCAGGACGTGCTGTTTCACCTGCCGCTGCGTTATCAGGATCGCACTCGCGTGGTGCCGATCGGCCACTTGCGCCCGGGCCAGGACGCCGTAGTCGAAGGCACCGTCAGCGGTGCCGACGTGGTCATGGGCCGGCGGCGCAGCCTCGTCGTGCGCATGCAGGATGGCACCGGTGGCCTGAGCCTGCGCTTCTACCATTTCAGCAATGCGCAGAAAGAAGGCCTCAAGCGCGGCACGCGGATTCGCTGCTACGGCGAAGTGCGCCCCGGCGCCTCGGGGCTGGAAATCTACCACCCGGAATACCGCGCCATCACCGGTGACGAACCGCCGCCCGTGGATGAAACCCTGACCCCGGTCTACCCGCTCACCGAAGGCCTGACCCAACAGCGCCTGCGTCAGTTGTGCATGCAGACTCTGACGCTGCTAAAGCCGAACACTCTGCCCGACTGGTTGCCGACCGAACTGGCCCGCGACTACCAACTGGCGCCGCTGGCCGATGCGATCCGCTACCTGCACAACCCGCCCGCCGATGCTGATGTCGATGAGCTGGCACTCGGTCATCACTGGGCGCAGCATCGCCTCGCGTTCGAAGAACTGCTGACCCATCAACTGTCGCAACAACGTCTGCGCGAAAGCATGCGTTCCCTGCGCGCGCCAGCGATGCCGAAAGCGACGAAGCTGCCGCCGAAGTATCTGGCCAACCTCGGCTTCAACCCGACCGGCGCCCAGCAACGCGTGGGCAACGAAATCGCCTACGACCTCAGCCAGCACGAACCGATGCTGCGCCTGATTCAGGGCGACGTTGGCGCGGGCAAAACCGTGGTCGCCGCCCTCGCGGCGCTGCAAGCGCTGGAAGCGGGTTATCAGGTCGCGCTGATGGCGCCGACCGAGATCCTCGCCGAACAGCACTTCATCACCTTCAAGCGCTGGCTCGAACCGCTGGGCATCGACGTCGCGTGGCTGGCCGGCAAGCTTAAAGGCAAAAACCGCGTCGCCGCACTGGAACAGATCGTCAGCGGCACACCGATGGTGGTCGGCACTCACGCGTTGTTCCAGGACGAAGTGCAGTTCAAGAATCTGGCACTGGTGATCATCGACGAACAACACCGCTTCGGTGTGCAACAACGCTTGGCGCTGCGGCAGAAAGGCGTCGGCGGGCGCATGTGCCCGCATCAACTGATCATGACCGCCACGCCGATCCCGCGCACGCTGGCGATGAGCGCCTACGCCGACCTCGACACCTCGATCCTCGACGAACTGCCGCCCGGTCGAACCCCGGTCAACACCGTACTGGTCACCGACACCCGCCGCGTCGAAGTCATCGAACGGGTGCGCAGCGCCTGCGCCGAAGGGCGTCAGGCCTACTGGGTGTGCACGCTGATCGAAGAGTCGGAAGAGCTGACCTGTCAGGCCGCGGAAACCACGTTCGAAGACCTCACAGCCGCCCTCGGCGAGCTGAAAGTCGGACTGATTCACGGGCGCATGAAGCCTGCCGAGAAAGCCGCGGTCATGGCCGAATTCAAGGCCGGTAACCTGCAACTGCTGGTCGCCACCACGGTGATCGAAGTCGGTGTAGACGTGCCCAACGCCAGCCTGATGATCATCGAAAACCCCGAGCGCCTCGGCCTCGCGCAGTTGCACCAGTTGCGCGGTCGCGTCGGCCGGGGCAGCGCGGTCAGCCATTGCGTGCTGCTCTACCATCCGCCGCTGTCGCAGATCGGCCGTCAGCGCCTGGGCATCATGCGCGAGACCAACGACGGTTTCGTCATTGCCGAAAAAGACCTCGAACTGCGCGGCCCCGGCGAAATGCTCGGCACGCGTCAGACCGGCCTGCTGCAATTCAAGGTCGCCGACCTGATGCGCGACGCCGACCTGCTGCCTGCCGTACGCGATGCCGCGCAAGCGCTGCTGGAACGCTGGCCGACTCACGTCAGCCCATTGCTCGACCGCTGGCTGCGCCATGGGCAGCAATACGGCCAAGTGTGAGCACCGTCGCAGTTTGTGCAGGATCGTTCCGACAGAGCTGGTTATACTCCTGCCATTGTTTCAAAAACGGATACAGACCATGACTGACGCAGCTCTCGCCCCCGAACTCCCGCACGCGCCGTCTGTAATTCGGCTGCTGCTCGGCAAGCTGGGGATCGCCTACGAAGAAGTGCTCGATCACCACGGCCTCAACGCTTCGCGCAAGGTACAAGCCGTGCTGCTGGACGACGCCGTGGGCGCGCTGATGGTGCTGTTTCCGCAGAGCCAGTTGCTCGACCTCAACCGCCTCGCCGAACTCACTGGCCGGCGCCTGACCGCCGTGTCCACCGAGCGTCTGGAAAAGATGCTCGGCAAACACAGCCTGAGCCTGCTGCCGGGCCTGCCGGCGCTGACCAGTTCGCCGTGCCTCTACGAAGAAAGCTTGCTGCGCGAGCCGAAGCTGCTGATCAACTCCGGCGAGCCGGGCGTGCTGCTGGAGATCACCAGCGAAGCCTTCAAGACCATGCTGACCAAGGCCAGCGCCGCCAATTTCGGCGAAGCCCTGAGCAGTATCCGCCCGAACCTCGACCGCCCGGACGATGACCGCGAGGAAATCACCCAGGCCGTGCAGGCATTCACCGCACGCCGGATTCAGCAGCGTCTGGAAGCGACCATCGAGATTCCACCGCTGGCCGAGACCGCGCAAAAAATCATCAAGCTGCGCGTCGACCCCAACGCCACCATCGACGACATCACCGGCGTGGTCGAAACCGACCCGGCGCTGGCTGCACAAGTGGTGAGCTGGGCGGCGTCGCCGTACTACGCCTCGCCGGGCAAGATCCGTTCGGTGGAAGACGCGATCGTTCGCGTGCTCGGTTTCGATCTGGTGATCAACCTCGCCTTGGGCCTGGCCCTCGGCAAGACCCTGAGCCTGCCGAAAGACCACCCGCAACACACCACACCGTACTGGCAGCAGTCTATCTACACCGCCGCCGTCATCGAAGGCCTGACCCGCGCCATGCCGCGCGCCCAGCGCCCGGAAGCCGGCCTGACCTATCTCGCCGGCCTGTTGCACAACTTCGGCTACCTGCTGCTGGCCCACGTGTTCCCGCCGCACTTCTCGCTGATCTGCCGCCACCTGGAGGTCAACCCGCACCTGTGCCACAGCTACATCGAGCAGCACCTGCTGGGCATCAGCCGCGAACAGATCGGCTCATGGCTGATGCGCTACTGGGACATGCCCGATGAACTGGCCACCGCCCTGCGCTTCCAGCACGACCCGAGCTACGACGGCGCCTACGCCGAATACCCGAACCTCGTCTGCCTGGCCGTACGCCTGCTGCGCAGCCGCGGGATCGGCTCCGGCCCCGACGAAGACATCCCCGACGCCCTGCTCGACCGCGTCGGCCTGACCCGCGACAAAGCCAATGACGTGGTCAGCAAAGTGCTTGAGGCTGAAGTCCTGCTGCGTGAGCTAGCTTCGCAATTCAGCCAAGCTTGAAAACTTCGCGAGCCAGCTCGCTCCCACAAGGTTTCGGTGACCTCCTGTGGGAGCGAGCTTGCTCGCGAAGAATCCACCCCAATCTACCTGCCTGACACAAAACCTGTGGTGAGGGGATTTATCCCCGACCGGCTGCGCAGCAGTCGCAAACCCAGCCAACAGGGTGCGTCAGTTATATCGAGGCCTCAGGTTTTGGGGCCGCTTCGCAGCCCATCGGGGATAAATCCCCTCACCACAACAGCCCCTCGACTCAAGCCCTTCTACTCAAGCCTTAGGCTTGGCCTTCCTCGGCTTCAAATACTTCATCAACCCCTGAAACCACATCACCAGCGCCGGATTCCCCTTGAGCTGGATCGACTTGTCCTGAATCCCCTGCATAAACGCCAGCTGCTTGTTCTTCGCCTGCATCGTGGCAAAGGCATAACCCGCATCCTTGAACGCAATCGCAAACGCCGGCTCCGCCACCACCCCAGACTTGCTGGTAACGCGCTGATTCTTCACCACGAAATGCCGCGCCACCTTCCCGTCCAGCGTTTGCAGCTGAAACACCAGATCCTTGTCACCCAACTGCTGCTGGAACGCAGGATTTGTCCGGCTGGCCTTACCCATCAACAAACCCATCATCCACAGAAGAAAACGAAATTTCATGCGCACAGCCTCAAAAGGAAAATGAACGGCCGGGGCAGTGTAAGGGATTCAGACGATAACGCCACTATCTGCCTCTGATGGAAGATGATGCAGCCCATTTCCCGCACGATGACCGCCAAGTCACACTTCTACACCCACCGTCCTACACCTGTTGAAACACATCCCTGTAGGAGCTGCCGAAGGCTGCGATCTTTTGATCTTCCAGCCTGCAAACCTATGGGAAATTTCCTGCAAAGTGCCGCGATACCTATGAACTAGGCAGGTTGGCAGTTCGTCGATAGCCTCTGTGTGTCGCCGCAAAATCGGCGACTCGGACGTGCAAGTCCGGTTCAGGTGCACATTCGTTGATGGCATTTCGCCGAGCGTTTTCCTATGCTCGCGGATCGTTATGGCGGCTGTGCGTCGGAGACCTTCGGGTCTGCCGGCCACCTGGACCGGTCTTGCACACCAACGCACAGCTGCCACCTATTTCGAAGTGCAAAGCGAATAGGTGTCGGCCTCACAACTCCAGGAAGCTGCACCATGATCAAACCAACACCCAATCCCCCCGAAACCCCAGACATATCGCCCTACGAATCGCTGGAATCCAAGAAATTCCACGAAGCCGCCGAACGCGCCCTCGACCACCACTTCAAACCGCGCACCGAATCCCAACCCAAACGCGAAACCGGCCTCTTCAGCCTCACCCCCGGCACCGACGCCGAAGCCCTCATGGCCAACGCCTCCGAAGACCTCCTGTCCATCAGCGCCATCGCCTGCGACCTCGCCGACGACCTCCACGGCTCCCGTCGCTCGGTTGCACTGGCCCTGAGCAGAATGGCGGATGGGGTGCGATTGATGGTGGAAGGGACGCTCGACCACATTGAATTACGGGAGTGTCGAACTCGGGGTTGATAGCCAAAAGATGACGAAGGGCGGTATTAACGCCCTTCTTCAATTGATCGCACTAATAGCATTTACTCGAAGCGATTGGCTCAGCCACTTCAGACTGAAGTCGCTTGGCAGCACTGAGACCTGACTCGTAGCCCTTGTCGGCGGCAAGCTGATAACAAGCCAAGGCACGAGGGATATCCTTCTCGCCGAGATCGCCACTCTTCCAATAGTCGCCAAGCGAAACGATTGCATGCGCTGAGCCCATGGAGCTGGCGCGAATCAGTTCTTTCTCCACATCGGCTGGCCGCTGGCACGGCCCACTTCCAGCCGTGTCATTGCCAAAACAATAAAAGCTTGCCAGCCCCTCAGCTCCACCAGGTGAATTGACCGCTGCCGCTTTGAAAAGAGCTTCAACTTTGCTGTATTCCAACTGCGGAGCCATACCCGACAGACTCAGCCTAGCGGCAGTCTCGCTGGCAATAGGATCGCCTGAAGCAGCCGCACACAGATAATTTTCCAATGCAGCCTCAAAAAGTTCTCCTGTCAGACGGTATTGCTCAAGACCACCCAAGCCAGCAAATCCTTGCGCACGCTGTGAGCAGAAATTTTCCTCACGACTCAATGAGCGCGTGCTGGCTACAGAAAGCTCCTTATCGGGAATTGACCAATCCTCAACCCCCTCAAGCGCCCAGCAGGCGTTGCGCGAAAAATTGAAGATCTTGATATTGCTGTTTCCGGCACGTTTATCCACAACGTCAACGTGACGATCATCCACCTTCTCGATTTCTATCCCTTCAACTTTCCCATCCGGCACCACAGCCATTAAGGGAAACGCCATGTCGCGTCCCACCTCTGCAGTAACGTGAGTCACTATCCGCCCTATATCCGAAGTCCCCTTCAACACCAAGAGTTTCACCGCTTGCGCAGTCAGTCGCTTTTGCGATTCGGCATTAGCGGAGAAGGCTGGAAGAAACTGGGCGAAGTCTTGCGTTGGACACGAGCCACGTCCAAATGCAGAGCCACTACCGCTATCGGACGCGATATTGTCCAGAAACACCGACCGATCACGGCTCATGCTGGCGATGCAGTTGTTCACCGCTGCCACATGCGTCGAAGAACCCAGTTCTGCCTCCAACGCATCGATCTGGCAATCGGCATCGCGCAGTTTGATCCAAGCGCGCTGAGCCTCCTGAACCGTTGCCTTTTGGCTCGCCGCAAGAACTGGATCGGTTTGATACCCACCCTCGAGCCGAACCATCAGTTCTTGATAACTGGTATTCAACTGCTTATCTGCAGCAACCTTGGCACTCACAGAACATCGTTCACTCTGTGAGTTAGTAGTGATATCGGCACATGCATCGTCAGCAAATGCATGTACCCCCAACAGAGATAAACCACCAATCAGCACGGCGGGCAGCACCGGAATAAGATATTTACTCAAGGCAAATTCCAACAACAATATTTTGCGAAAGTGTTATTTTTAAGTCGTGCCTATTCTTCAAGGGAGATAGCCATTTTCAGAGTAGATCCATTCAGATAAACGATTGCTTCGCGCCCATTAATATCGACAGGGGTAGGATTCTGGATCATTCCTTCATCACTAGCCTTCGCAATTTTTGTTAACGTCTTATCTGCAACATTGGCACGCCAAATAGTTTCATCACCGTTCTTGAAATAAAACGTCGGCCGTGACTTGCTCCAAATCGGAGCATATATATTCCAACCGGCCTCGGGCCGACCAGCCTGCGCTATCGTTTCATACCCTGAGGTGTGCGAGTAGTACGCTTGCAATTTTCCATAATCACCACCCCAACCGAATGTCAAACCACTAACAGCATTTTCATCAGTATTTGGCCACTGCTGAAACAACAAACTACTTTCAACCGGCGGCAGCTTGGAGCCGAGTTTATAAACCATCCCTCGCAACTGATTTTTCGAAAGCTGCTGTCGATAGTAAAACGACCCGTCCAGAATTCCCGAAAACCTTTTGCCTTCGTCATTCGACCCCAGACTCAGAGCACCATCAAAACCGATATCTTTCGCAATCGTGTGCAGCACTTGCCTGTCATTGCGATCAACGTACTCATAAAGATTGCCCCTGTACGCAATCATCGCTGGATCAAAATGCCCTTCAAATACGATGACATGCAACATGCCTGAGATTGTTTCGGCGGAGATTACAAATCGTTCGACAACCCCCTTTTCATTGGGAAGCCATGCTAAATCAACGACCTTCCATGAGCGCTCAGACTGCGTATATGGCTTATCGCCCAACATCAACTTAATATCTTTCTGGGTCGGCCTAGGCGCAATAGGGATCGGCGACAGAAACTGTATCTGCTGAGCATAAGCATCCTCTAAACACTCAATTGACTCACAAGAGTTACGCTCCGACTCCAACCAATCGCTTTCGATTATTTGAAAAGCCCGTCGACTCTTTAACGGCTTGAAAAATTCATTCAACTTTTCATCCATTATGGACAAAGAGGGAGAATTACAAATTTTCTTTTCTACGTCCGTTGAAGCCTTGCCGCAATCGAAACTCGCGGAATGCGCAACCGTACTAAAAAGCAAAAAAGCTAGCGATAAAATCCCAGAAACTGAAAATATGTTTCTCATTGATTCAGCCATTAATGAAGTCTCAGCGGGTGATATAAATTTCAAATGTTAAACCTTTCGGCGCGCGACAATTAGGCTCTTCCCATCGCATTTCGTCGGGCGACGCTAGCATTGACCATAAAGAATCAAGGCGTGGAATATAGCTAGACAAGGGTCGGATTAAGCCAAACAAAATCCGCTCCCTTTTATTGCCAAGGCTATCTTTAATTATTTAGAGCCAATCATTTTATCAATATAGGTCTTTATCAACCCTGCATTAACGTAAAGAAAATGTTGCTCCTCACCTTCTTGATACCCTTCCATTCCACTCAAGTTCTTATCAAACCTGACAACCTTATTCACAACCAATTTATTGCCCGCACTTTTTTCATACCCATAAACTTGATAAAGGGTTCCGTACGTTCCAATTCCTCTACTCGTGATTTCCCAAGAAACCAAAACAAGTACATTCTTCTTGCCTTTTACTGGATAAAAGAAAATCGACTCGATTTTTGGATCCGAGCCTGCCACATCATATTTATCGACAAGGCTTCTATTTTTTTTATTATCGGCACCAACAACATCCAAAACCAAAGAAACCGGAAATTCTGCGTTACCTGTCTGCAAGAAGGAGAGTTCCCCTCCCTTTAGAACATTAGTTTTAAACGGGCCCTGAATCACTCGCCCCAGAAGGTAACCCACATCTTGGGCATTACTGGAGTTTGCTATAAGCAAAACGAAAGCAAACATGAAAAAGCGTAACATTAGCGAATGACCTAATATTGATATTCATTTGCGCAGCAAGGGCTTGGAATCTGTTATTCCTGCAAGCATGCCAAACTAATAAATCCGTACCGTTACCCCCGCGACGCCACTTCCCACGCCTATCAAGCCGACTGCACCAGAAATATTACGCTCTAGGGCTAGCGCTGCGTTCGCAACAACTTCGAGGCATAAACAACTGCGGCTCATTCGTGCAGTCACCGCCCAGATTTCCAGATAGTTCGCATGAAGGCCCAGACAAAGTGCAAAAAAATGGGTAACATCTATAAAAATCTCTCCTCGAGCAAAAAAACAGCGTCCTTTTCTTGAACCCCTTTCTTTATCCCTCTTACTCAAAAAACAAGGGGGGACAGATAAAATAAAGATCCCCCCTCTTTACTACAAATCAGGCAAAGTTTTATCTAAATAAACAGAGCGATCCAGACTCATTCGCGCGACGCAGTTATTCACAGTAGTTACATAAGCTGGCTGCCCAACTTCTACTTCAAATGCCTCAAGAGCACAATTCGTATCACGTAGTTTCAGCCACGCACGCTGAGACTCTTTCAGCTTTTTCATGAATTCGTCGTGAAGATTAGCGTCAGCTTGATATTGAGATCCAACCCTTTTTATTAAATCCTTATAGCTACTATTAAGCTTCGCATCTGCAGACTCTTTC
The DNA here is from genome assembly GCF_003061005.1 of Pseudomonas sp. HMWF021. Classification (GTDB taxonomy): domain Bacteria; phylum Pseudomonadota; class Gammaproteobacteria; order Pseudomonadales; family Pseudomonadaceae; genus Aquipseudomonas. The sequence continues at coordinate 154,861 of NZ_QAIK01000027.1, read as the reverse complement.
GCATGCTTTGCGCAGACATCTACTTGTTGACTGGTAGAAATATTAGCACAGTCCGGTTGTGCCGCAGCACCTGACAAGGGGATCAAGAGAGCAGAAAAAATGAATAGATTTCTCATATATTTTCCTAACGATTTTTTCTCAGATAAGCAGCACGTTTTCGACCTTCTTCGTACTGTCTAATTGTAGGATTGTTCTCGATATAGCTTATTAACTGATCAACATCATCCTTCATCCCTGCCTTCATTGGATTTGCCCCTTTTGTGAACCCCTGGTATACAAAATCCACCAGAATATCTTTAACGATCTGGCTTAATGCATCCCACTCCAGACGCTCTGAGAAAGGAGTCGTCCAGTGATTATAGTTTGCAATTGCCTTAGCAACATATCCCGGATAAATCAAATCAAATAGAGCTTCTTGCTGCTCAAGCGTTATCGTTCCTATATCGGCGCGATTCTGAGCCACGAAGTTTCTTGCATTAGTCCCCTTATACTGCCGAGCTTTAGATATCTTCGTAGCTTGAGCATCATCTACCCCAGCAGCGATCATATGATTGTATATTTCCGTTTCGGATCTAAACCCCATATCATATCCACGCCCTAAGGTAACCCCTGACAAGTCATTTCCCGGCCAGTGAATATGGCGGCTGAAAAACGGTGAGCCCGGGATGTCATTGCCTTCAGCATCATAGGTAATTTGACCAGCCTTTGATGCGTCCTTTGCTAAGAAGTTTCCGATCATTGCGATCGGATGAAAATGCCAAATAACTCCATCACCAAGACCCTTTTCTTGAATAACTGGGTCATCCCAAAAAACCAGCTTATCAATTCGTTCCTTTTCTAACTTAAGAATCGCCGGAGATCCTTCAAGAAGCTGGTTTAGACGACTCCATTTTGCAGATTCTGATTTTTCCTTCCACTCAGTGGGATGGCATGCGACCAACTTAGACCAGTGTTCTCGAAACTCTGCATTTTTCATTGCTTCAGGAAAATCTTCTGGCGTCACCTTGTCATCGTGATTGCCAAATTTATCCAGATCATCATATAGCTCTTGGAAAAAAGGTGGCATTTCATCAGGATCTAAAAAACCGTCAGAATTCGAATTGCTTTCTTTTACAACACGAAAGCCCAGCTTTTCCCAGTCATGCTGAGTTACGAGCTTTGCTTCTGCCTTCTTTATTAACCCTTTAATATCTTGACCGTTTTCCTTAACAGATACTTCGTACCATTCAGTAGGGTCTTTAAATATCGGAGACTTGCTCAACTCAACACAATGATCCACTTCCAGCGTCACACTTCCTACCCCGGGAGTTTTTTTGGTCAAAACAGTACCAGAGGGTAGGTGAATATATCGTTTTCCCTTTTTTATACCAGCCGTGTTTTTCAGAAAATCGTCGACTTTTGGATCAAGTGTAAAAATCTCTAAATGAACTTGATGCTTACGGGCTACTCCCCCATTAGGCCCAGCCAAGACCTCATTCAAGCCAAGGTATCCAATCGTGTCTCCCGCTTTAATTTTCATATTCATTGGTACAACTGCATCAAAACTCGCCGGCGTTAACTCCTGCCATTCGACAACACGATTTGGACTTACATCCTCTACGCACGCCCAAAAGCTTGACGGCACAGCTGTACTTTGATTTTTTAGTCCGGTGGGTGGATTCGAGGAGCTCGGAATAAATACACACTCGGCCATCCTAAGCAGTTTTCCATTAAGCTTAAGATTGAGGATTTTCGAACTATCGAATTCGATAATACTATTAGTGCTCAAGACCATGGAGCTGCCTTTTTTCGCTCCGGCGTTGGCTCCATCAGTCAATGTAGCAGGTGCATTCCGTAAGACAAGACCACTACCAGTGACTTTTGCACGAACTTTACCTTGCCAATACCCAGGTTTCGAACGAGCAATAGTTCCTCCACCCTGTTCTAGCGGGTAATGCTGAAATGGCAGCAAATGCATGTACAAGCTGTAGAACGTCAGCGTGTTATTCGTACTAGGTGTAACCTCAGTATTTGGCGGAGATTTGTAATCATGCCGCACTAAACAAAAAGAGCTTGAGTACTTAAGCTCACCCTCACCCTCGAATTCTGATTTCTCGTAATCTTTGTTCAGGCGGTAGGCGACGACCACTCCATCAGCCATACAGCGAATAGGCTCATCACTAATGCATTGAGGAGCGCTGGAACTACTTATATGAATCCCCCCATGCCAAAATTTGTGACTACCTAGAAGGTAATTGCCTGAAGTTTCACCTTGGATTGCAGAAAAAATCTCTTCCGCATCTTTATACCGTCCGCCACCGGGTTTTCGGAACGGAAACTGAAAATTAAGAAGGCTAAACACAGTTGATTCAGGTGTTGCTGAGCTCGGAGCAACAGTCTGTTGCCCCCACCAGACCTCTGGACTAATAAGGTTGCCGTTCGGATCCTTCATTTGATAGTGAACATGGCGTGGGTACTGAGTTACGCCATTCGGCCCTTTCCCCCCCATAGTGCCAATTTCATCACCCGCCGCAACGGTAGATCCCTGACTTACAACGTGGCTGCTTGTATGCAGAATCTCGTGGCTATTGCCATCCGCATCTTTGATTTTTATCGTCCCGTAATTCCCACCGGTAAATGTTACGGTACCGGCTATTGGCGCATAGACTTTGGGGTTCTCCAGATTTATCCCGTTTTGGCCACCAATATAATTAAAATCGGTCCCTCCGTGAGGGCCACTCGCACGCTGCTCGCCATAAACTCCTGTAATATGAGGTTGGTGACCATCAACTGGCGGCAGAACACGGAGCATCACTTCATTGAAAGACATATAATTTCCTTATTAAACTTCTATCAAAGTGAATAATCTTGAATTTCGTCCAAAAACCAACACCCTTCCAACTTAAACACATAAAAAACCTGGTAATCGGTATCCGGCCTCTCTATTTTTATTTTAGCAACACCGTTGAAATTCTCTAAGACTGTCACTTCAACGCCGGCGGCAACTCGTTTCTCTTTTCCGAAAATTACTGGAAACACTACCTGATTCTTATCCAGCAGGACTGTTTTTTGCTCAGGTTCAGGCTCAGCATCTACAGTAATTATTTTTTTTAACGGAATATGGGTAAATTTCTGTTGAACGGAAGGATTTTCCAGATAAACAGAGAGAAACTCTGAGAACGTCGTCGATGGACAAGATTTTAAATCAGCTCCGCTTACCATTGCGCAGTTTGAAAGAAATGCAAACATTGACATTATCAATGCAATAAAAAATTTACGTTGGCAGTTCATGTATCAACCCCTTTAGACAAATGAGTGATCACTCAGAAAACACAAAAAAAGCCTTCGGCTTAACCTTCTCAGGCACCGCATTCCCCAACGCCTGATCCATCAAACTCCCCGCCTTATCCTTATCTGCCGCCCCCGGCAGCACCGGCGGTTTAATCCCGATGCCAGTCCCACTCCCCGGCGACCCACCGGCATTAATCTTCACCACCGGCCCAACCACGGTCACACCACCACCATCGAGCTTGATGAAACTGCCGCCGCCGAGAATCGTCAGCTCCGTCCCCGCCTCAATAACAATCTTGTCCCCAGCCTTTAGGTGAATCTCTTTCCCCACGCTGGTCAGTTGTGCCGTGCCCAGCTTCACATGCTGGTTCTGCCCAACCGTGAGGTGATCATCCAGCTTCGCTTCAACCTTGCGGTCGGAGATCGTGGTGCGGTGCTCTTCGGCCTTGAGCTCGGTGTAGGTGTTCTTCACCACGGTGTCGTGACGTTCATTCCCGACGCGGATTTTCTGGTCGTGCTCGATGTTTTCATCCCAGTCGCGCTGGGCGTGGATGTAGATCTGCTCGGCGCCTTTTTTGTCTTCAATGCGCAGTTCGTTGTACCCGCCGCCCCCCGGGGAGCTAAGGGTCTTGAACACGCTGCGGGTTTTGTTCGCCGGCAGGGCGTACGGCACCGGGTTTTCCTTGTGGTACAGGCAGCCGGTGACGAGGGGTTGGTCGGGGTCGCCTTCGAGGAAGGTGACGAGGACTTCCATGCCGATGCGCGGAATGCTGATCGCGCCGTAGCGGTCGCCGGCCCAGGAGCTGGAGACGCGCAGCCAGCAACTGGTTTTGTCGTCGGCCAGGCCTTCGCGGTCCCAGTGGAACTGGACTTTGATGCGGCCGTATTGGTCGCAGTGGATTTCTTCGCCTTTGGGGCCGGTGACCATGGCGGTCTGGCTGCCGAGCACGCGCGGTTTCGGGTGTTCGAGGGCCGGGCGGTAGAACACGTCCCACGGGGTGGCGAGGAAGGTGTTGCGGTAGCCCTGGTGGAAGTCGTCCTTGTTGTCGGTGGTGTCGCTGGTCACGCCTTCTTCGAGGACTTGCGGCTGTTTGCCTTCGTGGAAGATTTCGGTGAGCAGCCACAGGTCGTTCCACTCGCTACGCGGGTGGTCGGACAGGGCCATGAAGTGGCCGCTGACCAGTTTGGTCTGGTCGCCGCGACCCTCGGCTTGGCGGTAGTCGGCGCGGTGGCGTTCGAGGGCGCGCTGGCTGAGGAACTTGCCGCGTGCGCGGTCGATGAAGCGGCCCGGGTAGTCGTAGTCTTCGAGATCCGGTTCAGTGCTCTCGCCATCCGGCTTGTAAGCCGCTTCCATCTGCAGGCGCGGTTTTTCGAAGTCGTAGTCGCGGCGCGTGGTGCGGCTGGTGCGGGTTTCCAGACGCAGTTTGAAGCCTTTGATCACCGGCTCTTCGGCGACCATGCCGCTGCCCTGTATGTAAGCAGTCGGCTGGCCGAGGTCGGGGAACACGGTCTGGTCATCACCGAACACCAGCAGATGGCCCTTGTCGCTGTGCTGGAAGTGGTAGTGAATACCCTCCTCTTCGCACAGGCGCTGGACGAAGTGCAAATCGGTTTCGTCGTACTGCACGCAGTAGTCGCGATCCGGGCACGGCTGGCTCAGCTGGAAGCTGTAGGCGTTGCCCTTGATCCCGTGTTCGTCGAGGATCAGCGCGATGATTTTCGGCGCCGACATCTGCTGGTAGATGCGCTGGTTGGTGCGGTGATGCAGGTATTGCAGTTGCGGCACCAGCGAGACCTTGTAGCGGGTCAGGCGCTTGCCGGCATCGCCTTGGGCGACGCGGTAAATCTGGCCGTGAATGCCCGAGCCCTGCGGATCGAATGCGAGGAACGCCTGCTTGTGCAGGAGCTTTTCCAGGTCCAGATCGGGGTTTTCGCTGACCAGTTCGAGGTCGAAGCGAAACGGCTGGCTGATGCCTTCGGTGCCGGTGAACGACAGCACTTGCAGGTCGCCCACGTAGTCTTCGACCTTGAGGCTGAAGTGGGTTTCGTTAGCTGGGTTGAACATAAAGCGCTCCCTGTTCGAATGTCGTCCGTTACGCCCGAAGTCGCAACCGTTGCAGCCAGGACGAAGTGGCGCCCAAGGCGTCACGCAATTGATCGGCAGTGATGGTGCGTTCTGCCGCATTGAAGCTCAGCGCGGTTCGCAGCGCTGGCCAGCCGTGTTTCGGTAAGTTCGCCGGGGCTTGCAGCTCGCGCTCCAGGTGCTCATCGCGGGCCTGGGTCGAGGGCAAGCGGCGGAACGGGTGTTTGCCGCTCGCCAGTTCATAGATCACGCAGGCCACGCCGTACACGTCCGCGCTGGCCGACAACGGTTGGCCCTCAAGCAGTTCGGGGGCGGCGTAGCCCGGGGTCCAGGCGTTGAAACGCTCGCGGCTCAGGTGTGGCAGGCCGGGCAACACGCCCTCGTCTGCCTGGCCGAGACCGAAGTCGAACAGGCGCAAGCCGTCTTCGCTGAGCATGACATTGCTCGGCTTCATGTCACCGTGCAGCACGCCGCGACGGTGGGCGTAGGCCAGCGTATCGAGCAGCGGCAGCGCGATGTCGCGCGTTTCTTTCCACGGCAGGCCCAGAGGCCGCTCGCAGAGCAATTTGTCCAGGGTCAGGCCACGCATGTATTCCATGGTGATGAAGGCCCGCTGGCAATCGGTGTCGACTTCAAAGGTGTGTGCACGCACGACGTTGTCGTGGCGCAGGCGTCGGGTCAGGGCGAACTCGCTGTAGAGCAAGGCACTGGCGTCCGGCGATTCGGCAAATTCTTCGCTGAGAATTTTCAGCGCAATGTAAGGATCGGGATCGCCGAACTGCTCGTGCAGCAGATCTCGGGCCCGGTAGACCGCACCCATACCGCCCGCCCCGAGCAGACGCTCGAGGTGGTAGCGGCCGGCGAGTACGTCCGGCAATGCACCGATGCTGGCCTTGGTCGGCGCCAGCAACGGCTCGGCGTTGTTTGCCTTGGCGAAGGCGAAGTAGGTCAGGTTGCTGGCCTGCTCTTCGCTCATCAGCAAGTCATCGACTGAGGATTCGATTTCAGTCATTGGCGGATCACCACGGCAGTCAGGTTGTCCCGGGCGGCGCCACGCAGGGCGCCGTCGAACAGACGTTCCAGCGCCACATGCGGCGCGCTGAGGCTGAGGGCGTTGCCCAGGACATCGCTGCTCAGGCCCTGATACAAACCATCGCTGCACAGCAAAAACGCATCGCCCGGATAGACCTCGAGTTCGAGGACATCCAGGGTCAGCTGTTCGGCCGCACCGACGGCTCGGGTCAACGCCTGAGCCGCCGGGTGCGCTGCCGCCTGTTCGACGCTCATCTGTTGCTCGTCGATCAGTTGCTGTTGCAGCGAATGGTCTTTGGACAGCTGATACAGCCGCTGCCCACGCCACATGTAACAACGGCTGTCGCCGGCCCAGATGCAGGCCGCGCGGTTGCCTTCCACCAGCAGCGCCACAACGGTGCTGCCCATGATGCTGTCGTGGCGCCCGGCGGTGACCGTCAACTCCTGCCCCAAACGCCGGTTCAGCCAGTGCAGGCACTGGCGGATGGCTTTGAGGCGCTCGTCGAAGTCCTCGTGTTGCGGCAGTTCAGCCAGGCTGGCGACGATCAACTGGCTGGCGATGTCGCCACCCTGATGACCGCCCATGCCGTCCGCGACCACCCACAGCCCCTGCTGTGGCGAGTCGAGGAAGGCATCTTCGTTGCGCGCCCGCACCTTGCCCGGGTCGGTACGCGCCGCGCTGCGCCAGGGACTGGCCACCAGCATCAGAGCTGCACCGGCATACGGAAGGTACGCAGCACGCCCATGTCGAACGGGTTCGGCGTGCGCTGGCTGGTCAGCAGGTAGTTGGCACGCAGGCCACCCACGTCGGCTTTCAGCACCAGCACGTCGCGACCGGTCAGGTACTCGGTCTGCATCAGGTCGAACAGACGGAACAGCGACCATGGGCCGGAGTTCTTCTCGATACCGATCGGACGCCCGGCCATCTTGTCCATCACTAGGCTGGTGCGACCGTCTTCAGCGTCGGTCGGCCACTTGAACGTCATCGGCAGGATCGGACCGTGGCGGTACTCCATGGTCTTGTCGCCGAACTTGAACTCGGAACGGCTCACCGCCGGATCGAGGGTGTACGGCTCCAGTTTGAACTGCACGGTCGGCTCGGCCGGGTTGATCGAGAAGAAGCTCTGGCGAATGGTCAGGGCTGCTGCCATCTGGTCGAGGTACATCTTCGACACCGGCAGGCTGTGACCGTCGACGCTGCGCATCCGGTAGTTGCCCGGATCACCGCTGACGAACGGACGCATGTAGCTGTCGAAGAAGCGGTCGACGGTGCCTTGAGCCCGGAAGAACTCGCGGAAATCGCTGATCGCTACGTCGCTGGTGCTGCTGGCGCTGAACGGATAACGCTTGCTGATGGTTTTGCCATACACGCTGTACAGCTCGTTCTGATAACGGCCGTTCAGGTATTGGTAAGCATCGTTGAGCACCAGGCGCCACGAGTCTTCGGCCAACACGTTGAACCACACGCTCAGCGGACGCGGCAGGCGACCCGAGGCCGCACGCAGGTTGGTCAGCGCATCACGCTGGCCGCTCATGCGGGTTTTCGCCATTTCGAACGCGGCTTGTTCCGGCGTGCTGGAACGGGCCAGACCGGACAGTTGCAGTTGCAGGTCGTTGAGCGCGCTGATGGCCGGGGTCAGGTCAGCGGCCGGGCCGTTGTTGTCATCGAGCAAGCGATGCAGCGGCTCGAAGCGCCGTTGCAGCGACTTCTTCGCGGTGTCCGGCAGGCTTTTCGCCACGGCCATCGCCGAAGCCTTGTCCGCCACGGCAGACGCCAGTTTGCCGACCTTGCCCAGTTTGCCCTTCTGCCCGGCCAGTGCATCGGCAGCATCACCGGCTTCATCCACCGGATCGGCGGCGGCCGGGAAGCGCGTGTTCTCGCGCACTTCCGTGAGCAATGCCAGCACCGGCGAGTTGGCCGAAGTCAGGCCCGCCAGTTGCTCGGCGCCTTCACCGGCGTCGCTGATCGGCGGCAAGGCCACCTGGCCAACGGCCTCGCTCCAGTAGTTGGCGTAATCGCGGAAGTACAGTTGCTCCAGTTCGACCATCAGGCGACGCAAGTCCATGTCGCTGATGCCCGCACCTTCGCCCAGCACCCAGTTGTCACGCAGGATGTCGGTGACCAGCGCCGAACCCTGTACCGAGAAATACTGCTGATAACCCTGCTGGGTGTAGAAGCCCGGGATCACGTATTCGGTGCCGATGAACAGCGAGCCCTGCGGGCCGAGGTGTTGGCTGAAACGGTATTCCGGCAGGTTGCGCGCCTGCTCGCGGAGCATGCGGTAGACCACGGTGGCCAGCGATTCGGCGCGCAGCACTTGGCGTGCCTGAGTCACCAGTTGATCGTTCAGCGGGTAGATGAACGGCTGCCTCAGCAGGCGCTCAAGGTGGGTGTTCAGACCATTCTGCACCGCGGTGTTGCCGGTGTAGCGCTGCGACCAGTCAGTGGCGACCCAGTCCTTGAGCCACACGGCGTCACGACGGTCTTTCATGTTCAGCATCAGGTACGCACGCAGGCTGTTGAGCAGCTTGTCGCGGTCCTTCATGTTGGCGCGGATCTGCCCTTCGAGCATCGTCGCGACCCGTGGCAGCAATTGCGCTTCGAGCTCATGTTCGTAGGCTTGCTTGACCACCGGATTGACGTCTTCGCCCTGATACAAGCCGCCACGCTCGTGGTACGAAACGTCGCCTTTTTTCGGGAACACCTGAGTCGCGGCGTAGCTGGTGTCGAGGGTTTTCAGCACGCCCATCGCGTCATCACGCGGGGTCAGCGCCGAACGCTGCTGAGTCCAGTTCTGCGCCAGCGTGCGCAGGTTTTCCAGACGCTCATAGTTGGCCGAGAAACCACCGGCCCAGAGCATGCCGAACAGCGCCAATGCCGCCAGTGCGCCAACGTACAACGCACGCTGACCCCAATGGATGCGGCTGCGCTCACGCTTGTCGAGGCCGGCCAGATCCGACTCCGGGAAAATCACCCGGCTGAACAGATGATGGATGAAACGCGAACGGCCACTGCGCAGGGTCGGCAGCACACCGGCATTCAAGCCGAGGTTGGCGCCGATGCCGGCGGTGGTCGCGTCCATTTCCTGCGTCAGGTGCGGAGCGCTGGTCAGGTAGAAACCCCGCAGCAGCGACGCGCGCTGATACCGGTTGCCAGTGAACGCCATGTCGACGAACAGGCACAGGCGCTCGCCGATCTGCCCCAGTTGATGCGGGAAGTCGAGGATGCGGCCACGGCGCTGGGTATCGCGCTCGGAGTGCATGCGCATGATCACCTGATTGTTCAGGCGCCGCAGCAGCTCTTCGAATTCGCCGCGCAGTACCGCGACGTCGGTGCCGACCTGATCCTTGCGGAAACTGGTACCCAGCACCTGATCGCTTTCTTCGCGGGTCAGTTGATCGAAGAACTCGTCGAAACCGAGCAGCTTGTCAGCCTTGCTCAGCACCAGATACACCGGCACATCGACGTGCAGTTTCTGATAGATGTCTTGCAGACGACCCCGCACCTGGCGCGCCAGGGTGTCGACTTCCTGTTCGCTGACCCCGGTGAGCGATTCCACTGGAATGGTCACCAGCACACCGTTCAACGGACGCCCGCGACGACGCTTGCGCAGCAGTTCGAGCAAGGTGTTCCAGGCACTGCCGTCGACTTCCGCATCCGGCTGCGTGGTGTAGCGCCCGGCGGTGTCGATCAGCACACCGTGATCGGCAAAATACCAGTCGCAATGACGGGTGCCGAGGGTGTCGCGGGTCAGCTTGCGCTCGATCTTGTTGATCGGGAATTCCAGCCCGGAGAAGTCCAGCAGGCTGGTTTTGCCCGAGGCCTGCGGACCGATCAGCAGATACCACGGCAAGTCGCTGCGCCAGCGCTCGCTACGGCCGCGATACAGGCTCGAAGTCTTCAGGGTTTTCAGCGCGTCCTTGAAACGCGCCTTCAACTCTTTCTGCTCATCTTCGATCAGTTCGTCACGGCGGATGCGATCCTGGCCGTCTTCGGTTTCCTCGACGGCTTTCTTGCGGATACCGGCGCGCCAGCTGACGAAGACCATGGTCAGGCCCCAGATCAGGAACAGCACGGCGATGGTCAGCAAGCGGGAAGTCGAACCTTCCCAGAACTTGTAGTCATCGACCGCCAGCAACGGGCCGACGAACCACACCAGCAGCGCCACGAACAGCACCAGCAGCAAGGTCCAGACCCAGGTCTGGCGCAGGAAGGCGCCGACTTTCTTGAAAAACTTTTTCATCACACGTCCCTGTTTACGGCTGCGACTGCGGTTGCACCGCGGCCGGATCAAGCGGCTGATAAGGTTGCAGAACGGTGTCGCGCTGCTCGCCCAAAACCCAGGCGAAGCCCGAATACATCACCACCAGACAGACCAACGTGAACAGCACCACCATCCACGCCGGCACGATGCGCACCAGGTTGCGGCGCTGATCATTGAGGCCTTCCCAGTGCGGCGACAGCTCGCGCGGCACGTCGCCCCGCAACTGACGGATCTGCCGGTACAGGGCGTCGCGGATGCCTTCGAGTTCGAGCATGCCGCGGGCCTGCACGCGGTACTTGCCCTCGAAACCGAGGGACAGGCACAGGTACATCAGCTCGAGCATCGGCAGGTGTTTGACCGGGTTTTTCGACAGGCGATCAAGCAGTTGGAAGAACTTCTCGCCACCGAAGGTCTCGTTGTGGAAGCTGCTGAGCAGGCTCATCTGCGACCACTCGCTTTCGTTGCCCCACGGCGTGGTCACCACAGCTTCGTCGACCACGGTGCAGAGCACGTAACGGGCGGCCATCACCTGGCTGCTTTCGGCGCCGTTGTGCAGCGCGCGCACTTCAAACAGCTTGAGCCCGGCGGTCAGGCGCTCGTTGAGCGCGTAGAGGTCTTCGCGGGTTTCGCTGTGCTTGAGGCGCACCACTTCCGAGAGCAGCTCGGACGACGCCGCCACCAGCGAATTGAGGCTGATGTTGAAGGCTTCCGCCGGGCGCAGGCGCGCGGCGTAGATCATCCGTTCTTCCAGTTGCTCGAAGCGCGGCGGCGCGGCGAAGTCGGTCAGCGGACTGGCTGCCGGTCCGTGGCCCTGACGATCGAGCAGGACGGTTTTGTCGTCCTGGTTGTAATCCGTTTCCTTGATCATGTCGGTCAGTTCCTGATGGCCCAGAATTTCAGTTCAAGCTCGGCGAATTCGCCGGACACGTGGAACGCGAAGCCGCCGGAGCGCTCGAGTTGCGCCAGGTCTTCGGAACTGAGTTCGAGGATGAAGTAGGTTTTGTTCGAGTGGAACGCGATCTGCCGCGGGGCCACCGGCAACGGTTTGACCTTGATCCCCGGCAGGTGCAGGTTGACCAGTTGGCGGATACGCTCCACCGGGCCGACCTTGAGGTGCGCCGGCAAGCGGTGGCGCAGTTCTTCGGAGTCGCAGTTGGCACTCGCCGCCAGCACGAACGACGCCGAGCCGAGCAGTTTGTGGTCGTGCAGCGGCGACACGATGATCCCGTACTGACGCGCCTGCAGGATCAGTTCGATGGCGTGCTGTTCCAGCACCATCGACAGCACCTGACGAATCGCTTCCATCAGTTTGCGAAAGCTTGCGCCCTGATCGGCGTGGGAATAGCGGCTGTCCAGACGCGGGCGTTTGCTGTCGCTGGAGAAGGTCGCCAGATCACCGAGCATGGTCAGCAGCGTGCGATACAACTCTTCCGGATGCACCTGCTCCAGACCGAGGTAGTGGCGCAGCAGCAGTTCGGTACGGTTGATCAGTTGCAGCATCATGAAGTCGCCGACTTCCGCGCCACCGACCTTGCCGTTGGAGCGTATCCGCTCGGCGATCGTGTCGCCCCGGTGGTTGAGCATGCTGATGACTTCTTTCAGGCATGACAGCAGATAGCTGGACGCGTGGGCCTGGATGTAGGTCGGCACGAAATCGGGGTCGAGGCTGATCACGCCGTCCGGCGTGGTGTCGAGCACGTCGCAGATCTTCAGCTTCACGTAGGCCTGATCGCTCTGCTGCTCGCCGAGCAACAGTTTGAAGTCCGGGCGACCGCAGCTGACCTGGCTGGCGGAATCGTCGCCGGCGTTGGAGTCGGCCACTTCGGCGTCGTACGCGGTGTAACGCGCGAGCACGTCGGACTGCTCCGGACGGCGCGCTTCGATGTGGTTGCCGGTGACCAGCGGCAGCGCCAGGTAAATCGGCGTGTTGCCGGTGTTCGGCGGCACGTCCAGCGCCAGCGGCTCGGTGTTGCCGCCGAGTTCGAACAGGCTGCCGTCCGGCAGGATCCCCGAGGCGGCACTGATTACCAGTTTGCCCATGTTGAGGAACTGCAGGTCGATCTCCAGATTAAGGAAACCCCAGGTGTAGCCACCCAACAACTGGGTGCGAGTTTTCATCTGGTGATCGTAATAGCGATCGTTGTGCTGGAAGTGCTGCGGGCGCAGCAGCATGCCTTCCTGCCAAATGACTTTATGGGTATTCATGTTCAGTCATCCGCCTTGGCGAGCGCTTCATGGGTGTTGCGGATACCGGCCTGATCCAGGGTCAGATCGGCCTCGGTCAACTCCAGCGGGGTGACCTGCACGGTGTAGCGCCACTTGGTTTCCGGCAGGTCGCGGTACGCAGCGAGAACGCCGACGTAGCGGCTGCCCTCCTCCACGCTGAGCTTCATTTCCACGGTTTCACCGGGGCGCAGTTCAAGTTCTTCGCTGGCCACCAGATCCGGGTTGAGGGATTCCTTGGCGCGTTCGTAGAGGCTGAAGAAATCAGCGTTCTCGAAGGTCACCGGGTGCTTGAGTTCGAACAGGCGCACGACGATCGGCGAAGGACGGCCGTTGAGGTCCGGGTTGAGCTGATCGCTGCCGGTCAGCTTCAGGTTGATCTTGGTCACTTTCGAGTACGGCGACAGCGACGAGCAGCCGGCGAGCAGCACCAGCACGGTGAGCGCAGTCAGCGTCTTGAAAAAAGCGGTCGAGCGGCGAGACATGCGCATCATCCTTGGTGGTCGGTGTGTAGGGTGGAGATCAGGCGGATCTGTTCTTCGTAGGCCTGGGCGAAATCGCGGGCCAGCAGACGCTCGCTCCAGTCATCGTCCTGACGCAGGGCCTGGTGGTACCGGCCGAAGGCTCTCCAGCGTCCGCCCGAGGTGGCGATCAACGGCTTGTTGTCGCGTTCGAAACGCAGGGTCAACTGTTCTGGCGAGAAGTGCTCCAGGGTGCCGCGCACGGCGGCGCGGCTGGCGGTGAGCAAAGCCACCTGATGCGCCTGCAGATCACGGAACGCCCGAGAGATTGCCTGCTCGGCCGGCAGATGACCGGGCTTGTGCGGCTGTAACAGAATCTCCAGCGCTTCGCTCGGATCGACGGCGAATTTCAGCGGGTTCTTGTTGGTGCCTTGCACGGTGGTCTGGGCCAGACGCAGTTCGTTTTTCAGCTCCGAACGGGTACGCAGGCTCTGCTGCAAACCGCCGATGCTCTGGCGCAGCAGCCGCGCGGCGTTCAGCGCCAGCGCTTCGCGGGCGTCGTGATCGAGGCCTTTGACATCCACGCCCAGTGCCGCGCCGAAATGCTCCCAGAAGCCTTCGCTCTGACGCTCGACGACCTTCGGGGCCGGAGCTGGCTCGGGTTCAACCGGGGCGACCAGCTCGGGCACCATCAGGCTTTCCATGTCGATGCGCGCGTAGTCGGCACGCTGACGGGAGTCTTCGGGCTTGGCGGTCGGGGCCAACAGTTCGTCGATTTCCGAATAGACGCGCTCTTGCTGTTCGATGGCATTCAACGGATCAAGATCGAGGAACGCGTCGTCCGGGATGATGCTGCCGGCGGCACGCGGACGGCCGACTTCGCCGTCGAAGGTCGCCGGGTCACGCACCAGCCGTGCACGAATCTCGAAGTCGCCGAGCACGTAGGTGCTGCCGTGCTCGATGCGCACCGGTTCGCCCTTGTGCAGGCGAGCGCCGCTGCCGCCGTCCTGGACGCCGTTGCTGCTGGTGTCGGTGAGGAAAAACGTGCCTTCGCGGTAACTGACAATCGCGTGGTGATTGGACAGGTGACGCTTGCGGTCAGGAATGATCCAGTCGCAGTCCTCGCCCCGTCCGATCACGCCACCAGCCTGTTTGAAGGTCTTCTGGCACAACTCGGTGGGCACGAACTGCTTGGTGTTCAGCATTTCGAAAACCAATTCCATGTTTGATGCTCCTTGCGGTCACTTGCCGCGATTGACCGCTTGCGGATCACCCAACGGGCGATAGTCGTTGTCGTTGAATTTGTAATTGCCGCTGCAGCCGCCAAGGCCGCATAGAACGACGAGGGTCAGCAGGGCAGCGTGCCAGTGACGAACAGACATCAGAGGGTCTCCAGGGGTAGACAAAGCACAAAGCGCCGACCCTTGCGGGCGGCGCTGAAATCAATTCTTTGGGTGGTCTCGAAGGCTCTGCATCGGGGCCTTGAGCCAGACCACCGAGGCGTACGCACCTCCTGTGGCCAGTGAGCAATCTGTGGTGAGGGGACTTGTCCCCGATGGGTTGCGAAGCAGCCCCAAAACCTGATTACCGGTTCTTTCAGGAGAACCGCGTTTGCTGGATTACGACTGCTGCGCAGCCGATCGGGGATGAATCCCCTCGCCACAGAGAAGCCCTTCAAGACAGAAGTTGTGCACACTGCAAGAGCCAGGTTCAGATCAACCATCGAAGTCACCCAGGTTGATATTCAACCGCCCGAGGCGGTACAGCAGGGTGCGGCGTGGCAGGCCCAGTTCGCGGGCGGCGAGGGTCTGGTTGCCGTCGTTCTTGCGCAGGCAGTCGAGCAACAACGTGCGTTCGACCTTTTCCAGGCGTTCGCGCAGGTTCAGGCCGCTGTGGTCTTCGGGGATCGGCTCCATGCGCAGGGAGAAATGCTCGGCGAGCAACTCGCCGCCCTCGCACAACAGCACCGCGCGTTCGACCAGCGCCTTGAGTTCGCGCACGTTGCCGGGGAAGGTGTAGCCGGCCAGATGTTCCAGCGCCGCGCTCGACCAGCGCACCGGGTCGCGCTGCAAATACGCGCAGGTCTTCTCGGCGAAGTGCAGAGCCAGTTCCAGAATGTCTCCTTCGCGCTGGCGCAGGGCCGGCAGTTCGATCGGAAATTGCGCGAGGCGGTAATACAGGTCCTCGCGGAATTTGCCTTCGCTGACCAGCGTCGACAGATCGCGGTGCGTCGCGGCGATGATCCGCACGTCGATCTTGTGGGTGTCGTTGGAGCCCAATGGGCGAATCTCGCCTTCCTGCAACACGCGCAATATCTTCGCTTGCAGTGACAGCGGCATGTCGCCGATCTCGTCGAGCAACAGCGTGCCGCCATTGGCCGCATCGAACAGCCCCGCACGGTCGCGGTCGGCGCCGGTGAACGCACCTTTGCGATAGCCGAACAGCTCGCTTTCCAGCAGGTTTTCCGGGACTGCCGCGCAGTTCTGCACAATGAACGCCTGAGAGCGACGCGGGCCGCAATCGTGAATCGCCCGGGCCACGACTTCCTTGCCGGTCCCGGTTTCGCCGCGCAACAGCACGGTGTATGGGCTGTGCAGGACTTTGCTGATCAGCGAATGGGTCTGGCGCATGGCGGCGCTTTTGCCGATCAAGCCATAACCACTGATGCTCGGCACGCTGCGCGCCACCGTGGCCGACTCGGCCAGCGGCTGGCGCAGACGCTGCAGCAAGTGCAATTGACCGAGCACGAACGAACCGAGCTGACCGAGCGAATCGGCAAAGCCTTGCAGGTCCACGCGACGCCGACTGGCGCACAGCAACAAGCCTTCGACCGCTTTGTGCTGATTGACCAGCGGCACGCACAGCAGCGATTGCCACGGTGTGGTCACGGCCGGCAGGAAACTGGTCTCGTGCAGGCTGCCGCTCAGGTCGTCCAGGCACACCACGCGGTTCTGGCACAGGGCAAACTGCAGCAGCTGCTCACCGTTGTAGTCCGCCGGCAGGCTGGTGGCGGCGCGCGGTTGCAGCGCGCCGTCGAGGCATTCGGCGTTCATCCCCAGGCAGGTATGGGTGGCGTCGAGCAGGTACAACTGCGCCAGTTCGCAACCGCTCAGCTCGGCCAGGCCACGCACGAAGTCACTCAGCAGCGCAGCACCGTCCGCCGCGCGCGACAGACTGGCGAACTGCGCCAGCAACGCTTCGGCATAGACCAGTGGCTGCGGCACTTGAGTGAACATCACACCCACCTCAGGCGAACTCGCACGTCACGCTGGCGTTGCCATCGAGCGTGGCATGCACACGCTTGAGGCTTTCACCGGTGGCCATCGCATCGAGCAGGCGGTCAGCCACCAGCGGCAGCACGTGCTGATCGAGCAGATGGTCGATCAGGCGCGCGCCGCTTTCGCTTTGCGTGCAACGCTCGGACAGGTGATCGACGAGGTTCTGGCACCAGCTGAAATCCAGCTGACGGCGATTGAGGCGCTCGCCGAGACGACCGAGTTTGATCTCGATCAGCTCGCGCAGCACCGGGCCGCCCACCGGGTAGTACGGCACCACTTTCATCCGCGCCAGCAGCGCCGGTTTGAAGTGCTTGCTCAGCACCGGGCGAATGGTTTCTTCCAGCAGCTCGGCGGTCGGGCGGGCGCCGTTTTCGCAGAGGTCGCTGATCTTGTCGCTACCGAGGTTCGAGGTCATCAGGATCAAGGTGTTGCGGAAGTCGATTTCGCGACCTTCGCCGTCGTTGGCTACGCCCTTGTCGAAGATCTGGTAGAACAGGTTGAGCACGTCCGGATCAGCCTTTTCGACTTCATCGAGCAGCACCACCGAATACGGCTTCTGCCGTACCGCTTCGGTGAGCATGCCGCCCTCGCCGTAACCGACGTAGCCCGGTGGCGCACCGATCAGGCGCGAGACGGTGTGCTTCTCCTGGAATTCGGACATGTTGATGGTGGTGATGAAACGGTCGCCGCCGTACAGCAGGTCAGCCAGGGCCAGTGCGGTTTCGGTCTTGCCGACGCCGCTCGGGCCGACCAGCAGGAACACGCCGACCGGTGCATCCGGTTTGTTCAGGCCCGCAGCAGTGGCGCGCATCGAGCGATCCAGCGCGTGCACGGCTTGCTCCTGACCACGGATGCGCGTGCGCAGGTCAGTGGCAAAACTCGCGACCTTGGCGTTGTGCTCGCGCGCCAGTTGCGCCAGCGGCACGCCGGTCCAGGCGCTGATCACTTCGGCCACCAGACGCGGGCAGACTTCGAAGCTGACCAGACGTTCTTTGACTTGAGCAGCGGTCAGGGCGCTGTGGGTCTGGTGCAGTTCGGCTTCCAGCGCTTCGACGCTCTGACCTTCCTCGACCTCGGCGGCGATGGTTTCGATCACGGTGCCTTCGGCGTCTTCTTCAACACTGACGGTCGGCTCGACGGCGGCGGCTTCGCGGGCCTTGGCCAGTTGCTGACGCAGTTCCAGCAGGCGCTCTGCCAACTGCTTCTGTTCGGTCCACAGGGTTTCCAGCGCGACCATTTCGCTTTCCGCTTCGTCCAGCCGCGCTTCCAGTGCGTCCAGCGCTTCGTGGTCGATCAGCAGACCGGCCTCGGCATCGCGACGCAGGGCCTGACGCTGACGACCACCTTCGGCCAGCTCGCCACGCAGGCGCTCAAGGCTTTCCGGGGCAGCGGCGAGGCTGATGCGTACGCGGGCACACGCAGTGTCGAGGACGTCGACGGCTTTGTCCGGCAGCTGGCGACCGGCCAGATAACGCGCCGACAATTCCGCCGCCGAGACCACCGCGTCATCGCGCAGGTAGATGCCGTGGCTCTTCTCGTAGACCTGCGCCAGACCACGCAGGATGGTCACCGCTTCACTGACGGTCGGCTCGTGCAACTGCACCGGTTGGAAACGACGGGCCAGCGCCGGGTCTTTCTCGAAGTATTTCTTGTACTCGGCCCAGGTGGTGGCGGCGATGGTGCGCAGCTCGCCACGGGCCAGCGCCGGTTTCAGCAGGTTGGCCGCGTCGGAACCGCCGGCATTGCCGCCCGCGCCGATCAAGGTGTGGGCTTCGTCGATGAACAGGATGATCGGTTTCGGCGAGGCTTTGACCTCATCGATCACGCCTTTGAGACGGCGCTCGAATTCACCTTTGACGCTGGCGCCGGCCTGCAGCAGGCCCATGTCCAGCGACAGCAGCTCAACACCCTTGAGCACCTGCGGCACTTCACCGGCAGCGATGCGCGAGGCCAGGCCTTCGACGATGGCGGTTTTACCGACGCCGGCTTCACCAACCACGATAGGATTGTTCTTGCGGCGACGGGCGAGAATGTCGACCATCTGCCGGATCGCGCCATCGCGGCACAGCACCGGGTCGAGTTTGCCGTCGCGCGCCTGTTGGGTCAGGTTGTGAGTGAAACGCTGCAGCAGCGATTCACCCTGCGCCGCCGGCTTGCCGTTGGCGGCCGGTTGCTCCTGTTGCGACAGGGCAAATTCCTTCAGGCGATCAATGTTCAACTTGGCGAGCAACGGCTGATAACGGCTGCCGGCGTAGCGCATCGGATTACGCAGCAGGGCGAGGATCAGCGCGGCATCTTCCACCGAGGTCTGGCCCAGTTCGAGGTTGGCCACCAGCAGCGCATCTTGCAGCCACTGCACCAGCTCCGGGGCGAACACCGGGTTGCGCGAGGCGCTGTGTTCAACCCGAGATTGCAGCGCGGCACTCAGTTCACCGGCGTCGACATCGGCATCCTGCAACGCACGCGACAGCAAGCCATTCTGACGTTCCAGCAGCCCCAGCAGCAGGTCTTCGACGAGGATCTTGCTGCCGCCACGGGCCACGCAACGTTCAGCCGAACGCTCCAGATCGCGACGGGTTTCGGCGTCCAGCGCCTGGATGAGTTGTTGCAGGTCTACGTTGATCATGGCTCACGTCCTTAATGAATTTTGCTGCCCAGGGTGACCACGCCGTCTGCTTTTTCGCAGCCCAGCCAACTGGTCCAACCCAGGCGACAGTCGTTCTTCTCACCAATGCGCAGCTCGCGGATTTCTTCCGGGCGCAGCACCAGGCGAATGTCGTAATCGAGCGGGTCACGCAGGGTGAACCGCACCAGCGCGCACAGCGGCTGGTAACCGAAACCGATTGGCAGGAATTCGTGGAATCGCTCCCAGTCGAGTTCGGTGATGTGAATGCGGAATTTGCCGCTGCGGTCGCGCACCTGTTCGCCCAGCACCAGGTCTTCACCGAGCAGGCTGTTGGCGCGACCGAGGCGGTTGCGCTGCTCGTCGAGAATCTCCACGCGGCGTTCGATGCACTGCTCGATGACCAGGTCTTCGTGCTTGAAGTAGTAACGCAGCACCGCTTCGATCAGCGCCGCCGAGTGCGCCCGCAAGCTGAGCAGACCGAGGTACGGCAGCAGGCGCTTCCAGTTCAGTTCCTTGGCCTTGCGGATCTCGTCGCCACCCAGACCGATCAGGGCAAACAGCTGCGAGGAGAACGGGTCGATCGCTCCGCTCTGGAAACTGGCGCGATAGCGGTACTTGCGCCAGATCGGCAGCATCAGCCGTTGCAGGCGATGGTGGAACAGGTCGAGGAAATTGCGCGTCGGGTTGCCGTCCTCGCTGTCGCCCAGGGCCTGCTCGCCGTAGAACGCCGGCAGCGGCGAACCGGAGCCGACCAGGCCGATCAGGTTGAAACGCATGCGCGCGCGCATCTGCCCGTGTTCTTCGAAAAATTCCACGCGATCGACGTCGCTGCGCGGAAAGCCCAGGCTCGGGTTGGCCTGAAACTCCACCTGATCGTACAGATCGTCTTCGCTCAGATACGGGTGCGCCTCGCGCAGCCGGTCGATCACCAGCAGCACGGCCTGAAACAGCGAGTACTCGCGTATTACCTTGGTCAGCCCGCTTAAAGCAGGGGCTGCAGGCCCATACGTGGTGTCCATTGGTACACCTCTCCCTGTGTGCTTTTTACCCGCAGCTCGTGGTACGAATTGAGACTGGCGTAAAGCGCGAAAAACTCGTTGAGAACCGAGGCGAAAACGAACAGGTCGCCTTCGCCGATATACCCTTCCGGATCGATGGTCAGTTCGGTGCGCAGACCGCGTACCGGCAAGCCACGGTGCAGCCGGTCGACGTGGTGGTGCTTGATGTGCTTGAGGCCGCCGAGCAGGCGTTTGCTGACCTTCTCCGCGTGCTGGTCGTAGTAACGCGGCAGGTCGTAGGTTTCGAGAATCACCTTCAACGCGTTGACGTCGGCCAGCGACAGATAGTTGAGCGACATGTTGCTGATCAGCTTCCACAGGAAGTCACGGTTCAGCGGCGGCGCAAAACTCGACGTGGCCGGGGTGATGTTGCGGAAACTGAGGAACTCCGGGGTCTCTTCGCAGGCCATGCAGATGTCGCCGAGCTTGAGCTTGCGCGGCAGGTTCTGGTTGGTGCACATCAGCTCGATCGACAGGGTTTCGTGGGCTTCGGTGTGGCGAATGCCGAAGCTCAGATAAGTGTCGAGGCCGTCGTGCAGCAAGGATGAACGCTGGCGGATGCTGTAATGCGGACGGCTGTTGGGCACGTCGAAACTCGGGTCGTGCTCGAACGATTCGAACGGCACGTACTCCTGATAACCGAGGCCGCCGGGCTTCCAGCCGGTGACGGTTTCCACCGAAAACACGCCGCAGTTTTCCAGATCGTATTTCGCCGGCAGCAGCAGGTATTCATCCTGCTTGCCGTCGAGGCGGATCGGCAGCGCATCGTGGGCGAACAGGTTGGCAATCGGCGTGCAGAACAGCTTCACGTTATCCAGGGTCGGCCGCATGCGCATGATGCCGCTCTTGCGAATGTCGAAACGCAGTTCCAGGCCGCGCATCTGCTTGAGCGTGTCTTCCGGCAGCGCCTTGAGGATGTCCAGACCGTTGACGTCGACGAACAGGAACTTGTCCTGGAAGGCGAAGTATTCCTGCAGGTAGCGATAGCCACGGAAAGTGTTCAGCGGATACGGGATCAACGCTTCTTCTTCGGCAAAGCCCACCGGCTTGACCCGGTCACCGGGAATCTTGAACGCCATCGGCTTGCCGGACACGCCATCGATTGGCTTGCCCGCACCGTCGAGTGGGATCAGTTCGATGCCTTCCAGGTTGCGCAGCAGACTCAGGTACAGCATCTGGCTGATGTAGCGTTCGCCGGCAAAGTGCAGGCGCAGTTTGCTCAGTTCCAGCTCACCGAGGTGACCGTCGGCGCTCATCTCCAGACGCAGGCTGAGCAGCGAACCGTCGCCCTTCACCGAGTAGTTCAGCGCCGCCAAATCCAGCGGCAAGACTTCAGTCGGATAGCAGGTGCGGAAGCGGCAACGCACGTCTTCGATCGGTTTGCTTTCGATCGGCGTATCGCGCTCGACCACCAGCGCCGGCCCGGAACGCTTCAGCGGATCGAATTGCAGAATGCTGAACGCCGGCAGCGGGCGCATGTAGTTCGGCCACAGCAGTTGCATCAGCGAATGGCTGAGCTCCGGCAACTCGTCGTCGAGCTTCTGCCGCAGACGCCCGGTAAGGAACGCAAAGCCTTCCAGCAACCGCTCCACATCCGGATCCCGCCCAGCCTGCCCCAGATACGGCGCCAGCGCCGGACTACGCTCGGCGAAACGGCGGCCCAACTGGCGCAGTGCGGTGAGTTCGCTTTGGTAGTAGTGGTTAAAGGACATGGACTAACTGCCTGATCATGAATTTAAGTGTATTTGCCGCAGTACGTGAACAACTACGACTGATGATCAACTGACCAATAGCCAAGCGTGCGAAACTTCCAGCGCCGCAACTCCGACCAAAGCCAAGGCTAAGCCTTCTCATGCCGGCGCTTGATTCAAAAAATAAGTACCCAGCAAATGCATAACAGGTACTATCAACACACAAACATACATCATGATTTTATGAAAACGTGACCGACGCAACTTTGAAAAGCAACCAAGGAAAGCAACCAAAAGACAAACGATTGCCAAAAGACCAAATAGATCACTATCTGCGACACTTGCAAAATAGTCTTGGATGGTCATTTATTAAACTCCAAAAAATTCCAGCGATAGAACAGGAATTTTTTCAAGAAGTCTTCAGCCATTGAGCCTGTACTCTCATTTCGGTACGTCCACCCTATACCTGACTTCGTGTAGTTGCCCTTTTCGATAGGCATCCCTGCGTAACCAGAGTTTTGAGGGTCAGCCATATTCGAGCCCAACCACTTTTGAACCGTGGTGAAAGGACGAACGCTTATGCCACCAGTGTTTCCCTGTCTGATTTCGATTTTCGAATCGCTGACAGCTATGGCAATTTGAATATGGTGCGCTATATCTTTTGGCCGATCTAAGGCTTGTGCGAGGATGTCCCCAGGCAGCAAAGCTTCAGCCGTTTCGATCGATGTTGTGTTAACGCCGACACGCTGCATATCTGGTGCACCATAAGTCAACATAACCATCTCGCAAAAACCATACATATGCGAAACGTAGCGATCATGCTCCGCAGCGGCATAGTTCTCCATATTCCGGTACGTTCTTACACCAGTTTTAAGTTTAACCGGCAACCCTCGCTTAGAAGCAAACTCACAGAGCAACCTTAGAGCAAAGTCCTCGCATGTGAATTTATTTCCTTTAATACCTCCATCTTTCGTCCAGTACTTCTCCACGATTAAGCGCTCTGCAATTTCAGGGGCTTCTTTGTGGTAATCCGCAATATGCGCTTCCGTCCAGAAATCTGTTGTTTTCCAAAAAACCTTATACGTAACTTTTTTTGGAGTTTTATCCGCCTTAGGCGTTAATGCTACTGAACGAGCCATTAACATCGACAACACTTCTGCACTCATACCACTGCCCCATCAGTAGCCGCATGAAAGTCGAAGGTTTCTCCTGCCTCTCCTCCGACCAACTGGGTTCTACCCATTGCGTCGCTCTGTCCAGTAATAACTTTCCCCTTAGCTGTTGTAATTTGATAGGGAATATCTTGAAGAGGATTTCCATCCTGATCTTCCATCACTACATGCTGCGTGTGGGAGAAAAGCATTAATGGCAACGGCGGCACAAACGGCGCCGGCGAGTGCGAATTACCGATAATCACCGTCCCGGAACCTGCCGTGACCTTGTTGCCGTGAGCACCAACCGAGCCTACGGTCGCAGCCGGTTTGCCATTGATCAGAACCGTGGTCGCCAGATCGCCAACCATCGCACCACCACACGCCGAGGCATCGCCTTGGCGGGCGGCCGCGAGGCCGTCGAAGAACACGTCGCCGGAACCGGCGGCGATCGGGTTGGTGCCGTGGCCTGGTAGTGGGCAAGCGGTGGGGTCGGATACGCGTGCTGCGGGTTTGCCAGACATCGGGAATCTCCTTAGGTGACCTTCACTTGACCGCTGCCATCCAGGCGCGCGGAAAAACTGACCTGACGCTTGAAACCCTCGACTTCCAGCAGGCCTTCGATGCTGAAGGCCAGCCGTAACTGGTCGTGGTCACGCGGCAGGGAAATGACACGCACGTTGCTCAGGCGCGGCTCGTAGGCTTCGATGAAGTTTTCGATGGCCAGACGGGCCTGACTCAGGGAGTCGTGAAGGCTCAGGCGCATGTCATTGAGATCGGGCAACCCGTAGTCGGCCAGCGTTTGCACGCTGCCGGCCCGGGTGCTGAGCATTTTGGCCAGATGGGCAGCCACTGACGCCATGGCACAAGCCTCGAGGCTGTTGCCCTTGCGTAGTTGCGCGTCGCCGTTGAGGCGCTCGAACAGGCTGCCGTATCCGTCCATGAGTCGCTCTTACTCTTTGTCCAGCTTGCCAACCAGCGACAGGGTGAAATCGGCACCCATGTACTTGAAGTGCGGACGCACGTTCAAGCTGACGCGGTACCAGCCCGGCTCGCCTTCAACGTCGCTGACGATCACTTGCGCAGCGCGCAGCGGACGACGGCCACGCACTTCGGCGCTCGGGTTTTCCTGGTCGGCGACGTACTGGCGAATCCACTTGTTCAGTTCCAGCTCGAGGTCGGTACGCTCTTTCCACGAACCGAGTTGCTCGCGCTGCAGCACTTTCAAGTAGTGAGCCAGGCGGTTGACGATCATCATGTACGGCAGTTGGGTGCCGAGCTTGTAGTTCAGCTCTGCCGCCTTGCCTTCTGCGCTGATGCCGAAGAACTTCGGTTTCTGCACCGAGCTGGCGGAGAAGAACGCCGCGTTGTCGGAGCCTTTGCGCATGGTCAGGGAAATGAAGCCTTCCTCTGCCAGTTCGTATTCACGACGGTCGGAAACCAGAACTTCCGTAGGAATCTTGGTTTCGATTTCGCCCATGCTTTCGAAGTGGTGCAGCGGCAGGTCTTCAACCGCGCCACCGCTCTGTGGGCCGATGATGTTCGGGCACCAGCGGAATTTGGCGAAGCTGTCGGTCAGTTTGGTGCCGAACGCGAAAGCGGTGTTGCCCCACAGGTAGTGCTCGTGGCTGTTGGCAACGGTTTCCTTGTACACGAACGACTTGACCGGGTTTTCTTCCGGATCGTACGGGTTGCGCAGCAGGAAACGCGGCACGGTCAGGCCAACGTAACGGGAGTCTTCCGAAGTACGGAAGCTCTGCCATTTGGCGAATTGCGGGCCTTCGAAGTGGTCTTTCAGATCTTTCAGATCCGGCAGGCCGGTGAAGCTTTCCA
The DNA here is from genome assembly GCF_003061005.1 of Pseudomonas sp. HMWF021. Taxonomy (GTDB): domain Bacteria; phylum Pseudomonadota; class Gammaproteobacteria; order Pseudomonadales; family Pseudomonadaceae; genus Aquipseudomonas. The sequence goes on along the minus strand of NZ_QAIK01000027.1, from coordinate 129,890 downwards.
GACCGAAGAATTTCGGGCCGGCGGCGGCGATGAACGGCGCGTGGGACATGCAGGATACGCTGGCCACGTACTGCATCAGTTTCACGTCCGGCGAGCTTGGGGACATGAAGTAGTTGGCGATGATCGCGCCCACCGGCTGACCACCGAACTGGCCGTATTCAGCGGTGTAAATGTGCTTGTACAGGCCCGACTGCATGACTTCCGGCGAGTCTTCGAAATCGTCCAGCAGGTCTTCTTTGGAGACGTTGAGGATTTCGATCTTGATGTTTTCGCGGAAGTTGGTGCGGTCGACCAGCAACTGCAGGCCACGCCACGACGATTCCAGCGCCTGGAAATCCGGGTGGTGCAGGATTTCGTCCATCTGGCGGCTGAGCTTGGCATCGATCTCGGCGATCATGCGGTCAACCATGGCCTTCTTGACCGGCTCACCGTTGTTCTGCGGCTTGAGCAGTTCTTCGATGAACGCCGACACGCCACGCTTGGCGATGTCGTAGGCTTCGTCGTCCGGCGTCAGACGGGTTTCGGCGATGATGCTGTCGAGAATGCTGTATTCGCCGCTTTCGGCGCTCTTCTCTTGTGCTGCGCTAGTGCTCATTGTGTTGGCTTCCTTGGCTGGAGTCTCAGGCGTCCGGGGCTGCGGCGTTCAGGCCCAGCTCACCGAGTACGCGACCGCGGGATTCGTCGTCGGCGAGCACGCCTTCGATCGCTTTACGGAACGCAGGTGCGTTACCCAGCGGGCCTTTGAGGGCCACCAGCGCATCGCGCAGTTCCATCAGTTTTTTCAGCTCAGGCACTTGCTCGACCAGGCTGGCCGGGTTGAAGTCCTTCATCGAATTGACGCGCAGTTGCACAGCCAGCTCGTCGGCCTCGCCATCTTCCTGCAGACGGTTCGGCACGCTCAGCGTCAGACCCAGTTCCTGCTTGGCCAACACTTCGTCGAAGGTCACCTTGTCGATGCTGATCGGCTTGCGATCTTCGATTTTGCGATCGTCCTTGCGGTGGGTGTAGTCACCGATTGCCAGCAGCTTCAGCGGCAGTTCAATCTCTTCCTGAGCACCGCCGGTGGCGGGTTTGAAGGTGACGTTGATGCGTTCCTTGGGGGCTACCGAGCCTTCTTTGGCCATGGCTTTTCTCCTTGCGGTTGTGGCCCTGGGGCCTATTCGAGTACCACTTCGAGATCGAGGTGGCACAGCCTGCGATAAATCTCTTCCTTGCGTTCACGCACTGCATGGTTCTGCGGCAACAGCTCGCAGCAACTGTGCAGCAGGTGCAGCACTTCCAATGCAAGATCGGGCTCCCAGGCGTGCAGGCCTGAGTCCTGTAATGTCTGATCGAGGGTTTCGAGCTGGTTCTTGGCCAGTTCGTACTTCTTGGCCATGAAGCACAGCCGGGCCAGGGCGAACTGCCAAAAGAACCGCTCGCGGCCACCGTGGGCCGTTTGCAGCCCTTGCTTGAGGATTTGCACAGCAGGTTTCAGGCCTTCCTTGCGCAGCAGCGGCAGCACTTCCTGCAGGGCCTTCTCCCAGGCGGGCTGGGTCTCGGCGTCTTCGGTTTCAACCTTGCGCGGCGCGCTGGCGCTTTGCAGATGCGGCATGACATTGCCGGCGATCCACGCCCGGGTGGACGGATCGGCAAACGGCGCGCCGTCATGGAAACGACATTCGATGATGCCGGGCAGGCGCTGAACCAAAAGCGCGAAGTGGATTTCCACTTCGCGCATTGCCATCTCGGCGTTGAGGTTCTGGAGACATTCCCAGACCATCCTCTGGCCATCGAACCAGAACGGCGCCTTCGCCAGGCTCGCCTCCAGTTCCACCAGCAGGTCGGCGTATTTGCCCTGATCGAAGCGATCCTGGTACTGCTTGAGTTTGTCCACCGGCAGACCGCGCAACACGGTGATCTGCTCGGCGTTGCGCTCGGGCACCGCGTCGATCGGCAGCCACAGCAAGGTGCGGTTCAGACGCAGGGCGCGCAGGTCGGTGGCCTTTTGCTTGAGCCACCAGGCGCACAACGGACGCGCGCTTTCCTGCTGCGCGCGCAGGGCCTTGTAGGCGTCTTTTTCGTTGTCGATGGGTGCGCCGGGGGTGAGCAACTGGCTCGCAGCCTGCTTGACCTGCGCCACCGCCGCGCCCACCACGCCAGGGGCCGGCTGATTGTCGGCCGCACGCTGGATCATGGTTTTCAGGCGACGCGAGAGCGGCAACAGCAGCGGCGCGTCGTCGCCCAGGTGCTCGGTGCAGGCGGCATCGAGGCCGGCCAGGTGCTCCGACAACTGCCGGAACATCGGCAGCTGTTCCTTGATCGCAATGTTTTCGGTGAGTACCTGCTCCAGACGCGGCACCAGCCAGCCGATGGCGGCAGCCCGGGTGCGCGGTTTGAGCGGATGAACGTCGGCCCAGTGATTTTCCGACAGATGGTGCAGCAGACCGAGGCCGGCCAGCAGCCCGGGGAAGGATTCGCGCTGGTACAGCGACCAGGTCAGCCAGGCGCCGACACGCAGATCCTTGGATTGGGTACGCAGCAGGTTTTCACTGTTTTCGCGGATTTTCAGCCAGTCGATCTGCCCGCTTTCGTGCATCGACGAGGCTTTGGCCAGCTCGCTTTCCAGCGCCTCGAATTCGCTCGAGAAACGAACGTCTTCGCCCGCGAAATTCTCTTTGGAAACAGAGACTTTTGCGAGTTCGAGGTAATGGGCTGAAAGTTTGCTTGAGTAGGACATCCATGGCCTTTATTCAGGATTACGGTCATGCGCCTATTGGAGTTGCAGCGGCGCGGGACAGTATCGAAGAGCAGTACAGCGACTCATCCAATTGAGATGTGCTCTTTCAAGTGGGCGCATCGTAATCACTATGATGGCCACTAGCAAGCATCTGATTAAACAACAAGACGAAGTGTTCAGTGGGGTGTGTAGGAGATCGCCCTATATGTTGCAGGGGGATCCCTGATAGCGACTTATATTGCATACATTTGCCCTACCCCCGCAGAACCCTTGATCCAGAGCGGCCCGATCCAGCCTGAGCGCACCGGCCCGAACGTCCGCTGCATTACGCGGCGGCAAGCATGACAACTCTCGAAAAAAATAGAAGTAGGACTCTTCCGAAAATACAGTGGATTTCACAAACGAATTAGGGGCGACAACATTCAACAACAAAAGTGCCATCAAACTGATGGCATTTCATTTTTCTGAAACTTGCAGCACCTCGTAAATGCTGCACTTCAGTGCTAACTCAATAATTATCGAAGCACTTTCCTACAGCCATCTCCTTCAATCTGCACAACACTTTCAGCCCGGAATGCTCTGACAAATCACAGAGATACTTCTTACATCAATTTATTTCCTGCGTTGCTAGCTTGCCTTGGCAAATTCTTTTCGCGTGGCGATCAGGGAGGATCGAACACCGCGCATCGACTTACCGGCTTAAGGACAAGCGTATGTTCAGTACGGGCAGTTGCGCGCCTTTTTCTCTGCAGATTCCCGGAGTTCGTCACGACTTCAAGGTGCTCGCATTCGATGGCACTGAACGCATCAGCAGCCTGTACGCGATCCGCGTCGAGCTGGTCAGCGAACGAGCGGATATCGATCTGGAAGGTCTGCTGAGTCAGCCAGCGTTTTTGCAGTTCGGGTTCAGCAACGAGGGGATTCACGGGCGCATCGAAGATGTGGATGTTGGTGAATCAATCACCCCGCCGAAAACCTTATACGTGTGGTGCATCCTAATGTTTGAGAAATATTTCTCCTGCAGCGCTTTTTGCAGATTGTCGCTTGCACTGCTTTTGAGCGGGTGTACCTCAACTTCTGACCGCTCTTTGCCCTACGACGCATGGGCAGCACAGTTTTTCTCTCCTGACTACATGGATGTAGTGATTGAATCTACAGCGGCAGTAGATATAGATAACCGGCTATTCAGTAACGTCGGCAGCAGCGTCGCAGCACAACGCTATCCGAACCCGTACAGAAAAGGCATACCGAGCGAATTCAAAGGCCATCCTGCCGGGTGGCCCGAAGATCCTTGGGGGAAAGGTAGACCGACTTCAGGCGCAAACCTGCCCGAACGTATCTATGTCCGTTGGCAGTCTCTCGCTGAACCCCAAACCTACGAGGTCGTCATCAGGATTCCAGAGGCCACTCGAAAACTGATGCTTGAACGCGAGGAAATCTTTTGTGCGTTTGATGGAAAGGTCAAAACGCAATTCCGAAAATGGCTGGTAGTGGGACTGGCCCCGGGCGGTATTGCCAAGGTATGGGTTCGCGGACCATGCCTTCCGGGAGTCGAAGTTACACGCGTAAAAGGCATCGTCCACTCAAAGGGATCGAATAGCAGACTCAGAGACGGTAAATACTCTGCTCTACAGGAAGAATCCAAAGCCTACATCGAAAAATTCGGCATTCCCTATGGCTCGTGGTAATCACAATCCGCTTATCTCACCGGGGAACCCAAGCCATAACATAGGCAAATACTTATGCCTGGTTTTCGGATTTCTGCTCGCAGCTTTCACTCAAATCCATGCTCAAGCGAAAGACAAACCACCTTGGTTCCTTGGCTTTGGAGCACCAGACTATATGGAGGTCTGGATAGAAACAGCCGACGTGGTGGATATCCGGGAGCGAGTGTTTCAGCGCGCCGGATCGGGTATTGCATCAGTACAGAATCCCGTGGAGCACAAAGGCAACCCCGCAGGTTGGCCAGAAAACCCCGGAAGTGGCGCAGGGCGTGATGTCATCGGCGCCGACCTGCCCCGCTTGATCTACGTACGCTGGCAATCTCTGGCCGAACCTCAGACTTATGAAGCCTATATCGTCATCCCTGAATCAGCCCGGGAGATCATGCGCAAACCCGAAAAAGCGTTCTGCAACTTTGACTCGAAGTGGGTTACTGAATCGCGCAAAAACCTGGTAATTGGGCTGGCACCCGGCGGCATTGCCAAAGTATGGCTCACTGGAACATGCCTCAAGGCAATCGAGATTGCCCGGATCGTAGGCACCGTGAATAAAAAGGGTCCATACCAAGGAAAAAATGAAGGCCGCTATGCTCTGCCTCTTGAGCCGGAGTCCAGAGCCTACGTGGAAAAATTTGGAATTCCTTATGGCTCTTGGTAAGGACAGCCCGGTGATCACGCCGAGAAGCTCGACCCTTCGAATCAAGAAACTCACAAGCCTGTTTACAGGCCTTCTGCTGGCGGTTTGCACTCAAATTCATGCGCAAGCGAAAGACAAACTGCCCTGGTTCCTTGGCTTTGGAGCACCGGATTACATGGAGGTCTGGATTGAAACGGCCGACGTGGTGGATATCCGGGAGCGAGTGTTCCGACGCGCCGGAGCCGGAATTGCTTCGGTAAGAGTTCCGGCCGATAACAAAGGCACACCGGCAGGTTGGCCCAAAAACCCCGGAAGTGGCGCAGGGCGTGATGTCACCGGCGCTGACCTGCCCCGCTTGATCTACGTGCGCTGGCAGTCACTGGCCGAACCTCAGACCTATGAAGCCTATATCGTCATCCCCGAATCAGCCCGGGAGATCATGCGCAAGCCGGAGAAAGCTTTTTGCAGGGCTGATGGCAAATGGATTACCGATTACCGCGACGGCGTCGGAATCGGCTTGGCTCCCGGCGGCATTGTGAAGGTCTGGCTTGGAGGGCCTTGCCTCAAGTCTCTAGAGATTGCTCGGGTCGAAGGAAGTGTAGTGAAACAAGGCCCCTATCAAGGAAAAAACGGGGGGCGGTACGCGTTGCCTCTATCACCTGAATCAAAAACCTACATCGAAAAATTCGGCATCCCCTTCGGGAGCTGGTAAGGAGCTTTACCTCATGGAATTGAAACCCCTGCTTTTCGCAGCACTGATGTCGCTACCCGTCACCCAAGCGTCTGCAGACACCCTGCCACTGGACGGTCATTACTATCTGACCGGTGCAATGGAAATGGGCGCCGAATTGCTGCTGCGCAAGGACGGCACGTTTGATGCGGGCGTGGCGTATGGCAGTGCAGATGGTTTTGCCAAAGGCACCTGGCAGGTGGAGAACAACACCGTGACGCTGAAGAGCGAGACCAAAGCGGCGTCCAACAGCGATTTATCGGCCCTGTTTCAGGATCTGCAATTGGCGATCGAACCGAACTGCCTGGCCGTGGATTTCGGCAACGGCAAGGCCTGTTTCCGACGTCAGTAAGTCGATTGGCAGCCACAAAAAATGGGCACCCGACCGCAATCGGTGTGCCCATTTTTTATTGCAGTTCTCCCTGCTTGTCAGGGAGTTCGCCGCAATTTAAGGATTGACGCTGTCTTTCAACGACTTGCCTGGCTTGAATGCAACAGTGTTGCTGGCCTTGATTTTGACCGGCTCGCCGGTTTGCGGGTTTTTGCCGGTACGGGCGCCGCGGTGGCGCTGCAGGAAGGTGCCGAAGCCCACCAGCGTGACGCTGTCTTTGCGGTGCAGAGCGCCGGTGATTTCTTCGAGGACGGCGTTGAGAACGCGGTTGGCCTGTTCTTTGGTCAGATCTGCTTTTTCAGCGATTGCAGCGGCGAGTTCTGGTTTACGCATTAGTGAAGCCCCTTTGACGGTTTTTTGTTGTTATGTCCGTGCTGTTCTCGTTGGAACAGCGCCCAAGGCGCCGCAGGCTCTACTCTGCGGCAGACGGGAGTGAGAATGGCACGCCGATACCGGCTGCGCCAGTCTCCCCGCGACCTTTGTAGGGGCAAAAGCGGGGTGATTCCGACAGAACGACCGGTATTTACGCCAGCAGGGCCGGAAGCTGTTTGTTCAGGGCGAGTTTCTCCATCACCGCCGCGCCAGTCAGCGCATAGCCGAGCAACTGGCCATCGGCGCTGTGACACAGGGCCTTGATGTCGGCGCCCTGCCCTTCGACGGTCCAGACGCCTTCACGGCCCCGTGGCGGTGGCGAAACGACCAGCGGGCACACCGGCGTTTTTACGGTGATCGGCATCGCGCCATAGCTCACGGCCGTCGGATTGCCCGTCAGGGTTTGTGCCAGCGCACGCGCACAGCTCATGAGGGGCATCACGTACAAAAGATTCAGCCCATCGACCTCGGCGCAGTCGCCCAGGGCATAGATATTGGCGTGGGAAGTCTTCAGATGGCGGTCGACGACCACGCCACGGTTGACCTGCACGCCGGCAGCCGCCGCCAGATCGATACGCGGACGCAGGCCGATGGCCGACACCACCACGTCGCAGGCAATCACCTGACCGTCGGACAGATGCGCCTCCAGCCCGTCTGCGACTTTTTGCAGGCGGGTTAGCACCGGGCCGAGGTGGAAACGCGCGCCCAGGCTTTCCAGCCCGGCCTGCACGGCTGCCGCAGCAGCCGGGTGCAGCAGCATCGGCATCACTTGCTCGCACGGTGCAACCAGTTGCACCTCGTAGCCGCCGAGGATCAGGTCGTTGGCGAATTCGCAGCCGATCAGACCGGCGCCGAGCACCAGCACCCGGCGCTTGCCTTCGGCTGCTGCACGAAAACGCGCGTAGTCTTCGAGATCGTTGATCGGGAACACCCGATCTGCGCTATCACCTTCGATCGGCACGCGCACCGTTTCCGCGCCCCAGGCGAGGATCAGGTCGCGGTAGTACACCGCTTCTTCGCCGATCCACAGACGCTTGTGGCCGGCGTCGATGCCGCTGATGCGCGTATGGGTCCGCACTTCGGCCTTCAACTGCTCGGCCATGGTGCCCGGTTCAGCCATGCTCAGGCCGTCGGCATCCTTGTTCTTGCCGAAACCGGTGGAGAGCATCGGCTTGGAGTAAGAGCGCCCGTCATCGGCGGTAATCAGCAGCAGCGGGGTTTCGCTATCGAGTTTGCGAAACTCGCGAGCCAGGTTGTAACCCGCAAGTCCGGTGCCAACGATCACGACAGGTGCGTTCATGCCTTACTCCTTGTTTTTCTTAGTTGATTTCAATCATTTCAAAGTCCATTTTGCCGACGCCGCAGTCGGGGCACAGCCAGTCTTCCGGCACGTCCTGCCACAGGGTGCCCGGCGCGATGCCGTCATCCGGCCAGCCATCGGCTTCGTTGTAGATCAGGCCGCAGACGATGCATTGCCACTTTTTCATTCAGGTACTTCCTCAGGGTTCAGGCTTATTGTCGGCGCGGAGGGTCGATGGGATGCGCCGCCATCCGGCTCAGGGCGTTTTGTACTGAGGGTGCCGGGCAGATGCAAGCCTGTTCGGCGCAACGGCGACCCGGATCCATCAAATTCGCGGCACGCCATGTTAAGCTCGCCGCCTCATTTGCGGCCAATAATGACTCATTGTGCACCATTCAAATGCCTGCCCGGCCCCGCTCTGGCTGACTCAAAGCCGACTGACGCCCCTTCCCGATTCATTGACCCTGGACTGGTTGTTCGACGAAGGCTCGCTGACCCGCCGCCTGACGCGACTGTCGAACGACGGCTTCAGCGTCACGCCATTGTTCGAAGGCTGGGACACCCTGCGCAGCGACGAATGCGCGGCGCTGGCGCTGGCCGAGGGCAGCGAAGGCTGGGTGCGCGAGGTGTATCTGCGCGGGCATGGCGAGGCCTGGGTGTTCGCCCGCAGCGTGGCGTCCCGCGCCGCCCTGCAAGGCGACGGCTTGCACATGGATGAACTGGGCAGCCGTTCGCTGGGTGAACTGCTGTTTTGCGACCACGCCTTCCAGCGCCGCGCCATCGAGGTCTGTCACTACCCGCAGGACTGGCTGCCTTCAGAATGCCGCGCGCCGGAACTGTGGGGCCGCCGCTCGCGCTTCGACCGTGGCGCCTTGAGCGTGCTGGTGGCGGAGATATTCCTGCCGACCTTGTGGACCACCGCCCGCGCCCATCCGGAGAACTGCTGATGTACCAGAGCCTGCTCAAGTCCCTGAACCGCTTGAACCCGCGCGCCTGGGACTTCATTCAGCTGACCCGCATGGACAAGCCGATTGGCATTTACCTGCTACTGTGGCCGACGCTGTGGGCGCTATGGATTGCCGGCAAGGGTTCGCCATCGCTGGCCAACATCGTGATTTTCGTCCTTGGCGTGGTGCTGACCCGCGCCGGCGGCTGCGTGATCAACGACTGGGCCGACCGCAAGGTCGATGGCCACGTCAAACGCACCGCGCAACGGCCCTTGGCCAGCGGCAAGATCAGTTCGAAAGAGGCGCTGGTGTTCTTCGCGCTGCTGATGGGCGTGAGTTTCCTGCTGGTGCTGTGCACCAATGCGCCGACCATCTGGTTGTCGCTGGGCGGCCTGGCGCTGGCGTTCACCTACCCGTTCATGAAGCGCTACACCTATTACCCGCAAGTGGTGCTCGGCGCGGCGTTCTCGTGGGGCATGCCGATGGCATTCACCGCCGAGACCGGTGAGCTGCCGGCAGCGGCGTGGCTGCTGTGGATCGCCAATCTGCTGTGGACGGTGGGGTACGACACCTATTACGCGATGACTGACCGTGACGACGATCTGAAGATCGGCGTGAAATCCACGGCGATTCTGTTCGGTGATGCCGATCGGATAATCATCCTCACCCTGCAGGCGCTGTCGCTTGGCTGCCTGTTGCTGGCAGGCTCGAAGTTCGAGCTGGGCGTGTGGTTCCATCTCGGCTTGCTGGTGGCCGCTGGCTGTTACGCGTGGGAGTTCTGGTACACCCGCGATCGCGACCGGATGCGTTGCTTCAAGGCATTTCTGCACAACCACTGGGCCGGGTTGGCAATTTTTGTCGGGATTGTGCTGGATTACGCGTTGCGCTGATTGAAAAGATCGCAGCCTGCGGCAGCTCCTACAGGGTGTACACATTCCAGTGTAGGAACTGCCGAAGGCTGCGATCTTTTGCGTTACTTGGCCTTGGCGACGTGCCAGGCGCCGTCCATTTTGCCTTCACCGGTCATGTCACCGGCCTTCTTGTCCATCACGAACGTATACAGCGGTTTGCCCTCGTAGGCCCATTGCATCTTGCCGTCATCACGTTTGATTACCGTCCAGTCGCCCATGGACTTGTCACCCGCCGCAGCCATCAGCGGTGGCCAGTTTGCCGCGCACTTGTCGTTGCACATGGACTTGCCCGCAGAATCTTTGGCAAAGGTATACAGGGTCATGCCCTTGTGATCGGTAAACATGCCGTCCTTCTCCATCGCTGGCTCAGCAGCAAACGCCATGGTCGGTAAAGCAACGGCAGCAGCCAGCAGCAGAGCTTTGAAAGAAGCAGTCATTTGAGTCATGGAAACCTTCTTTTGTGGTTGTCAGGATTCGGACTTAGAGCTTAGTCCAGGATCCGGACAATCGCCGGGCGACTAAAATACTGTCACACGACTGCAATAATTCCGTTATCTAATGCGGCGCAAGACAGTTAAATGACAAGAGGATTAAGGCATGGTTGGCAGGAGCATTCTGATCGTCGACGACGAAGCGCCCATTCGCGAAATGATCGCCGTTGCGTTGGAAATGGCCGGCTATGACTGCCTCGAGGCGGAGAACTCGCAGCAGGCTCACGCCATCATCGTTGACCGCAAACCGGACCTGATCCTGCTTGACTGGATGCTGCCCGGCACCTCCGGCATCGAACTGGCCCGCCGTCTCAAGCGCGACGAGTTGACCGGGGACATCCCGATCATCATGCTCACCGCCAAGGGCGAAGAGGACAACAAGATCCAGGGTCTTGAAGTCGGCGCCGACGACTACATCACCAAACCGTTTTCCCCACGGGAACTGGTGGCCCGCCTCAAGGCTGTGCTGCGTCGCGCCGGCCCGACCGATGGCGAAGCGCCGATCGAAGTCGGCGGCCTGCTGCTCGACCCGATCAGCCACCGCGTGACCATCGACGGCCGTCCAGCCGAAATGGGCCCGACCGAATACCGTCTGCTGCAATTCTTCATGACCCACCAGGAACGCGCCTATACGCGCGGACAATTGCTGGATCAGGTCTGGGGCGGCAACGTCTATGTTGAAGAACGCACCGTCGACGTGCACATCCGGCGCCTGCGCAAGGCCCTCGGCGACGCCTACGAAAATCTGGTACAAACCGTGCGCGGCACCGGCTACCGGTTTTCCACCAAGGCCTGATCCGACCGCCAGACTCGCTGACAAGGACCGTATTTTCCGTGAATCAAAACTGGCATGGCACCCTGATTCGCCACATGCTGTTGCTGGTCACCGCCTGTCTGGTGATCGGACTGATCAGCGGCTATTACGGCTGGAGCCTCGCAGCAGGTCTGGGTATTTACCTGGCCTGGACGCTCAAGCAACTGCTGCGCCTGCACGAATGGCTGCGACTGCACCAACCCGATGAAGCACCGCCCGACGGCTATGGCCTGTGGGGCGAGGTGTTCGACAGCATCTACCACCTGCAGCGCCGCGACCAACGGGTGCGGGGGCGCCTGCAAGCGGTGATCGACCGGGTGCAGGAATCCACCGCCGCGCTGAAAGATGCGGTGATCATGCTCGACAGCGACGGCAACCTGGAATGGTGGAACCGCGCCGCCGAAACCCTGCTCGGCCTCAAGACCCCGCAAGACAGCGGCCAGCCGGTGACCAACCTGGTGCGCCATCCGCGCTTCAAGGAATATTTCGAGCAGGAAAGCTACGCCGAACCGCTGGAAATCCCCTCGCCGACCAATGATCGGGTGCGCATTCAGCTGTACCTCACCCGCTACGGCAATAACGAGCATCTGATGCTGGTGCGCGACGTCACGCGCATCCATCAGCTGGAACAGATGCGCAAAGACTTCATCGCCAACGTCTCCCACGAGTTGCGCACGCCGCTGACAGTGATCTGCGGCTACCTGGAAACCCTGCTCGATAATGTCGAGGAAGTGAACCCGCGCTGGAGCCGCGCGCTGCAGCAGATGCAACAACAGGGCGGGCGCATGCAGACGCTGCTCAACGACCTGCTGTTGCTGGCGAAACTGGAAGCCACCGACTATCCGTCGGACAACCAGCCGGTGCAGATCGATACCCTGCTGCAATCGATCAAGAGCGACGCCCAGCAGTTGTCCGGGCAGAAAAACCAGCACATCACCCTCGAAGCCGACGGCAAAATCCTGCTCAAGGGCAGCGAGGCGGAGCTGCGCAGTGCGTTTTCCAACCTGGTGTTCAACGCGGTGAAATACACCCCGGCCGAGGGCAATATCCGCATCCGCTGGTGGGGCGACGACCAGGGCGCACACCTGAGCGTGCAGGATTCGGGGATCGGCATCGACAGCAAGCACCTGCCGCGCCTGACCGAACGTTTCTACCGCGTCGACTCCAGTCGCAACTCCAACACCGGCGGCACCGGGTTGGGCCTGGCGATCGTCAAACACGTGTTGCTGCGCCACCGCGCGCGGATGGAGATCAGCAGCGTGCCCGGTCATGGCAGCACGTTCACCTGCCATTTCGCCCCGGCTCAGGTCGCTCAGGCGCGGGCGATCAGCGCTGCCGAGTGATACCGGCCAGCACGCGCCACTAGGCAATCGCCAAGTCAGCCGCTACATTGGCTGACTTGCGTCTGCCTTTCAGGCGCGATTTTTTCTCTCTTACGAATTACACGGAACCTGCAAAACTCCATCATGGACCCTTCCCCTGGCTTGTCCCTCGCTACGATATTCGCCGATTTCGGCATGATTCTTTTCGCTCTGATCCTGGTTTTGCTCAACGGCTTCTTCGTTGCGGCGGAATTCGCCATGGTCAAACTGCGCTCGACCCGGGTCGAGGCCATCGCCGACAAGAACGGCTGGCGCGGGCACATCCTGCGCACCGTACACAGTCAGCTCGATGCGTACCTCTCGGCGTGCCAGCTCGGTATCACCCTCGCCTCCCTCGGTCTGGGCTGGGTCGGTGAGCCGGCGTTCGCGCACATTCTCGAGCCGCTGCTGAGCGCGGTCGGCGTGCAGTCGCCGGAAGTGGTCAAAGGCATTTCGTTCTTTACCGCGTTCTTCATCATTTCCTACCTGCACATCGTGGTCGGTGAGCTGGCGCCCAAGTCGTGGGCGATCCGCAAACCCGAGCTGCTGTCGCTGTGGACCGCGGTGCCGCTGTACCTGTTCTACTGGGCGATGTACCCGGCGATCTACCTGCTCAACGCCAGCGCCAACGCGATTCTGCGCATCGCTGGCCAGGGCGAACCCGGCCCGCACCACGAACACCATTACAGCCGCGAAGAACTGAAACTGATCCTGCACTCCAGCCGTGGTCAGGACCCGAGCGACCAGGGCATGCGCGTGCTGGCCTCGGCGGTGGAGATGGGCGAACTGGAGGTGGTCGACTGGGCCAACTCCCGCGAAGACCTGATCACCCTGGAATTCAACGCGCCGCTGAAAGAAATCCTCGCGATGTTCCGTCGCCACAAGTTCAGCCGGTATCCGGTGTATGACAGCGAGCGCCAGGAGTTCGTCGGCCTGCTGCACATCAAGGACCTGCTGCTGGAACTGGCGGCGCTGGACCATATCCCGGAGTCGTTCAACCTGGCCGAGCTGACCCGCCCGCTGGAGCGCGTGTCGCGGCACATGCCGCTGTCGCAGCTGCTGGAGCAGTTCCGCAAGGGCGGCTCGCACTTCGCCGTGGTTGAAGAGGCCGACGGCAACATCATCGGCTATCTGACCATGGAAGACGTGCTGGAAGTGCTGGTCGGCGACATCCAGGACGAACACCGCAAGGCCGAGCGCGGGATCCTCGCGTACCAGCCGGGCAAGCTGTTGGTGCGTGGCGACACGCCGCTGTTCAAGGTTGAGCGCCTGCTCGGTATCGACCTGGATCACATCGAAGCCGAAACCCTCGCCGGTTTGGTCTACGAGACGCTCAAACGCGTGCCGGAAGAGGAAGAAGTGCTTGAAGTCGAAGGCCTGCGGATCATCATCAAGAAGATGAAAGGGCCGAAGATTGTGCTGGCGAAGGTGTTGATGCTGGATTGATGCGCGTCTGATGGGGGGCTTTTGTGGCGAGGGGATTTATCCCCGATGGAGGGCGCAGCCCTCCCAAAGCCAGCAAATGCGATTTGTCAGGTATGACCCGGTTGGGGGATTTGGGGCTGCTTCGCAGCCCATCGGGGATAAATCCCCTCGCCACAGAAGCCCCTCACTTGATTGATCGGTTCTACTGTTTGCCCAACGCAAAGTTGGGCAACGCCCCCAGTGGCTGGTTGAACTGATACGGAATCGACACCAGCCCCTGCCCCGTATTGCGCTGCACCACAAAGTGCAGGTGCGGGCCGCTGCTGTTGCCGGTATTGCCCGACAGCGCCAGCGGGCTGCCGACCACCACCCGCTGCCCTTCGCGTACGCTCACCGAGCCCTGCTTGAGATGCAGGTACACGCCCATCGTGCCGTCATCGTGCAGTACTCGGACGAAATTGCCGGACGCATCATTGCCGCGCCCGTTCTGCGAGTTTTCGGTTTTCACCACCACCCCGGCCCGTGCGGCAATGATCGGCGTCCCCACCGGCATGGCGATGTCCATCGCATACCGGTTCTTCGGTCCGAAGTGGCTGTATTGGCCGTTGGCACCCTGGCTGAGACGGAACGGCCCGCCCCGCCACGGCAGCGGATAGCGATAGCTCTGCGCGGCGCCTGCGGGGTCGCCCAGCGAATACTGGAATTGCGGTGAGTACACCAGCGGCTGACCACGGGTAATCGCCGTGAGCAGCGCCAACCGCGTGTTGCTGCGCGCCGGCAACACCCGACGGATCGTCTGCGCCGGAACACCACGCACATTGCTCAGGCCGGTGAACGCCAGTGCAATCTCGACCGGCGCATACAGATCGTTGCGCACGAACACCACGTCGGTGCCCTTCTGTTTCTTGATGTCGAGGTAAACCTGACGTTCGAGGTGCTCGACCATGCGATCCTGAAACACGAACACCTTGGAGCCCTTGCTCGGCCGGTCGCTGTACGAGACCACGCCGTTGGCATCGGTGGATTTGTAGATGGTCATGGCCACAGTCGAGGTGGAGGCCAGGAAAAGACCACAGAAAAACAGCAGGCGCGCGAGCATGGGCAAGAGTCTGTCGAAGGAAGGCCTGGAAATGAGCCTAGCAGCTGAGACAGACCAGGCTAGTCGACAGATGTTTCAAATTGGGCAGCGCACAAAGCAAAAGATCGCAGCCTGCGGCAGCTCCTACATTGGAATGCGATCCTGTAGGAGCTGCCGCAGGCTGCGATCTTTTTCGATGCGCCGCTTACGCGCCCGGAACGAAATGCTTCTGCGCCGTGCCACGGGCGATCAGGCGGGAGATGTAGTCGAGCTTCTGCGCGTCCTGATCGACGAAGCGGAAGGTCAATTGCAGCCATTCGCTGTCCGGCTTCGGCTCGTGGGCGACCACGGCGTGCAGGTAGCCATTGAGGCGAGCGATTTCCGCGTTGTCGCCCTGCTCCAGATCGAGCACGGCACTGTCGAGGATCTGCGGCAGCGTCTCGGTGCGTTTCACCACCAGCAGCGCTTCCTTGATGCTCAGGGCCTTGATCACGCATTGCTGGGTGCCACTTGGCAGGCGCAACTGACCCTGACCACGACCGCCGACCGGCGCTTTCGAGGCAGCCGGTGCCTGCACCGGCGGACTGTTGAGCAAGCCACGGGACGGTGCAGCAGCAGGCGCCGCAGCAGCTGCAGCAGGCTTAGCGAACGGGTTGACCGCAGCCGCCGCTGGCGCAGCACCGACCACGGCAGCCTTGCCACCGGTCAATGCGCTCAGGGAATCGTTGCCGAACGCCGAGTTCATCTTGGTTGGCGCGCTGTTCATCAGGGCGTCGAGCTTGCCGACCTTGTTCAGCGCCTGCTTGACCTTGGTCAGCAGTTGCTCGTTGGTGAACGGCTTGCTGACATAGCCGGAAACGCCGGCCTGAATCGCCTGCACCACGTTCTCTTTATCGCCACGGCTGGTGACCATGATGAATGGCATCGACTTGAGATTGTCTTGCTGACGGCACCAGGTCAGCAGTTCAAGACCGGACATTTCCGGCATTTCCCAATCGCACAGGACCAGGTCGAACGCTTCTTTGGCCAGCATGGCCTGGGCCTTTTTGCCGTTGATGGCATCCTCGGTGCGGATCCCCGGGAAGTAGTTACGCAGGCATTTTTTCACCAGGTCGCGAATGAACGAAGCATCGTCCACGACCAACACACTGATCTTGCTCATCCAACACCCCTATAAAAATCCCGGCAAGCATACCGCTTTGCTGATGGCACATTGCCAACAATCTTCAGTCACGCCGGGACTTTTCGTTCGCGGGTGCTGCTTTTCAATTCAGTTTTCTGTTCAAGCGCCATAAACAAAAACGCCCGGCCAAAGGGCCGGGCGCTTTTCTCAGGCAATCTTACTTATCGTCAGCATCGCCCGGAACATTAGCGGTTTCGCCGCTTGTGCCTTGAACTTCTTCTTTCATGCGCTTGAGGCCCAGGTGGCGCACATCGGTGCCGCGCACCAGGTAGATCACCAGCTCCGAGATGTTACGCGCGTGGTCGCCGATCCGCTCCAGCGAGCGCAACACCCAGATAATGCTCAGAACCCGCGAGATAGAGCGCGGGTCTTCCATCATGTAGGTCGCCAGCTCACGCAGCGCGGTCTTGTATTCGCGGTCAATGACCTTGTCGTATTGCGCCACCGACAGCGCCAGATCGGCATCGAAGCGGGCAAACGCGTCCAGCGCATCGCGCACCATGTTGCGCACCTGGTCGCCGATGTGACGCACTTCGACGTAACCGCGCGGCGCTTCGCCTTCTTCACACAGTTGAATGGCGCGGCGGGCGATCTTGGTCGCTTCGTCACCGATGCGCTCCAGGTCAATCACCGACTTGGAGATGCTGATGATCAAACGCAGGTCGGACGCCGCCGGCTGTCGACGAGCGAGAATGCGCAGGCATTCTTCGTCGATGTTGCGTTCCATCTGATTGATCTGGTCGTCGATCTCGCGCACCTGCTGGGCCAGGCCCGAGTCGGCCTCGATCAGCGCAGTGACCGCGTCGTTGACCTGTTTCTCGACCAGCCCGCCCATGGCCAGCAGGTGGCTGCGCACTTCTTCCAGTTCAGCGTTGAACTGCGCGGAAATGTGGTGGGTAAGGCCTTCTTTACTAATCATGTTGGCGTCCTTGGAGCGTCCGGTATGGTGCGGCGGGCCGCAGCGTCAATTTCTGTGGGCAACCGTCATCTGCTAGCCGTAACGACCGGTGATGTAGTCTTCGGTCTGCTTTTTCGCCGGATTGGTGAACAGGGTGTCGGTGTCGCCGAATTCCACCAGTTTGCCCATGTACATGAACGCCGTGTAGTCGGAAACCCGCGCGGCCTGCTGCATGTTGTGGGTCACGATGACGATGGTGAACTTGGACTTCAGCTCGTAGATCAGTTCTTCGACTTTCAGGGTCGAGATCGGGTCGAGAGCCGAGCACGGTTCATCGAGCAGCAGCACTTCCGGCTCAACCGCGATGGTGCGCGCGATCACCAGACGCTGCTGCTGACCACCGGACAGGCCGAGTGCCGAGTCGTGCAGGCGATCCTTCACTTCATCCCACAGCGCCGCACCTTTCAACGCCCACTCGACCGCTTCATCGAGGATGCGCTTTTTGTTGATGCCTTGAATGCGCAAACCGTAGACCACGTTTTCGTAGATGGTCTTGGGGAACGGGTTGGGCTTCTGGAACACCATGCCGACGCGACGACGCAGCTCGGCAACGTCTTCGCCCTTGCGATAGATGTTGTTGCCGTACAGGTTGATCGCGCCTTCGACACGGCAGCCGTCAACCAGATCGTTCATGCGGTTGAAGGTGCGCAGCAGCGTGGACTTGCCGCAGCCGGACGGGCCGATGAAAGCGGTCACGCGCTGTTTCGGGATGTTCATGCTGACGTCGAACAGCGCCTGCTTCTCGCCGTAGAACAGGCTCAGGCCCGGGACTTCGATGGCCACGGTTTCCTGTTCGAGGCTCAGGCTCTGCTTGTCGCGACCCAGGGCCGACATGTTGATGCCGTGGGTATGTGTTTCGTGCTGCATGGGAGGCTCCCTGTGCTAACAAATTCGGTTCGTTGAACCGCCGGACAATGCCAGCGGGTTACTCAAATTCTGTGTCTGTCGCGACTCCTGTGGGAGCTGGCTTGCCAGCGATGGCATCACCGCGGTGTTACTGGCAGACCGAGTCGCCTGCATCGCTGGCAAGCCAGCTCCCACAGGGTCTGTGTTAACTGTCCAAAGCTTTGTATTTTTCGCGCAGATGGTTACGAATCCACACCGCCGACAGGTTCAACGTGGCGATCACCAGCACCAGCAGCAGCGCCGTGGCGTACACCAGCGGCCGTGCGGCTTCGACGTTCGGGCTCTGGAAGCCGACGTCATAGATGTGGAAGCCCAGGTGCATGATCTTCTGGTCCAGGTGCAGATACGGGTAGTTGCCATCCACCGGCAGCGACGGCGCCAGTTTCACCACACCCACCAGCATCAGCGGCGCCACTTCACCGGCGGCGCGGGCCACGGCGAGGATCATCCCGGTCATCATCGCCGGGCTGGCCATCGGCAGGACGATCTTCCAAAGCGTCTCGGCCTTGGTCGCGCCCAGTGCCAGCGAGCCTTCACGCACGGTACGCGGGATACGCGCCAGACCTTCCTCGGTCGCCACGATCACCACCGGCACCGCCAGCAACGCCAGAGTCAACGAGGCCCAGAGCAGGCCCGGTGTACCGAACGTCGGCGCCGGCAGTGCTTCGGGGAAGAACAGCCGGTCGACCGAACCACCCAGCACGTAGACGAAGAAGCCCAGACCGAACACGCCGTAAACGATCGCCGGAACACCGGCGAGGTTGTTCACCGCGATGCGGATGATCCGGGTCAGGGCGTTCTGCTTGGCGTATTCACGCAGGTACACCGCCGCCAGCACGCCGAACGGGGTCACGATCATCGCCATGATCAGGGTCATCATCACGGTGCCGAAAATCGCCGGGAAGATCCCGCCTTCGGTGTTCGCTTCACGCGGGTCGTCGGACAGGAATTCCCAGACCTTGCTGAAGTAGAAACCGATCTTGGTCATCGTGCCCATGGCGTTCGGCTGGTAAGCGTGAACCACTTTGCCCAGGCTGATTTCGATCTCTTTGCCGTTGGCATCGCGGGCGGTCAGTGCGTCGCGGTTGAACTGTGCATGCAGATCGCTCAGACGGGCTTCGATGTCCTGATAGCGCGCGTTCAGCTCGGCACGCTCGGCGTCCATGTCCGCTTGCGCGGTGGCGTCGAGCTTGCCGTCCAGTTCCAGTTTGCGGCCGTGCAGGCGGATGCGTTCCAGCCCTGCGTTGATCGCTCCGATGTCAGTCTTTTCCAGCGATTTGAGTTGCGCTGCCAAGCCGTTCACACGGTTGATCCGCGCTTGCAGCTCAGGCCATGCGGCCTCGCCCTCGGCGATCACCTTGCCGTCCTGTTTGACGTTGACCAGGTAGCCGTAGAAGTTGCCCCACTCGCGACGCTCGATCGCCATCAGTTCCGGCGGCGTGGTCTGGTTGGTCAGCCATTCGCCGACGACCCAGGTGAAGTCGTTGCCGTTCAGGTCACGGTTGCCGACCTTGATCAGCTCGCGGGTCATGAATTCCGGGCCCTGATCAGGCACCGGCAGGCCGGCGCTTTTCAGGCGTGCACGGGGCACTTCTTCTTTCTGTACCACTTCGCCGATGACCAGGTGATTGGCCTGGCCCGGTACGTCGTAGCTGGCGCGGATCAGGTCCGCCGGCCAGAAGTGACCCAGACCGCGCACGGCAATCACCGCCAGCAGGCCAATGGTCATGATGACCGCGATGGACACCGCGCCACCGCTGATCCAGACGCCCGGGGCGCCGCTCTTGAACCATCCATTCAGGGAGTTCTGTTTCACAGACTTCTACCTTTCTTAAAGCGACGAGTATTTCTTGCGCAGACGCTGACGAATCAGTTCTGCCAGGGTGTTCATGACGAAGGTGAACAACAGCAGCACCAGCGCCGAGAGGAACAGCACGCGGTAGTGGCTGCCGCCGACTTCCGACTCGGGCATTTCCACCGCGACGTTGGCGGCCAGGGTGCGCAGGCCTTCGAACAGGTTCATTTCCATGACCGGGGTGTTACCCGTGGCCATCAGCACGATCATGGTTTCGCCGACTGCACGGCCCATGCCGATCATCAGCGCCGAGAAGATGCCCGGGCTGGCGGTGAGGATCACCACGCGGGTCATGGTCTGCCATGGCGTGGCACCGAGCGCCAGGGAACCGAGGGTCAGGCCACGCGGCACGCTGAACACGGCGTCTTCGGCAATCGAGTAGATGTTCGGGATCACCGCAAAACCCATCGCCAGGCCGACCACCAGAGCGTTGCGCTGGTCGTAGGTGATGCCCAGGTCGTGGGAGATCCACATGCGCATGTCACCGCCGAAGAACCAGTTCTCCATGTACGGGCTCATGTACAGCGACAGCCAGCCCACGAACAGGATCACCGGAATCAGCAGCGCACTTTCCCAGCCGTCCGGGACTTTCAGGCGGATCGACTCAGGCAGGCGGCTGAAGGTGAAACCGGCCACCAGAATGCCGATCGGCAACAGCATCAGCAGACTGAAGATGCCCGGCAGATGCCCTTCCACATACGGCGCGAGGAACAGACCGGCGAAGAACCCGAGGATCACCGTCGGCATCGCTTCCATCAGCTCGATCACCGGTTTGACCTTGCGGCGCATGCCCGGGGCCATAAAGTAGGCGGTGTAGATTGCCGCGGCAACCGCCAGCGGCGCGGCCAGCAGCATCGCGTAGAACGCGGCTTTCAGGGTGCCGAAGGTCAGTGGCGAGAGGCTCAGTTTCGGTTCGAAATCGGTGTTGGCGGCGGTCGATTGCCAGACGTATTTAGGCTCGTCGTAGTTCTCGTACCAGACCTTGCTCCACAACGCGCTCCACGACACTTCCGGGTGCGGGTTGTCGAGCAGCAGCGGTTGCAGCTTGCCGCCGGCCTCGACGATCACCCGGTTGGCGCGCGGCGACAGACCGAACAGGCCCTGGCCTTCGGCTACCGGCTCGACCAGCAGGGTGCGGTGCGCGGTGCTGTGAAACACGCCGAGCTTGCCGCTGGCATCGAGGGCCACGAAGCCCTTGCGACGCTCTTCGGCGGTGATTTCAACAATCGGCGTGGTGCCCATCTGGAAGGTACGGATCTGCTTCAGGCGCAGTTCACCATCGGTGTCGCGGGCCATGAACCACTGGGCCAGACCACCCTTGGAGTCACCGATGATCAGCGAGATGCCGCCCACCAGTTGCGTGCTCGCGGTAACTTCGGCGTCAGCGTTTTCCAGCAGTTTGTATCGACCGTTGAGGCTCTTGTCGCGCAGGCTGAACACGTCGGCCTGGGCACGCCCGTTGACCACATACAGCCATTGCTGGCGCGGGTCGACGAAGATGTTTTTCACCGGTTCAGTCATCTGCGGCAGCTCGATACGCTTCTGCTCGTTGGTGACTTCGCCGGTCATCATGTTTTCTTCGCTGGTCAGCGACAGCACATTGAGTTGCGAACCGGTTGAGCCCACCAGCATCAGGGTCGAATCGGTGGCGTTGAGGCTGACGTGCTCAAGCGCCCCGCCGCTTTCGTTCACCGCAATCGGCGTGTTGCCGTAAGGGTATTCGATGGCCGGGGTGATGGTTTTCTTGCCATCGGGGTAGCTGACTTTATAGGTGTGACGGAACACCAGCGCCTGGCCGTTGGACAGGCCCACGGCGACCAGTGGATGACCCGGCTGGTCTTCACCGATGGAAGTGACGGTTGCGCCGGCAGGCACCGGCAGATCGACGCGCTTCAATTCAGCGCCACTGTCGATGTCGAAGAACAGCGCCTGGCCCTTGTCGGAAACGCGCATCGCCACCTGATTCTGCTCTTCGAGCGAAATCATCAGCGGCTTGCCGGCGTCCTGCATCCAGGCTGGGGTAATGGCATCTTTCGCGGTCAGGCTGGCACCGTGGAACAACGGTGCAACGACGTAGGCGAGAAAGAAGAAGATCAGGGTGATGGCTGCCAGCACCGCCAGCCCGCCAACGAGGACGTACCAACGGGTGAAGCGATCCTTGAGCGCGCGAATGCGGCGCTTGCGTTGCAGCTCAGGCGTATTGAAATCAATGCGCTTGGGAGGAGAAGTCGTAGTCATTGGGGAATTGGCCAGATCATTCATGCGCTCACCCTAGCGATCCTGTATGACAGAAAGATGACAGTGCAGTGACGCAACAAATCCACCGCCAGCGGGTACTGGTGGAGGATTGAAAATTCGGTAGGTCGTTGGACCTTTTTTGGAACTGCCTGAAACCTGTGCAGGAGCTGCCGAGGGAACCGAGGCTGCGATCTTTTGATCTTGCGATCAGAGGCCAGATCAAAAGATCGCAGCCTCGTTTCACTCGACAGCTCCTACAGGGGTTTCTGCAGATCCGGGGGTCAGCCCGGATCTAGGGTGTTACTTTTTTGCGACTTCAGCGCCGCCTTCCTGCAGGCCCAGATCAGCCAGTGCTTTTGCAGCAACTTTGGCCGGCAGTGGGATGTAGCCGTCTTTCACCACCACTTCCTGACCCTGTTTGGACAGAACCAGTTTCACGAACTCGGCTTCCAGCGGGGCCAGAGGCTTGTTCGGGGCCTTGTTCACGTAAACGTAGAGGAAGCGCGACAGCGGGTACTTGCCGTTCAGGGCGTTTTCTTCGGTGTCTTCGATGAAGTCAGTGCTGCCTTTCTTCGACAGGGCAACGGTCTTCACGCTGGCAGTCTTGTAGCCGATGCCCGAGTAACCGATGCCGTTCAGCGAGGAGCTGATCGACTGCACAACCGACGCCGAACCTGGCTGTTCGTTGACGTTCGGCTTGTAGTCGCCTTTGCACAGGGCTTCTTCCTTGAAGTAGCCGTAAGTGCCGGATACCGAGTTACGACCGAACAGTTGCACTGGCTTGTTGGCCAGGTCACCGGTCACGCCCAGATCGCCCCAGGTTTTCACGTCGGCTTTGGCGCCGCACAGACGGGTGGACGAGAAGATCGCGTCAACCTGTTCCATGGTCAGGTGCTGGATCGGGTTGTCCTTGTGCACGAACACGGCCAGGGCGTCCACGGCCACCGGGATAGCGGTTGGCTTGTAGCCGTATTTCTGTTCGAAGGCCGCCAGTTCGGTGTCCTTCATCTTGCGGCTCATCGGGCCCAGGTTGGAGGTGCCTTCAGTCAGCGCAGGTGGCGCGGTGGCGGAGCCAGCGGCCTGAATCTGGATGTTTACGTTCGGGTATTCTTTCTTGTAGTTCTCAGCCCACAGGGTCATGAGGTTGGCCAGAGTGTCGGAACCAACGCTGGACAAGTTGCCCGATACACCGGTGACCTTGGTGTAAGCCGGAATTGCCGGGTCAACGCCAGCGGCTACCGCGTGGGCAGTCGCAACGCCAGCAGCGACAAAAGTCATTGCCGCCATCAAACGCTTCAGTTTCATGCCTTACTCCTAGCAGATAGGGTGTGTTAATTCGGGGCCAAGTATCAGCAGGCCGTGTGAACACTCTATGGCTGAAATATGACAATTGGATGAAAGGCCAGCATCGGAGTTTTTACTGGATAATTCGAGCCGCCCCAATCGCGAGCAGGCTCACTCCTACAATTGAAAATACATTCCAACTGTAGGAGTGAGCCTGCTCGCGATGGCGTCAGAACAGCCGATGCGGAACCTGAATCAGCGCCCCTTCTTCCACAGCCACGCCCCGACCAGAATCCCCATCGTGCACAGCACCGCCACATAGTAGGCCGGGCCCATCGCACTCTCTTTAAGCAGCAGGCTGACCACCATCGGCGTCAGGCCACCGAAGATCGCGTAAGCCACGTTGTACGAGAACGACAACCCGCTGAAGCGCACCACCGGCGGGAACGCCTTGACCATCACGTACGGCACCGCACCGATGGTGCCGACCAGCAGACCGGTCAGCGCATATAGCGGGAACAGCCAGTTCGGGTGATCGCCGAGGCTGTGGTAGAAGGCCCAGGAGCTGATCAGCAAACCCAGCGAACCGAAGACAAATACCCGGCCGGCGCCGAAACGGTCGGCCAGCGCACCGGAGATAATGCAGCCGATGCTCAGAAACACGATCGCCAGGCTGTTTGATTGCAGCGACTCGGTCGGCGTGAAGTGATAGACCGTCTGCAGCACGGTCGGGGTCATCAGGATCACCACGACGATCCCGGCGGACAGCAGCCAGGTCAGCAGCATCGAGATCGCGATCGCCCCGCGATGGTCACGCAGTACGGCGCGCAGCGGCACTTCTTCGGCCAGCGCCTTGCGCAGTTGCAGTTCGGCGAACACCGGAGTTTCGTGCAGCCAGCGGCGCAGATAGACCGAGAACAGACCGAACACGCCGCCGAGCAGGAACGGGATCCGCCAGGCGTAATCCGCGACTTCCACCGGCGTATAAATGCTGTTGATCGCCGTGGCGACCAGCGAGCCAAGCAGGATGCCCGCCGTCAGGCCGCTGGTCAGGGTGCCGCAGGCATAGCCGATGTGCTTTTGCGGCACGTGTTCGGAAACGAAGACCCACGCCCCCGGCACCTCACCACCAATCGCCGCGCCCTGGATCACCCGCATCAGCAACAGCAGGATCGGCGCCCACATGCCAATCTGCGCGTAGGTCGGCAGCAGGCCCATGATCAGGGTCGGCACGGCCATCATGAAAATGCTCAGGGTGAACATCTTCTTGCGTCCCAGCAGGTCGCCGAAGTGCGCCATGACAATGCCGCCCAGCGGCCGCGCCAGGTAACCGGCAGCGAAGATGCCGAAGGTCTGCATCAGGCGCAGCCACTCGGGCATGTCGGCCGGGAAGAACAGCTTGCCGACCACGGTGGCGAAGAACACGAAGATGATGAAATCGTAGAACTCCAGCGCACCGCCCAGGGCCGATAGCGACAGAGT
The DNA here is from genome assembly GCF_003061005.1 of Pseudomonas sp. HMWF021. Lineage (GTDB taxonomy): Bacteria > Pseudomonadota > Gammaproteobacteria > Pseudomonadales > Pseudomonadaceae > Aquipseudomonas. The sequence goes on along the minus strand of NZ_QAIK01000027.1, from coordinate 105,087 downwards.
CTTGTAGTCATTGCGGGTCAGGGGTCGTGCAGGTTGCTCGGGCTGCGCGAGGCTCGAAGGCGCTGTGGTCATGGCAAGGGCTTCTCTTATAGTCGGATCTGCCGCCACAACAACGCTGGCTGTGGCTCGGACAGGTTCGGCACCATAGCAAATTGTTCGAAAAAGCACATAGAGGCGCGTATTTGACGGTCAAAATCAGAACCCGATGGTCGTCGCGGAGTCTACCGACCGATATACTCGCAACCTTGCTCCGGTTTGTAGGGGGTTGCTGTGCGAAAACGTCGTTGGCCCGGCCTTTGAACGGGATCAGCCGGTTTCGCAGAGTTTCCCTTCAGGCGCCTTATGGAAAACGTGACGAACGTAGTATGTTCGGTGCTGAATCGTTTTTCCTGAAGACGGCTACCACCAGCAATACCAAACGAAGAGTCACGGGTCAGAGGCCCCCCCGGCATGATAGAGCTCGAACAAGAAGATCCGATCCCGCAAGGCGACCTGGCCCTGCAAATTACCGCACTCCCCCGCGAAACCAACGGCTTTGGCGATATTTTCGGCGGCTGGCTGGTGGCGCAGATGGACTTGGCGGGCACCGCGATGGCCAGCCGCGTGGCCGGTGGTCGCGTAGCCACTGTCGCCATCGACCGCATGGCCTTTCTGGTGCCGGTCGCGGTCGGCGCGCAATTGTCCTTCTATACCCAGACCCTGGAAATCGGCCGCAGCTCGATCCAGATGATGGTCGAGGTGTGGAGCGACGACCCGCTGTCCAGCGAGTGGCGTAAAGTGACCGAAGCGGTATTCGTCTTCGTCGCCATCGACGGCAGCGGTCGTACTCGCTCGGTGCCGCCACGCGCGCGTTAAACATTGCCGCGGTTTTGCGGTCGATAGTCGTCCCAAGTGTCTGATCGAGAGCTGTCCCATGAACACGCCCAACGTTGAAGCCGTGAAACTGGATGAACTGAACTGCTGGCGCATCCGCCACGGTCAGGCCGAAGTGCTGGTGGCCCAGCAAGGCGCGCACATCCTCAGTTATCAGATCGACGGTCAGCCGCCGATCATCTGGCTCAACGACAAGGCTGTGTTCAAGACCGGTAAGAGCATCCGCGCCGGTGTACCGGTGTGCTGGCCCTGGTTTGGCATCTTTGATCGCAACCCGCAAAGCGTCAAAGCGATGCGCGTCAGCGATGAGCCGGCACAGGCCCACGGCTTTGTCCGGGCGATGGATTGGGAGCTGGGCGGTATCGAAGCCGAAGACCATGGGGTCAAGGTGGAATTCAGGCTGCCGTATCCCGAAGGCGGATTCCCGGGCTGGCCGCATCAGGTCGACCTGACCCTGACCCTGCACCTGAATGATCAGCTGAACATCAGCCTGACCAGCCATAACCGGGGTGCCGAAACCGTCAGCCTCAGTCAGGCGCTGCACACCTATTACGCGGTCAGCGATGTGCGCAACGTGCACGTCGAGGGTGTTGAAGGGCTGGATTACATCGAGACCCTGGACAACTGGAACACCCACCGCCAGCAAGGTGAACTGCGATTTGCGGGGGAAACCGACCGTATCTACCTTGACGCTCCGCCGCAACTGAGCATCGTCGATCCGACCTGGGAACGGCGTATCGTGCTGAGCGCCAGCGGTTCACGCACCGCCGTGATCTGGAACCCGTGGATCGACCGCGCCGCCGCGTTCAGCGACATGGACAACGATGGCTGGCAGCGCATGCTGTGCATCGAGACGGCGAATGTGATGGGTGATGTGGTCACGCTGGCCTCGGGGGCGAGCCATACGATGGGTGTCAGCGTCGGCAGCAAACCGCTTTAAACCCTGGCGCAAAACAAACTGTGGGAGCGGGCTTGCTCGCGAATGCGGTGTGTCAGATACATTAATCTGTCTGATACACCGCATTCGCGAGCAAGCCCGCTCCCACATTGGGTTCTGCGCCAGGTGTTTAGAGATCGGACTCCTGCACCACCCGCACCATGTCCGCGTCCAGCGCATACGCCGCATCGGCCAGGTCATTGCTGACCTTCTCGATCTTCAGCGTGCCGGTCACCCACAGCGGCGTGTAGATGTCATCCAGCTTCAAGCCCTTTGGATAACGCACCAGCACCAGTTGGTTCGGTGGCGGTGGCGGTACGTGGATGCACGCGCCAGGGTACGGCACCAGGAAGAACAGCGTGCTGCGGCCCTTGGCATCGGACTCCAGCGGCACCGGATAGCCACCGATGCGGATGTGCTTGTCGTTCATCGACGCCACGGTCTTGGTCGAATACATCACCGCCGGCAGGCCCTTGGCCTGTTTCATCCCGCCCTTCTCGGTGAAAGTGCCGGTGGCTTCCGGGGAGTTGTGGTCGATTTCGGGCATGGCCTCGAGGGCTTTCTGGTCCGACTTGGGCATCAGCTCGAGCCAGTCGGTTTCCGGCAGTTCGCCGGCGTGAGCCAGACCGCTGCCCAGCAAAAGGAGAGTCAACAAAAGACGGCGCATGAAGGTGCTCGGTAAAAGGTGCTCGGATGAAGGAAGGAGTTTGAATCGCCGAGCATTCTAGCCCTCCCCGCCGCAATGGCAGAGAGGGCCTGGTCGCCTGGATCAGTTCTTTTTGATCAGGCCGTAGATCACCAGCAGCACGATCGCGCCGACCAGTGCACCGATGAAGCCCGCACCCTGACCCGCCTGATAGATACCCAGGGCCTGGCCGCCATAAGTGGCCGCCAGCGAACCGCCGATACCGAGCAGGATGGTCATGATCCAGCCCATGCTGTCATCGCCCGGTTTGAGGAAGCGTGCCAGCAGGCCGACGATCAAGCCGATAAAGATGGTTCCGATAATTCCCATGGCATTTTCCTCTGACGCTCAATAGTAGATATGCCAAAGCCTAGTCAGACTTTGGCATCCTGCCATGAGAGAACGACGACTCCCGAAGGTTCCGCCGTTGCCAGATGAAACTGTTTACTCGGCGATCAGCGCTTCGACCTTGACGATCTGCGCCTGAAGCGTAGCCATGTCGGCGCAGCGCAGGTTGGCGTGACCGACCTTGCGTCCGGCCTTGAAGGCTTTGCCGTAGTGGTGCAGATGGCAATCTTCGATGGCGATGACTTTCTCTACCGGCGGAACTGCGCCGATGAAGTTGAGCATCGCGCTCTCGCCGACCTTGGCGGTCGAACCCAGCGGCAGGCCGGCAACGGCGCGCAGATGGTTTTCGAACTGGCTGCACTCGGCGCCTTCGGTGGTCCAGTGCCCGGAGTTGTGCACGCGCGGGGCGATCTCGTTGGCCTTGAGGCCACCGTCGACTTCAAAGAACTCGAACGCCATCACGCCGACATAGTCGAGCTGCTTGAGCACGCGGCTGGAGTAGTCTTCAGCCAACGCCTGCAGCGGGTGATCAGTGCTGGCAACCGACAGCTTGAGGATGCCGCTGTCGTGGGTGTTGTGCACCAGCGGATAGAACTTCGTTTCGCCATCGCGGGCACGCACGGCGATCAGCGAAACTTCGCCGGTGAACGGCACGAAGCCTTCCAGCAGGCAGGCAACGCTGCCCAGCTCGGCGAACGTACCGACCACGTCTTCCGGTTTGCGCAGGACTTTCTGGCCCTTGCCGTCGTAACCCAGGGTGCGGGTTTTCAGCACGGCCGGCAGACCGATGGCAGCCACAGCGGCATCCAGGTCGGCTTGCGACTGAATGTCGGCGAAGGCCGGGGTCGGGATGCCCAGGTCCTTGAACATGCTCTTCTCGAACCAGCGATCGCGAGCGATGCGCAGGGCTTCGGCGCTCGGATACACCGGGACGAATTGCGAGAGAAACGCCACGGTTTCGGCCGGGACGCTTTCGAACTCGAAGGTCACCAGATCGACTTCATCGGCCAGTTGCCGCAGGTGATCCTGATCGCCGTAATCGGCCCGCAGGTGTTCGCCCAGCGCAGCGGCGCAAGCGTCCGGGGCAGGGTCGAGGAAAGCGAAGTTCATGCCCAGCGGAGTGCCCGCCAGCGCCAACATGCGGCCCAACTGGCCGCCACCGATTACACCGATCTTCATCTCAACAACCTCAGGCAATACGTGGGTCTGGATTGTCCAGGACGCTGTCTGTCTGCTCGGCACGGAAGGTTTTCAGTACCGCGTGGAACTGTGGATGCTTGGCGCCAAGGATGCTCGCCGAGAGCAGCGCGGCGTTGATCGCGCCGGCCTTGCCGATGGCCAGGGTGGCAACCGGGATGCCCGCCGGCATCTGCACGATCGACAGCAGCGAATCGACGCCCGAGAGCATCGACGACTGCACCGGAACGCCCAGTACCGGCAGGTGGGTCTTGGCCGCACACATGCCTGGCAGGTGGGCTGCGCCACCGGCACCGGCGATGATCACCTCGATGCCACGGCCCTCAGCCTCTTCGGCGTACTGGAACAGCAAATCCGGGGTGCGGTGGGCAGAAACCACCTTGACCTCGTACGGGATGCCGAGCTTTTCCAGCATATCGGCGGTGTGGCTAAGGGTGGACCAATCGGACTTGGAGCCCATGATCACGCCAACCAGTGCACTCATCGTCGCGCCTCTTCTCTCTGGGCGCCCGCAGGCGCGTCAAAAACAACAAGCCACGCAGGATTGCGTGGCTTGATTGTACGAAAAATGGCCGGACGTACCGGCCGAAGGCCGCGCAGTATACCGCAAAGAAGCCAATAAACAGCCCCCGAAACGACCATCTGTCAAATCAGCGAAAGGCCCGGTTTTATTGACCTGAAGGTCAGCGAAAAAGATCAAAAGATCGCAGCCTTCGGCAGCTCCTACAGGGCAACGCATTTCAACCTGTAGGAGCTGCCGAAGGCTGCGATCTTTTCCCACAGACCCCGTCACTCAGGAAGCCTGTGCAGCGCCACCTTCAAGCTTGCGCCACAGCAACCGCACGTTGGCCTTGCGCACCAGTGCGCAGCGGTACAGGCGAATCTCCAGCGGCACGTGCCATTGCGGGCCGCCGCAGACCACCAGTTCGCCACGGGCCAGTTCGGCGCGCACGCTCAGTTGCGGTACCCAGGCGATGCCGAGGCCTTCCAGGGCCATGCTTTTAAGGCTGTCGGCCATGGCAGTTTCATAGATGGTGGTGAAGCGCAGCTGACGCTGACGCAACAAACCATTCACCGAGCGCCCGAGAAACGCACCGGCGCTATAGGCCAGCAATGGCACGCTGGCCTCGCCCTCCAGATCGAACAACGGCTTGCCATCGGCATCCGCCGCGCACACCGGAAGCATTTCGGTCTGACCCAGGTGCAGCGAGGGGAAGATTTCCGGGTCCATCTGCATCGCCGCGTCCGGATCGTAGAACGCCAGCATCAGGTCGCAGCCGCCTTCGCGCAGCGCGTGCACCGCGTCGCCGACGTTGGTCGCCACCAGCCGCGTGGCGATGTTCAGCCCTTCATTGCGCAGTTGTGCGATCCAGCGCGGGAAGAAACCCAGCGCCAGCGAGTGCGCGGCGGCGACTTGCATCACTTCACCCTGCCCGCCTTCCAGGTGATGCAGATGCCGCAGCACTTCGCCGAGCTGTTCGACCACGGTGCGCGCGGTCACCAGAAACAGTTGCCCGGCTGCCGTCAGTTCAATCGGCGTGCGCGAACGGTTGACCAAGGTAAGGCCCAGCGCCGCTTCCAGGCTGCGGATTCGCCGACTGAAGGCCGGTTGGGTCACGAAGCGCCGTTCGGCCGCCTGCGAGAAGCTGCGGGTGGCGGCCAGGGCACTGAAGTCCTCGAGCCATTTGCTTTCCAGATTCATCACGTCCTCCCGGACACGCACCAAAACAGGTCACACGTCTGCCGCGCACGCGGCGTCACACGGGCATTATGCCGAATGTGCATAGGCCAGTGTTTAACAGCATTGGCCCAAAAAATCCCAGAAGCCTAGCATTCGCAGCGTTCCGGCACAGACCGGGTCCATATCGAGATGATTTCTATCATGTCCTCCGCTGCATCATTCCGCACAGAAAACGACCTGCTTGGCGCCCTCGAAGTACCGGCTCAAGCGTATTACGGCATCCAGACCCTGCGAGCGGTGAACAACTTCCGTCTCTCCGGCGTTCCGATTTCGCATTACCCGAAACTGGTTGTGGGTCTGGCGATGGTCAAACAGGCCGCCGCTGACGCCAACCGTGAGTTGGGTCATCTGAGCGAAGCCAAGCACGCTGCCATCAGCGAAGCCTGTGCCCGATTGATCCGCGGTGATTTCCACGAAGAGTTCGTGGTCGACATGATTCAAGGTGGCGCCGGTACTTCCACCAACATGAACGCCAACGAAGTGATCGCCAACATTGCGCTCGAAGCAATGGGTCACCAGAAAGGCGAGTACCAGTACCTGCACCCGAACGACGACGTCAACATGGCGCAGTCGACCAACGACGCCTACCCGACCGCGATCCGCCTGGGTCTGCTGCTGGGTCACGACGCGCTGCTGGCCAGCCTCGACAGCCTGATTCAGGCATTCGCCGCCAAGGGTGAAGAATTCAACCACGTGCTGAAGATGGGTCGTACCCAGCTGCAGGACGCCGTGCCGATGACCCTGGGTCAAGAGTTCCGCGCATTCGCCACCACCATGGGCGAAGACCTGGCCCGTCTGAAGACGCTGGCCCCGGAACTGCTGACCGAAGTGAACCTGGGCGGCACCGCGATCGGCACCGGCATCAACGCCGACCCGCGTTATCAGGCGCTGGCCGTCCAGCGTCTGGCGCTGATCAGCGGTCAACCGCTGGTGCCAGCCGCCGACCTGATCGAAGCCACTTCCGACATGGGCGCCTTCGTGCTGTTCTCCGGCATGCTCAAGCGCACCGCGGTCAAGCTGTCGAAGATCTGCAACGACCTGCGCCTGCTGTCCAGCGGCCCACGCACCGGCATCAACGAGATCAACCTGCCGGCGCGTCAGCCAGGCAGCTCGATCATGCCCGGCAAGGTCAACCCGGTAATCCCGGAAGCCGTTAACCAGGTGGCTTTCCAGGTCATCGGTAACGACCTGGCGCTGACCATGGCAGCCGAAGGCGGCCAACTGCAGCTGAACGTGATGGAGCCGCTGATCGCGTTCAAGATCCTCGACTCGATCCGTCTGCTGCAACGCGCCATGGACATGCTGCGCGAGCACTGCATCGTCGGCATCACCGCCAACGAAGCGCGCTGCCGCGAACTGGTCGAACACTCGATCGGCCTGGTCACCGCACTGAACCCGTACATCGGCTACAAAAACGCCACCCGCATCGCCCGTATCGCCCTTGAAAGCGGCCGCGGCGTGCTGGAACTGGTGCGCGAAGAAGGTCTGCTCGACGAAGCCATGCTCGCCGACATCCTGCGCCCGGAAAACATGATCGCTCCGCGTCTGGTTCCGCTCAAAGCCTGAGCCGACGCGTTACTTGCAGCACCGCTCACCAGGTCGAGGGACTAGACACCTCTCACCTTTTGAGGGCTTGGGGATCAGTCCCCAAGCCCTTTTTTTTAACTTCTTTGCGGGCAGGACGTTAAATGTTTTATGTATTTGATACCGCCAAGATCGCAGCCTTCGGCAGCTCCTGCATGAACGACGTGTACCTGTAGGAGCTGCCGAAGGCTGCGATCTTTTGATCTTGCAGCACCCTCGTTTCGTCGCTTGCACCACGAGCGTGCAGACGGGCGCCGCACTGATCGGTATAGTGCCGCCCCTCTTCGCGTGAGCGGTCGTCGGTAACGAGGCCATAACCCATGCGAAACCCGAACTAATAACAAACCCGCGAAATGGACCGGGACGAAACCCTCGCCTCACCTGTTGTGCCGTGCGCAAACCGGTGTAACGCGATGTTTCTGAACATCCAGCATTTGCTTACACAAAAAACAGCGAGGAAAAATCCATGCTCGAAGTCATCAACGACTTCCTCTCAGGGAAAGTACTGATCGTGCTCATTGTCGGGCTCGGTAGCTACTTCACGATTCGCTCGCGTTTCGTTCAATTGCGCCACTTCTTCCACATGTTCGCGGTGTTCCGCGACAGCCTGAAAAGCAGCGGCGGGCAACTCAGCTCGTTCCAGGCCCTGATGCTCAGCCTCGCCGGCCGTGTCGGCGCAGGCAACATCGCCGGTGTCGGCATCGCCGTGACCCTCGGTGGGCCGGGTGCGGTGTTCTGGATGTGGGTGACCGCACTGGTCGGCATGTCCAGCAGCTTCTTCGAATGCACCCTGGCTCAGGTCTACAAGCGCGCCGACGGTGACGGTCTGTACCGTGGCGGCCCGGCCTACTACATCCAGCACGGCCTGAAGCTCAAAGGCATGGCCGTGGTGTTTTCGATCCTGCTGCTGGTGACCTACGGCTTCGCCTTCATCGGCCTGCAGTCCTACACCGTGACCCACTCGCTGCAAAACGCCTTTGCCTTCGACCCGCGCAACACCGGGATCGTCCTGGCGGTGCTGCTGGCCATCACCTTCATCGGCGGCATCAAGCGCATTGCGGCTGTGTCCGACCTGCTGGTTCCGGTCAAGACCCTGGCCTATATCGGCGTGACCCTGTACGTGATCGGCACCCAGATCGAACACGTACCAGCGATGCTGGAAACCATCTTCAAGAGCGCCTTCGGCCTCGACCCGGCCTTCGGCGGCCTGCTCGGCAGCGCCATCGTCATGGGCGTGAAGCGTGGCGTGTTCGCCAACGAAGCGGGCCTGGGCAGTGCGCCGAACGTCGCCGCCGTGGCTTCCGTGAAGCACCCGGGCGCGCAAGGCGTGGTTCAGGCCTTCAGCGTGTTCCTCGACACCTTCGTGATCTGCACCTGCACCGCGCTGCTGATCCTGTTGTCGGGCTTCTACACCCCGGGCTTCGAAGGTGACGGCATCGTCCTGACCCAGAACTCGCTCGCCGCCGTGGTCGGTGACTGGGGCCGTATCTTCGTCAGCGTCGCGCTGTCGCTGTTCGTCTTCACTTGCATCCTCTACAACTACTACCTGGGCGAAAACAGCCTGCAGTTCCTCAGCCGCAACCGCGCTGTGCTGATGATTTTCCGCGGTCTGGTTCTGGCGCTAGTGGTGTGGGGCTCGATGCAGGACCTCTCGACCGTGTTCGCCTTCGCCGACATCACCATGACCTGCCTGGCCTTCGTCAACCTGATCGCCCTGGCCATGCTGTTCAAGGTCGGCATGCGCGTGCTGCGCGACTACGACGAGCAGCGCCGCGCCGGCATCAAGCAGCCAGTGTTCGACTCCAGCAAATTTGCCGATCTGGATCTGGACCTGAAGGCCTGGCCGACCGAGGCGCCTGCCGCTGGCAAGGCTGAAGTCGAGCCGCAAGGCGTCCCTGCAGCGCAACGCTGACAGGTGAATGACGGGCGCATCCCCAGCGCCCGTCAGTTATTGTGATGCAATACCTGTGGGAGCGAGCCTGCTCGCGATAGCTGTCTTTCGGCCAACATCAATGCTGAATGATGAACCGCCATCGCGAGCAGGCTCACTCCTACAATGTCATCTCTTGTGGAGACCTCAGATGATTGCCAATTCCTTCCCCGCCGCCCAACACGTCATGGTGCTCTACACCGGTGGCACCATCGGCATGCAGGCCAGCGCCAATGGCCTGGCCCCGGCGTCCGGTTTCGAAGTCCGCATGCGCGACTACCTGCACAGCCAGCCCGAGCTGGTGGTGCCGCAGTGGCGCTTCCGGGAAATGGCGCCGCTGATCGACAGCGCCAACATGACCCCGGCCTATTGGCAGCAATTGCGTGAAGCAGTGGTCGACGCCGTGGACGTGCAAGGCTGCGACAGCGTGCTGATCCTGCACGGCACCGACACCTTGGCCTACAGTGCGGCGGCGATGAGCTTCCAGCTACTCGGACTGAGCGCGCGAGTGTGCTTCACCGGTTCAATGCTGCCGGCCGGCGTGACTGACAGCGATGCCTGGGAAAACCTCGGCGGTGCGCTGGTCGCCCTCGGCCAAGGTCTGGCGCCGGGCGTGCACCTGTACTTCCACGGCGAGCTGCTGGATCCGACCCGTTGCGCGAAAGTGCGCAGCTTCGGCCGTCATCCGTTCAAGCGCCTGGCGCGTCAGGGCGGCGGCGTGAAAGCCACGTCGATTCCTGCAGCGTTGAACTACAAACAGTCCAGGCAACTGGCGAATGTCGCGGTGTTGCCACTGTTCCCCGGTATCAGCGCCGAAATTGTCGACGGTCTGCTCGACGGTGGCATTCAGGGCCTGGTGCTGGAGTGTTACGGCAGCGGCACCGGGCCAAGCGACAATCCCGAGTTCCTCGCGAGCCTCGGCCGTGCCCGGGATAACGGTGTTGTCGTGGTCGCGGTCACGCAGTGCCATGAAGGCGGGGTCGAGCTGGATGTTTACGAGGCCGGCAGCCGCTTGCGTGGCGTGGGTGTGTTGTCCGGTGGCGGCATGACCCGTGAGGCGGCGTTCGGCAAGTTGCAGG
>NZ_QAIK01000027.1:83959-94703 GCF_003061005.1 Pseudomonas sp. HMWF021 | reverse complement strand
GAGTGAGCCCCTGTGGCGAGGGGGCTTGCTCCCGCTCGACTGCGAAGCAGTCGCAGTTTTTGGGGCCGCTGCACGCCCCGGCGGGAGCAAGCTCCCTCGCCACAATAGCCCTCACACAGTTTGATCCGTGTGCGGCATACAACTTGCTGCGTTCCAGCCATCCCCAGGCTGGAAGATCCCATGCTCCACTCCCACCTCACCACCCTCAACGCCGTCTCTCTTATCCTCAACACCTTCAAAGATGAAGGCCTGTCGAGTGAAGCACTGCTGGCTGGCAGCGGCATCAGCGCGGCAGATCTGAACCGCGCCGACACGCGCATCACCACCAATCAGGAAATGCAGGTCTGCGCCAACGCGGTCGCGCTCAAGCACGACATCGGGCTGGAACTGGGCCGTCGCATGCACGTGTCCTGCTACGGCATTCTTGGTTACGCCCTGCTCACCTGTGCCACCTTCGGTGACGCTTTGCGTCTGGCGATCCGTTATCCGGCGCTGTTGGGAACACTTTTCGAGTTGAGCCTGGAAGACGATGGCGAGCGCGTCTGGTTCGTCGCCGCCGACTACCGCGAGAGCCCGGCGATGGCGGTGTTCAATGCCGAGTTCTGCCTGGTCTCGCTGAAAGTGATTTGCGACGACCTGCTCGGCCATCCCCTGCCCCTGCTCGCTACGCGGTTTGAGCACGCGGCACCGGATTACCGCGACAGCTACGCCGAGCACTTCGACAGCCCGCTGCATTTTGCTGCGCGAGACAATGCGTTCGCATTCGACCGGCGCTGGCTCGACCAGCCGCTGCCGCTGGCCGACGTCATTACCCATCAGGCGATGGCCGAGCGCTGCCGCAAACAAAACCTGGAATTCACCGGGAGGCAGGCATGGCTGGGGCGCATCCGCCAGTTGCTCAGTGCGCAGCTCAACGCCGCGCCGGGGCTTGAGGGGCTGGCCCAGCAAATGAAATGCTCGCCGCGCACCCTGCGCCGCCACCTCAAGGACATGGGCAGCAGTTATCAGGAGCTGCTCGACGAACTGCGCTTCGAGCGGGCCAAGCAGATGCTCTGCGAGGACCAGTTGCCGATCTACCGCATCGCCGAGACCCTGGGCTTCAGCGAGACCGCGAGTTTTCGGCATGCGTTCGTGCGCTGGAGCGGTGTGGCGCCGAGCCAGTTCAGAGCCTGAAGATCAAAAGATCGCAGCCTTCGGCAGCTCCTACAGAAATCGGCGTAGGAACTGCCGAAGGCTGCGATCTTTTGATCGGCTGGCAAGGGGCGAATTGCGGTCAGAGGTTTTGGCCGGATCAATCCCCTTTTGGCCTTTCCTGCCGTTCTCCGATTCGCCGCGTGCCGCAACACTGTGGGCAACCGATTCAGCCCTGCGGAGAACAACAAATGCTGACGATCTACTCGGACGATCACCACCTGCACCATGGCCGCTGCGAACTGATCGATGGTCAGCTCAAGCCGTGCTTCGAAATGCCGTCGCGCGCCGACCATGTGCTGCAACGGGTGAAAAACCGGAACCTGGGCGCGGTGCAACCGCCAAAGGACCATGGCCTCGAACCCATCGCGCGCATTCACAGCCATGATTACCTCGACTTCTTCAAAGGCGCGTGGGCACGCTGGACCGAGTTCAACACCGACGGCGACCTGCTGCCCTACACCTGGCCGGCGCGCACGCTGCGTCAGGTCAAACCGACCAGCCTGCACGGCCAGCTCGGCTACTACAGCTTCGACGGCGGCGCACCGATCACCGCCGGCACCTGGCAAGCAGCCTATAGCGCCGCGCAGGTTGCACTGACCGCGCAAGCCGCCATTCAGGCAGGCGCGCGCAGTGCCTTCGCCCTGTGCCGTCCACCCGGACACCACGCGGCCAGCGATCTGATGGGCGGCTATTGCTACCTCAACAACGCCGCAATTGCCGCCCAGGCCTTCCTTGATCAAGGCCACAGGAAAGTCGCAATCCTCGACGTCGACTACCACCACGGCAACGGCACGCAGTCGATTTTCTACGAGCGCAGTGACGTCCTGTTCACATCGATCCACGGCCACCCGGAAGCTGAATTCCCTTTCTTCCTAGGTTATGACGATGAACGCGGCGAAGGTGCCGGTGAGGGGTTCAACTTTAACTACCCGCTGCCCGCCGGTTCCGGCTGGGACACCTGGAGCGCGGCGCTGGAACAGGCCTGCAACGAGATCGACAACTACGGCGCCGATGTCATCGTCGTGTCGCTGGGCGTCGACACCTTCAAGGATGATCCGATCTCGCAGTTCAAGCTCGACAGCCCGGATTACCTGGCCATGGGCAAACGCATTGCCGCTCTCGGCAAACCAACGCTGTTCGTCATGGAAGGTGGCTACGCGGTGGAAGAAATCGGCATCAATGCGGTGAACGTGCTGGAAGGTTTTGAACAACGAACCGGATCCTGAAGCGCATTCCCTGAATATTCCCGAAGACCCGCTGCAACGCGGGTCTTTTTTTGCCTGACGATAACTATCTACCGCCATCGCACCTGATGCCTGCGTCACTGTCTGGCCAACCGATGCTACACACCGCCAGACAAGGACATCATCATGGATCAATACCTGGCCGACGAGGCCGAACCCAGCCCGCAAGCGAACTCCAGCGACCTGCTGACTCAACTGGTCACTGGCCCTTCCATGCACGAGGTAGCTTCCTCCATCCTGTACCCCGCGCTCACCGAACTGTATCCGGATCTGGCAATCAACCCCGACCGGACGCTGGTGGTCAAGCCGACCTGGCTGGTCGAGAATGCAAAAATCACCGTCGGCGTGCCCCAGGCCGAATCCCTGACCGATGCTCTGGTGCGCCACGGCACCACCAACACGCCGGTGACGTACCTGGACGGCGAACACTTTCTGACGGTGCAGCCCAAGGTCTGGCCGATGCCTCATCTGCCGGTCAGGATCGATGTTGTCGGCCAGTTGATGAACGAGTTGATCCCGCTGTTGTTTGTAGCCTATCAGGAGCACCAGCTCGATTACTGGAACCAGCAACGCAACGACCGACCCCGCTGGCATGAATTGGCGGAGTCACTGCGCGCGGTGTGGAATGTCAGCGCCACTAATGGCTGGGATGCAGATCAACAGGCATTGGCGCGCCTGGTGTTCGATTATCCGGACTCGGCCCTGCGCGCATCGCACGACACATTCAAGACCCGGGTATGCCTGGTGGATATCGATCACCTTGAAGACGGTATTTCCCGTCACCGCAACATTCTGGAACTGTGCGTGATCATCGGTACAACAGCTTCACGCACGATGATCCTGACCCACTCTGTTATTGAAGGATTCGGCACGTTCGACAGCCTGGAGGGGCTGAACAACCATGTCTCGAACCGAGGGAAACGCTTCTTCAGCTCAGGGGTAACGCAATGGCGGCTGTATGAGCCCGACGGCGATTTTTTCCAGGCCCAGGCCTGCACGATGATCGCCCTGCAAGGCCAGGCCATTGCACAGCATGATGCCAGTCGTCACCGTGAGGTAACGGATTTGCCTGACAATGAGTTTTCCCCGCTTTCCGCTCGCTATCAGCAAGTCGAAAACCACATGCCGGACTGGCTATTGAATGCCTCGCCGGTCGATCAGACTCGCTACAGTCGCCTGATGATGGATCTGGCGCTGGCGCAACAGCAGAACCCCGGCCAGACGTTCCTTGAGCAAGTCCCGCCCATCGGCGAGTACACCCTCAAGACCCTGCGCGACCGATTACTGGAGAGTCACCCCGACGCTACCGGGCTGAATCTTCAGAACCTGCGGATCGAAATTACCAGCGTGGTGGTCTGGGGGACGTTCGTACCGGGCACCAGCGAAAAGACCACGTTTTCCCTGGTCGATCTGGCACTGGAAAACCTGATTGCCGTGCCGCTGGGCAGCACGTTTATCTACTTCAGCGACGGTGCCCCCGTACCGGAGTGGATGACCGCCGACTTCATCAAACAGCTGATCACCGATGCCAACATCGGCCAGGCCTATCCGGCTCTGCTCAAACAACGCCTGCTGGATGACCCTGTCCAGTCAAAAAGCCTGCAAACGATTTACACCCGGCACTTGAAGATCCAGCTGTCGATGCTGGCGCTGCAGCTCAAACTCTGCAACGAGGGCGGTCTGGATGACCTTGGCTGCCGTTATATCACCCGAGTATTTGAGGAAGATCCGCAAGCGCGCCATGTTGGTGGCCAGGAAATTGTCATTCGCCCGCTGGCGTTCGTGCCCAACGGCGAAGATCCGTCCCGCTACGATACGGTCAGCAATATGTACGTGATCGAACCCCGTGATCCGGATCAGGGGCCATGCCTGCTCTACAGGCCGCTGATGGACAATTGCCTGCTGCAGTATCCAACCCGGGCCAACCTGATTTACGCCATCAAACACAGCCATCGATTACGCAAGTCGATACTGGCCTGGTTGCCCGACAACGCTCGCGCCAACTACACCAACTTCATCTTTCCCGGCGACCTGCCCTCGGTCTGGACGCTGACGGAGCTGCTGGCCAATCCGGTGTTGTCGTTGCAGATCACCGGCCCCGTCAAACTCGGGACAAAAACGGTAGAGGGCGATCGCCTTGCACACCTGTTCAAAAGCAACGCCCGCGCCCTGGTCGAGCTGGCGGACCGGCAGTCTGTATCCAATGCCGAAAGCCACTGGGCCTCGCTCAAGCAGGGTGCCTGGAAACTGTTCAATGGCGTCCTGCCTTTTCTCGGACCAACGCTGGGCACTGCAGCCTGGATCTGGCAGATCATGGATGACGTGCAGGAAGCCGTCGATGCAGTGCAGGAATCCAGACAAGACCAGCTCATCAGCGCCGTCGCCGACCTGTTTCTGAACATAGCCGTGGTGCTTGCCCACCACGCGGCCACCCGCAACAAGCCCGCGCATGCTGTGCGCAAGCCGATCACACAAGAGCCTGAAACAACAAAAGCGGCACCTGAACACAACAAGGTGCAGGTTATTACTCAGGAGCCGGTAAAAACCGTGCAGGCCCCAGACCTGCCACCGGCGCAATTGCCCAGCGATCATGCACTGACGATTCACGCCAGCGGAGCGCTCAACGGCCGGCCATTGACACTGAGCAGGGCAGTGGCCGAACTCAAGGTCGAAAAGCCCGAGGAGCTGGGTGAACCCATCGATGAAGAGGGTCCGGAGAAAAATCTGTACCGACATGAACAACGGCTATACGCGCCCGTGGGCAAAAACTGGTTCGAAGTCGAAGTCGACGATTACGACAATGTGCAGATCATCGACAGTCGCCATACGCCCAAGCGACGAGGCCCGCTGTTGACGAGCAGCAGAAATGGAAAATGGTACATCGATATCAGACTGCGCTTGCGTGGCGGAGGCCTGAGTTCGCGGCGCATGAAATACCAACAGCAAAAGGCAGAACGCGTCGCCGAACTGCTTCAACAACTGGCCGCTTTCGATCGAACCACCAAAGCCAGCCGTGAGGAACTGACCAATGCACATAAGCAGATGGCGGAGGCGAGCGCTGACGACCGCGTCGAACTGACACGGCTGTATCTGGAAAAGACGCAAATCCGCTCCAGCGAATATGAGGCCATCGCCGACAAGCTCGAAGAACTCAATCGTCTGGATCATGTGCCGCATTATCGAACGGCGATGGTCGACCTGCTGAGATCACAACTGTTTCTGAACCAGGCCTGGTTCGACGACATGGCGACTGAATTCAACAACGCCTTGCACAAAACCCTCGAAACCATGGAGCAGGATCAGAACAACGATGCATCGGCGCGCGCCATCCATCAGCGCTCCAGCACACTGATCACGGTCATGATCAACAGGATTGCGTTCTCCCACACGACGTTCGCCAAACTCACGGTGTTGGGCAAGGAAGGCGCTGAAGTCATTCGCACTTATACGCAAAAACTGCCTGTGCATAACGTGAAAGACCTCAAAGCCTTTCAGGTCGTATTGGGCCAGGAACTGTGCCTGAAACCTGAAACCACGCGGGCAGCTCTGGATGTGCAAGCGGAGCTGAACCGCATTGTCGACTCCGCCAGCCTGGCCATCGAGACCTCGCAGGCAGTGATCGACGATAAAACCTCCACGCCCCTCGACGAGCGAATCGAAGCACTCAATGAACAGGTGGAGCGCTTCACTACCATCAACCGGCAATTGGGGGATGTCGCCGAACAGTCAGCGAACCTGATCATTGATGACCCGTTCAAGCTCCTGCGTGAGCGGATCAACGCATTCAGTGACGAAGCCGCTGACGTTCTGGGTGCTCTGCTACGCGAGCGGAAAACCCTGTTACCGGTGCCCGGCCCCTCCCGGATCAAGGCATCTGCCCCGAAGAAAAAAGTCATCAAGACGCGTATGGATGGCATCGTCGCAGGCGAGGAGCGCACCTCAGGCAAGGATAATTTTGTCGACGTGAAAGCGCCTGTCAGCGGAAAAACCCTCGCGACTTATCACCAGAAACCGTCGGGTGAATGGCTCAAGCGGGTCAGTGAATATCGAGCCAGGCCAGCGCCAAAAGTGAGCCTCGCCAACCTCACAAAAAACGCGCAGCACATGCTGGATGGGCTCGAACGCTTTATCAATCGATACAACGCGCTGGCTGACGGAGCAACGTACCTGCCTGTGGAAATCGATGAAGCATTCCAACGCCGCGCCGCCGAACTGAGTGCTCAGTCGGATCGTATTGACGAAGCGCTGGGCCATGAGGCCGGATCCACCAGTGTGGTCGACAAAGCAGATGCGATCAGAAGCCAGCTACAGGCCGCAACGACCAAGCTTTTTTATATTGGCCATTCCACTCGCGTCAGAATGATCATGCAACGGGACCCGACTGCTGCCCATGTCGAATGGCTCAAGCGCTATAACGAGATAGGCATTGTCTCGACAGGCTCGCGCCGTCGCCTCAAGGGCCAGAAAAAGGACTTCCTGCAGGAATACGAAATCCGCAATCGGCAGAGCCAGGAAGTGTTGTGGTATGCCCACTTCCACTACGACTCGATGGAGCAGGCGGACGCAAATTTCATCGCCGCGCACCTCAAGACTCGTGAGCAACGCAAACTCGGCGGCGCCTTTGACTTGCGCACCGCCACCAACGACGGCGAACTGTTGAGAATCTATCGCTCTGAAATCAGCCCCCGGCTGGCCGATCAGCTGTTTTTCAAGCCAGGCACTTGAGGATCAAGTGCGCCAGACCTGATTCAAGCGCAGCAGAGCAGCACTGATCGCTTTCTCCGGTACCGCAGCAAATCCCAGCACAAGGCCTGCGCGCCAGTCGGGGCTGGATGACGACCCAGGCAACCAGTAGCTGCTCAGCCCATTGATCTCCACATCGACGCTGGCGGCCAGCTCAAGCAGTTGCTGCTCGCGGGCAAGACTTTCGACTGCCACGGTCATGTGCAGCCCTGCCGCCACGCTCGGCAGGCTGCCAACACCGGGAATATTCTCCGGCCAGCCTGCCAACAGCGTATTGCGCCGACTCAGGGCGGCACGGCGCATTCGCCGGATGTGCCGCTGGAAATGCCCTGTGGCCATGAATTCGGCCATCACCGCCTGAGTGCTCACTTCCGAATGCCGCACGTCCACCGCCCGGCGCCGGGCAAAGGCCTCGACCAACCCTGCCGGCAACACCAGATAGCCCAGGCGCAGAGCGGGGAACGCCACCTTGCCGAACGTGCCCACGTAGAGCACGCGACCCTGACGGTCGAGCGCCGCCAACGGCGCCAGGGGTGCGCCGCTGTAGCGGTACTCGCCGTCGTAATCGTCCTCGATGATCCAGCCCTGATTGCGTTCGGCCCAGGCGAGCAGCTCCAACCTGCGGGCAAGGCTCATGACCACCCCGGTGGGGTACTGATGGGACGGTGTGACATACGCCACCCGGCAATCGCCAACCTGCGCCAACGCTGCGCAATCGATGCCTTCTGCGTCCACCGGCACACCGTGCAACCGCGCTCCGGCCACGGCAAAGGCATGACCGGCAGCGCGATACCCCGGATTCTCGATGCCAACCGCATCGCCTGGCTCCACCAGCAACTGTGCACAAAGGCTGATGCCCTGTTGTGCGCCACTGGTGATCACAATTTGCTCAGCGCTGCACTGCATGCCTCGCGAACTGCGCAAGTACGCGGCAATCAACCCGCGCAGACGTGCGTCGCCGGCGGGGTCGCCGTAACACAACTGCTGCAGATCGGGTTTGCGCCAGAAAGCCGCGTTCAGCTTGGCCCAGACCTCGAACGGAAACAGGTCGAACGCAGGAACACCCACCCGAAAAGCCTTCGGCGGACCACTTGGCGGCAACGATAAATGGTTGTTTTCCAGGCGTTGCGCAGCACCGCTGTGGATAACTTTACTGGATGAAACCACAGGCAAATCCGGCGGAATTGTGGATAAGGCTGTGGGTAAGCCTGTTGAAAACCCTGTGGATACTTTTGTGGATAGTTTTTTTGCCGATGGCGCGCTTTGCGGTAATTGGGCGACATACGTGCCGTCCCCAACCCGCCCTTCTATGAAGCCTTCGGCGTACAGCTGATCGTAGGCACGCACCACGCTGTTGCGGGAAATCGCCAGCGCTGTCGCCAGATCACGGCTGGCGGGCAGCCGCGTGCCACTGGCCAGACGTCCGTCCAGCACACGCAGACGCACCGCTTGATAGAGCTGGCGGCTCAGACCCTGACGACGGTCGAGTTCGATACCCGCCGGATTGAATGGCATGGACAGCGCAGGCGAATCGGGCATGGCAATGGACCTGTGAAATTGGCCATCAATGGCTCTTACAACAGACCAATAGCCTGCCTAGGATGCAGGCATTCGCCAAGGAAAATTTCTCCATGTACACGCCCCGCGCCTTTGCCATCGACGAACTGTCGCAACTGCACGAACTGATCCTCGCCACCCGTCTCGCCATTCTCGTCAGCCACGGCGAAAACGGCTTGCAGGCCAGCCATGTGCCGGTGCTGCTGCACCGCGAGCAAGGCCCGAACGGCACGCTCTACGGGCACCTGGCCAAAGCCAATCCACAGTGGAAAGACCTGCGTGACGGCGCTGAAGCGATGCTGATCTTTGCCGGCCCCGACGCCTACGTCAGCCCGGGGTTTTACCCGAGCAAGGCCGAGCACGGCAAAGTCGTGCCGACCTGGAACTACGTCGCCGTACACGCCTACGGCCACGCCGAGACCTTCAGCGACGGCGGACGTCTGCTCGACATCGTCAGCACGCTCACCGATCGCCATGAAGCGGGCCGCGCGCAACCGTGGAAAGTCGACGACGCGCCGGCCGACTACATCGACGGCATGCTCAAGGCCATCGTCGGTTTCGCCATTCCAATCGATCGCCTCGAAGGCAAGCGCAAGCTCAGCCAGAACCGCAGCGCCGAAGACATTGCCGGCGTGCGCGAAGGCCTGACTGCCAGCCCCGACATCAACGACCAGACCCTCGCCCACTTGATGCGTTAAGGAAAATCAGCATGACCCAGATCCAGATCCGCCCGGTGACTGCCGGCGATCACGCCGCCTGGCTGCCGCTGTGGCAGGCCTACCTGCGCTTCTACAACACCGAGTTGCCGGACGCCGTCACACACAGCACCTGGCAGCGTTTCCTCGACCCGAGTGAACCGACCCATGCCGCCCTCGCCTGGGCCGACGGCAAGGCGGTGGGCATGGTGCATTTCATCTACCACCGCTCCAATTGGAGCATCGAAAACTCCTGCTACCTGCAGGACCTGCTGGTGGCGCCGGAGACTCGTGGCACCGGCGTCGGTCGCCTGTTGATCGAACACGTCTACACCACCGCCAGGGCCGACGGTTGCTGCAAGGTGCATTGGCTGACTCACGAAACCAATGCCACCGCGATCCAGCTCTACGAGCGCATCGCCGAGCGCCCGGGTTTCATCCAGTTTCGCAAAGCCATTTAAGGAGCCGCGCACATGACCACTTCACTTGCCGACTGGAAAGGCGTCCCCGCCCCCACCGCGACCTTGCTCGAAGGCCGTTTCATCCGTCTGGAACGACTCGATCCGGCACGCCACGGCGACGATCTGTTCAATGCCCTCGAAGGCCCCGGCGCCGACCCGAAGCTGTGGGATTACTTGCCCTATGGGCCGTTCCCCGAGCGCAGCGTTTTCAATGACTGGCTGAACAACCACGCGGCCAGCAGCGATCCGTATTTCTTCAGCGTGATCGACCGCGCCACAGGCCAGGTGCAAGGCATCCTCAGCCTGATGTCGATCGTCCCGGCGCAGGGGCGCATCGAGATCGGCCACGTCACCTTCGGCGCGCCGATGCAGCGTTCACCGAAAAGCACCGAAGCGGTTTACCTGCTGGCCAAATACGCCTTCGAACAGGGCTACCGGCGCCTGGAGTGGAAGTGCAACAACGGTAACGCCCGCTCCAAATACGCCGCCGAACGCCTGGGCTTCAGCTTCGAAGGCGTGTTCCGCCAGCACATGGTGGTCAAGGGCCAGAACCGCGATACCGCGTGGTATTCGATCCTGGATTCGGAGTGGCCGGCGATTGCGGCAGGGTTCGAGCAGTGGTTGAGCGAGGCCAACCAGACCCCGACCGGGCAGGTGAAAGGTTTGGTCGAGTGCCGTTCCTGAGTCTGTAAATGCAAAAGATCGCAGCCTTCGGCAGCTCCTACAGGGGTGTAACTGAAACCTGTGCAGGAGCTGCCGCAGGCTGCGATCTTTTGATCTTCGAGCGTTTCCGATAAATCCACTGCAACCGGCGAAGCTCATGCCATATCTGCAACAAAATGCAGACTGA
>NZ_QAIK01000027.1:36740-83949 GCF_003061005.1 Pseudomonas sp. HMWF021 | reverse complement strand
AATGCAGACAGACTTCAAGACATCATTCTGTAAAAACCCTTCGCTATACAGGACGGCCCGCTTATAACAAAAGGCCGTTCACTCATGACCTTCCCGCCGCAGCGCTTGTCCCTCGCCGCTATTTTGTTGATCACCGCCGGCACCGCCCACGGCAAAACCGTGCAGATCGATACCGCCACCACCGCTTCGCAGACCCTTGGCGGCAGCGACACGCTGACGATTTCGGCACCGGGCAGCATTACCAACAGCGGCAAGGCTGTGAGCCTGAAGGACCAGACCAGCGGCGTCGGTGTGGTTGTCGATAACGCGGGGAGAATCGTTTCCACCGGGGGTCGGGCCATCGACAGCAGTGGAGACCTGACCCAAGCGCGCAATTACCGGATCTACAACCGCAGCGGCGGGCAAATTCTGGGCGCCAACGACGCGCTGCGTATCGACAGCAATTTCGTCAGCGGCAGCCTGTTGATCGACAACAGTGGTGTGATTCGCTCCACCACCGGCCAAGGTCTGGACCTCGATGCCCTGCGCAGCGACGGGGTCAGAACCACCATCATCAACCGCGCGGGCGGGCTGATTCGCGGCGATGCCAGCGACGGCATGAAGACCGGCGCCAACGCGACCATCACCAACTACGGCGAAATCTCCACCGGTGACTCGCACAACGCCGACGAGAAATTCGACGGCATCGACATCGACTCGGCCAGCGGCGTCAGCGTGACCAACTACGGAGTGATTTCCGGCGGCCGCCATGGCATCACCACCGACCTCGGGGCGACGCTGGTCAACTATGGGCAAATCACCGGGCGCAACGGTTCCGGGTTCGGCTCCGACGGCGACGGCACGGTGATCAACCACGGCACCCTTACCGGCGCTTACTCTGGGCTGCAAGCGAACGGGGATGGCGACGGGGTGGATATCGACAAAATCGCTCACATCGAAAACTACGGCACCATCCAAGGCGTTGGCGCCGGGGGCGTGGACAAGGGCGGGTTCGCCAACGGCAGTGAGGGCATCGCCCTCGGCGGCGGCTATATTCTCAACGCCAATGGCGCACTGATCAGCGGGGCCAACAGCGCCATTCTGGTGGACGACGGCAGCGGCGGTTCAGGGCTGGCGGCGACCACTCTGGAGAACTACGGCACCATTCGAGGCCTCGACGGCTTCGGCGTGAAATTCGTCGGCGAGTTCGCCGACACCGTGATCAACGGCGGCACCATCAGCGGCAGCGACGGCCTGGCGCTCGACCTGGGGGGCGGCAACGACAGCCTGACCCTGCGCAATGGCAGCCGTTTCGTCGGCGTGGTCGATGGCGGCAGCGGTTATGACCGGGTGGTGATGGACGACGCGGCGGGCGGCAGCTTCGGCGCCAGCCGCGATTTCGAGTGGCTGGAAGTCCGGCAAGGCGCGTGGACACTCACCGGCAACGGCGATTTCAGCGACGGCGGTGCGGTTCGCAATGGCGCCACCCTGATCAATCAGGGCGGCATCGCCGGCAGCCTGACGGTAGACGCCGGCGGTGTGTACGCCGGTGGCGGCTCGGTGGGTAGCCTCGACGTCAACGGTACGCTGCGTACCAACACCGGCCTCGGGCGCGCAAGCATCGTGCATGATTTGAACATGGGCAGCGGATCGACCCTGGCCTACGGGGTCAACGCCGACGGCAGCAGCGCCCCGGTGCAGGTCGGCGGCACGGCCAACCTCAACGGTGCGACCCTGGCGGTAAATCCCGGCAGCGGCACCTATCCGTGGCAGAGTCATTACACCGTGCTGCAAGCGGCCAGCGTCAACGGCACCTTCGGCAAGGTCACCAGCGATTACGCATTCCTCACGCCTACCCTGGCCTACACCCCGACGCAGGTCGATCTGACCTACACCCGCAATGACGTGGCCTTCAGCCAATTCGCGGCGACCGGCAACGGCAACAACGCGGCCAGCAGCCTCGCTTCAATGGGCAAGAACAACGCGCTGTACAACGCCCTGCTCAACACCACTCAAAGCACCGCGGGTGCGGCGATCGAACAACTGGCCGGCGCCAGCAATGCCAACCTGACCAGTGCTACCCTCGGCGCCAGCAGTCAGGTCGGCAACAGCATGCTTGCGGCGATGCAGCAGATGGGCGGCAGCCCGGGATTGATGGTCGGCCTTGATCAGCGAGAAACACCTGTACTGGCGGCCAATGGCGTACCGACCGAGGCGCGCAATCTGAATGATCCGAATGCGCGCGGACGCCTGTGGCTGCAAGCCATCGGCGGCTACGGCAAGCTCGACGGCGAACACGGCAACAGTGGCCTGGAGCAACGCACCAAGGGCAGCGTGCTGGGTGCCGAATGGGCGCTGAACCCGCAATGGCGCCTCGGTGTGCTCGGCGGTTATTCGAAGACTGATCTGGACGCGACCGGCGTCGATGGCAACGTCGAGAGCTGGCACGCCGGCGTCTACGCACTGCGCCAGAGCGGCCCGCTTTCTCTGCGCCTTGGCGCGGCGTACAGCGGCCATCAGGGGGAAAGCAAACGCACCGTGGCATTCAACGGTTTCAGTGATCGGCTCAAGGGTGATTACGACGCCGACAGCCAGCAAGCCTTCGCCGAACTCGGCTACGCCATGGGCAGCCGCTGTCTCAGCGCCGAGCCGTTCGCCAGCCTTGGCTACCAGCGCTACCACCGCGACCGTTACCAGGAAAAGGGAGGCGCCGCCGCACTGGACGTCGACAGCCAGACCCAGGACAACTTCAGCAGCACCCTCGGCCTGCGTCTGGCGCACCTGAGCAGTCTGGACAACGGCATGAGCCTGACCCCGCGCCTGGCCGCAGGCTGGAAGCACACCTACGGCGCTGTCAGCAGCTCGACGCGTCAGGCATTCGTGGTCGGCGGCACGGCATTCAATGTTGATGGCAGCGCCCTGGATCGCGACAGCCTGGTACTTGAAGCCGGGCTGGATGTGGGCATTTCGGCACGACACTCCCTGGGGCTGGGTTATAGCGGCGAGATGGGCAGCAACAGTCGCAACCACGGGTTGGTCGGACAGTGGCAGATGAATTTCTGATTGTTGAACAGCCGGTAGCGTCTGGATTTTCGTAGGAAAAGGCCCTGCCGGGCGCGACTAAAATTACTGATCACGCGTCCTGCGGTGATTTTCTACAGTGAAGCTCCGATGTCGCCTGCAAAGCAGTGAGAAGCAGCTGACATCGGTTTTTCTGCAGCAAAAATAGAGTGGGGTCTCCAATCCAGAGAGGCCCGATTCATGCCCGGACACTATAAGTTTCGCCCCCTCCAACTCGCCGTGGCGATTGCACTGGCAATCGGATGGAGCAGCGTCTCCAATGCCCAACAGCCGGACATCCCGGTCGCCGAGAACGCGGCTGAAACCAAACCCAAAAAGCCTCGAAAAAGAACGCCAAAACCACCCGTAGAGTCAGACGGCCTCTCAACGATTGAAGAAGTCATCAGTCAAAGCCCTGCACCCACCGCCATCGAACCCGTGGACAATCTTCCAATGGGTCAGACATTGGCTGGGGAAACGCTGGCGGAAAGCTCTGCCAATAACGCCGAACACCAGACACCCGACCGGGGCAAGCCGTTTGAGCCTCTACGCGACGAATCCCTGGAGCAACTGGCAAGCAGCACGAATGCTCGCACGCTCGCAAAAAGCCTTGAAGAAAACCCCGTCCCATCTGAACAACCTCAAGCGCCTGGCGCATTACCCCAGCCTGTACGGCCCGAAACGCCTGCCATACCGTCGAATGCCGCCATCAGCGCCCTGCTCGACGCCAGTACACCCACGGCCAGCCTGGCACTCGAGCAACTTGCCGCCGGCAGCAACGCCAACCTCGCCAAAGCCACATTGAGCAGCGCCAGCCCGGTCAGCGCGAGCATGCTCTCGGCCATGCATCAGCTGGGCAACCGCAAGGGTACGCAGGGTTCGGGCAGTGCGCCGCGTCTTGCCGCTGGCGGTGAAGGCAGCGGGCGGGTCTGGCTGCAGGCGCTGGGGCACGGAGGCAAGGTCGATCGCGACTTCGACAGCGCCCTGAAACACTCCACCCATGGCCTGGTTCTGGGTGCCGACTGGCGATTCGATGAGCAATGGCATCTCGGCCTGATGGGTGCAAAAGCCCAAACCCGCTTCGACGCCCGGCAGTTCGACGGCGATCTCGACAGCTGGCACCTTGGCGCATACGCGTTGCGCCAGGATGGCCCTTTCGCCCTGCGGCTGGGCGCCAGCTACGGTGGCCATGACGGCAGCGGCAAGCGTAGCGTTGCCTTCAACGGTTTCAGCGACCGGCTCAAGAGCAGCTATAAGGCCAGCACTCAGCAAGTGTTTGCCGAGGTCGGCTACAACCTGGGCCGCGGCGACGTCAGCATCGAACCGTTTGCCGGTGTCGGGTATCAGCGCTACCAGCGTGACGATTACACCGAAAAAGGGGGGGATGCGGCGCTGAAGGTTGATGGTCAGACGCAGGCGAATCCGACCAGCACGGTCGGCCTGCGCATGGCGAAAACCAGTCATCTGCCCAACGGCCTGCAACTGACGCCGCGCCTGAGCGCGAGCATGAAACGAACCTACGGAGCGCTTGATAACGAAACGCGCCAGCAACTGGTCAAGGGCGGCAAAAGCTTCGAGGTAATCGGTGCCGGGACAGATCGCAACCTCTTTAGCCTGGATGCAGGTCTGGACCTGACGCTGTCCACTCGCAACACCCTGGGCGTCGGCATCAGCGGCGACGCCGGCTCTGATAGCCGCAGCTATGGCGTGACCGGCCAGTGGCGAATGGAGTTCTGACCCAACGCTCGTGTAGGAGCTGCCGCAGGCTGCGATCTTTTGATCTTCAAAAGCAAAATCAAAATCAAAATCAAAAGATCGCAGCCTGCGGCAGCTCCTACCAAGAGCAGCGTATTGCAGGCGAAAAAAAAGGGGAGCACATGCCCCCCCGAGGTTTAAAGCGTTGGATCGCGGCGGTTATCTCAGCCTTCGATCTCGATCAGGATTTCACCCGGATTGACCCGGTCGCCCTTGGCGACGTGGATGGCCGTGATCTTGCCGGCAATCGCTGCCTGGACTTCGGTTTCCATCTTCATCGCTTCGGTGATCAGCACGGCCTGGCCCGCCTTGACGGTGTCGCCTTCCTTGACCAGCACATCGACGATGTTGCCCGGCATGGTGGTGCTGACGTGGCCCGGTGCGGATGCCTGTTTGCGTTTGCTGCTGCCACCGCTGACGAATTCGTTGAGCGGCTCGAACACCACTTCTTCCGGCATGCCGTCGATGGACAGGTAGAAGTGACGTTTGCCTTCGGCCTTCACACCGACACCGGTGATGTCGACGCGATAGGTTTCGCCGTGCACGTCGATGACGAACTCGGTCGGCACGCCTTCGCCACCGGCCTTCGCCACACCACCGGCCTCGGGGATCGGCAACAGCACTTCCGGCGTCAGGGTGCCGGCGGCACGCTCTTCAAGGAACTTGCGGCCGATGTCCGGGAACATGGCGAACGTCAGCACGTCCTCTTCGGACTTGGCGAGTGCACCGATATCGGCACGCAGCTTGGTCATTTCCGGCTTGAGCAGATCAGCCGGACGCACATCGATCACTTCTTCGCTGCCGATGGCCTGGCGACGCAGTTTTTCATTCACCACGCCCGGCGCCTTGCCGTAACCGCCCTGCAAGTACAGCTTCACTTCGTTGGTGATGGTCTTGTAGCGCTCACCGGCCAGTACGTTGAAGAACGCCTGGGTACCGACGATCTGCGAAGTCGGGGTCACCAGTGGCGGGAAACCGAGGTCTTCCCGAACACGCGGGATTTCCGCCAGCACTTCGGCCATGCGATTCAGCGCGCCCTGCTCTTTCAACTGGTTGGCGAGGTTGGAGATCATCCCGCCCGGCACCTGGTTGACTTGCACACGAGTGTCGACGGCAGTGAATTCGCTTTCGAACTGGTGGTACTTCTTGCGCACGGCGTAGAAGTACAGACCGATCTCCTGCAGCAGTTCCAGATTCAGGCCGGTGTCGTACTCGGTGCCCTTGAGCGCTGCGACCATCGACTCGGTGCCCGGATGGCTGGTGCCCGAGGCGAAGCTGGAGATCGCGGTGTCAATGTGGTCGGCGCCGTTTTCAATGGCCTTGAGCTGGCACATGGCAGCGAGGCCTGCGGTGTCGTGAGAGTGGATGAACACTGGCAGCGACTGCTCGGCTTTCAGTGCGCGAACCAGTTCGCCGGTGGCATACGGTGTCAGCAGACCGGCCATGTCCTTGATCGCCACCGAGTCGCAACCCATGGCTTCCATCTGCTTGGCTTGCGCCACGAACGCATCGATGGTGTGCACCGGACTGGTGGTATAGGCGATGGTGCCCTGGGCGTGTTTGCCGGCAGCCTTCACCGCTTCGATGGCCACGCGCAGGTTACGCACGTCGTTCATTGCGTCGAAGATACGGAACACGTCGATGCCATTGACCGCTGCCTTGGCGACGAACGCCTTGACCACGTCATCGCTGTAATGGCGGTAGCCCAGCAGGTTCTGTCCGCGCAGGAGCATTTGCAGGCGAGTGTTGGGCAGCGCGGCGCGCAGTTGGCGCAGGCGCTCCCACGGGTCTTCTTTCAGAAAACGTACGCAGGCGTCGAACGTCGCGCCGCCCCAGCACTCCAGCGACCAGTAGCCGACCTTGTCGAGCTTGTCGCAGATCGGCAGCATGTCTTCGGTGCGCATGCGGGTGGCGAGCAGCGATTGGTGAGCGTCGCGCAGGATGGTATCGGTGACAAAGATCTTCTTGGACATTGTTGTATTCCTCACAGGCCTGCGTGGGCGGCAATGGCGGCGGCGATGGCCAGGGCCAGCTCTTCGGGTTTGCGCTTGATCGAGTAGTTGGTCAGTTCCGGGTGGCTTTCAACGAAGCTGGTGTTGAACTGACCGCTACGGAATTCCGGGTTGCGCAGGATTTCCTGGTAGTACGCGGCGGTGGTTTTCACGCCTTGCAGACGCATGTCGTCCAGTGCCCGCAGGCCACGGTCCATGGCCTCTTCCCAGGTCAGCGCCCAGACCACCAGTTTCAGGCACATCGAGTCATAGAACGGCGGAATGGTGTAGCCGGTGTAGATCGCCGTGTCGGTGCGCACGCCCGGGCCGCCGGGGGCGTAGTAACGAGTGATCTTGCCGAAGCTCGGCAGGAAGTTGTTCTTCGGGTCTTCGGCGTTGATGCGGAACTGCAACGCGAAACCACGGTGCTGGATGTCTTCCTGCTTCACTGACAGCGGCAGGCCGGAGGCGATGCGGATCTGTTCGCGGACGATGTCGATCCCGGTGATTTCTTCGGTGATGGTGTGCTCCACCTGCACCCGGGTGTTCATCTCCATGAAGTACACCTCGCCCTCGGCGAGCAGGAACTCCACGGTACCGGCGTTCTCGTAACCCACAGCCTTGGCCGCACGTACCGACAGGTCGCCGATGTAAGCGCGCTGTTCCGGGGTCAGTTGCGGGCTGGGGGCGATCTCGATCAGCTTCTGGTTGCGGCGCTGGATCGAGCAGTCACGCTCGAACAGATGCACCACGTTACCGAAGCTGTCGCCGAGGATCTGCGCTTCGATGTGCTTGGGATTGACGATGCATTTTTCCAGGAACACTTCCGCCGAACCGAAGGCCTTGGTCGCCTCGGAGATCACCCGGGGGAAATTCTGTTCGAGTTCTTCGCGGCTGTTGCAGCGACGGATACCGCGGCCGCCGCCACCGGAGGTGGCCTTGAGCATCACCGGGTAACCGATGCGGTCGCCCTCGGCCAACGCTTCCTCGATACCCGACACGTTGCCTTCGGTGCCCGGGGTGACCGGCACGCCGGCCTTGATCATGCTGCGCCGGGCTTCGGTCTTGTCGCCCATGCGGCGAATGACTTCTGCCGACGGGCCGATGAATTTGATCCCGCGTTCGGCGCAGATGTCTGCCAGCTCAGCGTTTTCCGAGAGGAAGCCGTAACCGGGGTGCAGTGCATCGCAACCGGTTTCCACCGCCAGGTTCACCAGCTTGCGCGGGTTGAGGTAACCGGCCAGTGGCTCGGCACCGATGCTGTGGGCTTCGTCCGCACGCTTCACATGCAAGGCATGGCGGTCGGCGTCGGAAAAAATCGCAACCGAGCGAATGCCCATCTCGGCGCAGGCTCGCACGATTCGTACGGCAATCTCACCACGGTTGGCGATCAGGATCTTTGTTATCACTTGGAGGTTCCCTTGAGCCGGTGGCACCACGACCTGCTAGACCCAGGTCGACGCGTGACCAAATGTTTCAATTTGGTCGCAGCCCCACACTAGCGCTCGCAAGGGATTAACAAAAATGAATAAAAATTGGGTCAGGCATAAGCAAAGACTTATAGTTAAACCACCAGCCCGCCGACAGAGCCTGTAAGAAATGCGTAAGTCCTTGATGCGTATGACATTACGCCAGTTGCAGATTTTCAACGAAGTGTGTGATTTGCGTTCCTACAGCCGCGCAGCTGAAGAAATGTCTCTCACACAACCGGCCGTCAGCCTACAGATCCGTCAGCTCGAAGAGCTGATCGGCCAGCCATTATTCGATTATGTCGGCAAAAAACTCTACATGACCGAGGCTGCCGAAGCCCTTCAGCGCGCCAGCCGGGACATCTTCGGGCGCCTGGAAAACCTCGATATGCAGCTGTCTGACATGCAGGGCTCGTTGCAAGGCCAGTTGAAACTGGCGATAGAATCCAGCGCCAAATACTTCGTGCCGCACCTGTTTGCCGCCTTCAAGCGCCAGCACCCGGAAGTGAACTTGCAACTGACGGTGGTCAACCGCGGGCAGGTGATTCGCAGGCTTTCGGACAACCGCGACGATCTGGTGATCATGTCGATGGTGCCGCAGGACATGGGCCTGGAGTTTCTGCCGTTTCTGAACAATCCGATTGTCGCCGTGGCGCGCCCGGACCATCCGTTGGCACACATGGGGCCGCTGCGTTTGCAGGATCTTGAACCTTACACGCTGCTGATCCGCGAACCGGGTTCGGGCACACGCTTGGCCTGTGAAGAGTATTTCAAGGAAAAACGCGTGCACTTCACCCAGACCCAGGAAGTGGCCTCGGCCGAAGCCCAGCGTGAATGCGTGGTGGCGGGTCTGGGCCTGGCGCTGTTGACGCGCCACGCCCTGAACCTGGAGCTGGCGACCGGCGGCCTGGTCGAGCTGCCGGTCGAAGAATTGCCGCTGTTTCGCAGCTGGTGCCTGGTGCAAGCCAAGGCCAAACGCCTGTCACCGGTGGCGCACGCCTTCCTGGCGTTTATCCGCAGCGAACGGGTGCAGATCAGCGCGCTGGTTGAGCGCTTCGACGGGAAGCTGCCGGTGCTGCCTGCCAGTAGTTGAGTTCGATGTCCTCGGGAAAATCGCTGATTTCGCTTTGAAGCTGACGAAGTTCGAAGCGATCTTCGATGGCGCGACGGAATTCCATGCGGCGCTGGTCTTCCTGCTGACGACGGGTTTTCGCGGCGCTGTTGCGTTCTTCGTAGGGCTGAGCCATTTCGAGTCTCCCAAGGCGAGTACGGGAGTTTCACGATAGGCAGACGGGATGACGGTTTGGCTGCGCCTGGGTTACAGGCAGATGAAAGTTTGCACTCAAAAGCAAAGATCGCAGCCTTCGGCAGCTCCTACATTGGAATGCATTTCCATGTAGGAGCTGCCGAAGGCTGCGATCTTTTGATCTTAATCGTCCAAGGCTTTCACGGCCTTCGGCGACAGGCGCAGGCTGCGCAGGCTGCGCTTCACGCTCTTCAGGTGATTAACCAGGCTCGGCCCGCGCGCCATGGCCACGCCCATCGCCAGCACATCGATCACCACCAGGTGCGCGATGCGCGAGGTCAGCGGCGTATAGATTTCGGTGTCTTCGTGCACATCGATCGCCAGGTTGACGGTCGACAGTTCGGCCAGCGGTGTCTGGCTCGGGCACAGGGTGATCAGCGAAGCACCGCTCTCGCGCACCAGGTTGGCGGTGATCAGCAGGTCCTTGGAGCGCCCGGACTGGGAAATGCAGATCGCCACGTCGGTGGGCTTCAACGTCACCGCCGACATCGCCTGCATGTGCGGGTCGGAATACGCCGCCGCCGTCAGCAGCAAACGGAAGAACTTGTGCTGCGCATCCGCCGCCACCGCGCCCGAGGCACCAAACCCGTAGAACTCGACGCGCTGCGCCTGCGACATCAGCGTCACCGCGCGCTGCAATTCCACCGGGTCGAGCTTCTCGCGAACCTCCATCAGGGTGTGCAGGGTGGTGTCGAAAATCTTCAGGCTGTAGTCGGCGACCGAGTCGTCTTCGTGGATTGCGAACTGGCCGAAGCTGGCGCCCGCGGCCAGGCTTTGCGCCAGTTTGAGCTTGAGATCCTGAAAGCCGGAGCAGCCGATGGCCCGGCAGAAACGCACAATGGTCGGCTCGCTGATGCCGACGCTGTGGGCCAGGTCGGCCATGGAACTGTGCATCACCGCCGCAGGGTCAAGCAGCACGTGGTCGGCGACCTTGAGCTCCGACTTGCGTAACAGGTGACGTGACTGGGCGATGTGTTGCAGCAGATTCAAGGGGCTGGACTCTTCTTATGGGCAAGGATGTAGCACGCTTGTAGTTATACTACATGAATTGGCTTTTTGCCTGCTCAATGCGTAACTCCATGTCCCCATATCAGGCGCGATGGAGTACATGTAGCCCTAAAGCGGATTTCCCTGTTCACGCAACAGCCCGGCCAGACGCTCGGCTTCCACCGGACGACTGATCAGATAGCCCTGCACTTCATCGCAGTGTTCGGTGCGTAAAAATTCCAGCTGTTCCTGCCGCTCGACACCTTCGGCCACCACTTTCAATGACAGCCCGTGAGCCATGGCGATGATCGCCCGGGTGATCGC
Source organism: Pseudomonas sp. HMWF021 (assembly GCF_003061005.1). Classification (GTDB taxonomy): domain Bacteria; phylum Pseudomonadota; class Gammaproteobacteria; order Pseudomonadales; family Pseudomonadaceae; genus Aquipseudomonas. Next base: position 73,078 of record NZ_QAIK01000027.1, on the reverse strand, counting down.
CGCATCCTCACTGCCCTGCCCCAGTCCACGAATGAACGCCTGATCGATCTTCACGTAATCCACCGGAATCCGTTTGAGGTAACTGAGCGACGAGTAGCCGGTGCCGAAATCATCGATTGCCAGCTTCACCCCCAGATCGCGCAGTTGCTGGAAGGTCGCGATGATGTGTTCGACGCTGTCGAGCAACTGGCTCTCGGTGAGCTCCAGTTCGAGGTAGTGCGGCGCCAGCCCGGTTTCCTCCAGCACCTGGCGCACCAGACTGACCAGTTTGCCCTGCCGCAGTTGATGCACCGACAGGTTCACCGAAACCCGAATCGGCGCCAGCCCCTGGCGCTGCCATTCGCAGGCCTGCCAGCAGGCCTGGCGCAGCACGAATTCGCCGATCGGCCCGATCAGCCCGGTTTCCTCGGCCAGACCGATAAAGTTCCCCGGCGGCACCCGGCCCATGGTCGGATGATCCCAGCGCACCAGCGCTTCCGCCGCATTCAGTCGCCCGGTTTGCAGGCACAGCTTCGGCTGATAGAACACCTTGAGCTGTTTGTCTTCGATGGCTTTGCGCAGCTGGTTTTCCAGTTGCAGGCGCTCAAGGGTGCTGGCCTGCAGGCTGTCGGTGTAGAACTGGAAATTGTTGCCGCCCAGATGCTTGGCGTGTTGCATCGCCATGTTCGACTGACTGACCAGCGCGGCAATCTCTCGGGCGTTGTCCGGCAGCATGCTGATGCCCATCGAGGCGCTGACCACCAGTTCATGCCCTTCGACCGTCAACGGCAGGCGCAGCTTGCTCGACAGCCGCGTGGCGACCCGCGCCAGACTCGACAGGTTGCCGTAGGCATCGAACAGCACGGCAAACTCATCGCCGGACAGTCGGGCGATCGTGTCCGCTTCCGGCAAGGCATTGACCAGCCGCCGGGCCATTTTCTGCAGCAACTGATCTGCCACTTCATGGCCGAGGCTGTCATTGAGCAGCTTGAAGCGGTCCAGATTGATGTGCAGCAACGCCAGACTCCGGCGTCCACCCTGACGCACGCGCTGATGGGCTTCGTGCAGACGTTCGCGGAACAGCGAGCGGTTGGCCAGCCCGGTGAGTTCATCGTAGTGCGTCAGGAAACGCATGCGCTCTTCGGATTCACGCCGCGCGGAAAGATCGGCGAAGAAGCCGACGATATGGCTGACGTTTCCCCGACTGTCGCGCACCGCGTTGAGTTGCAGCCACTGCGGATACAACTCACCGTTCTTGCGGGTTTCCACCAGTTCGCCCTGCCAACTGCCGTGCTGCTCCAGCGCGTGGCGGATCGCGACGTAATGCCGGCGGGCATCTCGACTGCACGGCAGTTCGACGACGTTGCGCCCGAGCATGTCTTCGATGTCATAACCGGTGACCCGGCTGAACGCCTGATTGATCGCGATCAGCGCGTAGTTCGGGTCGAGAATGACGATGCCTTCGCTGGCCGCCTCGAACACCGTGGCGGCCAGACGCTGCTGTTCCTCGAGGCTTTTGCTGGCGCTGATGTCGCGCCGGGTGCCGACCATGCGGATCACCTGCCCGTTATCGCTGCGCTCCACCGCACGGCCACGGTCTTCGATCCACACCCAATGACCGTCGCCGTGGCGCACGCGGTACTCGATCTGATAGTCCTCGGTGCGGCCCTTCAAATGCTCGATCAGCGCCTGCTTGAGCGACGGCACATCCTCGGGGTGCAGCCGCGGCTTGAGGTCGCGCAGGATCGCCGTGACGTATTCCGGCGCAAGGCCGAACAGTTCCTGAATCTGCGTGTGGTGAACTTCGTCGGTCTGCAGGTTCCAGTCCCACAGCCCCAGCTCACTGGCCTTCAACGCCAGAGCCAGACGGGCTTCGCTTTTGCTCAGCGCCTGATTGGCGACGTCCAGTTCGCGGCTGCGCTGCGCCACCCGGTCTTCCAGCTCGATCTGCGCCTCGCGCAGTGCACCTTCGGCACAACGCCGCTGTTCGACCTCTTTGCCAAGCGCCTGATTGAGCTGCTCGCTGCGGCTCTGCGCCTGCTGCAAATGCTCAATCAGGTGCTGATTCTGAAAACGCCGCAACAAACCGCGATCAATCAGTCGATTGACCTGCCACGCCACCACGCTCAGCGAGCCGAGCAGAATCAATCCCAGCCAGCCCCAGCCCCGCGCCTGATCATCACCGCCCCAGAACAGGTAGCCGATCGCTGGCAGCAGGCACGGCAACGTGAACGACAGAAACGCCGGCAGGCTGACCGCGTAGGCGACGCTGGCCGACAAGGTCGCGGCGCCGATCAGGCCGAACACCCAGGCTTGCTGCATGAAGTTGTCGGCAGGCACCAGCGCGATGCCGGCGCCGGCCAGGGTCAGACCGGTCAGGGTCGAGCCGAGCAGGAACATGCGGAACCAGATCGGCTGGGCCTGACGGTCGGGGATTGCCGAATCGAACGCGGCGACCTGAATCACCCGCAGCGCCACCAGCGAGAGCAACCAGACCAGCCAGATACTGACCACGAAATAGCGCTGCGGGCTCCAGATCAAACCGGCGCAGACCAGACCATTGATCAACATGAAGAGGGTGGGCAGCAAAGAGCCCTGATACAGCAGACGCGTGCGTTCGACCGCCATCGCGGTGGCGTAGTGTTTGCGGATAACCCGGGGTTCCACGGAGGGGCCCGACAGTTCGGAGCTGAGGGTCATGGGCAACGTTCTTGTTCTTATTAGGACGGGCATGCGCCCGAAATGTGCACGGAGCATACACAAGCCAACCCCGTTGCCAAACTGCTCCAGATCATAATTTGAACGAAACTTTCCCCCGCCCGATCACCGGCAAAACCCGCAGAGCGAGGCGGGCCGAAGCCTGTAGCCAGTGACCGACCGGTCGTCATCGGCGGCACTTTCATCGGCTAATGCAAAGCTCGGTTTGCCCGGGCCTGCGGCGCACCCTAGAATGCCCCGATGCGCGATGATCTCTCCCTTCTGCTGAACTCCCTCAACGATGCCCAACGTCAGGCCGTAGCAGCCCCCGTTGGCCGTCAGTTGGTCCTGGCCGGTGCCGGCTCCGGTAAAACCCGAGTGCTGGTGCACCGTATCGCCTGGTTGATCCAGGTCGAAAACGCCTCACCCCACTCCATTCTGTCGGTGACCTTCACCAACAAGGCCGCTGCCGAGATGCGTCATCGCATCGAGCAGTTGCTGGGTATCAACCCGGCCGGCATGTGGGTCGGCACCTTCCACGGCCTGGCGCACCGCTTGCTGCGTGCGCACTGGCAGGAAGCCGGCCTGAGCCAGACCTTCCAGATTCTCGACAGCGACGACCAGCAACGATTGGTCAAGCGGGTGATCCGCGAGCTGGGGCTGGACGAGCAGCGCTGGCCGGCCCGTCAGGCTCAGTGGTTCATCAACGGGCAGAAAGACGAAGGTCTGCGTCCGCAACACATTCAGGCCAGCGGCGACTTGTATCTGGCGACCATGCGCGGCATCTATGAAGCCTACGAGGCTGCCTGCCAGCGCGCGGGCGTCATCGACTTCTCCGAACTGCTGCTGCGCGCCCTCGATTTGTGGCGCGATCACCCGGGCCTGCTGGCGCACTATCAGAAGCGCTTCCGCCACATTCTGGTGGACGAGTTCCAGGACACCAACGCCGTGCAGTACGCCTGGTTGCGTCTGCTGGGCAAGGGCGGCGACAGCCTGATGGTGGTCGGCGACGACGACCAGTCGATCTACGGCTGGCGCGGGGCGAAAATCGAGAACATTCATCAGTACTCCTCCGACTTCCCGGATTCGGTGACCATTCGTCTGGAGCAGAACTACCGCTCCACCGCTGGCATCCTCAAAGCGGCCAACGCCTTGATCGCCAACAACACCGGACGTCTCGGCAAAGAGTTGTGGACCGACGGCGGCGACGGCGAGGCGATCAACCTGTACGCCGCGTTCAACGAACACGACGAAGCACGCTACGTTGTCGAAACCATCGAAAGCGCGCTGAAAACCGGCCTGGCCCGTAGCGATATTGCGATTCTCTACCGCTCCAACGCCCAATCGCGCGTTCTCGAAGAAGCGTTGCTGCGCGAGCGCATTCCGTACCGCATCTATGGCGGCCAGCGCTTCTTCGAACGCGCGGAAATCAAGAACGCCATGGCCTACCTGCGCTTGCTCGAAGGTCGCGGCAACGACGCGGCGCTGGAGCGGGTGATCAACGTCCCGGCCCGTGGCATCGGCGAAAAAACCGTCGAAGCGATTCGCGAGCACGCACGCCACAGCGATGTGTCGATGTGGGAAGCGATGCGGCAACTGGTCGCCAATAAAGGCCTGACCGGTCGCGCTGCCGGCGCCTTAGGTGCGTTTATCGAGCTGATCGAGAACCTTGCCGCCAAGTGCATGGAAATGCCGCTGCACCTGATGACTCAGACCGTCATCGAGCAATCGGGGCTGATTGCCTATCACGAAGCGGAAAAAGGCGAGAAAGGCCAGGCCCGGGTGGAAAACCTTGAGGAACTGGTCAGCGCCGCGCGCAATTTCGAGAACACCGAAGAAGACGAAGAGCTGACGCCACTGGCGGCGTTCCTCGGCCACGCGTCGCTGGAAGCCGGCGACACCCAGGCCGACGAACACGAAGACAGCATTCAGCTGATGACGCTGCACAGCGCCAAAGGCCTGGAATTCCCTTACGTGTTCCTGGTGGGCATGGAAGAAGGCCTGTTCCCGCACAAGATGAGCCTGGAAGAACCGGGCCGCCTTGAGGAAGAACGGCGGCTGGCCTACGTCGGCATCACCCGCGCCATGCAGAATCTGGTGATGACCTACGCTGAAACCCGACGCCTGTACGGCAGCGAAACCTACAACAAGGTCTCGCGTTTCGTACGGGAAGTGCCGAAAGGTCTGATTCAGGAAGTACGCCTGTCGAACAGTGTCAGCCGACCGTTCGGCGGCAATCAGTCGATGAGCGGCAGCAACCTGTTCAGCGGCAGCGAGATTCCGGAAACCGGCTTCAGCCTGGGTCAGGCGGTACGCCATTCGATCTTCGGCGACGGCGTGATTTTGAACTTCGAAGGTGCCGGCGCACAGGCGCGGGTGCAGGTGAATTTCAGCGAAGGCAGCAAGTGGCTGATGCTGGGCTACGCGAAGCTGGAAGCTATCTAAAAACGAAAAGATCGCAGCCTGCGGCAGCTCCTACAAAAGCACGCTCCCCTGTAGGAGCTGCCGCAGGCTGCGATCTTTTGATTTGAAAGGACAGTGCAAATGGGCTCAGGCTTCTTCTCTTCCTGGACATTCTGGGCCCTGCTCTCGGCGACGTTCGCCGCGCTGACGGCGATCTTCGCCAAAGTCGGCATCGAAAACGTCAACTCCGACTTCGCCACCCTGCTGCGCACCATCGTGGTACTCGTCAGCCTGGCCTTGATTTTGTACGCCACGGGCCAATATCAATCCTTGGGATCGATTTCTGCCAAGAGCTATCTGTTCCTGCTGTTGTCCGGTCTGGGAACAGGCGCGTCGTGGCTGTGCTATTTCCGCGCGCTGAAAGTCGGCCCGGCTTCGCTGGTCGCGCCGGTGGACAAGCTCAGCGTGGTGCTGGTGGCGGTGCTCGGCGTGATCCTGCTGGGAGAGAAGCTCGACCTGCGCCAATGGGGCGGCATCGGCCTGATCACGGCCGGTGTGGTGATGCTGGCGTTCCGTCGTTAAGCGATTTCTCGCTGAACCTATCCCTTTTTCCTACAGACAAAAGTACATGGCCTTATTGCTTCGACGGAGCTGAACGTAACCTGTCAGGCAAAAGCCCGAAACACTCTCTCGCTAGCCAGTAACACTTCAGCTGTGCAACATGGCGCGCGTGTCTCCACAAACGGGAATTCCCTTTATGAAACGTTTTCTTAGCATCGCCATGGCGTTGTGCATCGGCCTGACGATGAGCCTCGACGCCAACGCCAAGCGCTTTGGTGGTGGCAAAAGCGCCGGCGCTGCGCCGACGCACCAGACCAGCCAGATGGCTCCTTCTTCCCCAGGCATGGGCGGCGCAGCAGCGACCGCTGGTGCAGCCGGCGCTGCCGGTGCCGCGGCCAAGGCCGGCGGCGCTTCGAAATGGCTCGGCCCTCTGGCCGGTATCGCCGCCGGTGGCCTGCTCGCATCCATGTTCATGGGCGGTGGCTTCCAGGGCATGCAGATCTTCGACATCCTGATCATGGCCGTGATCGCGTTCGTGATCTTCCGCTTCATTGCCGCTCGTCGACGCAAGCAGCAGGAGCACCTGGCCCCGGCCGGCGCACCGATGCAGCGTGAAGTGTTCGAGCAGAAGCCTGCTGCCATGGGTTCGATCTTCGGTGGTTCGGCCGCTCCGGTTGCCGCTCGTCCGGTGATCAACGCACCGGCGTGGTTCAACGAGCAGAACTTCCTTGCCGCCGCGCGCAGCCATTTCCAGTCGCTGCAGCAGCACTGGGACGCCAACGAAATGGACAAGATCGCCGAGTTCGTGACCCCGCAAATGCTCGACTTCCTCAAGCGTGAGCGTGCGGACCTGGGCGACGGCTTCCAGTCGACCTACATCGACAACCTGCAGGTACAACTGGACGGCGTGGATGATCGTGCCGACAAGACCATCGCCACCCTGACCTTCAGCGGTGTGTCGAAGACCTCGCGTTTCGACCAGGGCGAAGTGTTCAGCGAAAGCTGGAACATGGAACGTCCACAGGGCGAAAACCAGCCTTGGCTGGTGGCCGGTATCCGCCAGAACGGCTGATCCCTCGGCGTTACGCATGCGGTAATAAAAACCCCGGCCTCGGCCGGGGTTTTCTATTTCGCGGTTGCATCTATAGCGAGCTACTGTATAAACCGGCCCATATAAACCGCGCCATTCAAGCAAGAGGATCCCGGACGTGGAAGAAATCATCGAACAACTGCGCGACGCCAACGAACCCGTACCGGTTCCCCTGGAGTTGCCTGACGAAGACCAGTTGGTGGAGATCGAGGAAGAACTCTTCATCAACATCCCGTTCGTCTTCAAAGAGTTTCTGCTGACCGTCAGCGATGTGGTTTACGGCAGCCTCGAGCCGGTGACCGTCACCGATCCGCAATCGCACACCTACCTGCCGGATGTCGCGGCCAACGCCTGGGACGCTGGCGTACCGCGGGACCTGATCCCGATCTGCCAGGACGGCGACAACTACTACTGCGTCGAAGAGGACGGCACCGTGGTGCTGTGGTCCGGCGAAGAAGAGCTGATCACCGAAGAGTCCTGGGAATCGGTGTGGCACTGGGCGCGGGACGTCTGGCTGGAAAGCTGATCCGCCAGACGCCCGACTGGGTCAGTGCCCCGACGATTCCTTATGGTTGTCGAGGGTTTCCAGCAGGGCCACCTGCATCCGCGTGTGCACCCGGATGAACCAGCGCCAGAGCAGCGCCGCCACGGCGGCCGCGACCACGGCGACCAGCACCAGCAACTTGTTGGTCGGCAGAATACTGGCCGACAAGGCTGCCAACAGCAGGAAAATCACCAGCAGCGAGAGGATCGGGATCACTTCGGAGATCACCCGCCGTACTCGCTGTGTGTGCCGCCCGGCCATTTCCGGCTTCACGCCCATCTCCGCCAGCAGCATCGACAACGCCTTGAGCTTGCGATACGCCGCGATCAGGAACGGCAGCGACAGCAGCAGCGCCCCGCCCCAGATCAATGCCTTCTGCCAGCTCGGATCAGCGATCCAGTCCTGCATCCACACCGACAGCCGTCCGGCGAAAAACGCACCGCTGAAGAAAATCGCAATCACCAGCGCCAGATTGACCCCGACCTGCAACAGGATCCGCCGGATCATCGCCGCCAGCATCGCGCCCTCGCCTTGCGGCTGAATGCTGCGCAGCCATTCGCCATACATGCCGAACACCCGGCCCAGACGCTTGGGCACCGCCGCCGAAAGCTTGATCGACAGCGGGTCAGCCGCACGGATCAGGTACGGCGTCAGCAGCGTGGTGATCACCGACACCGCCACCGCGACGGGATACAGGAAGTTGCTGGTGACCTGCAGCGTCATCCCGAGCGCGGCAATGATGAAGGAAAATTCGCCAATCTGTGACAGCCCCATCCCTACGCGCAGTGAGGTGCGTCCGTCATTGCCGGCGATAAAGGCACCGAGGCCGCAGGACAACATCTTGCCGAGCACCACCGCTACGGTGATTACCGCGATCGGCCACGCATACTGCAGCAGGATCATCGGATCGAGCATCAGGCCGATCGCCACAAAGAAGATCGCACTGAACAAATCGCGAACCGGCTCGATAAGGCGTTCGATCTTCAGCAACTGCCGCGACTCGGCCATGATCGCGCCGATCAGAAAGGCGCCGAGCACCATGCTGTATTCGAGCTTGACCACCAGCAGGCAGAAGCCGAAACACAGACCTAAAACGGTGATCAGCAGCATCTCGTTGCTTTCGAATTTGGCCACGTAAGCCAGCAGACGCGGCACCAGCAGGATGCCGACCACCAGCGCGACGATCATGAACAACGACAGCTTGCCGACCGTGGAGAACACTTCGCCGGAGCTGACCGTGCCGCTGACCGCGATGCTCGACAGCAGGGCGATGATGCCGATGCCGAGGATGTCCTCGACGATCAACACGCCGAAGATCAACTGCGCGAAGCGCTCGTTCTTCATCTTCAGGTCGTTGAGCGCCTTGACGATGATGGTGGTCGAGGAGATGGCGAGGATTGCGCCGAGGAACAGCGAGTCCATGGTGTTCCAGTCGAACCAGCGGCCGATTTCATAGCCGATCCAGATCATCAGGACGATTTCGAGGAACGCCGCGATAAACGCCGTGGCGCCGACCTTGAACAGCTTGCGCAGGCTGAACTCCAGGCCGAGACAGAACATCAGGAAGATCACCCCCAGCTCGGCGAGGGTCTTGATGGTTTCTTCGTCGTGGATCAGGCCGAACGGCGGGGTGTGCGGGCCGATGATGAAACCGGCGACGATGTAGCCGAGCACCACCGGTTGCTTGAAGCGGTGAAACAGCACGGTGACCACACCTGCGACCAACATGATCACTGCCAGGTCCTGAATAAAGCTGATGGCATGCATGGTGTGGGCTCCTTGTATGAACTGACCCGCAGGCAGACATTCAGAAAGGTCTGAGCGAGTTGGGTAAAAATCCGCTTATCGTGTGGGAATTGCCCTTGGGCAGGGCCTTTTGCAGGTTAACACCGCGACTTCCGGCTGGAAGGCGGTGCAATATAAGGAAACAGATCGATCCCGGCGTGACGACAACCAGCCGCCTGGCGTCCCGATAACGGTGCTTTTGAAAAAGCGGCCAGGCACCCGCAGAGGTGCTTCCAGCAATCCAGCCTTGATCCGTGAGAACGTTATGGAACCCGGAAACGCCCAACTGTCGATGACGGTATTGATGACACCCGACATGGCCAACTTCTCTGGCAATGTCCACGGCGGCACCCTGCTCAAATACCTCGACGAAGTGGCTTACGCCTGCGCGAGCCGCTATGCCGGCCGCTACGTGGTGACGCTGTCGGTGGATCAGGTGATTTTCCGCGAGCCGATCCATGTCGGCGAACTGGTGACCTTCCTCGCCTCGGTCAACTACACCGGCAACACCTCAATGGAAGTCGGCATCAAAGTGGTGACCGAGAACATCCGCGAGCGTTCGGTGCGCCACACCAACAGCTGCTTCTTCACCATGGTCGCGGTGGATGACCAGCGCAAACCGGCGGCCGTACCGCCGCTGCAACCGCAGAACAGCGAAGACAAGCGTCGTTACATGCAGGCGCAGCAGCGTCGGCAGATTCGCCAGGAGCTGGAAAAGCGTTATCAGGAGATCAAGGGCGACGCCTGAGAACAAAAGCAAAAGATCGCAGCCTGCGGCAGCTCCTACAGAGGACTAATGTTCACCCTGTAGGAGCTGCCGCAGGCTGCGATCTTTTTGCTTTTAGCTGGTTACAGACTGATCGCCGTCGCCTCGAACTTCACCCGCGGATGCGCAATCCGGTCCTGCGCCCTGACCAGTTGCAGCTCATAGCTGGCACACGCCTGTGTCTCCAGCAGCACCTCATGCACCGCCGCTGCGGTGAACTCGAACGCCGCCACCAGACTGTCGCCCAACAGCACCCGCGCCAGGAAGAGCCCGGACGTCAGGTCGCCCACGCCCACCGGCTGACGCGGAAACGCCAGCAACGGACGGCGCAGGTGCCAGCTTTCGTCAGCCGTCACCAACAACATCTCGAAGCCATCCGCCGGTTTGCCCGGATAATCCAGATGCTTGACCAGCACTGCTTTCGGCCCACGCGCCAGCAGCGCCCGGGCCATCGCCAGGCAATCGAACAGCGACTGCGGCTTGCGTCCGGAGAAACTGTCCAGCTCCAGCTGATTCGGGCACATGATGTCTGCCACCGCCGCCGCTTCTTCCAGCAGAAAATCGCTGACTTCGGCCGGCACACTGCAGCCTTTCTCGGGATGGCCCATCACCGGATCGCACAGGTACAGCGCCTTCGGATTGACCGACTTGATGCGCTCGACACCCCGCAGAATCGCCCGGCCCTGTGCCGCGCTGCCCAGATAACCGGAGAGCACCGCGTCGCAATTGCCCAGCTCACCGATGGCGGCGATGCCTTCGACCAGTTCGGGGATCTGATGCGGCGCCAGCACTTCACCGGCCCACTGCCCGTACTGGGTGTGGTTGGAAAACTGCACGGTATTGAGCGGCCAGACATTCACCCCGACCCGCTGCATCGGAAACACAGCGGCGCTGTTGCCGGCGTGGCCGAAGACCACATGGGACTGGATGGCGAGCAGATGAGGCGTACGTTTCATTCGGGTTATTCCGTAAAACGATTGAAATTCAAGCCGCGCAGTATGCGACGAAACACAGCCTGTACGACAGACCGGCGACGCAGTTAAGCTGCGCCTATCTTTTGGAGTTTCCTGTTGATGCTGACCCTCGAAAACATCTTTGTGCTGATGCTGTTCGCCGCTGCCGGCGCCTGGCTATGGCACAACCACGGCTTGCGCGAGCGGGCGCTGGAGCGGGTCAAGCAGCATTGCATCAACGTCGGCGTCGAGTTGCTGGATGGCAACGTCGCCTTGAAGAAAATCGGTTTGATCAAGGATGCCAGCGGTCGGCGGCGTCTGGCCCGGGTCTACAACTTCGAGTTCACCGTGACCGGTGAAACCCGGCACAACGGCACCATCACCCAGTTTGGCGCGCACAGCGCTTCGATCGAACTGGCGCCCTACCCGGCTCCGTTCGACGACACGCCACCGGTGGTCGAGGTCACTCGTCCACGGGCCGAAGTGATCGAGTTGAGCCAGTGGCGTCAGGAACACAACAAGTGGAAGCCTTGAGCTAACCCGTTTGCACCCGGCATTGCGTCAGGCCTGACTGCAAATCATCGATACTTTGCGCATCGGCAAAGATCAGCTCGATGCGCGAATCCCGGCGCCACTCACTGGGCTTCCACTCCAGCTCGGCGTTATCCAGAGCATTGGCCGAAACCCAGCCCTGCTCGCTGTGGATGACCAGTTTGGCTCTTCTCCAGCCCAGCGCCTTCAACCACAGGCTCAGGCGTTGAGTATCGAATTTCTGCCCAGGGTGCCAGCGCCAGCCGATGCTCCAGCCACCCTCCTGCGCCTGACTCAGGCAGATCGGCGATGCCGGATCACTCCAGACCGCCGCAATCGCCCCCACACCCTGCGGCACCACGAGGTTATCCGCACCCGCCACCGCTTGCGCAGCCGCGCCGGGCAACGCGTGCAAAGGCAGTTGCGCCTGCTGGGTCCAGATCAGTCTCGCTGACGGCAAACGCTGCACGATGGTCTGCCGCACAGCCTCGTCCAGACCTTCTGCCTTGTTCAGCAACAGCAGACCAGCGCTGGCCAAGGCGTCCTGCTGAGCGGGCGGCAATGCTTTGCCGGCGGCCAGCGCCTGGGCATCGAGCACCAGCACACAGGGCTGCAGCGCCAGTACACCCAGCCACGGCGCCTCGCCTAACTGCTTGAGCAACTGCGCTGGATGGCCCAGCCCGGACGGCTCGATGAACAACCGATCCGGTCTGGCCTTGCGCAGCAAACGGCCGAGGCCGATCTGAAACGGCGCACCATTTACGCAACACAAACAGCCTCCGGCGACTTCGCCCAGTGCGATACCATCGGCGTCGCGGGTCAGCAGCGCGGCGTCGAGGCCGATCTGGCCGAACTCGTTGATCAGCACTGCCCAGCGCTCGCCTGCCGGTCGCTGGGCCATGAGCTGGCGAATCAGGCTGGTCTTGCCGGCGCCCAGAGGGCCGGCGATGACATGGGTAGGAATGTTCTGCAACATGGCTGGGCGTTTTCTGAGGGGATTGGACATGCGTTGGATGGGATGGTCGTTGCTGTTGATGGTGCTGTCGAGCGAAGCCTGGGCTCAAGCCTGTGTTGTGCACAGCCAGGGTGAGCGGCTCGACGTCAAGGTCTGCCAGCAGAACCGCAGCATTCCCGCGAAACTGTTCAGCGACGGCTTCTGCCAGCCGACGCTGGCCGGGCAAAAAGTCGAAGTGCAGTACGTCGATCAATGCCCGAGCGGTGCGTTCGGCGTGTGCAGCAACGCGCAAGTCGCCAATATGCCCTATCGCCAGGATATCCACTATTACGGTGTCGCCTCCGACGCGGCGTATCTGCAGCCGTATTGCGAAGGCCAGAGCCAGGGCCAGTGGCTCAAGCCGTAAGCTTCAGCCTAGCCAGTCGAGGGTCAGCAGCAGCCGTCGCTCACCCGGCGCCGGTTGCGGGGAGCGATGAATCAGCCCAAAACCTTCGTTGCCGTGCCACTTTTCGCCTTTCAATAGCGCCACATCACCGCGCTTGAGTTGCTGGATCTGGCTCATGCCTTGCGGCTCGGCGTTGGCCTGGCCCAATTGGTCGCGATCCATTGCGCCTTCCTTGATCCACTGACTACCGATTCCGCCATACGTGGTGATCAAGCGAACCGGCACGTGATCGACGTGAAAACGCGGACACATGGCCTTATCCAGCACCCGCAGACGCAAGCCGATGCGCCGTGCACCCAGCAGACAGGCGAACGCACTCACCAGCCATTGCAGGTCAGCGATGAAGCCTTCGTAGCCTTGCAGATCACGGAACCCGGCGGCCAATCCTTTCAGATCCGGATCGGCGTCTTCAGTCGGCAATTCGATGCAGAGCGACTCCGCCAAAGGCTCGTTGAGCGACAGCAGCAACTCTGCGAAATCGGCGATGTGTAGCGGCAGTTGACGCTGCCAGACTGCGAGATTGACGTCATCTGCGAGGATTCGCGTCAGCGTTTCGGGCGTCGGCCCCTGATGCTGATAACGGGCACGATTTTGCTGCAATTTGAGCGCGAGCATCAGGCGGCCTCATCGTGCCAAGGGCCGAACGGGTCAGGCAGCATGCGCCAACCTCCCACGCCGACAGCCATCTCTTCGTCCGTGAGGAGGCAGGCCTCAAGTTCTGACCTGAGCTGTAAGAAATCCATGTTCTGGCCTATGAAAACCAGCTCCTGACGGCAATCTCCGACACTGTTCGTCCAGTTTTCCATGATCGCTGCGGTACTTTCCTGATCCTGCGGCCATTGGCTTTTCGGTACGAAACGCCACCAGCGCCCGGCAAAACCATGACGCATCAGACCGCCGGCCTGCGACCAACTGCCTGCGTCGGTGGGTTTGCTGGCGAGCCAGAAATAGCCCTTGGAGCGCAGCAGTTTGCCGTTGGTCCACGGACGATCGATGAAGTTGAAGAAGCGCTGCGGATGAAACGGGCGACGTGCGCGGTAGGCCATCGAGGCGATACCGTATTCCGTGGTTTCCGGCACGTGCTCACTGCGCAATTCCTGCAACCAGCCCGGCGCTTGAGCGGCTTTTTCGAAATCGAAACGCCCGGTGTTGAGGATCTTCTCCAGCGGCACCTCACCCATCACCATCGGGATGATTTCCGCCTGGGCGTTGAGGCGCTTGAGGATTGCCATCAGCTCTTCGCGCTCCTGACGGCTGATGAGGTCGATCTTGCTGATCAGCAGTACGTCGGCGAACTCGATTTGTTCGATCAGCAAATCGGTAATCGAGCGCTCGTCTTCGTCACCCAAAGTCTCGCCGCGGGAGGCGAGGCTCTGCGCAGCCTGATAATCGAGGAGGAAATTCACACCATCGACTACCGTAACCATGGTGTCGAGCTGTGCGACGTCGGCAAGACTTTGCCCGTGCTCATCGCGGAAGGTAAATGTTTCAGCGACCGGCAATGGCTCAGAGATACCGGTGGACTCGATGAGCAGGTAGTCGAATCGTCCTTCGCGGGCGAGTTTGCTGACCTCTTCGAGCAAGTCCTCGCGTAACGTACAGCAGATACAACCGTTACTCATCTCTACCAGTTTTTCTTCGGCGCGGTTCAAGCTGACATCACGCTGGACTTCGCTGCCATCAATATTGATCTCGCTCATATCGTTAACGATGACAGCGACGCGCAAGCCTTCTCGATTACGTAGTACGTAATTCAAAAGCGTACTTTTTCCGGCGCCGAGAAAGCCCGAAAGAACGGTCACGGGAAGCTTTGATGACATTGGATAATCCTCATCGGGTGGTAGCCAATACGGGCTTTTGCCAGGTTTGGCGTAGCGCGCTGCGTTCTGTGGCTCCAAAACAGCAATATGTAGAAGCAGACGCTTGAAATTGGCGCGCTCAAGCTGAATTGAGATTAATGTTATAGTATAACAATATGAATAAGCCAGCCCCGGTTCTTGCTCAAACCGATAAAGCACAGGAAGCTGCGTGACATCTGCTCACTGGGAATCGTGATGAGAAACGCCCTGAAATGCTCGCTGCTAAGTCTTGCGTTACTGTCGTGCACCCATGCCTGGGGACAAATTCCCGCACTCGCCAGCTGCACACGCAGCGCAAACCTGTTGGCCTGCATCGATGCCCAAGGCAACGCCTACAGCGTGAATACCGTGGGCAATACGATTTACCTGCGGGGGTTTGAGAAGGAAGGCAAACGCTATTGGGCGCAGACCAACAGCCGCTTCGGCCAACTGACGTTCTTCACCGGGATCGCGTCTGACGGGGAAGCCTGGGTGGGCTACACCCGCCGGGTCGGCTGGACGACGATCAATCGCTTCTCCAGCTCCGGCGGCAGCAGTGCGAAGTTCACCTGCAATCGAATGACCGGCTGTTAAACCTGCGCTTTTGTCTGCTGTTGCTGCCAGGCGATATAGCTGTCGATTGGCGGATACTTCTGAAAGTAGCTCTGCAAACCGTCAAAAAGACCGTTGGCGATAGCTTGCTGATGACGGGCAGTGACCAGCCGCTGTCTGTCGCGCGCATTGGAAATGAACCCGGTTTCCACCAGAATCGACGGCACATCCGGCGACTTCAACACGGCAAATCCGGCCTGTTCCACACGCTTCTGATGCAGGTTCGTAATACCTGCCAAGCTGCTGAGAACGTTGCTGCCGAGCTGCAGACTGGCGGCGATGGTGGCATTCATCGACATGTCCAGAATTACCCCGGCGAGCATCGGATCCTTGTCTTTGAGATTGAGCAGACTTGTGGCACCAAGCAAATCGGCACCGTTTTCCCTCTGCGCCATAAAACGCGCGGTGGCTGAAGTCGCGCCGCCCTGCGACAAGCAGAACACCGAAGCACCGGACGCCGTCAGGCGAGGTGCGGCATCGGCATGTACCGAGATAAACATGTCTGCCTTGTGTTGACGTGCGATGTCTACGCGTTTGCGAAGTGGCACGAAAAAGTCTTCGTTGCGCACCAGTCTCACGTCGAAGCCTTTTTCTCTTTTTAGCCGCTTAGCG
The DNA here is from genome assembly GCF_003061005.1 of Pseudomonas sp. HMWF021. Taxonomy (GTDB): domain Bacteria; phylum Pseudomonadota; class Gammaproteobacteria; order Pseudomonadales; family Pseudomonadaceae; genus Aquipseudomonas. Next base: position 57,307 of record NZ_QAIK01000027.1, on the reverse strand, counting down.
AGCAATTGCGCGATGGAAAGCACCACGTCTTTTTCCCGAATCCCCTTCGCACCAACCGCGCCCGGGTCCTTGCCTCCGTGGCCTGGATCAACGACAACAATAATGTCGCGTCTGGGGTGAGCCTCATTCGAAGGTGTTTCACGTGGAACCATTGCTTTATTTGGTACCTGTTTGGCGTCCACCAAATCGAGCACCAGGCGGTGCCCTTGGTCACCTTGAGGCGCCAGAAGAAAACTGTTCAATAGCATCGGTTGGTTTAGATCAAGGACAATTCGCGTCCCTTCGCGACCAAAAACCCCGGAGCGGATGGACCGTATTCCCGTACCCGCCAACGCCAGTTCACTGAAATCCCCGCTCAGGCTCGCTCCGGAAAGGTCAATAATCAAACGCTCTGGTGCGCTCAGGGAGAAGGCTTTGTAGCGTACAGGACCACTCAGATCGAACACCAACCGCAGCTTCTCATCCGAACGCCAAAGCCGCGCGTTGCGAATTTGCGCACCCGACACAGTGAAAGGGAAAGCAAAAGCCATGCTGGCGAGAAGCAGATTAAGCAGATGACGTCTGTGCATATGAAAACCCGTTCATGAAAAAGGCATCGTGATTTGAATTGTTATAATGTAACATCCAATTCAATTAACACGATGGTTCCGAACATGAATTCGCTGACACTTCCGGATATTGCTAACCAAGCCGCTCACCAGGCCTTACCCCTTGATTGGGTGGGAATGTGCGGCATTGCTCTGCCGATCGTGCTGGAAGGCCAGCGTCTGAACGCAAAGGCTGATGCAGGCGTGAGCCTGGAGGACGATGACGCGCGCGGTATTCACATGTCGCGCCTGTACCTGGCTTTGGCAGGTCTTGAGCAGCGAGACCTCACGCCGTTCGTTTTGCGTCAGGTACTGGAGGAGTTTCTGGCTAGCCATGAGGGTTTATCCAACAGCGCCTACCTGACTATCCACAGCGAAATGCTGTTGAAAAGACCTGCATTAGTCAGCCCGCTGGCCGGTTGGAAAAGCTATCCAGTGAGCATCTCAGCAAGTCTGAAAAACAAAATGTTCCACGTGGAACTGAAAATCGACGTGCCTTACTCCTCGACTTGCCCCTGCTCAGCAGCATTGGCACGCCAGTTGATCCAACAGCAATTCATCACCGACTTTGCCAACAAGGCACTCCAGCATGCCGAAATCCTGACTTGGCTTGGATCAAGCCAGGGTATTGTCGCCACCCCACACAGCCAACGTAGCACCGCGCGGCTACGCATGCATCTGGATGAATTCATCGACGAACTGCCCCTTAGCGTAATCATCAACGATGCAGAGGCTGCCCTGGGCACTGCCGTGCAAACCGCCGTGAAACGCGCTGACGAACAAGCCTTCGCTCTGGCCAACGGTCAGAACCTAATGTTCTGCGAAGACGCCGCACGGCGACTGAATCTGGCTCTGCGCCGCTCCCCCGGCGTCAGTGGCTTTCACATTCGAGTCATTCACGCTGAAAGCCTTCACGCCCACGATGCCGTCGCCGAAAGTCACTGGCACCGAGAACTCGCATGATCCGCTGCCAGACTTTGAGCTGGGGTGCTCCAGGCCAACCGCTGACTTCCCCCCTGACACTCGATCTGGAACGCGGCAGTCTGAGCGCCATCGTCGGTGCCAACGGTTGCGGCAAAAGCAGCCTGCTGAAAGTCATCGCCGGACTGCAGAAACCCTTGTCGGGACAAGTCGCCCTCGGTGTTCCACGTCAGGGTGGATTGTCGTTCCTGCCGCAACAGCAGCATCTCGACAGACAGTTCCCCATCAGCCTGGAAGAACTGGTAGCCGCCGGATTCTGGGGCCGGCGCTTATCAACAAAACTGCGCGCGCAACGTCTCGCTGACGCACTCGATAACTGGCACTTGAACGGACTGGGAGCGCGTCCGCTGATGGCCCTTTCCGGAGGCGAATTGCAACGCGCCCTGCTCGCTCGCCTTACCCTGACCGATGCCCCGCTACTGTTGCTCGATGAGCCCCACGCCGCCCTCGATGAACTGGGCCAGCATTTGCTCTGGCAGCACATCCACGCCTGGCACGCCGAAGGGCGAACATTGTTAGTGGTGTGCCACGACCTCGCCGCCGTGCGCCAACACATCCCGCAGACGCTATTGATCAAAAACCGTGAATGCACGTTCGGTCCCAGTGCCGAACTGATCCAGCAAACACCCGATATGCAGGTGGCCTGATGCACGCTGTCGCGCAGTTCTGGCAACCGTTCAACGAGTTCGTGTTCATGCGCCGCGCCCTGCTCGGCGGGTTGGTCCTGGCCTGCAGCACGGCGCCTCTTGGAGTGTTCCTGATCCTGCGGCGCATGAGCCTGATCGGCGATGCAGTCGCTCACGGCATCCTTCCCGGTGCTGCGCTGGGATTCTGGTTTGCCGGCCTCAGTTTGCCGGCGCTGACATTTGGCGGTCTCGGCGCCGGATTGGGCATGGCCGGCCTGGCTGCATGGATCACCCGCCGCACAGGCCTGCGTGAGGACGCCAGTCTCGCCGCGATCTATCCGATCTCGCTGGCCAGTGGCGTGCTGATTCTCGGCATCGCCGGCAAGCGCCTCGACCTCCTGCACTTGCTGTTCGGCTCGGCACTCGCCGTCGATGGCCCGACCCTCACCGGCATGTTGTGGGTCTCGGGACTGAGCTTGGTCGCCATGGTCTTGATCTATAAACCGCTGCTGCTCGACACGCTAGACCCGTTGTTCTTGCAAACCGTCAGCCGGCTCGGGCCGCTCGCCCACGGTGTGTTCCTGACGCTGGTTGTACTGAATCTGGTGATCGGTTTCCAGGCCATCGGCGCCTTGATGGTGGTCGGTCTGATGATGCTGCCCGCCGCCGCGTCGCGGTTCTGGAGTCGTCGCCTGCCTGCCCTGATTGCCATCTCGGCGCTCATCGGCTGCCTCTCGGTGTGGTGCGGATTATTGATCTCGTTCTATTACTCGCTGCCCAGTGGTCCGGCCATCGTGCTGGTCGCAGGGATCGGTTATCTGCTGTCGGTCGTGTTCGGACCGGTGCACGGCCTGCTGCGCCGCCCGCCTTTGCTCACATCCCAATGAGGTGTTTCCCGATGCGCGTTTTACTCGTGTTATTCAGCCTGATGCTGTCGATGTCGTTGTCGGCGGCGGAAAAATTGCCGGTGGTCACCAGCTTCAGCATCCTCGCCGACATGGTGCATCAGGTGGGCGGCGAGCATATCCAGATCTCCAACATGGTCGGCCCGGATGCCGATGCCCACACCTACGAACCGACGCCCGATGACGCCAAAGCGCTGCTCAACGCCAGACTGATCATCAAGAACGGGTTGGGTTTCGAGCCGTGGCTCGATCGTCTGGTGACCAGCACCGAGACCAAAGCCACGGTCGTCAGTGCCAGCCGCGGCGTGATTCCTCGCTCGCTGGATGAGGATGGCGAGACCGTGCCCGACCCGCACGCCTGGCACAATCTGGCGAATACCGAGCTGTACATCGCCAACATCACCAAGGCGCTGATCGCTGCGGATCCGGCAAACAAGGCCGACTACCAACGCAACAGCCAGGCCTACCTGAAACAGATCTACGCTCTGCTCGCCGAAGCCAAGGCCAAACTTGGCTCCCTGCCGCCGGGTAATCGCAAGATCGTCACCAGCCACGATGCGTTCGGTTATCTCGGACAGGCCTACGGAATCGACTTCATGGCGCCGCAAGGTCTGTCTACCGAGCGCGAACCTTCCGCTGCCGAAGTCGCTGCGCTGATCACCCAGATCCGTCAGGCCAAGGTCAAAGCGGTGTTCATGGAAAACATCAAGGACGCACGCCTGCTCAAGCAGATCGCCGATGAGAGCGGTGCGCACATCGGTGGCACGCTGTACTCCGATGCCCTCGCCGCCAGCGGCCCGGCCAGCACCTTCGCCGGCTTGTTTCGATACAACCTCAACACCCTTTACGAGGCGCTGAGCCAGCCATGATCCGCAAGAATCCTTCCGGCGATCTGCCACAAATAGCCGAGTCAGCCTACGTCGACAAAACCGCGATCATCTGCGGCAAAGTGGTCATCGGCGAGAACGTGTTCGTCGGCCCCTATGCGGTGATCCGCGCTGACGAAGTGAACGCTTCAGGCCAGATGGAACCGATCATCATCGGCGCCAATTCGAACATTCAGGATGGCGTGGTAATCCACTCCAAATCCGGCGCCGCCGTGACCATCGGCGAATTCACCTCGATCGCTCACCGCTCGATCGTGCATGGCCCATGTGTGGTCGGCGACCGGGTATTCATCGGATTCAACAGTGTGCTGTTCAATTGCGCAGTCGGTGATGGCTGCGTGGTTCGACACAACTCGGTAGTCGACGGCCGAGATTTGCCGGAGGCGTTTTACGTGCCCTCCACCACCCGCATCGGCCCCAACACCGACCTCTCGCAGTTCCCGCCGGTGAGTGTCAGCGCCTCGGAGTTTTCCGAAGACGTGGCGCGCACCAACGTCGATCTGGTGCGCGGTTACAAAGCCTTGCAGAACGAGTTCTGAACCATGAGCAGCGTGCTGATTCGCAACGCCAGACTGGTCAACGAAGAACGTGAGTTCGATGGCGATCTGCTGGTCAGTCATGGCCGTATCGTCAAGATTGCGCGCAGCATCGAAGGTGAGAATGCCCACGTGGAAATCGACGCCAACGGTCAATGGCTGTTGCCGGGGATGATTGACGACCAGGTGCATTTTCGCGAACCGGGAGCGCCGGCCAAGGGCAGTATTCATAGCGAGTCGCGCGCTGCGGTGGCGGGTGGCATCACCAGTTTCATGGACATGCCCAACACTCGACCGGCCACCCTCACCCTCGAAGCGCTGACGGATAAAAAGCGTCGAGCGGCGATCAATTCCGTGGCTAACTACGGCTTCCACTTCGGTGTGAGCCAGGACAATCTCGACACGGTGGCTGCACTCAATTCCCTGCGAAGTGGCCGGGGTCAAAGTGTTCATGGGTGCATCCACCGGCAACCTGCTGGTGGATAATCCGCAGATTCTCGAACGCCTGTTCGCCGAAGTGCCGACGATTCTGCTGGCCCACTGCGAACACACGCCGAGCATCGAAGCCAACGCTGCCCGGCTGCGCGAACGCCTGGGCGAACAGCTGCCGGCGAATATCCATGCGCTGATACGCGATGCCGACGCCTGCTACCGCTCTTCGTCGCTGGCAGTGGAACTGGCGAGACGGCACGGCACTCGCCTGCACGTGCTGCACCTGACCACCGCCCGCGAATTGGCGTTGTTCGAGGACAAGCCGCTCGCGCAAAAGCACATCACCGCAGAAGTCTGCCTGCATCATCTGCTGTTCGATGACCGCGACTATCCAGCCCTCGGCAACCTGATCAAATGCAACTCGGCGATCAAGACACCAGCCGACCGCGATGCCCTGCGCGCGGCGTTACTTATCAATCGACTGGACGTCATCGGCAGCGATCACGCACCGCATACCTGGGCAGAAAAGCAGCGCCCGTATGCCGAAGCGCCTGCCGGTTTGCCGCTGGTGCAGCACGCCTTGCCGGCACTGCTGGAACTGGTGGCCGATGGTGTGCTGCCAATCACCACGCTGGTGGCGAAAACCAGTCACCGGGTGGCGGACCTGTTTGCGATTCCGGATCGGGGTTATTTGCGCGAAGGGTATTGGGCGGATCTGGTGCTGGTTGAGCCAGCGGCTCTGGAAGTGTCGCGGCAGCCGATTCTGTCACAGTGCGGGTGGACGCCGTTTGCTGACAAGACTTTCCGCTATCGGGTGAATACCACGTTGGTGTCGGGGCAGATTGCCTGGCGGGAGCAGCGTATCAACGACGGATGTCAGGGGCTGGCGCTGCGGTTTATGCGGTGACAACCAAGACGCCTTCGCGAGCAGGCTCGCTCCCACAGGAATCACCTTGGCCCTGTGGGAGCGGGCTTGCTCGCGAAGCTTTTAAGCTCTCGGCTTCACAGTGCCGCAATCCTGACCCAACCACACCGCGCGGGTTTCCAGACTGCCCTTCTGGTTAATGCCGATGGCATTGAACGTACCGTTGGCTACAGTGGTGAACTCACGATCACTGAGGAACGTGGCGACACCGGTGCCTTGTGCTTTCGGGCAACTGAAGTGGAATTTCCACTGGTTGCCGGTGCGTTCGGTGATCTGCTGTTTGCAGCCCGACTGCGGATCGGCCAGCGGAATATCGTTGGTCGCCACCTGCTGCGGCGTCAGGCAGGCACGAATGCCCTTGCCGCCGATGTTGATCCCGTTCTTCTCCAGCGCCGCGCGCTGTTGCGGGGTCATCTGGCCCTGCAACTGGCCGAGGATCGATTGCACATCCATGGGCTGGTCATCGACCTTGACGTTGCTCGAGGTCATTTCCCACAGCCCCGGCTGCAGCATTTGCGCCTGCGCAACCAGCGGCATTGCCAAACCCAGGCCCAGCGCCAAACCCAGCAGACGAACGTTCATCGAAAAAACTCCTGATCAGTAGTGGCCGTTAGACGTCGGCCGGTTGCTTCGGTTCATGCACCAATTAAATAGCGACAATCGCAGCGGAACATGGTCTGTTAAGCATCGAATCTTCAGGAGCAAGGTTGCCCCATGGATTATTTTGGACCGCACATTTTCGGTTATCTGATTGCCCTGATACATACCCTCGGCCTGATCGCCGCGATCCACGCGGTGCTGACCGTACGCACCGCCCAAGGCTCGATCGCCTGGGCATTGTCGCTTATTTTCATTCCCTACCTGACCCTCATCCCTTATCTGGTATTCGGTCGCAGTACCTTCGACGGTTACATCAAGGCGCGGCGCCAGGCCAACGAGCAGATGCGCCAGGCCATCTCCGAGCTGAACTGGCGCCCGTGGGTCGAAGAAGCCCTCACCGCCCGCGCCTCCAATGCCTACGCCTCGCTGCGCGCCATGCCCAAGCTGGGGCGCATGCCGTGTCTGGCGAACAACGAAGTGCAGTTGCTGGTGAACGGCCAGGCAACCTTTGACGCGATTTTCCGGGCCATCGATCAGGCACGCGAAGCCGTGCTGATCCAGTTCTTCATCATCCACGACGACCGCCTCGGTCAGCGCCTGCGCGACCTGTTGCTGAAAAAAGCCGCCGAAGGCGTGGCGATCCATCTGCTTTACGACCGGATCGGCAGCCACGCCCTGCCCCACAGTTATGTGCAGGCGCTGCGCGACGGCGGTGTCGAGGTCAAAGCCTTCGCCACGCGCAGCGGCTGGCTCAATCGCTTCCAGGTAAATTTCCGCAACCACCGCAAAATCGTCGTGGTCGATGGCGTGCTCGGTTTTGTCGGCGGGCACAACGTCGGCGATGAATACATGGGCGAGAAACCACCGCTGGCGCCCTGGCGTGATACTCACATTCAGGTACGCGGCCCGGTGGTGGCCTGTATGCAGGAGTCGTTCGCCGAAGACTGGTTCTGGGCTGCGCGCGCATTGCCGCCGTTGATCCTGCCGGACGTCTACCCGGATGACGGTGTGCTCTGCCAGTTGCTGGCAAGCGGCCCGGCCGACGCTTACGAAACCTGTTCGCTGTTCTTCGTCGAAGCGATCCACGCAGCGACCGAGCGGGTATGGATCACCAGCCCATACTTCATTCCCGATGAGGCCGTGTTCGCCGCGTTGCGTCTGGCGGTTCTGCGTGGCGTCGATGTGCGTCTGCTGCTGCCATCGCGCCCCGACCACCGCATCGTCTACGCCGCGTCCAGCCTGTATGCCTTCGAAGCGGTGCGCGCCGGCGTGCGGGTGTTCCGCTACGAGCCGGGGTTCCTGCATCAGAAAGTGGTGTTGATCGACAGCGAAATCAGCGCCATCGGCAGCGCCAATCTGGATAACCGTTCGTTCCGGCTGAATTTCGAAGTGATGTTGCTGACCGTCGACAGCGACTTCGCCGCCAGCGTGGAACAGATGCTCAACGCTGACTTCGAGCAGGCTTACGAAGTCGCCAAAGAAGAAAGCCGGGAGATCCATCGCCTGCAACAGGTCGGCATGCGGATCGCCCGGCTGATTTCCCCGATTCTCTGACCAGCACCTCTCCCCACAGCGGGAGAGAGGCGCTCAGGCATTACGGGTGATAGATGTCGTCCCGCGTCCAAGGCAACTCATGGCTACCATCGGCGTGCGCTTTCACTGCCAGGATCTGGTGCAGATTGATCCAGCCCCGCGCAAAGGCGTAAGCGCATCCGGCCAGATACAGGCGCCAGATTCGCAGCGCCTGTTCCGGCACCATTTTCGCCGCAGCTTCGAGGTTGTCCTCCAGCCGCTCACTCCAGTGGTCCAGCGTGCGTGCGTAATGCAGGCGCAGGCTTTCGACGTCGACAATTTCCAGCCCCGCTTCGCTGATCTCGGCCGAGATCATTGCCAGGTGCGGCAGTTCGCCATTGGGGAATACATATTTCTCGATGAAATCCCCGGCGCCACGCCCGACCGGGCGGCCATCGGTGTGTTTGGCGGTGATGCCGTGGTTCATCACCAGACCGCCCTCTTTCACCGCGCCAAACAGGACTTTGCAGTATTCGGCGAGGTTGGCGTGGCCGACGTGTTCGAACATGCCGACGCTGACCACTTTGTCGAAACGCCCGTCCTGGGGCAGATCGCGGTAGTCGAGCAGTTGCAGTTCAACCTGATCTTCCAGGCCCTCGGCTTTGACGCGCTCGCGGGCCAGTGCCAGTTGTTCCTTGCTCAGGGTGATGCCGAACACTTTGGCGCCGAATTCCCGTGCGGCAAAACGCGCCAGCCCACCCCAACCGCAGCCGACATCCAGCAGGTAATCGCCGGGCTGCAGACGCAGCTTGCGACACAGGTGCCGGAACTTGGCCTGTTGCGCTTGCTCGAGGGTTTCACTGCCGGTTTCAAAATAGGCGCAGGAATACGCCATGTCGCTGTCCAGCCACAGCTGGTAGAACTCGTTGGACAGGTCGTAGTGATAGGAAATGGCTTTGGCGTCGGTTTCCTTGTCGTGCACCGCTCGCACAGGCTGGGCGCCTTCATCCTCGTCGAGCAAGGCACTGCTCAATTCATCGCAAACCCGGATGACTTCGCTGATCGAGCCCTCCAGTTCGAGCTTGCCTTCGACAAACGCCGCCCCCAGCGCGTCAAGGCTTGGATGGGTGAACTGGGTGACCATCGTCGGGTCCTTGACCACGATGGTAACGCTGGGCGCCGGGCCCAGATTGAACTCATGGCCGTCCCAGAGTCGCAGGCGAAGTGGAAGCTGCAAATTCTGCAAGGCCGGTGGAAGTTGCGCGAGCATGGAAAATCCCCCTTGTTTCAGACGTCAGATCTGAGGGTAGACCATCCTTGAAAAATAGCAGGCTATCGATTTGATAGTCCGCCCCTATGAGCCGCGATGGCCCAAGGGCGCCAGTGCGCCCCGGGCAAGAGCACCTTCACAGATGACTGCTTCGCGCCTCGACAGTTCGCAAAATTGCGTGAGCTAGTCCTGAAGTTTCAACAATGGCTCCTGAAACCGCAGCAAGCGGCCGGCATTGCCCAACACCAGCAATGTACTTAGATTGTGCAGCAACGCTGCAATCATCGCCCCGGCAGCGCCGAGCCAGCCGAAGGCGGCGAAGATGACAATCGCCAGCGTCCAGCCCAGTCCGATGATCACGTTGACTTGCAAAGTCTTGCGGCACTGCCGGCTCAGGCGCACACAGGTGCCGAGGCGGCGCAGGTCACTGCCAATCAGGACGATATCCGCCGAAGCCAGCGCAATGTCGGCACCGCCCGCGCCCATCGCCACACCCACCACACCGGCCTTGAGCGCCAGCGAGTCATTGATGCCATCCCCCACCACCATCGGCCGGAACCCAGTGGCGATTTCCTTGAGCACGCGGTTGAGTTTGTCCTCGGGCAACGCCTGGGCTTCGACCTCTTGCAGCCCCACTTCGCGAGCCAGCGTCTGCGCGACACTCTGGCGGTCACCGGTCAGCAGCAACTGACGGCCCAGGCCCAGTTCACGCAATTCATTGAGAGCAAAACGCGCTTCCGGTTTGACGCTGTCGGCCAGCAGCAGCCAAGCGACGAACTCCCCATTCAACGCCAACCCGGCAATCGGCCCGTCATGTTCGGGGACGCGGGTGGTGACAATACCCAGTTGCGCGAACAGTTCGGGACGCCCCAGCGCCGCCTCGCCCTGCGCGGTCATGGCCACGACACCCAGACCCTGGCGCTCGTGAATGTCCGTCAGCGGAAGGCTCTGTTCCTGACTGACCAACCCCGCCAGCGCGCGGCTGACAGGGTGGCTGCTGGCCGCGCCGAGACTGGCTGCCAGTGCCATCACCGTAGACGCTTCCAGACGCGGGCTGTTGATCGATTGCAAACGCAAGGTGCCGTAGGTCAGAGTGCCGGTCTTGTCGACCACCAGCGAAGTAAGGTCTGCCAACTCCTCAAGAAACGCTGAACTGCGAATCAGAATGCCGTGGCGCGCCGCGACCGCCACTCCGGCAATTGCCGTGGCCGGCGCAGAGAGCACCAAAGCGCAAGGACATGCCGCCACCAACACCGCGAGCATGGCTTGCGCGTCATGGGTGACAAACCAGGTCACCGCTGCCAGCAACAACACCAGCACCATGTAGCTGCCGGCATAACGTTCAAGCAAACGGGTGATGGGTGGCTTCGAGCGTTCGGCGTTCTGCATCAGTGCGATGACTTTACCCAGCGTCGATTGATCGCCGGTGCGGGTCACCTCAATGCGCAGCAAGCCGTCGAGGTTGATCGCGCCGCCGAACACCGTCATGCCCACCGCCGTTTCCACCGGCACCGACTCGCCGGTGATCAATGCCGTGTCGAGGCTTGCCTGGCCGAACAACACCCGGCCATCCGCTGGCACCCGATCCCCGGCGCGCACCTCTAACGTGTCGCCGGGCTTGAGCGTGCCGTTATCGACTTCGATAATCGAACCGTCCGCCTGAATCTTGCGCGCGTGGCTGCGGGTCAACTGGCCGAGGGCGTGGATCGCTTCCTGCGAACCGATCACGCTGCGCTCTTCCAGCACGTGGCCGAAGATCATGATGATGGGTAATAGTGCGGCGGTCAGCAGATCCCCGGTCGCCCACGCACCGAGCATCGCCAGCGCAATCAGTTGATCGGTGATGCCGTGCAGGCTCGGATAACGCAGGCTGTACCACGCCGAACGCATCACCGGCACCGCCACCAATAAAGAGGCGAAACCCAGCAGCAACTGACTGACTCCGGTTTGCTCCGGGACCAGCCAGCGCCAGATCAGCCCGAGGCCGAGCAAGCCGAGGGCGAGCATCGCCAAAGTCAATTGTCGGGCAGCGCGGCGCTGTTCGGCCGAGGACAACAGGCTCGGTGTGGCTGTGGTCGCAGTCATTTACTGGCTCCCTGAATGATCAGGCGGGAATCGTCTTTCGGATCGACCGTGGTCACGGAACCGGCCTGGCCGAGAATCTTCGGCATGCGTTCGCGGTACAAGCGCAGCAGCATCTGCGGGTCGGTGCCTTGCAGTTGAGCCTTGGCCAGGCTCAGCACCGTGGCGGTGTCGGCGGAGGCTTTCGCCAGCCGCTCGCCGGCCTGCGCATGGGCCAATTGCAGGGTGCGATCGGCGTGCTCGTTGGCGGTCTGGGTGAGTTTTTCCGCCTCGGTGCGTGCGTTGGCAACTGCTTTATCGGCTTGCTGACTGGCGGTCAGAACAGCATTGAAAGCGCTGACCGCAGGGTCCGGCAGACTCGACTGAACGTCGACCCGCGCCACTTCGATGCCGATGCCCTGCCCGCTCGCTTTCAGTTCAGCCAGGCGCTTGTTGATGCCTTGCACCAGATCACCGCGCAGTCGTTCGCGACGTTCGGCCGCCTGGTTATCGGCGCCGATCAACTCCGGTCGGGCAACCAGAATCGTGTCCAGATCCCGGGCGGCGGTCAAAGCCACAGCGCTGCGGGTGACCAGCCGATCCAGTGCCGGCAGCACATGATCGCCTTGCAACACGAAGTCATAGGGATCGGTGACTTTGTAAAACACACGCACATCCAGCTGAACGACGCCGGCGTCGCCAGTCAGCAAATAGCCGGAGCCGGCCAGCGCATCGCTCAAAGGGGTGGCAAAGGTTGCAACCCGGTCGGCCTTGATCGCCTCACTGCTGCGCAGCAGATTTTCAACCCGGCGCTCAATCACCCGATCCGCTGCCGGTAGCAGCACCACCTGCTCGAATGGCTGCGGCCAGGCCAGTAGCAGCCCGGCATTCTGGATGCGTTCCAGTGCGCCAAAGTGCAGGACCACGGCGCGATTCTGCGGATCGATCTGCCGCACATTGGAAAACGCCCAGGCTAACGCGGCCAACACCGTGACCGCGTACAAGGCAAAAAACGCCAGGCGTCCGGCCTGAATCCACGGACTGCTCAGCGAATGTGTTCCACGTGGAACTTCATCACTCATGGCTGCGATCCGGATTTGTTTTCGACATTCGGCGGGCCGTCCACCAATACCCGGAACGGCGCAGCGTCGGTGCGCAGAATCAGCTTGGTATCCGGCGTAACGATGGTGCCCAAAGTGTCCAGCGACCGCAGCAGGTTGTACAACTGCGGCGATCCAGCGTAGGCACGGCCATAAATTTGCGCCGCTTCGACTCGGGATTGCGCTTCGATTTCTGCAGCTTTAACTGTCGCGTCGGCCTGAACGATTCGTGCATCGCGCTCGGCAGCAGAACGAATTTGCGCGGCTTCACGCTTGCCGATGGCGGTGCGTTCGGTGGCGATTGTTTCACGCTCGGCGCGCATCCGGTCGACCGTGGCCGTGAGTGTGACCGAAGGCAAGGTCAGACGTTCGACACCCACCTGCACCACGCGCACACCGTAAGTGGCAAGCAGTTGTTGATCGATCTGCTGACGCAGTTGCGCTTCAAAATCGGCGATACGCACTTTGCTGGCATCGGTATTTACCAGATCCGCCAAATCAAAACTGCTGGCGGTGGTTTCCAGCGCCGAGCCTACAAACGTGCGAATCTGCCGCGCCGCTTCGTCCGGCTGATTCTGCACCGCACGCATGAAGCGCTGCACGTTATCCGGGTCGCCCTGCACCTGCCACGCCACGTAGGCCTGAACGATGATGCGCAAACCGTCGCGAGTGCCGACATCCTGCAAACCGCTGGAGGTGGTGCGCAGGCGCAGATCCACCGGGATCGCCGCTTCGAAAGGCGCCGGCCAGCGCCAGCTCAAACCGGGTTCAAGCAGCACCCGTGAAGGATTGCCGAAACGGGTGATGACCGTGGCTTCACCCGAGCGCACTTGCACAAGGCTCGCCGCCGCGATGGCAAACGCCACCAGCAACACCGCCCAGCCGATCCGCCGCCAAGGGAACGGTCCCGCCTCTTCCGGCGCGCCGTGGTGATGGTGATGATGCCCATGATGATGGTGATGCCCGGCGTGGCCGTGATCGTGGCCGCTGTGGTCATGGGAATCGTGAGTGTGCGACTGGCTCAAGGGGCAACTCCTGGTTGAGCGGTGGTGCGCGCGGGCGTCGGATCAGCCGGCAGCGTGAACGTACGCAGGTCGATGGTCGGCGCATTGCTGCTGCCGCCTAAACGGTGGTCGAGTACCAACAGTCTGGCCTTGCTCAGACCGAGGCTGAGCTGACTCAGATATTGCTCGAGCACGAATGCCTGGCCAGCGCTGGCATAGGCTTTCTGCTCAGCGCTGAACTTCAGGTCTGCCGCCTGCGCCGTCGCGTTGACTTCACGGGCGCTGGCACTGGCCTGATCGCGGGCCAGGCTAGCCTGCAATTGCGCCTGATTACTGGCTTCTGCCGCAGCGCCGCGCTCACGGGAGATCAACGCCTGCGCGCCGATCTGTGCTGCTTGCACGCTGTGATAAGCATTGGCCGCACCGGCTGGCGGATGAATCGCTTCGACCACGGTGGCGAGAATCTCCACGCCGCTGTTGAGCTTCTGCAGATCGCCTTGTACCGCACGACCGATTTCTTCGCCCAGCCCTACCCGGTCAGCACCGAGCAAAGCGTCGAGGGTGCGCGAGGCAAAATCGTGAACCAGAATCCGGCTGGCGGTACTGCGGATCAGCGTCGGCACATCAGCGTTGTTGTAGGTGGCGGCCAAGGCGTCCTGATCCCGCAGGCCGATGCGATAGACGAAGCGCACGTCCATGTTGACGATCTGGAAGCTCTGCTGATCGCCACGACTGCTGGCGATCACCTGGGATTTGTCGTTGACGTGGCTGGCATCCCACAAACGGTTGGCGCTCATCGGCGCCGCGCCTTCGGCAGGGTCAGCCTGTGTCGGCGCAGGCGCATCGCCGATGCTGGTTGCCAACTCGTGCACCACGCCATTCTCGACGCTGAGCACACGACCCAGCGGCCATGGCAAACCGGCGTGCAATCCGGGGCCGAATACTTGCACCGGTTTGCCGAAACGTTCGTAAATGCCGCGTCCTTGCAACGGAACTTCGTGGATGCCGGTCAGCAACCAGCCGACGGCAACCACCAGCGCCAGCACCGGCAGAAAGGCGCGACGCATGTAGCTGAACGCCCAGATCTGGCGCAGATCGATGCCGAAACGGTTGTGCAATTCATGCTGTAAAGCCATAAGCGGTTGCGGCGGCCAGCGCAGCATGTCGGCGACAAAACTGCGTGCCAGCAGGGTCGGTTCCAACTGTTCACGACGCGGGCTAAATACAGAAAGAACAGCACGCAATAGCAACTCAATCGCGACCAATCCCGGCAAGATTCCGATCAACACCGCAAGGCGCACTGGCCACACGGAAGCCTCGCTGGCAAATAACAGACATAACGCGCCCACTACCAGACTGATAATTGCAACGCGTGTCAGTTGCGCGAGCGAGCCGGCCTCCGGCCACTGCGCCGGATTCTCCTGAGCCAATTGCCGCTCCAGCACCAGCAAGCCGAACCCCAACAGCAACATCAGTACCGCGCCCACGGTGGCCGACAGCCCCACCGCTGCGGGCGGTAACGCCAGGTTCCAGACCTGTTCGATGCCGATCATCACCAGCACCGACCACCCGCCCAGCCACAACGTGGCCGCACCAATCTGCCCCAGCAGATGCAAACCGCGCTGACTCAGACGCTCCAGCAGCCGCTCGTACCAGCCCTCAGCTGCCGTTTGCTCGACTTCGCTCAACGGCTCATGGGCGAGCGGATGCATGACCCGCGCACGCCATTGCGTCACCCACCATGCCGACTGCAGGCCGGCGACCAGCACCAGCAGCGCTGCACCGAGATTCACCAGCAACGCCGGCCATATCGATTGCGCGGCAAACAACCCGATAAACATCGCCAACACCCACCCTGCCCCGGCCAATGCGCCGAGACCGATGGCCAGGCGGCGCAATCGTCGCCCCTGCGTGGCCGCTTGTTGAAAGCGTGGCAACCCGGTCACTTGCGTGCCATCGACATCCAGATCGACTTGCATATCACCCCAACACCTTTGATTCATCGGCTTATTCGTTACGATATAACGAAAGCCGTGAAATATTCGTACACAAATACGCTTATCTAAAGATGCGCAACCTGTCGCTTGCCTGAAGCCTTGACCGAAATGTCCGGAAACGCACATATTACGTTCGTAATTTTATTCACCTACTATTTTCAGCGATCGGTATTCCCAACCTGGAGTAACAGCATGAGCAATTACGACGTGGTGATTCTGGGCGGCGGCCCCGGTGGTTATAACGCGGCGATCCGCGCCGGCCAGCTGGGCCTGAAAGCCGCGTGCGTGGAAGGTCGCGCCACCCTCGGCGGCACCTGCCTGAACGTCGGTTGCATGCCGTCCAAGGCCTTGTTGCATGCTTCGGAGCTGTACGACGCGGCCATGGGTGCGGAATTCGCCAACCTCGGCATCGAAGTCAAACCCACGCTCAACCTCGCGCAAATGATGAAACAGAAAGACGAGAGCGTAGGCGGCCTGACCAAAGGCATCGAATTTCTGTTTCGCAAGAACAAGGTCGACTGGATCAAGGGCTGGGGCCACATCGATGGTCCGGGCAAAGTCACGGTGACCGACGCGCAAGACAACAAGACCGAGCTGAGCGCCAAGGACATCATTATCGCCACCGGCTCCGAACCCACGCCTCTGCCTGGCGTCGAGGTCGACAATCAACGCATCCTCGACTCCACCGGCGCACTGTCGCTGGGTGAAGTGCCCAAGCATCTGGTGGTGATTGGCGCCGGGGTGATCGGCCTCGAACTCGGCTCAGTCTGGCGGCGTCTCGGCGCCCAGGTAACCGTGGTCGAATACCTCGACCGCATCTGCCCCGGCGTTGATGGCGAGGCCGGCAAAACCCTGCAACGCTCGCTGAGCAAACAAGGCATCAGCTTCAAGTTGAGTTCGAAGGTCACCAGCGCCACCACCTCGGCCAACGGCGTGCAGCTCAACGTTGAACCCGCCGCCGGTGGCAACGCCGAATTGCTCGAAGCCGACTACGTGCTGGTCGCCATCGGCCGGCGCCCGTACACCAAAGGTCTGGGCCTGGAGAACGTCGGCCTGAGCACCGACAAGCGCGGCATGCTCGCCAACCGCCAGCACCGCACCGAGGCAACCGGCGTGTGGGTGATCGGTGACGTAACGTCCGGCCCGATGCTCGCGCACAAGGCCGAAGACGAAGCGATGGCCTGCGTGGAACAGATCGTCGGCAAGGCCGGCGAGGTCAACTACGAGCTGATTCCCAACGTCATCTACACCCGGCCCGAGCTGGCCAGGGTCGGCAAGACTGAAGAACAGCTCAAGGCCGAAGGCCGCGCCTACAAGGTCGGCAAATTCCCCTTCACCGCCAACAGCCGGGCGAAGATCAACCACGAAACCGAAGGCTTTGCCAAAGTCCTCGCCGATGAACGCACGGATGAAGTGCTCGGCGTGCACCTGGTCGGTCCGAGCGTCAGCGAGATGATCGGTGAATACTGCGTGGCCATGGAGTTCAGCGCCTCGGCCGAAGACATCGCGCTGACCTGTCATCCGCACCCGACCCGCTCCGAGGCCTTGCGCCAGGCGGCGATGAATGTCGAGGGGATGGCGACGCAGATGTAGATGGTCACCCGAACCCTGTGGGAGCTGGCTTGCCAGCGATGGCGTCAGTCCTGTAACCGTTGCGGTCGCTGACACACCGCTATCGCTGGCAAGCCAGCTCCCACAGTTGACCGTGTTCCTGCAGGAGGACTGCGGTCGAATGTGGGAGCGAGCCTGCTCGCGAAAGGAGCAACCCGCTCTACAGCGGCAGATGCCCCAACGGCAACGCCCCCGGCGTCTTCACCGTGTGAATCGCAAAGTTGCTGCGAATATCACTCACGCCCGGCAGCTTCAGCAGGCAGCCGCTGAGAAAGCGGTCATACGCGCGCAAATCCGGCACCACCACCTGCAACAGAAAGTCCGACTCCCCCGATACCAGAAACGCCGAGATCACTTCCGGCAGCGCCGTGACCGCTGCGTAAAAGGCTTCCGCCTGTTCATCGTTGTGGCGTTCGACCTTGACCCCGACGAACACCGTCAGCCCCAGCCCCACCTCATCGCGATCCAGGTTGGCCTGGTAACCGCGAATCACCCCGGCCTCCTCCAGCATCCGCACCCGGCGCAGGCACGGTGACGCCGACAGGCCGATCTCGTCCGCCAGCTCGACGTTGCTCAATCGTCCGTTGCGCTGCAGGGCGGCGAGAATCTTGCGATCAAAGGCGTCGAGTTTCATGGTTGGCAGATCCTGATGGTCAAGGCGCAAAAAGAAAGCAGGTTATGCCAATCACGAGGCTTTTTGAAGCTGACTTCGCAAGCACCTGCCCCGGCCTTGCGCCATAAACTTTGCTCACCGAATCGACAACGAAAGGGCGGCGACATGGCAAACATCGGGTTGTTTTTTCTGGCACTGGCGGTGGTCTTCCTGTTGCCCGGGCCGGACATGATCCTGCTGCTGCAAACCGGCGCCCGTCAGGGTCGTGGCGCGGCACTGGCGACCGCCGTCGGTCTGGCGATTGCCCGGGGCTGTCATGTGGCGCTGGCGGCGCTGGGTCTGGCCGCGCTGTTCAAGGCGGCGCCGTGGACGTTTGATCTGGTGCGTCTGGCGGGCGCGGCGTACTTGCTGTGGATCGGCGTTCAATGCCTGCGCAGCACGTTGTTGCCGAACCTCACTGCAACTGCCGTGACGAACACCCAAGGACAATGGCGCGAAGCGATTCGCCGTGGTCTTTTGACCAATTTGCTCAACCCCAAGGCGCTGCTGTTCTGCTCGGTGCTGTTGCCGCAATTCATTGTCAGTGACGGCGCAGCGGTGCTGACCCAATTTGCCACCCTCGGCGTGTTGCTGGTGGGCGTGGGGCTGCTGTTCGACAGCGCCTACGCCCTGACCGGCGCCGCGCTGGGCCGCTGGCTGCAACACAGTCCAACCGCCCAGCGCGTCCAGCAATGGCTGTTCGGCAGCCTGCTGATCGGCTTCGCCGTACGCCTGACGTTTATCCAGCAGGCCTAGGGTTTGCGCGCCTTGCGCCGACGACTGAACAACACCAGCACACCAGCACTGATCAACAACAGGACACCGACCACCGGCCACTTGTACGGACGCAACGAATTGCGCACCGCGTCGGTCACCTGGGTCACGTAACGCTTGTCGGCGTTTTCGAAATCCGGGTACGGGCACTGGTTGCCGAAGTCCACCGCCCACGGCACGTACGGGCCTTCATCGACGTAGCGTCGATACAGCGCGCTCTGCTCTTGCAGACTGCTGTTGAAACCCGCGGCGTTACACAACACCGCGGCAAACGCCTGGCTGGTGTGCGGCAGATTATCAGCGGCCCGACTGGCCAGCGCGGTCGCGACAAAACGGTAGTGATAACGCTCGTCCGGCTGCGCTTCACTGGCTTTCTGGCGCTTCACTTCGTCCTCGGCCACCAGCGGCCCGACTTTCAGTTCGGTGTTTTCCAGGCTGTAGTTGCCGCCAAACGTGGCGTAGTCCGGCGCCATCTCGTAGCCGAGAATATCCATGCCCCACTCGCGTGCGGTCCACGCCGCGTTGTACAAGGCGCTGGCGCGTCGGGTAGGCCACCACGCAGCGTCGGCTTTCATCCGTTGCTCGCCGTAGAGCCGGGCCTTGTGCTGCAGATCGGGATTGTCGAAATAGCCGACCGCTTCCTCGTAATGCCCCTCGCGCAGCAAGCGTCGTCCCAGCAGATTGCGCAGACTAGCGGCGACCGGTAGCGGCACGTAGTTGTCGCGCTGCTGCTGGGTCAGCGCCGGTGGTGCCGGCACGTTGTCATCGACATAACGCTTGAGCTCATCGACCGTCAGCACGCGCTCGGCCACCGTCGCCGCGTCGAACCAATAGATGCTGTTGCTGCGATACAACTGCACGAATGCTTGCAGGTATTCGCCGCGTTGCAGCGCCAGAATTGCGCTTTCGCCCTCGACCCGGCATTTCGGCTGGACGGTTTCGAAGTCCCAGTCCGGAGTGCGCCGGTAACCCCAATCCTCGGTCTGCGGGAAGGCCTGCGCGGCTTTGGCATAAGCGGCAGCCGCGGCATTTTTATCGCCGTCACGCACGGCCAGTTTGGCCCGCAGCCACCAAGCCAGTCCGCCGTCACCGGCGTTCTCGAGAAAAGCCTTGGCGCTGGCGTAGTCGCCTTGCTGGTAATTCATCGCCGCCAGTCGATCAGCGTTTTCCAGGCTGCCACGGGTGCTGTTCTGCAGCAGCTGGATCAGTTTTTTCTCGTTCGGCGGTTGCTCGTCGAATGACCAGCCCATGCGGCTGATCAACGAGGCGGTAACCAGTTGCTGCACAGCCTTGCGCTCCAGCAGCTTTGCCAGTTGCGGCTCGGGCAGTTCGGCCAGTTCATTCATCAGTTGTTTCAGCGAGGTATAACCCACGGCCGAACCGTGCAGGTTCTGCGCTTCATACAGTTCGATGGCGCCGTTCCAGTCACCGGCGGTACGCAGCACCCGTGCCTCTTCACCGAGGCTGGCAACCCCCAGCTCCAGCGGATCGCTCAAGCCATCGATGCTCATCTGTCGGGCCTGGCGGAAGGCCTCGCGCGCATTCTCGAGCGCTTCGATGGCATCGCTTGCTTCGGCACTCATGGCAAACCAGGTGCGGCCCAGGGAATACGCAGCCCAGGTGCTGCGCAGCGGGCGCTGATCGGCCGGCAGCGCCAGCACTTTATTGAAATACTCGACCGCCAAGGGATGATCGCCCGTGGCAAATGCCACCGCGCCCGCCACGTACAAACGGATTTCCGCTGGCAGGCTGGCGCCCTGCGCCTCGACCTGACGCGCATCGGTCAGACCGCGCAATTGCTTGACCAGCGCCTGTTGTTCGGCGCTCAGACCGACCTGTTCGGCTTTCTCGCGAACCGCCGCAGGTTCGTTCTCGTCGCCGTACATGTCGTCGGGATTGTGCGTCGCAGCAGTGACGTTCTTCAGCCCGGCGATGGTTTTGCCCAGGCGGCTGATCTCGAAGTTGAAGTTGCCCTCCGGCAGCTCGGCCAGGGATTGCCCGCGATTGTCGAGCAGGCGCATGGGAAAGTCCGGGCCGCAGGCCAGCGCCGAACCCAGCGGCAGGCTGAGGCTCAGGCAGAGCAGATGGCGGGGCCAATTACGGGTCA
>NZ_QAIK01000027.1:0-36693 GCF_003061005.1 Pseudomonas sp. HMWF021 | reverse complement strand
ATCAATAAATGCACAGCGCGCCCAACCAATGGCGCGTTGTCCACCCGCCGGCAGACGACCGTCGCGCAGGCGGGTGAAGGTAAGCAGATCCGCGCTCTGTTGCAACGAGTAACCGGCGAGCGCATCGGCGCCTTCACAGCCACTGGCCTTGACGCGCAATTGCGCAGGCCAGGGCGCGTCGAGATTCCCCGGGTTGGCGAGGTGGATGTCGTAGAGACCATCGTGTTCGCTGAAGCTCAGGTCGAGCCGACTGTGCAACGCATCGCCGCCGGCCACGGCGCGCAACGTGGTCAGGCTCCAGGCGCGGCGATCGTTGGGCAATGGCAAACGAAACCAGATCAGCCCGGCCAGATGCTCCGGCGGGTCCTCACGCAGCTCCTTTGCAAGTTGGCTCAGTTGCAACGGATCAGCGAGCAGTTCCCGGCGTTGCCCATCGCGCTCGAGCGGTACTTCACTCTCCACCACCGGGGCGCCATCGACATCCGGCAACAGCGCCACACCGTAGGCCGGCAGCGCCAGATAAAACGGCTTGCTGCTGATTTTCCCCCAGTCACTGGCCCAACGCCGGGCCTGCTCAGGGTTGAACAAACCGCGGCGCGGATCACTGACGGCATGCACCTGCAGCACGCTGCTGTCGACGCTTGCCAGCAGCGCCGGCAACCGTGGACTGCCGAGCCACGCCGGCAGTGCGGTGATGCTCAGCGGCAACGCCGCGGGCAACGCGGAACGCAGATGCGTCAGGAACTCGGTGTATTGCGCCAGGCGAGCGTTGCCCGCGTCATGGTCGATTTCGACGCCGCTCAGGGTCAGCCCCTGCGCCTGCCAGTCGGCGACAACCTGAAGAATCTGCGCCGTGAC
This sequence comes from Pseudomonas sp. HMWF021, assembly GCF_003061005.1. Taxonomy (GTDB): domain Bacteria; phylum Pseudomonadota; class Gammaproteobacteria; order Pseudomonadales; family Pseudomonadaceae; genus Aquipseudomonas. The sequence goes on along the minus strand of NZ_QAIK01000027.1, from coordinate 35,835 downwards.
CTGCGATTGATCCAGACTTTTGAGCTGACCATCGAGGCGAATCACCGCGATCAAAGGCCGGCCATCGTGCTGGAGCAACGGCGCATCGATACGCGCACGATGCCAGCCGTCATTGGGGAACGCCTGCAAGGCCAGCACGCGCAATGTCGAAAAGCTCTCGCGACTGTCACGCAGGGCGGCGTCATGAGCCGGAGTCCATTGGCGTTGCCAGATATAAAGTTGTTGATCGAGGGCGGGGGCGTCATGCCGCTCGCACGCAGCGAGCAGCAACGCCGCGATCAAAATCGAAAAGCCGAACCGCATCAAATGCCTATTCCCTGCCGGTACAAAAATGCAGGGTACACAAATCCCTGTAGGAGTGAGCCTGCTCGCGATGGCGTAGTAACGATCGATATCGATGTCGCCTGACACTCAGCCATCGCGAGCAGGCTCACTCCTACAGGGGAGAGTGACTCAGGGCTTGCGGGCGATGATCACCTGACTTTTTGCCACCACCGCATCCAGTGCCTGCTTGATCTGCGCGCCACGGGGCGAATTCAGCACCGCTTGCCAGGTGTCGGCCCAGTGCTTGAGCAACGGGTGATCGGGGTTGCTGAAATCGACCTTGGCTTCCCAGAACAGCAGCATCCACATCGACCAGTAAAAACCGTACTGGCTGTGGCTGATGATCTCCAGCCCGGCGTCGCTGACCATCGCCTTGAACTGCTCTTCGCTGATGATGCGAATGTGGTTGGGCTTCTGGAAATACTCCGGCGCCGCAATGCCCTTCTGCAGGTCTTCGGAACTGGGATGCGGCACGCTCAGCAGGTACAGCGCACCTGGCTTGCCGACGCGCACCAGTTCGGCGAGAAATTGCGCCGGGTCGTCGACGTGCTCGATGACTTCGGTGGACACCACCCGGGTGGCGGTGGCATCGGCAATCGGCAACGGGTTGCAGTCGGTGACGTGACACTCGACGCTGCGCGCCGGGGTATCGCTCAGGCGTTGGCGGGTAGCCTCGACCTTGGCCGCGTCGATGTCGGCAATGATGATCTTCGCCCCGCGCATGCCGCAGAAATGCACGTTGCCTCCGTCGCCACAGCCAACATCGAGCAAGGTGTCCTGCGCGCTCACCACAAAGTCCTTGTACAGCTCGCCGGTCTGCTGGTTGAACCAGCCGCTGAGCATCGCGTCGTGCAGGCCGAGCATGTACGGATCGACCTTGTCGGCGGCAGACTGCGCGGCTGCCGGGGCAGGCGTCGGCGCCGTGAGTTTCTTCAAAAGGCTCAACATGAGGTGGCTCCAGAGGATGGGACGGCGGTTCGCGACGTACCGAGACGGCGCACCAGGGCACTGCCGCGATTGCGCATCGGCATTTCGATGAAACGGTAATTGAGCTCACTGAGCAGCACGATCAGACCGAATGCCAGCAGCAACGTGATCACCGGATGCCCGGCGGGGCTGGGCAGGCCTGCACTCTGCAAACGGAAGATCAATTCACGCACCAGTTGATAGGCGGGAATGTGGATCAGGTAGATGCCATAGGAGCGGCTGCCGATCCACGCCATCAACCGTTGCAGGTGACCGGCCGGCAGCAGGTAATCGCGGTTGTATGACGCGATCCATACCAGCAGCGCACTGAGTACGGCGATGGCGCCGATACGGTAGGAGGTGAAGGTGAACCGGTCGGTGGCCATGTAGCTCAGCACCCCGGCCAGCACAACAAATGCCCCGAGACCGGCCCACCAGCGACGCAGAAAAGTCGGTTCGAAGCGGCGCCAGGAAGGTTGCACGCTCCACATTGCCAGCAATACGCCCAGGGCCAGTGCATCGGTGCGGATCACCATCAACAGCGGCGTGCGCAGGGTGAACAACTGCACCGCCACCAGCGCCAGCAAGGCCCAGACCAGATATTTGCGGCACAGCAGAATCAGCAGCGGAAACAGCAGGTAGAACTGCTCTTCCAGCGACAGGCTCCAGTAGACGAAGCTGCTGCCGTACTCGTAATGAAAGAAGCTGTCGGCGAAACGGAAGTTGGCGTACTGCAGCACGCCCGCCAGCGTCGCCTGCAGGTTGGCGTGCAGCGTGCCGAATGCACCTGAGCGGTTGAGGAACACGCACGCCAGCAACATCAGCGCCAGCCACAGCCACGCCGACGGCAACAGCCGAAAAGCCCGACGCAGCCAGAAGTTGCGCGTCTGCTCCCAGTATTCCCGACGGTTGCTGCACCCCTGCAACGCCGGAATCAGGCTACGGGCGATGACGAACCCGGAAATGGCGAAAAAAAGGTCAACGCCCCACCACGGCTGCGCCCAGCCGTGGATTTTCTCCAGCAGCGGCACCGGATCGGTGAACAGGCTGCCCTGCAGATGATGGAACAGTACACCCAGCACCGCGACGGCGCGCAGCACTTCAATGTCGAGAATGCGTTTGCCGTTCATGGGCCGGGCACCTCGACATCTGCAGCAGGCTGGCGCTCGAACAACTGCGCGAGAAACACCTGCAATCGCTGCTCCGCCACCGCCTGACTGCAGAAACCCTGCAGGCTGCTCACGGCCTGAACAGCCATCCGTGCATAACGTTGCGGATCGTGTTTCGCGACCTCGTAACTGGCGCGATAGGCCACGCACAAAGACGCCCAGTTGGTCACGTAACGCAAGGTGCGGAAGGCTTTGCGCGGGTCGTGCGGCCAGGCCGTCAGTTCGTCGGTGGACTCGATCAGGAACGCATTGTCGACGCTCAGATAATCAATCATTGCCGTCGTGCGTGGCGCCACCGCCGGTTTGCCGCAGGACATGAACTCCATCAGCGGCAGGCACTGCCCTTCGCCGTAGGAGGTGTTGACCACATAGCGAGTCGCCTGCACCAGCCGTTCGTAATCCGCATCCGCCAGATAGCCGTAGATCAGCACGATGCGGCAACGGTAGGACTGGTTCTTGTACAGGTGATGAAGGATATCGCTCAGCGCCAGTTCGGCATCGTGGTGGGTGAGCTTGAGCACCAGCGTGGCGTCGTCGTTTTCACGGAAGGTCACGCAGAATGCACTGAGCATGTCCTCCCAGTTCTTGCGTCCGTCGCCGGGGTTGAACACCGAGGTGTAAACCACACCGTCAAGCAGCAACTCCTGCTCGGTCACCGGCGCCGCAAAATCGATGCCGGTGCCACGGCGCAGGTGCTCGGGGCCGAAGGCATCGAGGTCGAGCTGACGACTGTCGGCCACCAGTCCCTTGATCTTCAGACGCAGCGGGCCGCTCTGCGGCTCGCCCTGCCATTGCGCGCCGCGAGCGGCAAAGCGGTCCCACACCGGAGCCGGCACCGCAACGATCGGGTAATCCTCGCCCATCGCCTCGCGCACCGCGTTGACCGTGTAGCTGGAGTGGGTGATCGCCGCGCCAGAGGCACGCAACACCGTGCGCCAGTCGTTGCGCGGCTCACCGGCAAACGGCTCGTTGGGGATGGTGCTGAATTCCCACGCGAACACCGGCAGCGTCGGGCAGGCCAGGTGCAACGGGGTGCGATGCGGCGGCGAGAACGACAGGAACACGCAAGGTTCGCCGCGAGCCAGGCACTCCAGGTACAACGCGTCGACTTCCTGCGCCGGGTCCCTGACTTCGACCACCCGCCCCAGGCGCTCGAGCACCGGGCGATATTCCTTGAGCACGAAGTAATAGCTGTACTCCGAACGCCCAAGGTTCTGCGCAATGGTGTGCTGGTTGGTTTCCGAATGAATGATGATCAGCATGAGGCGTTATCCGTCACAGACCCGGCGCTCGCCGCGTGAGGCACAAGGCCGAAAAAATCCGCCATGCGCTGCTGCACCGGGGCAAACGCGCAATAGTCATGCATGCGTTCGACCGCCGCCTGCGACATGCGTCGATACTGTTGCGGTTGCGCCTTGGCCATGCGGTAGCTGGCGGCGTAGGCCTCTTTCAGCGAGCCCCAGTCCGGCCGATAGCGCAACGTGCGGTAGATGATCCGGCTGTCCTGGGGCCAGATCGTCAGCTCTTCGCTGGCCTCGACCACGAATGCCACAGATTCGTCGATATAGTCCTGCATCGCCGTATGATCCGGGGCGATGACCGGTTTGCCGCTGGACATGAATTCCATCAGCGGAAGGCACAGACCTTCGCAGCGCGAGGCGTTGACGTAGAAACTCGCCGCCTCGTACAGCTGCGCGTATTGCCTGTCGTCGAGATAGCCATGCAGCACCAGCACCCGGCAGGCGAACGGTGAAAGCTGCGCGAGCAGGGTCATCATCTCGGTGTAGTAGCACGCCAGATCGTTTTGAGTGATCTTCAGCACCAGCGTGGCATCGGGCGTTTCACGAAATGCCCAGCAGAAGGCTGTGACGATGTGGTGCCAGTTCTTGCGCCCATCCCTGGGGTTGAACACGGTGACGTAGACCACACCCTCGACGCTGGTTTCGACCACTGACGAGGTGTCCGGCAATTCCAGTGGCGGCGGCTCGACCACGGGCACCACAGGTGCGCCGGCGATGTTCGGCAAACGTCGTTCAAGCCAGGCATGGACGCGATCGCAAACCAGATCGCGCACGCCTTCCCAGTACCAGTGGTGAAGATATTGCACCCGTGGCACGGCGGGCGACTGCTCGCGGCCAAGGTCCAGTGCCCACAGGCGCAAGTAGTGCCGGGCAATCACGAAACGACGCTTGAGGGTCAGTGCCGGCGGCCGCGCGGCCTCGATCTCGGCCGCCAGTGCGGCCTCTTGTTCGGCAGTCAGGGGCGTGGGAATCAATGCATCGGCAGACAGGCCCAGCGTGCGGCTATCGAACACACACCCCTTGATCGCCAGCGCGGTTCCGGGATTGACCGGCGCACTGACATGGCGCTGGCGGATGGCCGCAAAGTTTTCCCACAGAGGTGTCGGCAGCACCAGCACCGGAAAGTCATCCCCCATCGCCCGACGAATCGCACGTGCGGTATGACTCGACAAGGTGATGACCCGGCCCTGGCGTGCGAGCATCTGCGTCCAGTCCTGGCGCGGATCGTCGTCCCACTGCTCGTCAGGGATCGAATCGAACTCCCACGCGACCACGCACACGGTCGGGCACTCAAGGTCGGTCGGGGTTTTCTGCGGCGGGGTAAACGAGAGGAACAGGCTGTCTTCGCCCGCTGCGCGCAACTGGCGGTAAAGCGGATCGACCTCGGCGGTGCAGGACACCACGTGCACCCGCCCAAGGCTTTCGAGCACCGGGCGATAAGCCTTGAGCACGAAGTAGTAACTGTATTCCGGACGCCCGAGACTCTGGCTGATGGAACGGTCGTTGACGTCCGAGTAAAGAATGAAGTTCATGGCATCCCACGATGAAACCGCCATCCCGGCCGCTTCAATGCATGAGGGCAAGAGCTGCTGGATCGAGATCGGCATGCCGACGGTCGTCCTGCATTTTCTGGCCCGTTTTTGTTCTTGTTTTTAGTTGCCGGCCCACCCTGTTTTCCAGTCACTCGGAAAAACCCCGGGGGAACGCGACGAGGGGCATTCTAAACACATCCGTCGCGGATTCGTGAACCGCCCGGCGAGAATAAATCAAGCTACTCTGACGAGAACTGACCAGTCACGGTTTGGCCAGTTGAAATTGCCGAGCAATTGGCACAGATTGGCAGCCAAACAACTACAACAATGACTTCGCCTGACTTCTTATCGGTATAGCTACCGGTTTGACGGCAAATCCCTTAGAGCCTGTGGGAAGTGGCGAAGATTCAAGACCAAGGGGTCGCTGTTTGAAAAAGCGTCTGTTCGTCACGGGTCTGAGTGGATTCGTGGGACAACATATCCAGTCGCGTCTGGCATCGCCTGACTCAACGTGGGAACTGCTGCCTGCGGCACGTCCCTACGACCTGACGGCACCCCGGAGCCTTGAAGGCCTCTGGACGCAAATGCCCGACGCCGTTATTCACCTGGCAGGCCAGACGTTCGTCCCGCAAGCCTTTCTTGACCCGGCGCGTACCTTCGACATCAATCTGCTCGGCACCCTCAACCTGTTGCAGGCGCTCAAGGCCCGCGGTTTTGCCGGCACGTTCCTGTACGTCAGCTCCGGCGACGTCTACGGTCAGGTCGCTGAAGCCGACTTGCCGATCGGTGAACAGCAACCGCCCTGCCCACGCAATCCGTATGCGGTCAGCAAACTGTCGGCGGAGTTTCTCAGCCTGCAATGGGGCCTGAGTGAAAACTGGCCAGTGCTGGTGGCGCGCCCGTTCAATCATATCGGCACCGGCCAGAAAGACAGTTTCGTCATCGCCAGCGCCGCACGGCAGATCAGCCGGATCAAACTCGGCCTGCAGGCACCTCAACTGGAAGTCGGCGATATCGACGTCACCCGCGACTTCCTCGATGTCGACGATGTGATCTCGGCCTACTTCGCGTTGCTGGAAAAAGGCACGCCGGGGCAGGTCTACAACATCTGCTCGGGGCACGAGCAGAGCATCCGCAGCCTGATCGAACAATTGAGCGATCTGGCGCAGATCGATGTGCAACTGATTCAGGACCCCGCACGCATGAGGCGCGCGGATCAGCGCCGGGTCTGCGGCAGTCACCAACGGCTTGCCCGGACCACCGGATGGGCGCCGCGAATCTCTATACAACAATCCCTGCGGGCGATCCTGTCCGACTGGGAGAAGCGAGTACGACAAGAATGACAAAAAGTGCATTGATCACAGGGATCACCGGCCAGGACGGCGCTTATCTGGCCAGACTGCTGCTCGACAAGGGTTACAAGGTTCACGGTCTGGTGGCACGGCGCAGCAGCGATTCGCGCTGGCGCCTGCGCGAGATGGGCGTCGAAGCCGACATCGTGTATCTGGACGGGGACATGGCCGATGCCTGCTCGGTGCAGCGTGCGGTCATCAAGTCGGCGCCGGACGAGGTGTACAACCTGGCTGCGCAGAGTTTTGTCGCCGCCTCCTGGGATCAGCCGGTAACCACCGGCATCGTCGATGGCCTGGGCGTCACTCACTTGCTCGAAGCGATCCGTCAGTTCAGTCCGCACACCCGTTTTTATCAGGCATCCACCAGCGAAATGTTCGGTCTGATCCAGGCCGAACAGCAGGATGAAAGCACGCCGTTCTACCCGCGCAGCCCTTACGGCGTGGCCAAGCTGTACGGCCACTGGATCACCGTCAACTACCGCGAGAGTTTCAACCTGCACGCCAGCAGCGGCATCCTGTTCAACCATGAATCGCCGCTGCGCGGCATCGAGTTCGTCACCCGCAAGGTCACCGACGCCGCCGCCCGCATCAAGCAGGGCAAGCAGCAGGAACTGGCGCTGGGCAACATCGACGCTAAACGCGACTGGGGCTTTGCCGGCGACTACGTCGAAGCCATGTGGCTGATGCTGCAACAGGACAAGCCTGACGATTTCGTGGTCGCCACCGGCGTCACCACCACCGTGCGCGAGATGTGCCGCATTGCCTTCGACCACGTCGGCCTGAACTACCGCGACTACGTGAAGATCGACCCGGCGTTCTTCCGCCCGGCCGAAGTCGAAGTGCTGCTCGGCAATCCGGCCAAAGCTCAGCGCGTACTGGGCTGGAAGCCGAAAACCGACCTCGACACCCTGATCCGCATGATGATGGATGCGGACATGAAACGCGTCGCCAAGGAGTAGGCCATGCTGATCCCCGTGATTCTGTCCGGCGGTGCCGGTACTCGTTTGTGGCCAGTGTCCCGCGAGGGCCATCCCAAGCCGTTCATGACCCTGCCCGACGGCCAGTCGCTGCTGGGCAAGACCTACCAGCGCGCCGCCGCGTTGCTGGATGGCTGGGGCGACATCGTCACGGTGACCAACCGCGAGTACTACTTCCAGAGCAAGGATCACTATTGCGCCGCCCACGTGTCGCGCCATCGCGGGCACTTCCTGCTGGAGCCTGCCGGGCGCAACACCGCCCCGGCGATTGCCGCCGCCGCCCTGGCGCTGCAGGCATTGCACGGCGACGACGCGATCATGGTGGTGATGCCCGCCGACCATCTGATCGTCAATCAGGACGCCCTCAAGAGCGCCGTCGAACACGCGGTCAATCTGGCAAAGGACGGTTATCTGGTGACTTTCGGCGTGATGCCGACCGCCCCGGAAACCGGTTTTGGCTACATCGAGACCGGCGCGCCGCTGGACGCCAGAGGTGCGGCAAAAGTGCAGCGCTTCGTGGAAAAACCCGACCTGCAAACTGCCACGCATTACCTGGAAAGCGGCAACTTCCTGTGGAACTCGGGCATGTTCTGCTTCACCACCGCCACCCTGATCAACGAGTTGCAACTGCACGCCCCTGAGCTTCTGGAACAGACCCGCGCCTGCATGGCCGCCAGCGCCCCGGTGGAAACCGTCGGCTGCCTGCAACAGGAACTGTCGCCGGCACTGTTCGCTGAAATCACCGACATCTCCATCGATTACGCGTTGATGGAGCGCTCGGAAAAAGTCGTGGTGGTGCCCGCCGGTTTCGACTGGAGCGACATCGGTTCGTGGGGCGCCGTGGCGGCGCTGGTTCCCGCCGATGCCGACAACAATCGCGCCAGCGGCGAAGCGATCTTCATCGACAGCCACAACAACTTCGTGCAGAGCGAAGGCCGGCTGGTGGCCACGGTGGGCGTCGATGACCTGATCATCGTCGACACCGCCGACGCGGTGCTGGTGGCCCACGCCGACCGTGCCCAGGATGTACGGCGGGTCGCCAGGCAGCTCAAGGACAAATCCCACGAAGCCTATCGCCTGCATCGTACGGTCAGCCGCCCATGGGGCACCTACACCGTGCTGGAGGAAGGCCCGCGCTTCAAGATCAAGCGCATCGTGGTCAAGCCCGGCGGCAAGCTGTCGTTGCAAATGCATCATCACCGCAACGAACACTGGGTGGTGGTCGAAGGCATGGCCAAGGTCACCAACAATGGCACCGGTACGCATCTGGTGGCCAAGAACGAATCGACGTTCATCGCCGCCGGTCACAAGCATCGTCTGGAAAATCCGGGGGTGATCGACCTGGTGATCATCGAAGTGCAAAGCGGCGAATACCTGGGCGAAGACGACATTGTTCGCTTCGAAGACCATTACGGCAGGACGGTTTAAATGCTGCTTTCCCTGTACCGCTCGCTACACAGCTACCGGGGATTCATCCTCGGCAGCGTGCAACGGGAGTTTCAAGCGCGTTATCGCAATTCGCTGTTCGGCGCCTTGTGGCCCGTGTTCAATCCGCTGTCGATGATCATTGTCTACACCGTGGTTTTTTCCCACATCATGCGCGCCCGTCTGCCTGGGGTGGACGACAGCATGGCCTACAGCGTCTACCTCTGCGCCGGGCTGCTGGCCTGGGGGTTATTCTCGGAGATCACCCTGCGCAGCCAGAACATGTTTCTGGAAAACGCCAATCTGTTGAAGAAAATCAGCTTTCCACGCATTTGCCTGCCGGTGATCGTGCTGTGCAACGCGGTGATCAATTTCGCCATCATCATCGGTCTGTTCCTCGGCTTTCTGCTGATCAGCGGGCGCTGGCCGGGCATGGCCCTGCTGGCCCTGATTCCGTTGATTGTGCTGCAAATGATGTTCTGCGCCGGCCTGGGCATGATCCTGGGCGTGTTGAACGTGTTCTTTCGTGATGTCGGCCAGCTCTTCGCCATCTGCCTGCAATTCTGGTTCTGGCTGACACCGATCGTGTACCCGATGAGCATTCTCCCGGAATGGGTCCAGCGCCTGCTGCAACTGAACCCGCTGACCAACCTGATCGGCAGCTATCAGAACCTGTTCCTGTATGGACAATGGCCAGTCTGGAGTTCGCTGCTGCCCGTCTTCCTCTGCGCAGTGGTGCTGTGCCTGATCGGCCTGCGGCTGTTTCGCCAGCGCGTCGGCGAAATGGTGGATGAACTCTGATGGGGCATATTCGCGTGACCGGCCTGGGCAAGGCCTACAAACAGTATCCGACCCGCTGGAGCCGTCTGGCGGAATGGCTGATTCCGCTGTCGCCCATTCGTCACCATCAGCACTGGGTGCTGCAGGACGTCGCTTTCGAGGTCGCGCCCGGTGAAGCGGTGGGCATCGTGGGGGCCAACGGTGCCGGCAAGAGCACCTTGCTGAAGATGATCACCGGCACCACTCACCCGACCTGCGGCACCATCGAAATCGAAGGACGCGTTGCGGCGCTGCTGGAGCTGGGCATGGGCTTCCACCCGGATTTTACCGGCCGCCAGAATGCGATCATGGCCGGCCAGCTGTTGGGCCTGCAGGTCGACGAAATCGAAGCGCTGATGCCCGAGATCGAACACTTCGCGGAAATCGGCGACGCCATTGATCATCCGGTGCGTACCTATTCCAGCGGCATGCAGATGCGCCTGGCCTTCAGTGTGGCCACCGCACGGCGCCCCGATATCCTGATCGTCGATGAAGCCCTGTCGGTGGGTGACGCCTATTTCCAGCACAAGAGCTTCGAACGCATCCGCAGCTTCCGCAAGGCCGGCACCACGTTGCTCATCGTGTCCCACGACCGGTCGGCGATCCAGTCGATCTGCGACTCGGCGATCCTGCTCAAGGACGGCCACATGGCGATGTACGACAAGCCGGAAGTGGTACTGGACTATTACAACGCGCTGATGGCCGAGCGCGAGGGCCAGGTCGTACGCCAGGAAATGCTCGCCGGTGGCGAAGTACAGACGGTGTCCGGCACCGGCGAAGCCGCCATTCTCGGCGTACGCCTGCTGGATGAACAGGATCGCGCCATCGATGCCGCCGAAGTCGGTCAGCCGGTGGTACTGGAAGTGCAGGTCGAGGTTCGCCGCGACATTGAACGAATGGTGCTCGGCTTCATCCTCAAGGATCGTCTCGGCCAGATGATGTATGGCATCAACACTCATCGTCTGGGCAAGGCCCTCACCGATCTGCACGCCGGCGAACGCTTCACTTACCGCTTTGCCTTCGTGATGGGCCTGGGCAAGGGCAACTACTCGGTTTCACTGAGCCTTTCGCGTCTGGACTCTCACCTGGATCGCAATTTCGAATGGCGCGACTACGGCCTGGTGTTCCATGTGATCAACAACCGTCAGGAGGACTTCGTCGGCTGTTCGTGGCTCAACGCCAAGACCTCGATTAGGCGCCACACCACGCTGACCACCGAGCGCGCGCCATGACCCGACTGCTGGTGGAGTGCTCTCATGTGTTCAAGCACCCGGCCATCAACTCCGGGATCCAGCGCGTGGTACGCAATGTCATCAATCAATTGCCACACCGGGTGGATGACGTCGAATGCCTGCCGGTGGTTTCGCTCAACGATCAGCTCTACCGGGTCACGCGCCTGGCTGCGCTGGACGCACCGCTGCTCAATGCTGTTGCGACCTTTGGCGAACGTCTGGAGCGCGTTGCCCATAGAGTCTGGCAACTGCAACAGCAACTGGACCGAAAATGCACGTCGAAGCTGGCGCGCAGACTGCTGTATGTGACGTACCGGCTGACCATGGCCGGTGCTTTCAGCTTGCCGTTGCGCCTGTTGCGGCGCATCAACCGCAGGCAACTGCTCAAGCGCTGCACACCGTTGCAGCACGAGCCCGGCGATCAACTGGTGTTGCTCGATTCATCCTGGCATTCGGACTTTTTCCCCCACGTCGAACAGCTCAAGCGCGACGGCGTGGGCATTGTCGCGGTGATCTACGACCTGATCCCGCTGACCCACCCGCAGTTCTACGACGCACGGCTGGTGCAGGTCTTTGGCGAATGGTTCGACTGGATCACCCGCACGGCCGACGGCTACATGGCGATTTCCGCAACCGTACGCGATCAGGTACGCGCAGAACTGCAACGGCGGATCGGCCCGGCGCAGGCCGACAAGCGCTGGTTTGACTACTTTCACCTCGGCTCCGAACTGGATCTGCACAGTCCCGATGCCACGATCGAGCCGCGTCTGCAGCAGCTGTTCGCCACGCCAGAGCTGGTGTTGCTGATGGTCAGCACCATTGAGCCGCGCAAGAATCACGATTATCTGCTCGATGCGTTCGAGCATGCCTGGGCTGCCGGCTCCACCGCGCGGCTGTGCATCGCCGGACGCATCGGCTGGAAATGCGATGCCCTGCTCGCCCGGGTGCGCAACCACCCCGAGCTGAACCGCCGCCTGTTCATGTTCAACGATTTGAGCGACACCAGCCTCGAACACGCCTACGCCCACGCCAGCGCACTGGTGTTTCCTTCGTTTGTCGAGGGATTCGGGCTGCCGCTGGTAGAAGCCATGCAGCGTGGATTGCCGGCCATGGGCAGCGATATCGAGGTGTTCCGCGAAATAGGCGGCGAATTCATGGCCTACTTCGATTTGCAGACACCACAAAGCCTCGCGGATCTGATCGTCCGGTTTGAAAGCAGCGGTCAATTCCCGGCGGCACGGGATGTGGCCGACTGGCGCTGGATCGGTTGGCGCGAGGCCAGTGCGCAACTGGCCGAACGCACCGCGCGCAATGTTCAGGAAGCGCCGAAGGCGCCAGCGAGGCTGCATGCGCATTGCCCTTAACGCCCGAATTCTGCAGGCGCCTCGCACCGGTATCGGCCAGTACGTCGCCGAGTTGGTGCACGCGTTGCGCAGTGAACGCGAGGTTGAAGTGACACTGTTCAACGGCTGGGGCTGGAGTTCAGCGTTGCCCGAGGCGGCGATGCCCGGCTATTCACGCCTGACACCGCTGCTGCGGCAGATTCCTGGCGCCTATCAGGCGCGACGCTGGCTGGAACAGAAACGGTTCGATCAGGGCCGTGCGCAGAATTTCGACCTGTACCACGAACCGAGCCTGTGGCCGCTGCATTTCGACGGCCCGACCGTGATCACCCTGCACGACCTGACGCACCTGCATTTTCCCGACACCCAGCCCCCGACACGGCTCAGGGAAATCGAGCGGCGTCTGGCCAGCGGCGTGCAGCAGGCGCAACGGATCCTTACGGACTCACAAGCGATCGCCGATGAAGCGCAAGCGTACTTCGGCCTGCCCGCCGAGCGATTTGTGGTCGCACCGCTGGGCGTGGCCGAACGTTTTCATCCACGTGAGCCCCAGGCGATCGAGGCAGTGCTCAAGGCCCATGCCGTCGAGGCGCGGGAATACTTCCTGTGCGTCGGCACACTGGAGCCACGCAAGAATCTCAATCTGGCCCTGCGTGCCCACGCCTTGTTGCCGGAATCGTTGCGCCAGCGCTTTCCACTGCTGATCGTCGGTATGGCCGGCTGGCAGCAAGCACAGTTCAACAACGAGTTACGTCAGGCCCTGGCTTGTGGGCATGTTTGCCTGCTCGGTTACCTGCCCGATGAGCAAGTGGCGCAGTTGCTGGCCGGTGCCCGGGCGCTGGTGTTTCCATCGTTGTACGAAGGCTTCGGCCTGCCCGTGCTGGAAGCGATGGCCAGCGGCACGCCAGTAATTCTCACCCGCTCCTCGGCCATGCCCGAAGTTGCAGGCGACGCGGGCAATTATATTGAAGCTGACGACGCAGAAGGCCTGCGCGACGCAATGAGCCGGCTGATCGACGATCACGCGCATTGGCAGGCCTGCCGAGAAGCCGGACTGCAACAGGCGCAGCTGTTTTCCTGGCTACGTTGTGCACAGGCTACGGCCGGTGCCTACCGCCAGGCTTTGGGAGGTTGAATGCGAGTTCTTCATTTTTTCAAGACGTACCTGCCGGACTCCGTTGGCGGCATCGAGCAAGTGATCTTCCAATTGTGCGAAAGCGGCGCCCAGCACGGCATCGATGGCAAGGTTCTGGCCCTCAGCGCCAACCCCAATCCACCCGTCGTGCAACTCGGTCAGCATGAAGTGCATCGCGCTCGTCTCGACATCCAGTTCGCCTCCACGGGATTTTCCTGGAGCGTGTTCAAACAGTTTCGCGAAATGGCCGCCGAGGCCGACGTGGTCAACTACCACTTCCCTTGGCCGTTCATGGATCTGGTGCATTTCGCCAGCGCCCTGAACAAACCGAGCGTGGTCACTTATCACTCCGACATCATCCGTCAGAAGCATCTGCTCAGACTCTACCGGCCGCTGATGAATCGCTTTCTCGCCAGCGCTGACCGGATTGTCGCCGCCTCGCCGAACTACCTGCACACCAGCGACGTATTGCAGAAATTTCAGGACAAGACCCGGGTGATTCCCTACGGCCTGAACAAATCAGGTTATCCACAGGCCGATGGCGAACGGATGAACCGCTGGCGCCAGCAGCTTGGGGATAAGTTTTTCCTGTTCGTCGGGGTCATGCGGTATTACAAGGGCCTGCACATCCTGCTCAATGCCCTGCAAGACCTCGATTACCCGGTGGTGATCGTCGGCGCCGGGCCACTGGAGCGGGAGCTGCATGCCCAGGCGGCCGCTCTGGGATTGCGCCACATTCACTTCCTCGGCCGTCTCTGCGATGAAGACAAAGTCGCGCTCCTGCAACTGAGCTACGCCATCGTGTTTCCGTCGCACCTGCGTTCCGAAGCCTTCGGCATCTCCTTGCTGGAAGGCGCGATGTACGGCAAGCCGATGATCTCCAGCGAGATCGGCACCGGCACCAGTTACATCAATATCCACAACGAAACCGGTCTGGTAGTACCGCCCGGCAATCCACTGGCCTTTCGCGAGGCGATGCGCACGCTGTGGGAAGACCCGGTGCGTGCGGCAGCCATGGGCGTCAAGGCAGAGGCGCGCTACCGGCAGTTATTCACAGCCGATGAAATGGGTCGCAAGTGGACCGAGTTGTACCAGGAACTGCTCGAAGAAAAGGCCCTGTCCTACGCCTGATCCACCAAAACACCGATCCTCTGTAGGAGCTGCCGAAGGCTGCGATCTTTTGATTCTAAAAACCCCGGATCAAAAGATCGCAGCCTGCGGCAGCTCCTACAGGGGAGTGCGTTACAGATCCAGCACCAGCGGCTGCTCACTTTGCGCCGGCACCGCGCAGCAGATCAGCACCTGCCCCGCTTCCGGCAAGTCTGCCGGGGGCTGTGGATAATTTACCGCGCCGCTGATCAACCGCGTCTTGCAGGTGCCGCACGAACCTCCACGGCAACTGAACTCCGGGCGCAGGCCACGGCTTTCCGCGAGTTCCAGCAGACTGCCGCCGTCCGGCTGCCAGCGTGCTTCCTTCGCCGAACGTTCGAACACGACCGGCACCGAGACGACCGCGGCCGGTGACTGCTCGATGATCACGGCATCCGGATCCGGCTGGCGCTTGAGCGTCGAGGGACCGAAGGTTTCGGCGTGAATACGTGCGTCGCGGATGTCCAGCTCACGCAGGCTGTCGTAGATGCTTTGGGTAAAGGCGCCGGGGCCACAGACAGCAAAATCGATCTGGTCGTAGTCCTCGACCTCCAGCAGATCGCGCAGCAGTGCCCCATCGATGCGCCCATGGCGGTCGAAATCCTCGCCCTCGTGCACATCGGCCTCCGGCTGGCTGAGCAGGCGAATCACCCGTACCGCCTCGCCCGCACTTTCCAGCACGCGATCGATTTCCTGGCGAAATGGCTGATCGGCCAGGCTGCGCGAACTCTGCAGCAACCATGTCGGCCGGATCCTGCGAGTACGCAGGCCCTGATACACCACCTCACGCAGCATCGACAGCAACGGCGTGATGCCAACCCCCGCCGCCAGCAGCACCAGCGGCCGCTGTTCCAGTGGCGCCACGGTGAAGTGACCCTGTGGCGCCCGAGCCTCGAGGATATCGCCGACCCGGATCTGCTGGTGCAAATGGCCTGAAACCAAGCCCTCGCGTTTCACACTGATGCGCAGGAAATCATCCGATGGCGCACTCGACAGGCTGTAGGTGCGGATATGCGTTTCACCGTCCAGAGTGAAGCGCAGCGGCAGGTGCTGCCCGGCCTGAAACACCGGCATCCCCGCGCCATCGTCCGGTTGCAGATAAATCGAACGAATGTGCTGGCTCTCCCTTTCGATGCGGGTCACCTGCAGCGGCCGCCAGCGGTCACCCAATGCCTTGGCCTGCAAGCGTGCATCGGCCTGGGCCCAGGTGCCGGTCAGCAGACTGGTGGGCGACATGCCGTCGAAGCGCCAGCGCAACGCCAAAGCTCCCGGGCGCCGCACCAGTCTCTCTACCTCGAATGTCCACAGGCGCTCGGCGCCCTGGAACGCTTCGATCTGCGGCCCTTCAAGGATGATCTCGGTTCGCCCGCTCAGTTGCAGCACATCGCCTGTGGAAAAGTCGATGAACAGCAAGCCAGCCTTGGGGTTGAGCAGGAGATTGCCGAGCGTGTTGAAGTGCAGATTGCCGGCAAAATCCGGGATGGTCAGACGATTGCCCTCGACCCGGACAAACCCGGGCTGACCGCCACGGTGGGAAACGTCCACCGCACGTTGGCCATCGACATCGACATAGCTGGCGACGAAGAAGGTGTCGGCACCTCCGATCATCGCCCTGGCCGCGTCATCAAGACCGTCGCCGTGCTGCGCGGGCCGTGTCTGCGGATCGGTCAGCGGCACCCGCTGGAACTGGCGCAGTTGAATGTATTGCGGACAGTTGCCGAAAGCCTGATCCACGCTCACCTCGAAACCCTGCACGGTCAGATTGGCGACATGACCGTTGAGGCGATTGCGGCGGCGAGTATGCAATTCAATGCCGAGCAGCCCGATCGGTTCACCATTGCGCAATTGCGCTGGATCATCGGCAGCGGGTTGGCTGGCGAAATGCAGGTGCTCGGGATCAGGCGAATGAGCAAACCCCGGCGCGCCTTCGAGCACGCTGGCCCATGGACGCCCGTCAGCATCGACCGCGCCGTACAGCATGAACGGTAATTGCTCATAAAATGCGCGGTGTTGATCCGGCATCCAGTCGCGAATCACCTTGCGACCGAAGGCCTCCATACGCTCGGCAACGCCAACATGGGCCTGTAGTTTTTGCTCGCCAGCGTGCCACGGTGAACGTTCCATCACGCATCTCCCCGCGCCGCCGGCGCATTGTGGATAACTCGATCAGATCGGGCCAGACCCTCAGGCAGTCTTTTGCAGACCGGCGACGGTGCGCGGCATGCCGACAAAACCAGGCAAGGCTTCGACACGCGCCAGCCAGGCACGCACGTTGGCGTAGTCGTCCAGCGACACGTTGCCTTCCGGCGCATGAGCGATGTAGCTGTAGGCGGACACGTCGGCGATGGTAGGCTCGCTGCCGGCCAGGTACGGGGTCTTGCCCAGCTCCACCTCCATCACCTTGAGCAGGTTGTGCGCGCGGGTAATCAGCTCTTCAGCGTTCAGTTGCGCACCAAACACGGTGACCAGGCGTGCCGCCGCCGGACCAAAAGCAATCGGCCCCGCCGCCACCGACAACCAGCGCTGGACCCGTGCAGCGCCCAGCGGATCGGTGGGCAGCCAACGGCCGTTGCCGTATTTGAGCGCCAGATACACCAGAATCGCGTTGGAATCGGCGAGCACCACGCCGCCATCATCAATCGCCGGCACCTGGCCGAAACTGTTGATCGCCAGATACGGCGCCTGCTTGTGCTCACCCTTGGCCAGATCGACCAGGATCAGTTCAGTCGGCAGTTGCAGCAGAGACAGCATCAGCTCCACGCGATGGGCGTGGCCGGAACGCGGGAAGTTGTAGAGTTTGATCGCTTGCATGGTCGACTCCGCTGGAGGTGGCGCCGTACGGGATGGCAGCGCCGATGGAGGCCATCTTCCACCTATCCTCAAAGCAACAGAATCACCAGCAAACACAATCCATTATTTCACCTGATGAAATAACGCGGCGTTCTGCAGCGCCGGATGCTCACGCAATGACGTCACCGCATGGTCGACAAAACTACGCACCCGCGCCGGCGCCTTGCGCCCGCCCTGATACACCACATGAATCGGCAGCGGCGGCAATTCGAAGTCGGCGAGGACAATTTCCAGCTCTCCGGATGCCACTTTGCCCGCGACCTGATAGGACAACACCCGGGTCAGCCCCAACCCCAGGCAGGCCGCCGTAATGGCCGCCTGATTGGCTGTGACCACCAGCCTCGGCTCGGGCCGCACGCTGATCGCTTCGCCCTGATCCACAAACGGCCAGTTGCGCAACTGGCCGATGGACGAGGTCGCCACCACCGGCGCGCCGGCCAGCATCTGCGGATGCTCGGGACGACCGTGTCGGGCCAGATAAGCCGGCGATGCGCAGATCACTCGTCGCACTTCACCGACACGAATCGCGTGCTGATTGCTGTCCGGCAACTCACCGATGCGCACCGCGACGTCTATCCCCTCTTCGACCATGCTGACTACCCGATCAACCAACAGCGCATTGATCGAAACGTCCGGGTATTGCGTCAGATAAGCCGCCATCAGCGGTGTGACAAACAGCTCGCCGAACAATACCGGCGCGGTCACCGTCAATTGCCCACGAGGCTGGGCGTGGCTGCCGGCCGCCGAATCCTCGGCTTCCTGCACTTCGGCGAGAATTCTCCGACAATCTTCCAGATAACGCTGACCGGCCTCGCTGAGGTGCACAGTGCGCGTGGTGCGAATCAGCAACTGCGTACCGATGCGCTGCTCCAGCGCCGCCACCGCCCGGGTGACACTGGCCGCGGACAAGCCAAGACGTCGCGCCGCCGCCGAGAAACCTTGCTCCTGGGCCACCGTGGCGAAGATCTGCATTTCCTGGAAGCGGTCCATGGAGGTCCTCGATTCAGATACAAAAATCGCAGCCGAGGCTGCGATTTTTGCGGGTCAATGTCAGCTGTGGATAACTTATTCCACCGTCACCGACTTCGCCAGGTTGCGCGGCTGGTCGACGTCAGTGCCTTTGAGCACGGCAACGTAGTACGACAGCAGTTGCAACGGGATGGTGTAAAGGATCGGCGAGAGAATGTCGTGGATGTGCGGCATTTCCACCACGTGGGTGCCTTCTCCATTGGTCATCCCGGCTTTTTCGTCGGCGAACACGATCAGTTCACCGCCACGGGCGCGGACTTCCTGCAGGTTGGACTTGAGCTTCTCCAGCAGTTCGTTGTTTGGCGCCACGGTGACCACTGGCATGTCGTTATCCACAAGCGCCAGCGGGCCGTGCTTCAGCTCACCGGCCGGATAGGCTTCGGCGTGGATGTAAGAGATTTCCTTGAGCTTCAGGGCGCCTTCCATTGCCACCGGGAATTGCGCGCCACGACCGAGGAACAGGGTGTGGTTCTTCTCGGCAAACAGTTCGGCGATTTTTTCCACCGTGCTGTCCATCGCCAGCGCTTCGCCCAGACGGGTCGGCAGGCGACGCAATTCTTCCACCAGCGTGGCTTCAACGTCTTTGCCCAGCGTGCCGCGCACCTGCCCCAGGGACAGGGTCAGCAGGAGCAGGCCGACCAGTTGCGTGGTGAACGCCTTGGTCGAGGCAACACCGATTTCGCGACCGGCTTGGGTCAGCAGAGTCAGGTCCGACTCACGCACCAGCGAGCTGATGCCGACGTTGCAGATTGCCAGGCTGGCGAGAAAACCCAGCTCTTTGGCATTGCGCAGCGCAGCCAGGGTGTCGGCGGTTTCGCCGGACTGCGAGATGGTGACGAACAGGGTGTCCGGCTGCACCACCACCTTGCGGTAGCGGAATTCGCTGGCGACTTCGACCTGGCACGGAATGCCGGCCAGTTCTTCGAGCCAGTAACGCGCAACCATACCGGCGTGATAGCTGGTGCCGCAGGCGACGATCTGGACGTTGCGCACTTTGGCGAACAGTTCGGCAGCCTGTGGACCGAAGGCCTGCACCAGCACCTGATTGTTGCTCAGGCGACCTTCGAGGGTGCGCTGAACCACGGACGGTTGCTCGTGGATTTCCTTGAGCATGTAGTGACGGAATTCGCCCTTGTCGGCGGCTTCGGCGCCATCGCTGTACTGCACGGTCTGGCGCTCGACGGCATTACCGTTCACGTCCCAGATCTGCACGTTATCGCGGCGAATTTCGGCGATATCGCCTTCTTCCAGGTACATGAAACGGTCAGTCACCTGGCGCAGGGCCAACTGGTCGGACGCGAGGAAGTTCTCGCCCAGGCCCAAGCCGATCACCAGTGGGCTGCCACTGCGTGCGGCTACCAGGCAATCAGGTTGTTGTGCATTGATCACAGCCAGACCGTACGCACCGTGCAGTTCCTTGACGGTGGCCTTGAGCGCTACGGTCAGATCAGGCTGATCCTTGAGTTTGTGGTTCAGCAGATGAGCGATGACTTCGGTGTCGGTGTCCGAACTGAACACGTAGCCCAGCGCTTTGAGTTGTTCACGCAGGGCTTCGTGGTTCTCGATGATGCCGTTGTGCACCACGGCGATATCGCCAGAGAAATGCGGGTGCGCGTTGCGCTCGCAAGGCGCACCGTGAGTAGCCCAACGGGTGTGGGCGATACCGAGACGGCCCACCAACGGCTGTTCGGCCAGCGCGGCTTCCAGTTCGCTGACCTTGCCCGGACGACGCATGCGCTCAAGCTTTTCATCATTGGTGAAAACCGCCACACCGGCGCTGTCATAGCCGCGGTATTCAAGGCGCTTGAGGCCTTCGAGCAAGATAGCGGTGATATTACGTTCAGCAACTGCGCCGACAATTCCACACATGCTTATTTCTCCTGACTGACAGCCGCGCAAATCACGGTGATACCGCGGGCCTGAATCTGATCGCGTGCGTCGATGGGCAAGCGATCATCGGTAATGAGGGTATGGACGCTGCTCCAGGGCAGCTCCAGGTTGGGAATCTTGCGACCGATCTTGTCGGCCTCGACCATCACGATCACTTCACGCGCCACGTCGGCCATCACCCGGCTCAAGCCGAGCAGTTCGTTGAACGTAGTGGTACCGCGCACCAGATCGATGCCATCGGCGCCAATGAACAACTGATCGAAGTCGTAAGAGCGTAGTACCTGCTCGGCCACCTGACCTTGAAAGGACTCGGAATGCGGATCCCAGGTGCCGCCGGTCATCAACAGCACCGGCTCGTGTTCGAGTTCGCTCAAGGCGTTGGCAACGTGCAGGGAGTTGGTCATGACGACCAGACCCGGCTGCTGACCGAGCTCGGGGATCATGGCGGCGGTGGTGCTGCCGCTGTCGATGATGATGCGGGCGTGCTCGCGAATGCGTTTTACGGCAGCGCGGGCAATCGCCTGTTTGTATTTCGAAACGCTCTGGCCGGGTTCAGCGACCAGCTCCTGCGGCATGGTGATCGCCCCGCCATAACGACGCAGCAGCAGACCATGGCTCTCAAGTGCTGCCAGATCCTTGCGGATCGTAACTTCCGAAGTTTCGAAGCGCTTGGCCAGTTCATCAACACTGACTTCGCCCTGCTCATTGAGCAAGGCGAGAATGTTATGCCGGCGTTGGGGTGTGTTGCGTTTCGACATGGCTTCTTAAATTTCGTTTCGAAAGATAACGGAAGCAATCAAAACCTATCGGCCTTCAATCGTCAAGCTCAGGTCATAAAAAAATCGCAACCCCTGGCCCCTTTGTAGGGCTGCCGAAGGCTGCGATCTTTTGATCGTAAAGCAGCTGTGGATAACTCAGCTCTTCTTGATCTTTTCCGGGCGCTTCCAGCCGTCGATATTTTTCTGCCGCGCCCGACCCACCGCCAACTGCGCGTTATCCACGTTCTGCGTGATGGTCGAGCCCGCTGCGGTGGTTGCCCCGGACGAGATATCCACAGGCGCCACCAACGAGTTGTTGGAACCGATGAACACGTCTTCGCCCAGCACGGTCTTCCACTTGTTGGCGCCATCGTAGTTACAGGTGATGGTTCCTGCACCGATGTTGCTGCGTGCGCCTATTTCGGCGTCGCCCAGATAGGTCAGGTGCCCGGCCTTGGCGCCCTCGCCCATATGAGCATTCTTCAGTTCGACGAAGTTACCCACATGCGCACGCGCCTCCAGCACAGTACCTGGACGCAGACGAGCGAAAGGACCGGCATCGCTGCCTTCGCCAAGAATGGCACCTTCGATATGGCTGTTGGCCTTGATCACCACGCCTTTACGCAGGGTGCTGTCCTTGATCACGCAGTTAGGGCCGATCACTACGTCGTCTTCGATCACGACGTTACCTTCGAGAATCACGTTGACGTCGATCAGCACGTCACGACCGACGGTCACTTCACCACGCAGATCGAAACGCGCCGGGTCACGCAAGGTCACGCCTTGCGCCATCAGACGGCGGCCGGCGCGCAACTGGTAATGACGCTCCAGCTCGGAGAGTTGCTTGCGGTCGTTGGCGCCCTGTACTTCCATCGGGTCATGCGGCTGTTCGGTAGCAACCACCAGCCCATCGTTGACCGCCATCTCGATGACGTCAGTCAGGTAGTACTCGCCCTGGGCATTGTTGTTCGACAGGCGGCCCATCCAGTCGGCCAGACGATTGGCCGGCACGGCGAGGATGCCCGTGTTGCCTTCGGTAATCGCGCGTTGTGCTTCGCTGGCATCTTTATGCTCGACGATGGCCGTGACCTTGCCGTCAGCATCACGAACGATGCGGCCATAGCCGGTCGGGTCTTCCAGTTCTACGGTCAACAGGCCCATTTGGCCCGGTACGACATGCTTGAGCAGACGCTGCAGGGTTTCAACTTCGATCAGCGGCACGTCACCGTAGAGAATTAGCACAGTGTCGGCGGTAATGAATGGCACAGCCTGCGCGGTGGCGTGACCGGTGCCCAGTTGCTTGTCCTGCAGGACAAAATTCAGATCGTCTGCCGCCAGACGCTCGCGCACCACATCGGCACCGTGGCCGATGACCACATGAATACGCTGCGGATCAAGTTGCCGCGCGCTGTGGATAACATGGCCAAGCATGGAATTGCCGGCGACCGGGTGCAAAACCTTCGGGAGCGCCGAACGCATACGGGTGCCTTGACCGGCCGCGAGGATAACGATTTCGAGAGACATGACTGGCTACCAATCCTGGGTGGTCAGCAACTGCGACCGGGTTGTAAAAATCGGAAAAGAAAAAAGGGTAGCCGAGGCTACCCTTTTTTATCAATCGCACAACAAGCGGCTGACGGATTAACCGCCAAACTTCTTGCGGATCTGCTGGACGGTGCGCAGCTGAGCTGCAGCCTCGGCCAGACGTGCGGACGCAGCTCCGTAATCGAAATCTGCGCTCTTTTCGTGCAGAGCAGCCTCGGCAGCCTTGAGAGCTGCCTGAGCCTGAGCTTCATCCAGGTCGGCGGCACGTTGCACGGTATCGGCAAGCACCTTGACCATGTTCGGCTGAACCTCGAGGAAACCACCGGAGATGTAGAACACCTCGGCTTCCCCGCCTTGCTTGATCAGGCGGATAGGACCTGGCTTCAGATTAGTGATCAGCGGCGCGTGACCCAGAGCGATACCAAGATCACCCAGTGCACCGTGCGCAATCACCATCTCGACCAGGCCGGAAAAGATTTCCCCTTCCGCGCTGACGATATCGCAATGGACTGTCATAGCCATCTGATTGCCTCAACCTAAATTAGCGCCCGTTGCCGGGCGCCGGGATTACAGTTTCTTGGCTTTCTCGATCGCTTCTTCGATGCCGCCAACCATGTAGAACGCTTGTTCTGGCAGGTGGTCGTAGTCACCGTTGAGGATGCCTTTGAAGCCAGCAATGGTGTCTTTCAGGGAAACGTATTTACCCGAAGCACCGGTGAAGACTTCAGCCACGAAGAACGGCTGCGACAAGAAGCGCTGGATCTTACGAGCACGGTTTACCAACTGCTTGTCGGCTTCCGACAGCTCGTCCATACCCAGGATCGCGATGATGTCCTTCAGCTCTTTGTAGCGCTGCAGCACGTACTGAACACCGCGAGCGGTTTCGTAGTGCTCGTTGCCGATCACGTTCGGATCCAGCTGACGCGAAGTCGAGTCCAGTGGGTCTACCGCAGGGTAGATACCCAGGGAAGCGATGTCACGGGACAGAACGACGGTGGCGTCCAGGTGGGCGAAGGTGGTCGCTGGCGACGGGTCAGTCAAGTCGTCCGCAGGTACGTATACAGCCTGGATCGAAGTAATCGAACCTTGCTTGGTCGAAGTGATGCGCTCTTGCAGCACGCCCATCTCTTCAGCCAGGGTCGGCTGGTAACCTACTGCCGAAGGCATACGGCCCAGCAGTGCGGATACTTCAGTACCGGCCAGGGTGTAACGGTAGATGTTGTCGACGAACAGCAGAACGTCGTTACCTTCGTCACGGAACTTCTCGGCCATGGTCAGGCCAGTCAGGGCTACGCGCAGACGGTTTCCCGGCGGCTCGTTCATCTGACCGTAAACCAGTGCCACTTTGTCCAGAACGTTGGAGTCCTTCATCTCGTGGTAGAAGTCGTTACCCTCACGAGTACGCTCACCCACACCGGCGAACACGGAATAACCGCTGTGCTCGATAGCGATGTTACGGATCAGTTCCATCATGTTTACGGTTTTGCCTACACCGGCACCACCGAACAGACCGACTTTACCGCCCTTGGCGAACGGGCAAACCAGGTCGATAACCTTGATGCCGGTTTCCAGCAGCTCGTTGCCGCCAGCCTGTTCAGCGAAGGAAGGAGCGGCGCGGTGAATACCCCAGCGCTCTTCTTCGCCGATCGGACCAGCTTCGTCGATCGGGTTGCCCAGTACGTCCATGATCCGGCCCAGAGTCGCTTTACCGACCGGTACGGAGATGGCTGCGCCAGTGTTGTTGACGCCCAGACCGCGCTTCAAGCCTTCGGTCGAGCCCATCGCAATGGTACGTACCACGCCGTCACCCAGCTGCTGCTGAACTTCCAGAGTGGTTTCGGCGCCTTGAACCTTCAAGGCGTCGTAGATGCTCGGTACGCTGTCGCGTGGAAATTCCACGTCGATAACGGCGCCGATGATTTGAACGATACGTCCGCTACTCATAGCTGGATCCTCTGAATATTTGAACCGTTAAACCGCGGCAGCGCCGCCGACGATTTCCGAGATCTCTTGGGTGATCGCAGCCTGACGCGCCTTGTTGTAGATCAGCTGCAAATCGCTGATCAAATCACCGGCGTTGTCGGTAGCGTTCTTCATCGCGATCATCCGCGCAGCTTGTTCAGCCGCGTTGTTCTCGACCACCGCCTGGTACACCTGCGACTCCACGTAGCGCACCATCAAGCCGTCAAGCAGCTCTTTGGCGTCTGGTTCGTAGAGGTAGTCCCAGTGGTGCTTGAGTTCTTGATCCGGGGTTGCCACCAGTGGAATCAACTGCTCCACGGTAGGCTGTTGCGTCATGGTGTTGATGAACTTGTTGGATACCACGGACAGGCGGTCAATACGGCCGTCCAGGTAGGCATCCAGCATCACCTTGACGCTGCCGATCAGATCATTGATCGACGGCTCTTCACCCAGGTGGCTGATAGCTGCAACGACGTTACCGCCGAAGTTGCGGAAAAAGGCCGCACCCTTGCTACCAACAACACACAGATCAATCTCGACGCCGTTTTCGCGGTTTACCGCCATGTCCTTGACCAGGGCCTTGAACAGGTTGGTGTTCAAGCCGCCGCACAGACCACGGTCACTGCTCACGACGACATAACCAACACGCTTTACTTCACGGTCGATCATGAACGGGTGGCGGTATTCCGGGTTGGCGTTGGCCAGATGCCCAATTACCTGGCGGATACGTTCCGCATAAGGACGGCTAGCAGCCATGCGCATTTGTGCCTTGCGCATTTTGCTGACCGCCACTTTTTCCATGGCGCTGGTAATTTTTTGCGTGCTTTTGATGCTCGCAATCTTACTGCGAATCTCTTTTGCGCCTGCCATGTAACACCTATCAGGTTAGCAAGCGGGAGCCTTGCGGCTCCCGCTGCGGCTTACCAGGTTTGGGTGGCCTTGAACTTCTCGATACCGGCTTTGAGGCCAGCGTCGATTTCGTCATTGAAGTCACCTTTAACGTTGATCTTGGCCATCAAATCGGCGTGATCGCGGTTGAAGAAAGCAATCAGCGCTTGTTCGAAGCTGCCGATCTTGGCGATTTCAATGTCAGTCAGGAACCCACGCTCAGCGGCATACAGCGACAGCGCCATGTCAGCGATCGACATAGGTGCGTATTGCTTCTGCTTCATCAGCTCGGTAACGCGCTGACCATGCTCAAGTTGCTTGCGGGTCGCTTCGTCCAGGTCAGAAGCGAACTGGGCGAATGCCGCCAGTTCACGGTACTGAGCCAGAGCGGTACGGATACCACCGGACAGCTTCTTGATGATCTTGGTCTGAGCGGCACCACCCACACGGGATACCGAAACACCGGCGTTCACTGCAGGGCGGATGCCCGAGTTGAACATGGCCGATTCCAGGAAGATCTGACCGTCGGTGATGGAAATCACGTTGGTCGGAACGAACGCGGAAACGTCGCCAGCCTGGGTTTCGATGATCGGCAGTGCGGTCAGGGAACCGGTTTTGCCGGTCACTGCGCCGTTGGTGAACTTCTCTACGTACTCTTCCGAAACGCGGGATGCGCGCTCCAGCAGACGGGAGTGGAGATAGAACACGTCGCCTGGGTAAGCTTCACGGCCTGGTGGACGGCGCAGCAGCAGGGAAATCTGGCGGTAAGCCACTGCTTGCTTGGACAGATCGTCATAGACGATCAGCGCGTCTTCACCGCGGTCGCGGAAGAATTCACCCATGGTGCAACCGGAGTACGGAGCCAGGAATTGCAGTGCTGCAGATTCCGAAGCGCTCGCTGCAACGATGATGGTGTTAGCCAGTGCACCGTTTTCTTCCAGCTTGCGAACCACGTTGGCGATGGTCGATTGCTTCTGACCGATTGCCACGTAGACGCAGAAAATGCCGCTGTTTTTCTGGTTGATGATCGCGTCGATCGCCAGAGCGGTTTTACCGATCTGACGGTCACCGATGATCAGCTCACGCTGGCCACGGCCGACAGGGATCATGGCATCGACAGCCTTGTAGCCAGTCTGTACAGGCTGGTCTACCGACTTACGCCAGATCACGCCCGGTGCAACTTTCTCGACCGCATCGGTCTCGGTGTTGCCCAGTGGACCTTTACCGTCAACAGGGTTACCCAGTGCGTCGACTACGCGACCCAGCAGTTCCTTACCTACCGGAACTTCGAGGATGCGGCCGGTGCACTTGGCGCTCATGCCTTCAGCCAGACTGGTGTATGCGCCCAGTACAACGGCACCTACGGAGTCTTGCTCCAGGTTGAGGGCCATACCGTAGACGCCGCCCGGAAACTCGATCATCTCGCCGTACATGACGTCGGCCAGACCGTGAATCCGCACGATGCCGTCAGATACGCTGACGACAGTGCCTTCGTTACGGGCTTGGGAGGTCACATCGAGCTTTTCGATGCGGCCCTTGATAATTTCACTTATTTCGGAAGGATTGAGTTGCTGCATTGCTCTGCTGCCCCTTCAAACTCAAGATTTCAATGCTTCGGCAAGTTTCGCGATTTTGCCGCGAATCGAGCCATCGATAACCAGGTCGCCGGCGCGGATGACAACGCCCCCAATAAGGGATTTGTCTTCCTCGACTTGCAGGCGCACTTCCCGGTTGAGTCGTGCACTGAGAACCTTGGCGAGTTTGTCTTGCTGTTCTTGGTTCAATGCGAAAGCACTGGTCACTTCCACGTCTACCGATTTCTCTTGCTCGGCCTTGTACAGGTCGAACAGAGCAGCGATCTCCGGCAACAGCAGGAGACGGTCGTTTTCGGCAACGACGTGAATGAAATTCTGTGCCTTGGCATCAAACTTGTCGCCGCACACGTCAATGAACGTGGCGGCCTTTTCTGCGCTCGTCAGTCGCGGGGCCTTGAGCACGCGCTGCATGGTGTCGTCTTCCGACACCGCTGCTGCCAGGCCGAGCATGGCTGACCAATTGGCCAGTTGCTGGTGGGCCTGAGCGTGCTCGAAGGCCGCCTTAGCGTAAGGTCGGGCCAACGTGGTCAGTTCTGCCATGATCGCCCTCGCTTAGATTTCAGCAGCCAGTTGGTTAACCAGCTCTGCGTGCGCGTTTTGATCGATTGTGGCACCCAGGATCTTCGAAGCACCGCCAACGGCCAGGCTACCCACTTGGGCGCGCAGCGCGTCTTTGACACCGTTCAGTTCCTGTTCGATCTCGGCCTGAGCCTGAGCCTTCACACGGTCAGCTTCGACGCGAGCCTGTTCACGGGCTTCGTCGACAATCTGGTTACCGCGTTTCTTGGCTTGCTCGATGATTTCAGCTGCCTGAGCTTTCGCTTCGCGCAGTTGCTGACCCGCTTTTTCTTGGGCCAACTCCAGGTCGCGAGCTGCTCGGCTGGCAGCGTCCAGACCATCAGCGATCTTCTTTTGACGTTCGTGCAGAGCGGCGATGACCGGAGGCCATACGAACTTCATGCAGAACAGTACAAAAATCAGGAACGCAACGGACTGGCCAATCAGGGTCGCATTAATGTTCACGCCAACACCTCGCAGTTACGTTGTCCATCACATCAAATTACTCGGAAGAATCCGGGTAATTAGCCAGCGATCTGACCAACGAACGGGTTCGCAAAGGTGAAGAACAGAGCGATACCAACACCGATCATGGTTACGGCGTCGAGCAGACCGGCAACGATGAACATTTTAACTTGCAGCATTGGAACCATTTCTGGCTGACGCGCTGCGCCTTCCAGGAACTTGCCGCCCAGCAGGCCGAAACCAATTGCGGTACCCAGTGCGCCCAGGCCGATCAACAGTGCAACAGCGATAGCGGTTAGACCAACTACAGTTTCCATCTTTCCTCCCGACTTTTACGTCGTATGGTTTAGGTTTTTTAGATTAAAGCGGTAAAACAAATCGTTTCAGAGGCCCGGTTAGGAGCCCCCTCCCGTTTGACCGGGAGGGACATCAGATCAGCCGAGGCTGCTCTTAATGGTTTTCTTCGTGCGCCATCGACAGGTAGACGATGGTCAGCATCATGAAGATGAACGCCTGCAGGGTGATGATCAGGATGTGGAACACCGCCCACGCCCACTGCAGAACAACGCCCAGGCCGCTCAGCCAGAGCAGGCCGCTGCCGAACATCACAGCGATCAGAATGAACACCAGCTCGCCGGCATACATGTTGCCGAACAGACGCAGGGCCAGAGAGATCGGCTTGGCGATCAGGGTCACGAATTCCAGCAGGAAGTTCACCGGGATCAGCAGGGCCTGAACGAAGATGTTCTTGCTGCCGAACGGGTGCAGGGTCAGTTCGCCGATGAAGCCGCCGATGCCCTTGACCTTGATGCTATAGAAAATGATCAGTGCGAAAACCGAGAACGCCATGCCCAGGGTCGCGTTCGGGTCGGTCGTCGACACGGCGCGGAACGGGATGTGGTGGTCGCCGGTGATCAGGATGGCCAGCTGAGGAATCCAGTCGACCGGTACCAGGTCGACGGCGTTCATCAGGAACACCCAGACGAAGATGGTCAGCGCCAGCGGTGCAATCACCGGGCTACGGCCATGGAAGCTGTCTTTCACGCTGCCATCGACGAATTCGACCAGTACTTCAACGAAGTTCTGCAAGGCACCCGGTTGACCGGAAGTCGCCTTCTTTGCCGCCATGCGGAAAAGGAAAACGAAAATCAGGCCCAGTGCGACCGACCAGCCGAGGGTATCGACGTGGAAAGCCCAGAAGCCCATTTCCTTGGCTTCTGCTGCGGAATGGGCAAAGCCCCAGCCGCCGTTAGGTAGCTGACCGAAGGTCAGGTTCTGCAAGTGGTGCTGGATATAGCCCGAAGCGGTTGTTTCTGCCATGGTTGCCTCAAACGCCCTAAGGTCTCGAAAGTCTTGTTCTCATCAGCAGGGGAGCGAACCAGCTGACCGACTGAGTCAGCACGAAAGCGCCGAATACTGCGATCGGCGCCAATGGCTTCACACCTGCAAACACCAGTGCAAACAGCACTGCCGTCAAAATCAGTTTGCCTGCCTCGCCGGCATAAAATGACCGGACGATGGACTGGGCTGCTCGGGCGCCGGAAAACCGAAATGCCTTGTGAGCGAAATAAACATTGGGCAGCAAGGCTATCAGGCCTCCGCAAAGTCCCGAGTATCCGGCAACGACTCCGTGCCATTGCCAGAGCGCCAAAGCGGCAATGAGCAAAATGACAAATTGAGCCATCAACACCGGAAAAACCGCCAGGCGATGGAACGGCAGGCGGTTTGGCTTGCGGGTTTCCATCACGATTGCTCTCCAATGGTCGGCTGCCGAAATTCAATAACTTGGCATAATTTGTGCCGACAAAATGCGCGCAGAGTATAGGGGCGGTTCTGCCCCTATTCAACTGTCAGGTAGTGATTTCCGACTGCGCGCTACATGAGGAAATGTTTCAGCGGATGTGTGCGAGCACACCTTGAAGCTCATCGAGAGAGTTGTAACCAATCACCAGTTGACCCTTTCCCTTCTTGCCGTGGCGAATCTGCACCGCAGAGCCTAGGCGCTCGGCCAGACGCTGTTCGAGCCGGGCAATGTCCG
The DNA here is from genome assembly GCF_003061005.1 of Pseudomonas sp. HMWF021. Lineage (GTDB taxonomy): Bacteria > Pseudomonadota > Gammaproteobacteria > Pseudomonadales > Pseudomonadaceae > Aquipseudomonas. The sequence goes on along the minus strand of NZ_QAIK01000027.1, from coordinate 5,533 downwards.
GGTCGGGTTTGGCCGCTTCCACAGGCTCCGGTTTGCCACTCAACCACTGACGAACCAGTGCCTCAGTCTGGCGCACGGTCAGGCCGCGTGCGACAACATGTCGCGCCCCTTCCACCTGCTGATTGTCCGGCAGACCGAGCAAAGCACGGGCATGACCCATTTCCAGGTCGCCGTGGGACAGCATGGTCTTGATGACTTCCGGCAGTGCAATAAGTCGCAACAGGTTAGCCACAGTCACCCGAGACTTACCCACAGCCTCGGCCACCTGCTGCTGAGTGAGTTGGAATTCCTGCTGCAGACGCTGCAAGGCGACTGCTTCTTCGATCGGATTCAGGTCTTCACGCTGGATGTTCTCGATCAGCGCGATGGCGATCGCGGTTTCATCCGGTACATCACGAACCATCGCCGGGATGGTTTCCTGCCCGGCCTGCTGGCTCGCACGCCAGCGACGCTCACCGGCAATGATTTCAAAGCGGCCACCGCCAATCGGGCGCACCACGATCGGCTGCATCACACCCTGTGATTTGATCGACTGCGCCAGCTCTTCCAGCGCCTGCGGATCCATGTCCCGGCGCGGCTGGTATTTGCCGCGCTGCAGCAGATCCAGCGGCAAGTGCTGCAGTTCACGGGTATCGGCCTGCGCGGCCTGTTCTTCCAGCGCGCTGACAGTCGGACCACTCAGCAGTGCATCCAGTCCACGTCCGAGACCTCGTTTCTTGACGGCCATGGGGATTCCTTAAGTTGGCTGGGCAGCGGCGATGCGTGAATTTTTGCGCTGACGGCGAACCATCTCGCCCGCCAGCGCCAGATAGGCCAGCGCGCCGCGCGATTGCTTGTCGTAGGCCAGTGCCGGCATACCGTAGCTCGGCGCTTCGGCCAGGCGGATGTTGCGCGGGATCACCGTGTCGTACAGCTGTTCGCCAAAGTGTTCCTTGAGCTGCGCCGAGACATCGTTCATCAGGCTCAGACGCGGGTCGTACATGGTGCGCAGCAAACCTTCGACTTTCAGGTTCGGGTTCAGCAGTTCGGCAATGCGCTTGATGTTATCCACAAGGTCGCTCAAGCCTTCGAGCGCGAAGTACTCGCACTGCATGGGGATGATCACCCCGTCAGCGGCAACCAGTGCGTTCAGCGTGAGCATCGACAGCGACGGCGGGCAGTCGATCAAAATATAATCGTAATTTTCACGGATCGGTGCCAGTGCGCTGCGCAGACGGCTTTCCTTCATCTGCATTTCCAGCAGGACCACTTCGGCCGCCGTCAGGTCGCGGTTGGCCGGCAGCAGTTGATAACCGCCGTGCTCGGAGTAATGCATGGCCTGGGCCAGATCGCATTCGCCGATCAGCAGGTCGTAGACCGAGTTTTCCAAGCCATGTTTATCCACACCGCTACCCATGGTGGCGTTGCCCTGTGGATCGAGATCGATCAACAGCACCCGGCGCTTGGTGGCGACCAGGGATGCTGCGAGGTTGATGCAGGTGGTGGTCTTGCCCACACCACCCTTCTGGTTCGCTATCGCGAATACCTTAGCCATTCTTGCTTGTGTTCCCAATCATGCCGTGCGGCGCAGTATCAGCAGATGGCGTTGGCCTTGGCAACCGGGTACGGCCAAGGCGTGTTCGCTATCGAGTTTGAAGTCTGCCGGCAATGCTACCAGCTCATCAGCCGGATGAACGCCCTTCATTGCCAGCCAGCGCGTATCGGCATCGCCGAGGTGGCGAGTCCAGTTGGTGAAGTTCTCCATGCTGCTGAACGCCCGGGAAATGATCCCGTTGAATGGCTGTGCAGGCTGGAAGGCTTCAACGCGACTGTGGATAACTTGCAGGTTATCCAGTTTGAGTTCGAGTTTGACCTGAGTCAGGAAGCGGGTTTTCTTGCCGTTGCTGTCCAGACAGGTCACTTGCGAATCCGGATACAGGATCGCCAACGGAATGCCCGGCATGCCGCCGCCGCTGCCAACGTCGAGCCAACGACCGTTTTCGATGAACGACATCACGCTCAGACTATCGAGCAGATGCCGCGAAACCATTTCATCGGGATCGCGCACGGCAGTCAGGTTGTAGGCCTGGTTCCATTTGATCAACAGGGCGAGATAACCCAGCAGCAATTCGTGCTGGGTTTCTGTGAGATTGACACCGAGCGCGCGGGCTCCTGTGGATAACTCTTCGGCGTGTTGCGAAGTGACCTTAGCACTCAAGCGCTTTGCTCCAACTGACGGCCCGCGCCGCGTTTTTTCAAATGAATCATCAACAGCGAAATCGCCGCCGGGGTCACGCCCGGGATCCGCGAAGCCTGGCCGAGCGTCTCCGGACGCGTGGCACCGAGCTTGCTCTGGATCTCCTTGGAGAGACCGGAAATGTTGGTGTAATCGATATCCACAGGCAGTTTCGTGTCTTCACTGGCGCGCAGACGGGCGATTTCGTCCTGTTGACGGTCGATGTAACCGGCGTATTTGGTTTTGATTTCAACCTGCTCGGCGACCTGTGGATCTTCCGCGCCCTGCCCGGTCACTTCGACCAGACTAGCGTAGTCGATTTCCGGACGGCTCAAGAGATTGAGCAAGTTGTATTCGTGGGTCAGCGGCGTGCCGAATTTTTCGGCAATCGCGTCGCCCTGCTGAGTGCCCGGGCGAACCCAGGTGCTTTTCAGGCGTTGCTCTTCGAGCTCGATGCTTTCGCGTTTCTTGCAGAACGCCGCCCAACGCGCGTCATCGACCAGACCCAGTTCGCGACCTTTTTCGGTCAGACGCAGGTCGGCGTTGTCTTCACGCAGGATCAGGCGGTACTCGGCACGGGAAGTGAACATGCGGTACGGCTCTTGGGTACCGAGGGTGATCAGGTCGTCGACCAGCACACCGATGTACGCCTCATCGCGACGCGGGCACCAGGCTTCTTTGCCTTTGGCACGTAACGCGGCGTTGGCCCCGGCGAGCAAACCTTGCGCACCGGCTTCTTCGTAACCGGTGGTGCCGTTGATCTGGCCAGCGAAGAACAGACCGCCAATCACCTTGGTTTCCAGGCTGTACTTCAAATCGCGTGGGTCGAAGTAGTCGTACTCGATCGCATAACCCGGACGCACGATGTGCGCGTTTTCCATGCCGCGGATCGATTGCACGATCTGCAATTGCACGTCGAACGGCAAGCTTGTGGATATCCCGTTCGGGTACAGCTCATGGGTGGTCAGACCTTCCGGCTCGATGAACACCTGATGGCTTTCCTTGTCGGCAAAGCGGTGGATCTTGTCTTCGATCGACGGGCAATAACGCGGACCGATGCCTTCGATTTCACCGGCAGCGGAATACATCGGCGAACGATCGAGGTTCGCCGCGATGATTTCGTGGGTGCGCGCGTTGGTGTGGGTAATCCAGCAGCTGACCTGGCGTGGATGCTGTTCCTTGTTGCCCATGAACGACATGACCGGGATCGGCGTATCGCCTGGCTGTTCGGTCATGACCGAGAAATCCACAGACTTGCCGTCGATACGCGGCGGTGTACCGGTTTTCAGGCGACCGACACGCAGTGGCAGTTCACGCAGACGATGTGCCAGGGCAATCGATGGCGGATCACCGGCGCGACCGCCGGAAAAATTCTGCAAACCGATGTGGATAAGTCCACCGAGGAAGGTACCCGTAGTCAACACCACGGAATCGGCGAAGAAACGCAGACCCATTTGGGTGACAACACCGCGTACCTGCTCTTGCTCGACGATCAGGTCGTCAGCGGCCTGTTGAAATATCCACAGGTTCGGCTGGTTTTCCAGAATTTCGCGAACAGCGGCTTTGTAAAGAATACGGTCGGCCTGCGCGCGGGTTGCCCGTACGGCCGGACCTTTGCGGCTGTTCAACACGCGAAACTGGATACCGCCCAGATCGGTTGCGATGGCCATCGCGCCGCCGAGGGCGTCGATTTCCTTGACCAGATGGCTTTTGCCAATGCCACCGATAGCCGGGTTGCAGCTCATGGCACCGAGGGTTTCCACGTTATGCGTCAGCAACAGGGTTTTTGCCCCCATACGTGCTGAGGCCAGTGCTGCCTCGGTACCGGCATGACCGCCGCCGATGACGATCACTTCAAAACGGGAAGGGAAATCCACCACGCACCTCGTGCCTGCTTAAGTAGGTAATTCAGGAATAGTTTGAGATCAGGTTTCTGGACCTGGTCGACAAGTATAGGGACTTCGCCCCTCCTAAAGAACCCTTTGCACAAAATTTAACCAGCTGTGGAGAACTCGAGATCAAAAGAATAAAAAAGAGAGAAATTTATAAAACCTTTGTTTTTATGTTTATTCTTACTGAGCAAACTTTCTGTGGATAGATCGCTACAGACTATATAATTCAATATGTACAGCGTTTCAAAACCCTGTGATCAGGTGCCAATGAGGCCCTTGGATAACCGGTTTAAGCCTGTGGATGAATGGGTTGGTTATCCACAGAGGCAGTTATATCCAGTTTTGAAGCCCTGTTATCAACTGACCTCATTGGCAGTTATTCACAGGGCTTAATCCACAGAAATTGAATAAACGCTGATGTGGCGGACAGGAAAAATCCGCTCAGGCAGAGGGAATCTGCCGGCACTTGAGAAAGGAATTGGGAAATGAGGAATGCAGACAGGCCGCGAATGGGCCTGTCTGTGAACAGCGGAGGGCTTATTTACCGATGCAGAAGCTGGAGAAAATCCGGCCGAGCAGGTCATCGGAGCTGAAAGCTCCGGTGATTTCGCCAAGGGAGTGCTGCGCCTGACGCAAATCCTCGGCCAGCAGTTCACCGGCACCTGCCAGCGTCAGCTGTGCGCGCCCGTGCTCCAGCGCCGCACTGGCATGACGCAGGGCTTCCAGATGCCGGCGACGGGCACTGAAGCTGCTTTCCGATGTTTGTTCATAGCCCATGCAGGCCTTGAGATGGTCGCGCAGCAATTCCAGTCCTTCGCCAGCGGATTTGGCGCTGAGGCTGATGGTTACGTGGCCATCGTCACTGACTTCCAGGGCAATCGCCTCACCCGTCAGGTCAGCCTTGTTGCGGATCAAGGTGACTTTGGCCGGATCTGGCCGGGTCTCGAGAAATTCCGGCCACAGAGCAAACGGATCTGCCGCTTCCGGCGCGGTGGCATCGACTACCAGCAGCACCCGATCTGCTTCAGTGATCGCTTTCAAGGCCCGCTCGACGCCTATCTTTTCCACATGATCATCGGTATCGCGCAGACCTGCGGTATCCACCACGTGCAACGGCATGCCGTCGATGTGGATATGTTCGCGCAGAATATCGCGGGTGGTGCCGGCAATCTCGGTGACGATCGCGGCTTCGCGGCCAGCCAGGGCATTCAACAGGCTGGACTTGCCGGCATTCGGACGGCCGGCGATCACCACGGTCATACCGTCGCGCAACAGGGCACCCTGCCCGGCTTCACGCAGCACGGTGGATAACTCGTCACGCACCTTGTCGAGCATGCCCAACACATGGCCATCGGCAAGAAAGTCGATTTCCTCTTCGGGAAAGTCGATCGCGGCTTCCACATAAATGCGCAAGCCGATCAATTGT